>NZ_JYMS01000009.1:0-2022 GCF_000938285.1 Bradyrhizobium sp. LTSP857 | reverse complement strand
CGGCAACTCGACGGTCTATCTCCAGGCCGGCACGGTCAACGACGTGCTGAAGGCGATCGACCTTGCCACCGGCGTGCAGACCGCGACGGTCAACGCCAACGGCACTGCATCGCTTCTGACCGCAACTGGCCAGTCGAACTCGACGATCAATTCGTCTGGTCAGCTCAAGATCTCGACCGGCGTCAATGCCGATCTGTCGATCACCGGCACCGGCAACGCGCTGAACGTGCTCGGCTTTGCCGGCAACACCGGGACCTCGAGCGCCTTCACCGCGGCTCGTACCTCCGGCGTCGGCGGCATCACCGGCAAGACCTTGACCTTCAGCTCCTTCAACAGCGGCACGGCGGTCAATGTCACCTTCGGCGATGGCACCAACGGCACGGTCAAGACGCTTGACCAGCTCAACACGGCGCTTCAGGCCAACAACCTGACCGCGACGATCGACGCCAACGGCCTGCTGACGGTCTCGACCACCAACGACTTCGCGTCCTCGACCATCGGTTCGAGCGCTGCGGGTGGTGCGATCGGCGGCACGCTGACCTCGTCGCTGACGTTCTCGACGGCTTCCAGCCCCGTCCAGGACACGGTTGCGCAGACGTCGCGTGCAAATCTGGTCTCTCAGTACAACAACATCCTGAACCAGATCGACACGACCTCGCAGGACTCCTCGTTCAACGGCGTCAACCTGTTGAACGGCGACCAGCTCAAGCTGGTGTTCGACGAGACCGGCAAGTCCAACCTCAGCATCACCGGCGTGACCTACAACTCCAAGGGTCTGGGCCTCGCCTCGTTGACCAGCGGTGTCGACTTCATCGACAACTCCGCCACCAACAAGGTGTTGTCGAACCTGAACGCCGCGTCGAGCACGTTGCGCTCGGAAGCCTCGAGCCTCGGTTCGAACCTCTCGGTCGTGCAGGTTCGTCAGGACTTCAACAAGAACCTGATCAACGTGCTGCAGACCGGTTCGTCGAACCTGACCCTGGCGGACACCAACGTCGAAGCGGCGAACAGCCAGGCGCTGTCGACCCGTCAGTCGATCGCGGTCTCCGCGCTGTCGCTGGCCAACCAGTCGCAGCAGAGCGTGCTCCAGCTGCTCCGCTAATAAGCGGACAACATCGCAAGACAATAGAGCGGCGGGGCTTCGGCCCCGCCGCTTTCTTTTTGCCCGGGCGTTGTTTGCGTCGCGCAGTGACGTGAAGACGATGCATTCATATGCAGCCGATTGCTCACTCTGAGTTATGGTTGACAAGTAGCAAATGGTTGGCGGCTGCAACGAAAAGCATCATTCTATCATGGCGATACGCATGAGCTCGATTTCGCTCCGATCGCTCATATGGTGAATCCACGCGAGGTCTGGCGCGACACACTTCATGCTTTGTTAGCCACCTACGTTCACCGTCCCGGACATCGATTAATCCTAATCGAAGTTTGTTGCGTTGCGTACCAGAAGGGTAACACTCAATGTCCGGTATTGTTCTCTCCTCATCGGTTCGTCAGAACCTGCTCTCTCTCCAGTCCACCGCTGATCTTCTCGCCACCACTCAGAGCCGTCTGTCGACCGGCAAGAGCGTCAACTCGGCCCTGGACAATCCGACCAACTTCTTCACGGCACAGTCGCTCGACAACCGCGCCAGCGACATCAACAATCTGCTCGATGGTATCGCCAACGGCGTGCAGGTGCTCCAGGCCGCCAACACCGGCATCACCTCGCTGCAGAAGCTGATCGACTCCGCGAAGTCGATCGCCAACCAGGCGCTGCAGACCACGGTCGGTTACTCCACCAAGTCCAACGTCTCCACCACGATCGCGGGTGCGACGGCGGCCGACCTGCGCGGCACCACCTCCTTTGCCAGCGCGACTGCGAGCAGCAACGTGCTGTTTGACGGCGCGGCGGGCGGCACCACGGCGGCGAGCGGCACCACGACCCTCGGTGCGACCATCGGCGCCCTGACGGGTTCGACGGCAACGACCGGCGCCGGCGGCACCACCGCCCTGACTGGCACCATCACCCTGATCGCCGCC
>NZ_JYMS01000008.1:0-89786 GCF_000938285.1 Bradyrhizobium sp. LTSP857 | reverse complement strand
CGCAAGGACGAGATCGGCGAGATGGCCGGCGCGGTCGAAGAGTTCAAGGTGCAGGCAGTGGCCAAGGCCGAGCGCGATGCCGCGGCCAGCGAAGCCCAAAACAAGGAACTGGCCACGGCGCGTCGCTCCGAGCTGATCCGTTTTGCCGATGATTTCGAGAGCGCGGTCGGCGCCATCGTGTCCAACGTTTCGGCCTCCGCCGTGCAGCTCGAATCGTCAGCCTCAACGCTGACCCGTACCGCCGAGACCACGCAGACCCTGTCGAGCCAGGTCGCCGGCGTCTCCGAACAGGCCTCGAGCAACATGCAGTCGGTCGCGACCGCCACCGAGGAGCTCTCGGCTTCCGTCGAGGAGATCGGCCGTCAGGTCCGCGACTCCAGCCGCATTGCGGAAGCCGCCGTTGTGCAGGCGAAGGAAACCGATGGCCGGATCGGGAAACTCTCGCATGCCGCGCAGCAGATCGGCGAAGTCGTCAAACTGATCACGGCGATCGCCGAGCAGACCAACCTTCTCGCGCTGAACGCGACCATCGAAGCGGCGCGCGCCGGTGAAGCCGGCCGCGGCTTTGCGGTGGTTGCGAGCGAAGTGAAGTCGCTGGCGAGCCAGACCGCGAAGGCGACTGATGAGATTTCGTCGCACATCACGGGCATGCAGGGTGCGACTGCGGAGTCGGTTGCCGCGATCAAGGAGATTGGCGCGACCATCGGCCAGATATCTTCGATCTCGACGTCGATCGCGAGCGCCGTGGAGCAGCAGGGCGCCGCGACCCAGGAGATTGCACGCAGCGTTCAGACCGTCGCGCAAGGCACCCAGACCGCCGCCACCGACATCGGCCAGGTCAACCGCGGCGCCGCCGAGACCGGCTCGGCCTCGGAAGAGGTGCTGAACTCGGCGAAAACACTGTCGTCCGAAAGCACCCGCCTCCGCGCCGAGCTCGACCGGTTCATGGCGAATATCAGGGCGGCGTAGCGTTCATCGCGCGAATCTCACTCTCTCCCGAACGCTCGCTTCAGCTCCTCCTTTGCTCGCTCAAGCCGCTCCCGCTGCGTCTTCGGCAGCGTCTTGCCGGCGCGGTTGATGTAGAACGTCAGCATCGACAGCGCCGAGCGATACGCGCCGGCCTTGCGGCGCGCGCTATGCTCGGCGGAGCTCTTCAGCGAGGCCGCGATCTTCTTCGGGCTCGTTAGTTTGAACACGCCGCGCTTGAGGTCGAGCGCGTCGCTCTCCTTCGTCACCCGCTGAGACCAGCGCTTCGGCGCCGCGCGTTTCGAGCCCTTGCGCGCGGCGTTACGCTTGGCGCTGGTCTTCCTGGCTGTTGTCTTGCTTGTCTTGCGAGTTGTTACTTTTCGCGAAGGTGTCGTCTTTCTGACTTGAGCCATGCATCAACTCCTTGCGGCTCCAGCGGAAACGGACGGCGCGAAGGGCAGTTCCTATTGGAACCTGCCCTTGCCGCAGGCGTTGTCGCAGGTGGCAGGCGGAATGCCGCACCCCCATGATCGGATCGACCCCAGTCCATCCTGCGAATCCGGGATGATCGTATTGGTCAGACACAACGACGCGATGGAATTGCAGCACAGCTCAGCGCTGAACTATGGATCCTCGGTCTCGGTGGCAGCCGCGACCGATCGAATCATCGAGACCAGCATTCCTGCGCGGCTCGACGCGTTGCCGTGGAGCGGCTTCCACACCCGCGTCGTGCTGGCGCTCGGCGTCACCTGGATCCTCGACGGTCTCGAGGTGACGCTCGCCGGCGCGCTCTCCGGTGCGCTGAAGCAGAGCCCGACGCTGCGCTTCTCCAATCTCGATCTCGGCATCGCCAACTCCGCCTACCTCGCGGGAGCGGTGCTCGGCGCGCTCGGCTTCGGCTGGCTGACCGACCGCATCGGCCGCAAAAAACTGTTCTTCATCACGCTCGCGCTTTACCTCACTGCGACCGCCGCAACCGCGCTGTCCTGGAATGTCACAAGCTATGCACTGTTTCGATTCCTCACCGGCGCCGGGATCGGCGGCGAATACACCGCGATCAATTCGACCATCCAGGAATTGGTGCCGGCGCGCTATCGCGGCTGGACCGATCTCGTCGTCAACGGCAGTTTCTGGATCGGCGCTGCGATGGGTGCGGTCGCCGCTATCGTTCTGCTCGACCCCGCGGTGATCGGCCCCGATCTCGGCTGGCGTCTCGCCTATCTCATCGGTGCGAGCATCGGCCTCGTCGTGCTGTTGATGCGGATGTGGATCCCCGAGAGTCCGCGCTGGCTGATGATCCACGGCCAGCCCGATCAGGCTCACGCCATCGTCGACGACATCGAGCGCTCGGTGATCGGACACGACCAGGATGCAAGCGATGGACGCTTCGCGACAATACGCCTGAAGATGCGCGATCACACCCCGATCCGCGAAGTCGTGCATACGTTGTTCTTCACTTATCGCCAGCGCGCGGTGGTCGGCTTGGTGCTGATGGTCGCGCAGGCCTTCTTCTACAACGCGATCTTCTTCACCTTCGCGCTGGTGCTGACCGATTTCTACGGGATCAGCGCCGATCATGTCGGTTGGTACCTCCTGCCGTTTGCCGCAGGAAATTTCCTCGGCCCCCTGCTGCTCGGCCGTCTGTTCGACACGCTTGGCCGCCGCATCATGATCGTGTTCACCTATGGCGTATCGGGCGTATTGCTCGCGGTGTCCGGCTATCTGTTCTCGATCGGCGCGCTCAGCGCGCAAGGGCAGACCATCGCCTGGATGGTGATCTTCTTCTTTGCCTCGCCCGCCGCGAGCGCGGCTTATCTCACCGTCAGCGAGACCTTTCCGCTGGAGATCCGCGCGCTGGCGATCGCGGTGTTCTACGCGGTCGGCACCGGCATCGGCGGCGTTGCCGGGCCGGCGCTGTTCGGCGCGCTGATCGACACGGGATCACGCAGCAGCGTGTTCGCTGGCTATTTGTTGGGGGCTTTGCTGATGATCGTGGCCGCGATCGTGGCGTGGCGCTACGCAATCTCTGCGGAACGCAAATCGCTCGAACAAATCGCGCGGCCGCTTGCCTTTATGGAGTAGACTATGAAATCGGAACTCGCTGAATTGGATCAGAAGCGCGCCATGCCCGACGATGAAGCGCCCGACTCGGTGCCGGTGCCGCATGCGCTCGTGCCGCATCTGAACGAGACTGCGATCCTGCTCGATATCGACGGCACGCTACTCGAATTGATGCCGACGCCACGCGAGGTCTGGGTGCCGCCGGGCCTGTCAGATACGCTCAACCGCCTGGCGCAGCTTACGTCGGGCGCGCTGGCCATGGTCAGCGGCCGTTCGCTCAACGACATCGATTTGATCTTTGCGCCTGACGTGTTTCGCGCTGTCGCCGGTCACGGCGCGGAGATGCGCCTTTCGGTCGGCAATGAAGCTGACGACGTGCATGCGCCGCCGATGGACAAGGAGCTGAAGCGGCGGCTGGCCGCGATCGCGAAGCTCAGCCCAGGCATTCTGCTCGAAGACAAGGGCTATTCGCTGGCGCTGCATTATCGCCTCGCGCCACACGCGGAGAAGGCGATTTACGAAGCCGTCTCGCTGATCCGCGCCGATCTTCCCACTGCACCGATCGAGGTGTTGCCCGGCAAGTTCGTCTGCGAAATCAAGCATTCCGGCTTCACCAAGGCGACCGGCGTGCGCGAATTGATGAAGCACGAGCCGTTCAGGGGGCGCCGCCCGATCTTTATCGGCGACGACGTCACCGACGAAACCGTGTTCGCGATCATGCCCGACATGAACGGCCTCTCTTTCTCGGTCGGCCGCCGCGCCATGGGCGTCAATGGCCACTTCGATGCCCCAAGCGACGTGCGTGCGTTCCTCGCACGTCTGCTCGATCCGCGGTAAAAGCAAGGCAGCGCCACACGTCAGCGTAATGTCGCTCGCGCAGTTCCATCGCGCGTGCAATTGATGCTGCGCAATGAAGCCGCAAAAACTGTCTTTGCAACGAAATTTCCGGGTTCCGTCAGCGCAACCGGTTCCAACGCACGCGCCCGATTTTGGTTTCAATTCGTTGAAACGATGATCAGGAACCATATTGATGAACATCAGTTAAACAGGGTGGAATGAACAGGAGGGGACGACCTGTGAACTTAGTCGTCGTTTCAAATCGCGTCGCGCGCGGCAAACCCAACGAGCCCATGACGGGCGGCTTGGCTGCGGCGCTGCTTCCCGTGGTAGAAAACTCGGGTGCTATTTGGGTGGGGTCGTCCGGCCGTGTGCGGGACGGCCACCAGAAGGAGCCGTTTGCCGAGATCGAAGCGCTCGGCTCGGGGGCGATTGCGACGCTGGATCTGCCGGCCGCGCATTACGGCGGCTATTACGAAGGCTTTGCCAATTCGGCACTGTGGCCGGCGCTGCATTCGCGTAGCGACCTCATCCGCGTCTCTCAAGACGACTATGTCAGTTATCGCGAAGTCAACGCCTTCATGGCGCGCGCCTTGATGCGCTTCCGAAAAGACAAGACCGCGTTCTGGGTGCAGGACTATCATTTCCTTGCTCTCGGTGCGGAGCTGCGCGACCTCGGTGTCGATGATCCGATCGGCTTCTTCCTGCATACGCCCTGGCCCGTGGCTGCGGTGATGCAGGGCGTGCCCAACCATCGCGAGCTGATCACGGCGATGTTGGCCTACGATCTGCTCGGTTTCCAGACCGACGAGGATTGCCAGAATTTCCTCGGCTATGCCTGCGGCGAGCTCGGCCTCACGATCGAGGATGGGGTCGTCGTCTCCCAGCACGGCAGCACGCGCTGCGAAGTGTTTCCGATCGGTATCGATGCGGAGAAGTTCGCCGCCTATGCCGCGAAGTCGGTCTCGCATCCCGACGTATCGCGGCTGCGCCGTAGCCTCAACGGCGAGCGGCTCGCGATCGGTGTCGACCGGCTCGACTACTCCAAGGGCCTCGTCAATCGCATCAGCGCGTTCGACCGGCTCTGGAGCACGCAGCCGCAGTTCTTGCGCAGCATCTCGCTGTTGCAGATCGCGAACCCTTCGCGCGGCGGCATCGAGGCCTATGGCAATCTCCAGAACGACGTCGCCCGGCTCGTCAGCGACGTCAACGGCCGTCACGGCGAGGTTGACTGGACGCCGATCCGCTATCTCAACAAGGGTTTTAGCCAGGCCGTGCTCGCAGGCCTCTACCGCACCGCGCAGGTCGGCGTGGTGACGCCGCTCCATGACGGCATGAACCTCGTCGCTAAGGAATATGTCGCTGCCCAAAACCCGGCCGATCCCGGCGTGCTGGTGCTGTCGAAATTCGCAGGCGCCGCCAACGAGCTCGACACCGCGCTGCTCGTCAATCCGCACGACATCGACGGCATGGCCCGCGCAATCGCGATCGCAGCCGCGATGCCGCTCATTGAGCGCAAGATGCGCTGGGAAGCGATGATGAAGACATTGCGCGGCCACACCATCCAGCAATGGGCCGCTGATTTCGTCGCCGAGCTCGAGAAGTGCCGCACCGAAAAGGCCGCGGTCGCGCCGCTCGCTGCCCAGCCGCCGCAAGCGCTGCGCTGGCTGAAGTCGGCGATTTCGGGCGTGCGGTTGATTTAGCTTTCCTCACCTCGCCTCGTCGTCACGGGGCGAGGTGAGGGCGCGCGCCTCAATAGCAATACGACACACCATCCAGGATTGCGCAGCGCCGCTTGTTCGGCGCGTTGGGATCATCCAGCGGCACCATGCCGTTGCCCTGACCGACGAACACGCCCGGCCCGACATGCACTGAACTCTTGTTGCCGATGATCACGCTCTGATGCGGCGTGGTGCTGGAGCGCGTCCCGTCCGGCCAGAGGATGGCATCGCCCGACAGCACCCCGCGCCGTCCGTCGTCGCAGCTCACATCGACCCCTTGGCGTGTGCAGACTTGGGCGGCGGCAGGCCCAGCGAAGGCGGCGCCAAGGGCCGAAATCAGGCTGAGCGCGGCGATGGTCTTGCGGATGGTCATGGCGTCCCCGGGTGTGTTTGCTGGCCTCCAGTGAATCGTCGCAGCAGGCCGGCCTTCGGTTCAGCCCGCAGGGAGATTCCGGACGCGCGCGGCGTTCGATATTCTCCATAAAATACAATATCTTGCGGAAAATTCACCCGATTTCCCCGCGATCTCTTGCAAAATCACCGGCGTCCCTTCAAGAGAGGGCGCTCCGGAGAGATGGCCGAGTGGCTTAAGGCGCACGCTTGGAAAGCGTGTGTGCGGGAAACCGTACCGTGGGTTCGAATCCCACTCTCTCCGCCACTGGGCGATTTGATCGTCTGGCCTGATTGGTCCGCTAAATATGTGCGCCCCCCACGCGAGCAAAGCAATCTCTGAGACTGGATCGCACAAACCTCGAATCATCGCGCTGGCTTATTGACTTAGGGGCCAGCAATCGTCGCCAACCGCCCGAGCAGGGTCGCCTCGGCCTTGGGAGTCAGACGGTAGCCTTCCGCCATCTCGGCGATGTCGCCGCCTGCGACGCACGCGTCCCACCAGTCCCTCACAAACCCCTCGGCGTACCCGCGCGTGTTGAATTCATAAGGGTCGGCGACAAGGTCGAAAATGATCATCAGCTCGAAACACGGCGAGTCGTCGTAGGAGGTGCCCGTCTTGGGACGGATTACGAAAGCTTCGAAGGACCTGGCGGTACGAAGGCTCGAATAGAGCCAGAACATCAATCCATACATCAGGTGCGAGCGCTCGTCGTCGTGCAAGGCGAAGAAGCCCTTCTCGTCCACGATCTGCCGGGCCAAGGCTCGCAATATTCGCTCGCCGTCCAGCAGACAATTGCCGACCGCGGCCAAGGCCCGCACCACGATGGGCGATAACGTTCCCCGCTCGACGGCTGCGATCGCAGCAGCCCGATCCTCCTCAGCGGTGTCGTACTCGGATTCCTCGACCAAGCCTCGAATGAAGGTCTCGAAGTCCGACGCAACGACGGTGATGCTGTAGTCATCCTCCTGGTCGACGTACACGACCTGCGGCTCGCCTCGTTTTCCACAGGCCCGGTAGTCCAGCATAATCAGTTCGTGGCCCGCGGTCGGCGTGTCGGCAATGCCGACTCCGATCGGCGGGTAGTCCCATTCCTCGATCATGAACTTGGCGCCCAGTTGCCCGGCGAGCGAATATTTGGACGTGCGGCCGATGGCGTAGAGACCGGTGATAGCCACGTGGTCCTCCGCCCAGCCTGTACGCTCCGTCATCGGGTGGCAGTTCCGCTTGACCAGTCCGCCATTGTGGCGCCGTGCGAGGTCGACATAGGCCGCCGGCAGCCGATACCCGCCCATTTCCTGTTCAATGGACGCGATCAGCTCGTCGCTCGGCGGAGGCTCGACATAGTTCTCCAGGGAATACGGACAGTCGTTCCAGAAGCCTTCGAAATCGAAGCCGTCAAAGGGCCGTTTCGTCGTCATCCTCATTACCCCATCATGTTACGAGGCGTGTCCAAGCGCCCAGTAGCCAGGACCGTTGGTTGCCACCTTTCGGAATGAAAAACAGCTTATACGTCAATCAGGATTGACTGACACTCTCTCCGCCAGCCGATCTCATCCCACCAATTTCCACCTCCCATCCCCAGTTCGCTTCAGCGCGGGATCGGTCACCCGCACATGCTCGGCCAGAAAATCGATGAACGCACGCACGCGTGCGGGGAGGGGCGCGGTGTGGCCGACATAGACGGCGTGGATGTCTTCGCGGTCGCCGGGATTGTAGTTTTGTAGAATCGGAACAAGCTGTCCGGCTTCGATGTCGGGGCCGATATGGAAGAGAGCGAGGCGGGCGAGGCCGACGCTACCGAGCGCGAGGCGACGGGCGGCTTCGCCGTCGCTGGCGCGCGCGGCCGGCGGCGGTACGGCTTCCTCGGTGCGGTCGCCGCGCTTGAACGGCCAGCCGCGGATCGAGCGCGGAAAGGTCCAGCCGATGCCGCGGTGCTCAGTGAGATCGGCCGGACTCTTCGGCGTGCCGAAGCGCGCCAGATAATTTGGTGCGCCGACGACGACCATGCGGCTGGTGCCGAGTTTTCGCGCGACAAGACGTGAGGCTCGTAACGGCCCGACGCGGATGGCGACGTCGGCGCGTTCCTGCATGAGGTCGATCAGCGTATCGGTCAGTACGAGATCGAGCGTGACGTCGGGATGTTGTTCGAGGAAACGTGGGATCAGCGGCATCACATGCAGCATGCCGAAGGGGATGTTGCTGTTGACCGCGAGCCGGCCGCGTGGCGCCGCGCCGGAAGCCGCCTCGCGCTCAGCCTCCTCCATCTCGGCGAGGATGCGCACGGCGCGCTGGTAGAAGGCCTGACCTTCCTCGGTCAGGGTGAGCTTGCGCGTGGTGCGGTTGATCAGCCGCGAGCCGAGCCGTGCTTCCAGTCGCGAGATCAGCTTGCTTACGCCTGAGGGCGTCAGGCGCAAGTTTCGCGCGGCCTGGGTGAATCCACCGAGATCGACGACGCGGACAAAGACCTCCATCTCGGCGGAGCGATTGGTGTCGAAACGGGCCATGTTGAATTCACGTCATAAATGAATGGATTGTGGACATTCTAATGGTTTTGCGCACGCGCGGCTATCTGCATGGCTCGTCCCTCGCATTGGAGCTACGCATGCCTCCCGCCGTCTTCGCGCTCACCGCCGGTGCCTTCGGCATCGGCACCACCGAATTCATCATCATGGGCCTGTTGCTCCAGGTCGCAGCCGAGATGCATGTGTCCGTGCCGGTCGCGGGCCTCTTGATCTCGGGCTACGCCCTCGGCGTGTTTGTCGGCGCACCGGTGCTGACGCTGGCGACACGGCAGCTGCCGCGCAAGACCGTGCTGTTGGCGCTGATGGCGATCTTCACTCTCGGCAATGCGGCCTGCGCGCTGGCGCCCAACTATGAGTTCTTGATGGCGGCCCGCGTGCTGACCTCACTCGCCCACGGCACCTTCTTCGGCGTCGGCTCGGTGGTGGCGACCAGCTTGGTCGCCGAGGACAAGCGCGCCTCCGCGATCTCAACCATGTTCATCGGCCTCACGGTCGCAACCCTGCTCGGCGTGCCCTTCGGCGCCTGGTTCGGCCTGATGCTTGGCTGGCGCGCGGCATTCTGGGCGGTGACTGTGATCGGCGTGATCGCCTTTGCGGTGGTAGCGGCGCTGGTGCCCGGCCATGTCGGCAATGGCGACAAGCCGATCTCACTTGCCGAGGAAGTGGCCGTGCTTGGTCGTCCGCAGGTATTGCTCGGCCTCGCCATGACCGTGTTCGGTTTCGCCGGCCTGTTCGTCGTCTTCACCTATATCCAGCCGATCCTGACGCGCTTTACCGGCTTTTCGGAAGCCGCGGTCTCGCCGATCCTGCTGGTGTTCGGCGCGGGTCTTGCGATCGGCAACGTCGCCGGCGGCAAGCTCGCCGATCGCGGTCTCGCACGCGCGCTGATCGGCACGCTCGGAGCGCTCGCCATCGTGCTGCTTGGTCTCGCCGTCGTGCTGTCGGTCAAGATCCTTGCTATCGCGCTGATCCTGCTGCTCGGCATCGCAGCTTTTGCAACGGTCGCGCCGCTCCAGCTTCGCGTGCTGGAAGCCGCCGGCTCCAGTGGCCGCACGCTCGCCTCTAGCCTCAACATCGCCGCGTTCAATCTCGGCAACGCGCTCGGCGCCTGGGCCGGCGGCGTCACCATCGATCGCGGGCTCGGGCTCTCCGCACTGCCGCTCGTTGCGGCCGGCATCACCGCAGTCGGTCTAGTGCTCGCACTATGGAGTCTTCAGCTCGACCGCAGGCAGACCGCAGCCGCGGCGTGCCCGGCAGAATAGGGGAACACGATCATGGAATATCGCAATCTCGGCGCCTCCGGGCTCAAAGTCCCTGTCCTCAGCTTCGGCACCGATACGTTCGGTGGTCAGGGTCCGCTGTTTTCGGCCTGGGGCCGCAGCGGCGCTGATGAAGCGCGCAGGCTGGTCGACATCTGTCTCGAGGCCGGGGTCAATCTGTTCGACAGCGCCGACGTCTATTCGAACGGCGCGTCCGAGGAGATCCTTGGCGCCGCGATCAAGGGCCGCCGCGATAAGGTGCTGGTCTCCACCAAGATGAGCCTGCCGATGGGCGACGGCCCGCTTGACGCAGGCTCGTCACGGCATCGGCTGCTTGCCTCGGTCGAGTCAGCATTACGACGGCTCGGCACCGACCATATCGACCTGCTTCAGCTCCACGCGTTCGATACCTTCACGCCGATCGAGGAGGTGCTGTCGACCCTGGATACGCTCGTGCGCGCGGGCAAGCTGCGCTACGTCGGCGTCTCCAATTTCTCCGGCTGGCAGCTGATGAAGTCGCTCGCGGTCGCCGATCGTTACGGTTGGCCGCGCTATGTCGCTCACCAAGTCTATTATTCGCTGCTCGGCCGCGACTATGAGTGGGAGCTGATGCCGCTCGCGCGCGACCAGGGCGTCGGGGCGCTGGTCTGGAGCCCGCTCGGCTGGGGCCGGCTCACTGGAAAGATCCGGCGCGGCCAGC
Source organism: Bradyrhizobium sp. LTSP857 (assembly GCF_000938285.1). NCBI lineage: Bacteria > Pseudomonadati > Pseudomonadota > Alphaproteobacteria > Hyphomicrobiales > Nitrobacteraceae > Bradyrhizobium > Bradyrhizobium sp. LTSP857. The sequence goes on along the minus strand of NZ_JYMS01000008.1, from coordinate 79,326 downwards.
CGCTGCCGCAAAGCAGCCGCCTGCATGCAACCGCGCAGTTCGGCCCGCCTGTGGACGAAGAACGGCTTTACGCTATTGTCGACATACTGGACACGATCGCGGCAGAGACCGGTCGCACCGTGCCGCAGGTCGCGATCGCTTGGCTGCTGTCGCGGCCGACGGTATCGTCCGTGATCATCGGCGCCCGCGACGAGGCGCAGCTGCGTGACAATCTCGGCGCGGTCGGTTGGTCGCTGAGCGCGGATCAGCTCAAGCGCCTTGATGAGGTCAGCGCGGTGATGCCGCCCTATCCCTATTATCCCTACCGCATCCAGGACGGGTTTGCGCGGCTGAACCCGCCGCCGGTGTAAGGGCCGACGACAATCCGTCGCATCACTGCGCCGCGGCAACGCGCCATGCAGAAACGCCGCTGTACATGCCGCGTCGCCCTCCATAACCTCCGCGCCGCAATTTTAGGAGATGCGACGTGGCGAAGAAGACGGCGACCAAGAAGAAAAGCGCTTCAAAGAAAGCAGCGAAGACCTCGAGCAAGAAGACCACTGCCCGCAGGGGGGCCGTGGCGAAGCCGGCCAAGAAGGCAGTCAAGAAGACCACGCCCCGCAATTTCGCCACAGCGCGCCGCCCGAAGGGCCCGGCCTGGCAATGGTCGGCGGTCGACACTGCAACTGCAATCCGCTCTGGCGCAATCTCGGCGGTCGAGACCGTCGAGGCGCATCTCGAGCGGATGCGCGCCGTCAATCCCAGGCTCAATGCCGTCGTCGTCGACCTCAGCGAGGAAGCGTTGAAGGCCGCGCATGCGGCCGACAAGCAGCGCGCCAAGGGTGGCGAGCTTGGCCTCCTGCATGGCGTCCCGATCACGATCAAGGAGAATGTCGACTTCGAAGGCCGGCCCAATTTCAACGGTGTACCCGCTAACAAGGACCTCATCGCGCCGTCGGATTCGCCGGTCGTACGCAACCTGAAGAAGGCCGGTGCGATCGTGCTCGGCCTCACCAACACGCCGGAATTCTCGTTCCGCGGCTTCACCGACAATCCGCTGCATGGGCTGACGCTCAATCCCTGGGATCCGAATATCACCTGCGGCGGCTCTTCGGGCGGCGCGGGTTCGGCGGTTGCCGCCGGCATCGGCACCATTGCGCATGGCAACGACATCGGCGGCTCGCTGCGCTGGCCGGCGCATTGCAACGGCGTTGCCACCATCAAGCCGACGCAGGGGCGCATCCCGGCCTTCAACCAGAGCGCTGTGGCCGAGCGGCCGATGCTGGCGCATCTGATGTCGGCGCAGGGGCCGCTCGCCCGTCACGTCGCCGACGTTCGTCTTGCGTTGGAGGCGATGAGCCAGCGCGATCCGCGCGATCCCTGGTGGGTGCCAGCGCCGCTGGTCGGGCCGAAGCCGAAGGGGCCGATCAAGGTCGCGCTGGCAAAAATCCCCGGGGACATGGACGTCGATCCGTCGGTCACCGCGGCGCTGCGCCAGGCCGCCGATCATCTGGAGCGTGCGGGCTATCGCGTCAGCGAGGTCGAGGTGCCCGACATCAATGGCGTCTGGCAGACCTGGTGCGACATCATCACCAATGAAACGGTGGTGATGCAGGAGGCCGGCATGCTGAAGGTCACGTCCGAGGATTTCCACAAGGCGTGGAACGGCATGAAGACCAAGGCCAGCGTGCTCGACCTGCCGGCCTGGATGCGCGCCACCGCCGCGCGCAGCGGCCATATCCGCGCTTGGCAATTGTTCTTCGAGGACTATCCGGTGGTGCTGGCGCCGACCACGGTGAAGCCGACGCCGGGCCCGCGCGACGACACCGTCAGCGCCGAGCGCGTGCGCGAGATCTTCTGGGGCGAAATCCGCTTCATCTCCGCGATCAACGTGCTGGGCCTGCCCGGTGCCGTGGTGCCGGTGGCTTTGCACGACGGCAAGCCGATCGGCGTCCAGCTCATCGCCGGCCGTTACCGCGAGGATCTCGCGCTGGATGCGGCGGCTGCGATCGAGAAGCGCGCGGGTGTGCTCACCCATCGGCTCTGGGAAACGATGGCCTGATCCTTCGCGAACTGTCGCGGCGTTGACAGTGCCACCCTCGCCCCTTGTGGAGAGGGAGGATCGCCGCACAGCGGCGAGACGGCACCGTACGAATTCATTAATCGAATTTGACTCAAATTTTAGCCAATTCACCAATAACCGTTAGGGTTACTTCATCGATCTGTAGACGAATTATTGCCCGCTTTACCACCCGCCTCTAACACGGGGACGGCGGACAACGCACATGCCTCATACAGGCCAATAAGTGCGGCCCGCTCCACGCGGAGGTGGTACGATGCGCAACGAGACGATCGCTATTCACGCCGGCTACGAACCCGAAGCCACCACGCACGCGGTCGCCGTGCCGATCTACCAGACCGCCGCCTATGCCTTCGACAGCGCCGATCATGGCGCGGCGCTCTTCAATCTCGAGGCCGAAGGTTATCGTTACAGCCGCATCGCCAATCCGACCAGCGCGGTGCTGGAGAAGCGCATCAGCGAGCTCGAAGGCGGTGTCGGCGCGCTTGCGGTTGCGAGCGGCCAGGCGGCGCTGCATTTTGCGTTCGTCAACGTCGCCGACCACGGCGGCAACATCGTGTCCGTGCCGCAGCTCTACGGCACCACGCATACGCTGCTCTCCCACATTCTGCCGCGCCAGGGCATCACCGGTCGCTTCGCCGAGAGCGACAAGCCCGAGGCGATCGAAAGACTGATCGACGAGAACACCCGTGCCGTGTTCGCCGAGACCATCGGCAATCCCGCCGGCAATGTCTGCGACATCGAGGCGCTGGCCAAAATCGCGCACGCCCATGGCGTGCCGCTGATCGTTGACAACACCGTCGCAACCCCGATCCTGCTCAAGCCGTTCGACTACGGCGCCGACATCGCCGTGCATTCGCTGACCAAGTTTCTGGGCGGCCATGGCACCACGCTCGGCGGCGCCATCGTCGATTCCGGAAATTTCCCCTGGGCCAAGCACGCCGATCGCTTTCCGGGCTACAACAAGCCGGACGCTTCCTATCATGGCCTCGTCTATGCCGAGCGTTTCGGCAAGACCGCCTATATCGAGCGTGCGCGGAGCATCTATCAGCGCACCATGGGCTCGGTGCTATCCCCCTTTAACGCCTTCCTGCTGCTCCAGGGCATCGAGACCGTGGCGTTGCGCATGGAGCGCCACTGCGAGAACGCCCGCAAGGTCGCCGAATTCCTGCGCGCCGATCCGCGCGTTGCCTGGGTGAACTACACGGGTTTCCCGGACAGCCCCTATTATTCGCTGGTCCAAAAATATCTCGACGGCAACGCCTCCTCGCTGTTCACCTTCGGTATCAAGGGCGGCATGGAAGCGGGTAAGAGCTTCTACGATGCGCTGAAGCTGATCACGCGGCTCGTCAATATCGGCGACGCCAAGTCGCTGGCCTGCCATCCGGCCTCGACCACGCACCGCCAGATGTCGGCGGAGCAGCAGCGCACAGCCGGCGTGCTGCCGGAGACGATCCGCCTCTCGATCGGCATCGAGCATGCCGCCGATATCATCGAGGACATCGATCAGGCGCTGGAAAAGGCCTGCCCGACCGCGCGTCTTCAGGCCGCGGAGTAGGCGATCGCCCCGATGAGCATCTTGATCGACAGGGATCAAGGTATCTCGAGCCCAGCCCTGGTGCCGGCCGAAGCGGATCTCGCACGCCATCACGGCGGCGCCGAGCTCTCCATCGGGTTGATCAACAACATGCCGGACCCGGCGCTGAAGGCGACCGAGCGGCAGTTCATGAAGCTGCTTCAGGCTGCCGCGGGGCCGCGCCGCATCCGTTTCCACTGCTTCTCGCTGCCGTCGGTGATGCGCTCGCCGGAAGCGAAGTGGCACGTCGAGAGCGAATATTCCGATCTCTCCGATCTTAAGCGCCAAAAGTTCGACGGGCTGATCGTGACCGGCGCCGAGCCGGTGGCGCCCGAGCTCGACCAGGAACCGTATTGGCGCGACCTCACCGATCTCGTCGATTGGGCCAAGACCAACACGCGCTCGACGATCTGGTCATGCCTCGCCGCGCATGCGGCGGTGCTGCATCTCGATCGGATCGAACGGCAGCGGTTGCCGGCCAAATGCCACGGCATCTTCGACTGCGATGCCGTGACGGGCGATTCGCTGACGCGCGAGGCGCCGGCGCCGTTCAAGATCTCGCACTCGCGCCTGAACGAAGTCACAGAGCGCGATCTCACGCAGGCCGGCTATCAGGTGCTGACCCGTTCGGTCCGGGCCGGCGTCGACATCTTCGTCCGGCAATATGCCAGCCGCTTCGTGTTCTTCCAGGGCCATCCCGAATATGACGCGCTGTCGCTCCAGCGCGAATATCTGCGCGATATCGGCCGCTATCTCGCGCGCGAGCGTGAGATCTACCCGGCCGTGCCCGTGAGCTATTTCGACGCACCGACCGAAGAGAGGCTTGCGCGATTCGAGAAGCGCGCGAGGCACCAGCGCCATCCGGCGCTCACCAACGAGCTGCCCGCACTGAATTTGCGCGGCGATATCGCCGCCGGCAGCGCCGCCGCGGCGCTCTTCCGCAACTGGCTGCGCGATCTTGCCGCGGATACCAAGGCGCCGTTGCTTGCGCGTTAGTACGAGGGCATGGGTTCCGTTATGATTAACAAGGCGTAAAGCTTGCCTCAGGCGACGCGCAGATGTTTCAGTAGCGCGGTCGGGAATTACAGGGAATGCAATCGTGTGGTCGGCACTCCACGGACGCGTGAGCAATCGGCTGGCCCGGCATTTCCGTGCCGCGCCGCACCGCTTGCAGGCGCACGCGCCGATGGTGAGCTTCACCTTCGATGATGCCCCCGACAGCGCCGCGGGCGAGGGTGCATCACTGCTGGAGAGACATGGCGGCCGCGGCACGTTTTATCTCGCCGGCAGCCTGATCGATCAGCCGGGAGATCATTGGCAAGGCCTGTCGAACGACGCGATCGTGCGGTTGCATCGTGGTGGCCACGAGATCGCCTGCCACACCTTCTCGCACCTCCGCGCAGTTGATCTCGATGAGACCGCCATGGCGCGGGAGATTGAACGGAACCGCAGCCACTTCCGTGCCATCGACTCCTCGATCTCGCTCGAAAATTTCGCCTATCCGTATGGCCTTGCGTCGGTCTGGCGCAAGCCGCAGCTCGCCAAGACCTTCCGCTCGGCGCGCGGCATCCTTCCCGGCGTCAATCGCGATGTCATCGATCTCCAGTTCCTCCGCGCCTCGCCTCTTGTCGATCGCGAGATCGACACCACAGGCGTGGATCGTTACTTCGACGAGGCGACCGCAAGCGGCGGCTGGCTGATCTTTTACGGCCACGACGTCGTCGACCAGCCGAGCCCCTATGGCTGCTCGCCGGCGTTGCTTCGCCACGCGCTGAAGGCGGCCGAGACGCGCAACATGCCGATCGTGACAGTCGCAGAGGCGTTGCGGCGAATCGGGGCGTAGTTCGCTCTTCTCCTGCACGGGAGAGGGGAAGACATCGCCCTTGCCGCCCAAACAGTCTTGCCTCGCCCGCGCCGTCATGCGACTGGCCTTGTGACGAATCCCACGGCCCGGTCCTGTTCCGCCCATGTCCGCTCCCTCCACCGCTTCGCTGCCTGCCTCAGTCGATCGCCCCGACGCCCTGTCGGTGCTGCATTCGGTGTTCGGCTTGCCGGGCTTTCGCGGCGCGCAGGGCGAGATCATCCGGCATGTCACCGATGGGGGCAATTGCCTGGTGCTGATGCCGACCGGCGGCGGCAAGTCGTTGTGCTACCAATTACCGGCTCTGTTGCGCGAAGGCTGCGGCATCGTGGTGTCGCCGCTGATCGCGCTGATGCGCGACCAGGTCGCGGGCATGATCGAGGCCGGAGTCAATGCTGCGGCGCTGAATTCGTCGCTGACGCTGCAAGAAGCCTCCGAGATCGAGCGGCGCCTGATCGCAGGCGATCTCGACCTGCTCTATGTCGCGCCGGAACGATTGGTGACGCCGCGCTGCCTGTCGATGCTGGCGCGGGCGAAAGTGGCCTTGTTCGCGATCGACGAGGCGCATTGCGTTTCGCAATGGGGCCATGATTTCAGGCCTGAATATGTCGGCCTCTCCATCATCGCCGAGCGTTTTCCCGACGTGCCTCGTATCGCGCTGACTGCGACCGCCGATGATTTGACGCGCAAGGAAATTGTCGAGCGGCTCCAGTTGACGGGTTCCCCGCAATTCGTCTCCAGCTTCGACCGGCCTAACATCCGCTACGAGATCGTCGACAAGCGCAGCGCAGTGTCGCAGCTCAAGGACTTTATCCGAGAGCGCCATGCAGGCGACGCCGGCGTGGTCTATTGCCTCTCCCGCAATCGGGTCGAGGAGGTCGCGGGTGCGCTCGCGGATGCCGGCATTGCGGCGTTGCCCTATCACGCCGGGCTCGACAGCGGCGTGCGCTCGCGCAACCAGGATCGCTTCCTCAACGAAGACGGCATCGTCATCGTCGCGACCGTCGCTTTCGGCATGGGCATCGACAAGCCGGACGTGCGCTTCGTCGCCCATCTCGATCTGCCCAAGAGCATCGAGTCCTACTACCAGGAGACCGGCCGCGCCGGCCGCGACGGCAAGCCGTCGGCGGCCTGGATGGCCTATGGCCTCTCGGACATCGTGCAGCAGCGCCGCATGATCGATGAATCCACGGCGTCAGACGATTTCAAGCGGGTCTCGATCGGCAAGCTCGATGCGCTGGTGGGCCTCGCCGAGACCGCACAGTGCCGGCGCAAGCGGCTGCTCGGCTATTTCGGCGAGACCTTGCACGGCGAGAGTTGCGGCAATTGCGACAATTGCCTGACGCCGCCGCAAATGCGCGATGGCAAGGTGCTGGCGCAAAAGCTGCTCTCCTGCGCCTATCGCACCGGGCAGCGTTTCGGCGCGATGCACCTGATCGATGTGCTGATCGGACGCCTGACCGAGAAAGTGACGCAGTTCGGCCACGACAAGCTCTCCGTGTTCGGCATCGGACGCGAGCTCAACGAGAAGCAGTGGCGCACGGTGCTACGGCAGCTGGTGGCGATGGGGCATTTGCAGAGTGACAGCGAGGCCTTTGGCGCGCTGAAGCTGATGGACTCCGCGCGCGGCGTGTTGCGTGGCGAGACCGAGGTGTGGCTGCGCGAGGAGGCGCCCGGCGCCCGCATTCGGTCAAGCCGCGCAAAATCCCGCCGCGGCGACCTCGCGCCGGCCATGAACGCGCCGCAGGGCGACGTCGATCCCGAATTGCGCGCGCGGCTGCGCGCCTGGCGCTCGGACCTCGCGCGCGAGCGCGGCGTGCCGGCCTATGTCGTGCTGCACGACGCCACCATCGACGGCATCGTCCGGGCCTGGCCGACCACGCTCGATGAATTGCGCAACGTCCCCGGCATCGGCGACAAGAAGCTCGAGCATTACGGGGAAGAGCTGCTCCAGATCGTGAAGACGCGGTAGAGCATCCCGATCGTAGCCCGGATGGAGCGAAGCGAAATCCGGGGCAGTCTTTCCGTATTGTGCGAGTCCCGGATTACGCTTCGCTCCATCCGGGCTACAAGATGAGGAGGCGAGAGTCGTCCCGCCTCCCTTATGCCTCAGCCATTCCGGAACGCATATCCATAGCCGTTCAGTGCAGGCGCGCCGCCGAGATGAGCGTAGAGAATCTTCGCGCCCTTCTCGAAATGGCCCTTCTGGGTCAGGTCGATCAGGCCCTGCATCGACTTGCCCTCGTAGACGGGGTCGGTGATCATGGCTTCGAGCCGTGCGGAGAGGCGGATCGCCTCCTTGGTCTCCTCCGACGGCACGCCATAGGCGGGATAGGCGTAGTCCTCGATCAGCACGACGTCGTCTGCAACGATGTCCTTGCCGAGCTCGACGAGTTTTGCGGTGTTCTGTGCGATCGAGAGCACCTGCGCCTTGGTCTGCGCCGGCGTGAACGACGCATCGATGCCGATCACCTTTCGCGCGCGGCCGTCGGCAGCAAAGCCCACCAGCATGCCGGCATGGGTCGAGCCGGTCACGGTGCAGACCACGATGTAGTCGAACTTGAAGCCGAGCTCGGCTTCCTGCTTGCGTACCTCTTCGGCGAAGCCGACATAGCCAAGCCCGCCAAATTTGTGCACGGAGGCGCCGGCCGGAATCGCGTAGGGCTTGCCGCCCGCCGCCTTCACCTCGTCGATCGCCTGCTCCCAGCTCTTGCGGATGCCGATGTCGAAGCCGTCGTCGACCAGGCGGACGTCGGCGCCCATGATGCGCGAGAGCATGATGTTGCCGACACGGTCATAGACCGCGTCCTCGTGCGGCACCCAGGCTTCCTGCACCAGGCGGCACTTCATGCCGATCTTGGCGGCGACCGCCGCGATCATGCGGGTGTGGTTCGACTGCACGCCGCCGATCGAGACCAGCGTGTCGGCATTGGAGGCGATCGCGTCGGGAATGATGTATTCGAGCTTGCGCAGCTTGTTGCCGCCATAAGCGAGGCCGGAATTGCAGTCCTCGCGCTTGGCGTAGATTTCGACATTGCCACCGAGGTGCTTTGACAGCCGGTCCAGCTTCTCGATGGGGGTGGGGCCGAAGGTCAGCGGGTAGCGCGCAAATTTCTCGAGCATCGTCAGGTCATCCCGATTGGCGTTGGTGTTCGGGATGTGACTAGCATCGGCTTGGAAAAATGTGCTCTCGAATATTGCGCCCATATTGTATGATATCTTGCGAAAAAATCGCCACTAGCTAATAATTCTTCCGTAATAAACATTAATTACGGAAGTATCTTCCATGTCGAATCGTCTCGACCGCACTGACCTTAAGATGCTGAGATTGCTGCAAAATAACGGCCGGCTGAGCAACGCCGAGCTGGCCGAAACCGTCGCGATCAGCCCCGCCACCTGCCACCGCCGCACCCAGCGCCTGGTCGAGGACGGCTTCATCGCCACCTTCCGCGCCATGGTTGCGCCGAAGAAGGTGGGGAAGGGCACGCTGGTGATGGTCGGCGTCGTGCTCGACCGCTCGACGCCGGAGAGTTTTGCCATCTTCGAGCAGGCGATCGCCAAGCTGAAATTCGTGCTCGACTGCCACCTCGTCGCCGGCGACTTCGACTATTTCCTCAAGATCCGCGTCGGCGACATGGAGGATTTCAACCGCATCCACGGCGAGCAGCTCATCGCGCTGCCCGGCGTGCGGCAGACCCGCACCTTCTTCGTGATGAAGGAAGTCGTCGACAACGCGCCGCTGGAGTTTTGAGCGGCTTCACGACGCCGGTTCGACGACGCCGTCCGCGACCTGCTCCTGCCCGGCATCCTCCGGCCGCATCGCGATCACCGCGATCAGCCCGAGCCCGACGCCGATCATCACATAGAAGATCGGCGCCAGCGGGGAGCCGGTGAGGGCGATCAGCCAGGTCACGAAGAACTGGGCGAAGCCGCCGAACACCAGCACCGCGACATTGTTGACGATCGCGAGCGCGGTCGAGCGGATGCGGATCGGGAACAGCTCGACCAGCGTGGTGCAGTAGACACCGAGGAAGAAGGCGCCGAAGAAGCCGATCACGACTTGGGCGATCAGGAGCTTTGTGATCGACGGTTCGGAGATCACCCGGGCATAGAGCGGATAGAGCGAGACGAAATAGCCGATGAGCGAGACCAGCAGCAGCGGCTTGCGCGGATAGCGGTCGGAGATGGCGCCCGCCGCGGGCACCACGATCACCATCACGATCGCCGCGATCATCTGCACCAGGAAACTCTGCATCAGCGGCAGCTTCAGCACCTCCTTGGCGTAGGTCACGGTGTAGCCGAAGGTGACATAGAACGACACGGCGCTCGCGACCACCATGCCCATGCCAATCAGGAAATTGCGGCCGGGATTCTTCAGCGCGGAGATGAAACTTTCCTTGTGCACCGTCGCCATGCTGCGCCGGGAGGATTCGGGCTCGATGACGCTGGCGCGCATATAGAGCAGGATCGGAACGATCACGAGGCCGACGAAGAAGGGGATGCGCCAGGCGCCGGCGGCAAGCTGCTCCTGCGTGAACGTCAGCGTCAGGGCGACGCCCAGCACTGCGCCGAGCACGTTGGCCATGAGTTGGCCGGCGATTTGCCACGAGCCATAGAAGCCGGTGCGGCCGGGAGGCGCCGCTTCGATCAGATAGGCGGTCGAGGTGCCGAACTCGCCGCCGACCGAAAAGCCCTGCAACAGCCGCGCCAGCAGCACGATCAGCGGCGCCACAATGCCGGCCGTAGCGTAGGTCGGCGTCAGCGCCAACAGCGCGACCGATAGCGCCATGATGCCCATGCCGAGCGTCATCGCCGCCTTCCGGCCCTTGCGATCGCCGAAATAGCCGAGCACGAGGCCGCCGATCGGCCGCATGAAGAAGCCGGAGCCGAACAGCGCGGTGGTCAGCAGCAGCGCGTTGATCTCACTGCCCGGAACTTTCGGGTCGACCGGAAAGAACAGGTTCTTGATGACCGGTGTCATCAGCGCGAACACCGTGAAGTCGTACCACTCCATCGCATTGCCGGCGATCGCGGCCGCGATGGCTTTCCTGTTCGTCTGCATCTCTCGCTTGCCTGTCCGGTTCGGCCTATTCGGCGGGTTGATGGGTGGCGTCGGCATCCCGCCATTCGTCGCCGGCGAGCTCCGGCGCGGCGAACGCCTTGAGGTTGGCGAAATGGATCTCGCGATCCTCGACGAACAGGCGGCGGACGATGCCGCGCGCGAGCCGGTCGGCGCCCTCGCTGATCGCAGGGATATCGCCGGATAGCTTTCCGTGACTCAGCGTCGCCGGATAGTTGAAGCAGTGCAGCCGCGCCAGCATCGGGCAGGCGCCGGGCTCCTTCTCCAGGAACTGGAAGCTGTCGCCGAGGTCTGGCGAGTTCTCCAGCTCGGCATTGTCCATGCCGTCAGGCGTCGGGAAGCGGTCGCGCCAGAACCGGATATGCGGCGCGAAGGCGGCAAGCTCGTCGTGCAACGCGAGGTCGACCTTGAAGCCCGTGCCGAAGACGATGAAATCGGTCGCGTAGCGGCCCTTCGGCGTCGTCACCATGAGATGATCTCGCTCGACGACGAGATCATTGATCGGGCTCGCGAGATGAAAATGCGCCTGCGGATAGGCGGAGACGCGCAGCACGCTCTGGCGCGGCGGCGGCGTCTGCGCCTTCAGCGTGTGATCGAGGAAACGCCATTTCCAGTCATCCGTCAGGCCGGCAAAGCCGTGCACGACGCCCTGGCTGCCGATGCCGGTGAACTTGTTGACGCGCGGAATGTCCGCGCGCCGGATGAAGAGGTCGAGGCGCGCGGCGCCCGCCTCCAGCGCCATCGCTGCGTTGTCCATCGCGGATGCGCCCGCGCCGACGACTGCAACGCGTCTGCCGCGAAATCTCTCGAAGTCGATGGCGGCGGAGGAATGTGCCCAGAAACGCCGGTCGATGCCATCGACGAGCGGCGGCACGTAAGCGCCGCCGAGGCCGTCGCGGCCCGTCGCCAGCACGACATGGCGCGCGAGAATCTGTCGCGACGCACCGTCCTCGCTGACGTCGAGTGCGAACAGGCCATCGGGGCGCGCGTCGATTCGCTCGACCGAGACCCCGTTGCGGACCGGCAGACCCAGCACCTTGCGGTACCAGATCAGGTAATCCATCCACATCGTGCGCGGCGCGCGGTCGAGCGCCTGCCAGGCTTGCTTGCCATATTGTGCCTCGTAGAAGGCGCGGAAGGTCAGTGCCGGCATGCCCATCGCGGGTCCGGTCAATTCCTTGGGCGAGCGCAGCGTCCGCATCCGGGCGAACGTGACCCAGGGACCTTCCTCGCCGGCGCGCGCGCGGTCGAGCACGAGCTGGTTGTCGACGCCGAGGCGCCTGAGCATCGCGGAGGCGACGAGGCCGGCCATGCCGGCGCCGACGATGACGACGTCGACGACGCCCTCGCCATCGACGACACGGCGCGGCACCCATGACTTGGCCGGCAGTTCGAGCCACGCCAGATCCTGCTTCAGGCGCTCTTCAAGAGCCGCGAGGCCCGCCGCGTCAGATGTCATCGTCGTCATGAGGGAGCTTTCTCGAATTCGCTGGTTTCGTCGCCGGCCTCGGCCAGCGCGGCGGCGCCGCTATGCAGCTTTGCGCCGGGCATCAGCGCGACCGCGGCGCGCAATGCGTCGTTGAGTGCGGCAACCGTCGGCGTCAGCTCGCGCCCGATCGGTGCAATCGCGGCGAACAGGAAGGGAATCGACACGTCCAGGGGGCGGGTGACGACGCCCTCCACCGGCAGGCTGGAGGTCAGCACCGGCTCGACCACAGCGATGCCGAGCGACTGCTTCGCCATGGCGATCGCGGTCAGTGAAGCGTTGGTGTCGATGACCTCAGCGGGCACGACACCCTCGCGCTCCAGCGCTTCCTCCACGCGGCGGCGCAGCCGGTAGGGGTTGGCCATCGTCAGCAACCGGACGCCGCCGAGATCCTTCAGGCGAATGACCTTCTTCTTCGCCAGCGGATGATCCATCGCGAGGCACGCGACGCACGGCACCTCGCAGACCCACTGCACGTCGAGCCCGGGATGCTGGATCGGCAGGCTCGCAAGGCCGAAATCGACCGACTGCGACAGCACCGATTGCACGACGTTCTCGGCCGAGAGCGCCTGCACGTGGACCTGGCTTGGCAGCAACTCGCGTTCGAGCGCTGCGAGCGCGGCCGGGACGAAGCCGGCTGCCAGTGCTGGGATCGCCGCCAGACTTAGAACCGGAAGGGCGCCCGCGCCGATCGCATTGGCGCGCTGGCGGATGTGCTTCAAGCCCATCAGCAGCCGCTCGACCTCGGCATGAAACAGCACGCCCTTCGGCGTCGGGCTGATGCGCGGACCGTTCCGGGTGAACAGGAGATAGCCGACGTCGGCCTCGAGATCCTGGATCTGACGCGTCACGACCGGCTGTGAGCGGCCGAGCAGCCGCGCCGCGCCGGTGATGCTGCCGGCCGACATTACGGCGGCGAAGGCCTCGAGGAGGCGGATGTCGATAACGTCCTGGTTCATGGCCATATCGCTTGCATTATGCGAATATAGAATGAACAATATTTATTGATGTGCAAGAAGTATTATGAGAGGTTCAGGTCATGCCGATGGAGCCGCCCCCCTTTCGCCAGCACAATCCGGCCGGACCGGCCTACCAGCGCGGCTGGGTCGACGAGGCCGTGGCCGCGATCGAGGCCGACCAGTGCCGCACCGCCGACACGCATCTGATCCGTCTGATAGTGCCGGCGCTCGCCGGCATCGACATCTATCTGAAGGACGAGTCCACGCATCCGACCGGTAGCCTGAAGCACCGGCTGGCCCGCTCGCTGTTCCTCTACGCGCTCTGTAACGGCCACATCCGCGAAGGCACGCCTGTCGTCGAAGCCTCGTCGGGATCGACCGCGGTGTCGGAAGCCTATTTCGCGCAGATGATCGGCGTGCCCTTCTACGCCGTGATGCCGCGCACGACGTCGGCGGAGAAGATCGCCGCGATCACCCACTATGGCGGCAATTGCCATCTGATCGACGACGGCCGCACGCTCTATGCGGAGGCTGCCGCGCTCGCCACCCGCCTGAACGGCCACTACATGGATCAGTTCACCTTCGCCGAGCGTGCCACCGACTGGCGCGGCAACAACAACATCGCCGAGTCGATCTTCACGCAATTAAAGGGCGAGCCGCGCCCGCTGCCGGACTGGATCGTGATGGGCGCCGGCACCGGCGGCACGTCGGCCACCATCGGACGCTATTTGCGCTATCGCCAGTATCCGACGCGGCTGTGCGTCGCCGATGTCGAGCATTCCGCCTTCTTCGACTGCTTCCGTTCGCAGGACCGCTCCCATGTTTGCGAGCGCCCCTCGCTGATCGAAGGTGTCGGCCGTCCGCGCTGCGAACCCTCCTTCGTGCCGGGCGTCGTCGACCGCATGATGAAGATCCCGGATGTGGCGACGATCGCGGCGATGAATGTGCTGTCGCGCAGGCTGCGCCGGTCCGTCGGCGGTTCGACCGGCACCAATTTCCTGGCGCTGTGCCGCATTGCCTCGGAGATGCGCAGCGCCGGCCAGACCGGATCGCTGGTCACGCTGATCTGCGATTCCGGGGAGCGCTATCGGCAGACCTATTATGAGCCCGAATGGCTGAAAGCCCGCGGCCTCGATCCGGCACCGTTCGAGGCTGCCTTGTTGTCATTTCTGGATACGGCGCAGCCGCTGGCGCTCGCCGTCGAGGACGTCCCCAATCCACAGAGCCCGCGGAGTGCTGCTTGACCACGCTGATCGAAACCATTGCCGGTGTGCCCGTGGCGTCACGGCTCGGCCAGGCTCTGCTTGCGCGTGCCGAGATTTTGCGCCTGAGCGAAGCCGCCCATGACGCGGTGCTGCTGCCGCGTGAGCCCGGCGGACTGAGCCACGGCTTGCGGGCGGCACTCGCGGCGCGGATGTGCCGGCATGTCGGCGACGAGGCGCTGACCGCGCATTACGAATCCTATCTGGCGCATGCGAGCGATCTCGACCTGGTCACCCTCGCCCGGCCCGGCGGCGTGTGTGGCGATCCCCTGCACGATGCCATGGCCCGCCACACCGACCTGCTGACGCTGTCGCCGCGCGAGGCGACGCGACAGGACATCGCGGCGCTGAAGGCGGCCGGTGCCAGCGAGGCCGATATCGTGCGGCTGTCCGAGCTCGCCGCCTTCGTGAACTACCAGCTGCGGGTCCTGGCCGGCCTCAAGCTCCTGAAAGAGGTCGAAGCCCGATGAGCGAAATCGTCCACAGCTTCACCGTCGCGATCCCGATCTGGTCGCCCTATGTCACGCCGGTCGAGCTCGCCTCGGCGACTTCAGAGCAGCTCGCAGCGATGAAGGTCACGCCCTCCAACAAGGGCGTCTCGCCTTACGTGCTGACGCTGGCGCATGACCCGGAGTCGCTTGCGGTGCGCTCGCCGCTGTTCAACCTCATCATGTATGGCAAGGACGGCCTGTCCCCGGCCGAGCGCGAGCTCGGCGCGCTGAGTGCCTCGGTCGTCAACCGCTGCATCTATTGCGCCGCCGTGCATGCCTCACGCTTCATCAGTTACTGCGGGCGCAATGACATCGTTGAAGAGATCTTTGCTGACGAGCGCGACGCCACGCTGGAGGCACGCCAGCAGGCGCTGTTCAACTTCGCGACAAAACTCTCGACGACTCCGATCGAAGCGAGCGCCGATGACGCGCGTGCACTGGGCGAGGCCGGGCTGAGCGAGCTCGAGCAGCTCGATCTGGTGCTGTCGGCCGCGATCTTCGGCTGGGCCAACCGGCTGATGCATACGCTGGGCGAGCCGCTGGCGCGCCCGGAGGCACCGTAGCCGACGCGTCGGGCGGTCATCCGCCCCGGACCGGAAGTCACGGCAACTTCACTTGCCTTGCGCGTGCACGCGCGCGAGCTTCGCATCCTCTCAACGAGGAGATCCTGCCGTGCGCCTTCCCATTCTCGATCCGAAAGACCTGAGTGCCGAACAGAAGCCGCTCTATGACGACATGCAGGCCGGCATCAAGGACCACTTCAAGGGCTTCGTGAACATGCGCGACGACGGCGCGCTGCTCGGACCGTGGAATCCGTGGATCCGCGAGCCGCGCTTCGGCAAGCCGGTGTGGGAGCTGGTCAAGGCGATCGCGTCGAACCCGCTGTTGCCGGCACCGGTGCGCGAGGTCGCGATCCTCGTCACCGGTTCGCATTTCCGCTCCGGCTACGAGCTCTATGCTCACGTGCTGGTCGCCGAGCAGCGCGGGCTCTCCGACGAAAAACTCGCGACCATCGTCGCCGGACAGCGGCCGGTCGATCTCACCAAGCAAGAGGCGGTCGCCTACGACATGGCGTCCGCGCTGGTCAGCGGCGGCGTACTGCCGGAGCTGACCTATCGGGCCGCGGTGAAGGAGTTCGGCGAGCACGGCGCGGCCGAACTCTCTTATCTCGTCGGCGTCTACTGCATGGTCTCGGTCACGCTGAATACGTTTGACGTACCGGTGCCGGAGTAGAAGCTGCTCCGAGGGTCACTCCGCCGCCTTGCTTGCAGGCAGCGGGGGCTCCCAGGAGATACAGCGATTGCGGCCTTCGGCCTTGGCCTGATAGAGCGCATGATCGGCCGCACCCATCAGTGCGTCGATGCCGGACATGCTGACGGTGGCCTCGGCGATGCCGATGCTCACGGTAAGGCCGAATTGAATCTTGTCGGCAAAGATCTGCGAGCTCATCACGCCCTTGCGGATGCGCTCGGCCACCATCCTTGCACGGGACAGGCTGGTCTCGGGCAGGAGGACCGCAAATTCCTCGCCGCCAAGGCGACCGACGAGATCGGACTTGCGTTTGCCAGCGATGCACGCAGCCCCAACCGCCTTGATCGCCTCGTCGCCGACCGCGTGACCATAGCGGTCGTTGACCGATTTGAAATGGTCGATGTCGAGCATCAGGACCGAGACGGAGCGGTAGTAGCGCTGGAAGCGGCTCCATTCCGCATCGAGAGAGCCGAGAAAATGGCGGCGGTTATAGAGGCCCGTCAGCGGGTCGGTGGTCGCGAGCCGCTCCAGCATATTGGCCTTGTTAGTGAGATCGGTGATGTCGACATAGGTCAACATGCGACCGCCATTCGACATCGTGGTGCAATGGGCCCTGATTCGCCGCCCGTCCGGCGTCTGGAGGTCGCGCACATGATCGCCGGCCTTGACTTCAGCGACGCGCTTGGTGGGAAACCTCGTCAATTCGTTCGCCGGGAGATCCGGCGCGCTCGCGCGCTGCGCCCGGCTCACCAGCGATGCGTAAGTCGGGCGGTCGGCGGCCTCTTGCTCATTCACCTCCCAGAACCGCCGCATTCGCCGGTTCATGAAGCTGGCGTTGAGATCGCGGTCGAGCAACAGCACGCCGTCCTCGACATTCTCGAGTGCGTCGCGCAGCAATTTCAGCTCGTCGGAATAGCGCACGATGTCGGTGACGGGCGTATAGGTCAGCATCCGCCCGCCGTCAGGCAGCGGCGTGCATTGCATGCGAATGACATCGCCGCCGGAGCGGCGTAGGTCGCGTGGAGATGCATCACCCGCCTGTATTTGACCGACACGCTCGGCGACATAGGCTTCAAGCTCGGCCGGCGGAACCTCATAGGCGAGCGTATCGCGGCCATGGTGCATCAGCGTCGCAAAAGACGGATTGCTGTTGGCAACTTCATCCGGCAACAGCCACATCCGCCGAAACGCGCGGTTGATCAACTGCGCGCGGAGATTGGCATCGAGCAGCACAATGCCGAGCGGGACGAAATCAAGTGCCGCGCGAAGCGCAAGCATCTGCCCGCGCAGCAGCGAGTCGGCGCTCCGCCCGGGCTCATTCTCGGTTTTGGGTTCGACATGATCTTCCGCTCCGAGTGCGACCCCGACCTGGCGGTCCGACCGCCAGAGCACGCGGCAGGAGATGATCTCCTGGCTTGCGAGCCTGAGGTGGAATCGTTCGGGCACGCCGAGGCTGCTCTGCATCTCCAGTGTCGCGCCGTCTTCTGACATTCGGCGCACGACGCAATCGATGGTCGATTGACCGAAGTTGAAGATGATCTTTCCGGCCAGAAACGTTCGTTCCGACACCAAACGGGGCATTCCCAACCTCCCTGACGAAGCCGGCCCAGTCTGTCGCAAGCTTATTTGCCGAGAGGTAAGGCGGAGGGCAATCGCGCGGGAGGGCTAACAATTGGTTCACGCGTCGGCACCATGTACGTGCGCGCTGAAACGCGAAAAGCCCTTCATCATCAACGACAGGCGGTTGTTGCCCTTGCGTTGGCATCCGTGAAAATGCGGAAGCGGCGTTTTACCGAAAATCCACCAAGACCGCGGTCTGTTGCGCACGGCATAGAGCGGCGTCCGCAGCGTCAAGCGATGGACGGCACCGTTGTGCGCGGTTACCCTGCCGTGATCGCACTGACACACTCGCCCGCCAGAGTGCAGGCCGGACTATGAAGGACGATAGCCATGAAGACGTCACGCCGCATCCTGCTTGCCGGACTGGCGGGGCTCGTGGTCACTCCGACCGCACTTGCCGCCGCGACGCCGGCGCCCGTGGCTGACGATACGACGGTGGCCGAAGAGCATTTTGCACGGATGATCGCGGCAGCGCATGCGCCCGACGTCACCTGCGAACGCCAGGCCGAACGTTACGCGGACGCGCATTGGCCGGAATACGTCGTGGCGGCAAGAGCTGTGCTCAACGCGCGGGCGTGATGCCGTCTTCCCTTCTCTCGTAAGGGCTAAGGGGGCGTCGCACCTCACCTCGCGACTGCGCGGCGCACCTGCTCACCGATCTGCGACAGCACGAGCTGCGCCTGTGGCAGGATCGCCCCCATGGCATGAAAATTGTGAACCATGCCGTCGTGGCAGACGTGCTCGACGGCGACGCCGGCTGTGAGCAGCTTGCGGGCATAGGCATTGCCTTCGTCGCGCATCGGGTCGAATTCGGCGGTGTGGATGATAGCGGTCGGCAGGCCCGCAAGCCGCGTCGCGCGCAGCGGCGAGATGCGGGGATCGGCGGCATCGATGCCGTCCGGCAGGTAGTCGGCGAGATCCGCCTCGATCGTGGCGCGATCGATCAAATAACCTTCGGCGAACGCCTCGCGCGAGGGCGAGGTCTCCTCGAAATCCAGCACAGGACAGATCAGGCATTGCGCGACGATCGACAGGCCGGCGCTTTGCTGCGCCTCCTGGCACACGATCGCAGCCAACGTGGCGCCTGCGGAATCGCCGCCGATCACCAGCCGCTCGGCATCGATGCCGAGGGACGAGGCTTCGCGCGCCACCCATTCGGTCGCCGCAATGGCATCGTCCACGGCGGCGGGAAATTTGTGCTCGGGTGCGAGTCGGTAGTCGACCGAGACGAGACGGCAGCCGGTCGCATGTGCGAGCGCCGCCGCGATACGGTCGTGCGTCAAAACGCTGCCGGCGACCAGACCGCCGCCATGAAAGAACACGAAGCCCGGCGCGCGCTCACCGGCGCTCGGGGGTGTGTATAGCCGATAGGGACGTTTTCCGCCGGGACCGGGAAGCGTGCCGTCGGACGTCGTCACATCCGGCGCATCAGTGCGCGCGAATTGCATCAGCTTTGCCAGCGACTGCCGCCGCGCCTCGACGCTCGGCCGACTCGGCGTCTGCGGTGCGGCCGCAGCCATCATGGTCAACAAGCGCTTGGCGAGCGGGTCGAGCGGCATGGAAAACTCCGTAACGTAATCCGCATTATAGCCGCTTTGTGCTCGATTTGATGCCGCCTCCGCACTGTCGCTGACCCTCCAGGGGAGGGTGCCATTCCCGCAGGAAATCCTTTAGAAGTTGGGAGAATAGTGCCCAATATTTCCAAGGGATGCCGGTCATGGCCGAGATCAAGAAACCCATCGAATATTCGCCGAGCTGGACCTTCTTCGAGGGCCAATGGCATGACGGCAACGTGCCGATCATGGGGCCGCGCACGCATGCGGCCTGGCTCGGCTCGGTGGTGTTCGACGGTGCACGCGCGTTCGAAGGTGTCGCGCCCGATCTCGACCGCCACGTCGCCCGCGCCAATCAATCCGCGATCAACTTTGGCCTTAAGCCGGTGGTCGATGCCGGCACCTGGCTCACGCTCGCAAACGAAGGCATTGCGCGCTTCGCAGCGAATGCCGAGCTCTATGTCCGCCCGATGTACTGGGCGCAGAACGGCGCCGGCGGCGGCGTGCTGTTCGACCCCGAGACCACCAATTGGTGCCTGTGCATCTACGAGGCGCCGCTGCCGAAGCCGGTCGGCAACGCGATCACGCTGTCGCCGTTCCGCAGGCCCACCGCCGAATGTGCGCCGGTCGAGGCCAAGGCGGCCTGCCTTTATCCGAACAATTCGCGGGCGCTAGCCGAAGCCGCCTCGCGCGGCTTCCAGAACGCGCTGATGCTCGACATGCTCGGCAACGTCGCGGAGTTCGGCAATTCCAACGTGTTCATGGCCAAGGACGGTGTGGTCTTCACGCCGGTGCCGAACGGCACGTTCCTCAACGGCATCACGCGCCAGCGCGTCATCGGCCTGCTCCGTGCCGACGGCGTCACTGTGATCGAAAAGACGTTGCGCTATGCCGACTTCCTCGCCGCCGACGAAATCTTTTCCACCGGCAACTTTGCAAAGGTCTCGCCTGTGATTCGTATTGACCAGCGCGAGCTGAAGCCCGGGCCGCTCTACACGAAAGCGCGCCAGCTCTATTGGGATTTCGCGCATGCGGTGAAGCTGGCGGCGTAGCTTCCCCCACCGTCATCCTGGCGAAAGCCAGGACCCAAGCCGCCAAGTGAACGAAAGACTATTCGTCCTTCTTCGACATCTTCTCGAGGCGTTCCTGCATGTCCTTCATCTGCTGGCGCAGATCGTCGATGTTGGTGTCCTTGGCCGGCTCGGCGCTGGCGTCAAGTTCCGGCTCCGGCGTGCCCGCAGGGCGGCCCGCGGTGGGGACAAAAGGCTTGAACATCGAGAAGGTCTGCTGGAACAGCTCCATGTTGCGGCGGACCTGTTCTTCCAGCGGGGCAAACGGGGTTCCGGAGAGCGAGGTGGCGATCTGCTTGCGGAACTTTTCCTGCTCCTGGGTCAGCGACGCGATGGCCTGCTCGAGATATTTCGGCACCACCATCTGCATGCTGTCGCCGTAGAAGCGGATCAGCTGGCGCAGGAAGGTGGTCGGCAGCAGGTTCTGGCCGGCCTTGTTCTCCTGCTCGAAGATGATCTGGGCGAGCACGGAGCGGGTGATGTCGTCACCGGACTTGGCGTCGTAGACCAGGAAATCTTCACCGTCCTTGACCATGGAGGCGAGGTCTTCCAGCGTCACATAGGTGCTCGTTCCGGTGTTATAGAGCCGGCGGTTCGCGTATTTTTTGATGGTGGTGGGTTGGTCTGATTTCGCCATGGGCTCTCACTTGCAAACACTGAGAACGGGAACCCGGCGGGCTATGCCGCAGGGCGGGAAGAGTACGCAACGCAACAAAATAAGCATTTTCAAAGGGGGTACGCTACCGTTTTGTGCGGCACGGTTAATTGCACAGCAAAAACGTGCTTGCGAAATCGCCAAGAACGCTATTTTGAATGCGCTGCGGCATGAATTCGGTCACCAGCCGATTGACATGCCTCAACGACGTTAACAGGATGCCATTCGAGACTGGCGAGCCTTTTCCCAGCCCCGTCTGCCCCCATTCAACCCCAGGAGATGCCCATGTCAGACGATGTCGTCATCGTCAGCGCCGCCCGCACCCCGGTCGGAAGCTTCAACGGAGCGTTCGCGACCCTTCCAGCCCACGATCTCGGCGCGATCGCCATCAAGGCTGCGCTCGAGCGCGGCGGCATCGAGCCCGGTCGGGTCTCCGAAGTCATCATGGGCCAGATCCTGACTGCCGCTCAGGGCCAGAACCCGGCCCGCCAAGCCTCGATTGCTTCCGGCATTCCGGTCGAGAGCCCGGCTTGGGGCGTGAACATGCTTTGCGGTTCGGGCCTGCGTACGGTCGCGCTCGGTTACCAGGCGCTGCTCAACGGCGATTCCGAGATCGTGGTTGCCGGCGGCCAGGAATCCATGAGCATGGCCCCGCACGCGCAGTACCTGCGTGGCGGTGTCAAGATGGGCCCGGTCGAGTTCGTCGACACCATGATCAAGGACGGATTGTGGGATGCCTTCAACGGCTACCACATGGGCAACACCGCCGAGAACGTCGCGCGGCAGTGGCAGATCACTCGCGCCCAGCAGGACGAATTCGCGGTCGCCTCGCAGCAGAAGGCAGAGGCGGCGCAGAAGGCCGGCAAGTTCAACGACGAGATCGTCCCCGTCACCATCAAGACCCGCAAGGGCGACATCGTCGTCAGCGCCGACGAATATCCGCGTCACGGCGCAACGCTCGACGGGATGGCGAAGCTCAAGCCAGCCTTCGAGAAGGAAGGCACGGTCACCGCGGGTTCGGCCTCAGGCATCAATGACGGCGCCGCCGTCGTGGTGCTGATGACGGCTAAGCAGGCCGCCAAGGAAGGCAAGAAGCCACTCGCGCGCATCGTGTCCTGGGCGCAGGCCGGCGTCGATCCGAAGATCATGGGTTCGGGCCCGATCCCGGCCTCGCGCGCCGCGCTGAAGAAAGCCGGCTGGAGCGTCGGCGACCTCGACCTGATCGAGGCCAACGAGGCTTTCGCGGCACAGGCTTGCGCCGTCAACAAGGACCTCGGCTGGGACACCTCCAGGGTCAACGTCAATGGCGGCGCGATCGCAATCGGCCATCCGGTCGGCGCCTCCGGCGCGCGCGTGCTGGTGACGCTGCTGCACGAGATGCAGAAGCGCGATTCGAAGAAGGGCCTCGCCACGCTGTGCATCGGCGGCGGCATGGGCATCGCGATGTGTATCGCGCGCGACTGAAGACAGCTTACGCGTAACTTACGTGTAATTTACGCGTGCGCCGCACACATGAGTGAGTGCGTTGCACGCGATTAAAAAGGCGGCGGTTGCAAATCAAATATTCTTCGCAATCGTGCAAGCCTCGACTAAAGAGAAACGCCCGGCTCGATGCCGGGCGTTTTGTTCTTGATGTCCGTCAAACCTGCCCCATAATCCACCGTTAAAAACCATCACTCAGAAACGTCCGAAGAGTCCAAGGGAAGGAATACGATATGGCACGTGTTGCATTGGTGACGGGTGGTACGCGGGGCATCGGAGCTGCGATCAGCAAGGCGCTGAAGGCGGCCGGCTACAAGGTCGCGGCGAGCTACGCCGGTAATGATACGGCAGCGGAGAAGTTCAAGGCTGAGACGGGGATTGCCGTCTACAAATGGGACGTCGCGTCGTTCGATGCCTGCGCGGCGGGGGTCAAGCAGGTCGAGGCCGATCTCGGTCCCGTCGACGTGCTCGTCAACAATGCCGGCATCACCCGCGACACCCCCTTCCACAAGATGACGCTCGATCAGTGGAACGCCGTCATCAACACCAATCTCGGCTCGCTGTTCAACATGACACGCCAGGTGATTGAAGGCATGCGCGCCCGCAAGTTCGGCCGCGTCATCTCGATCTCATCGATCAACGGCCAGAAGGGACAGTTCGGCCAGGTCAACTACTCCGCGGCAAAGGCCGGCGACATCGGCTTCACCAAGGCGCTTGCGCTGGAGAATGCCAAGATTGGGATCACCGTCAACGCCATCGCGCCGGGCTACATCAACACCGAGATGGTGCAGGCTGTGCCGAAGGAGGTGCTGGAGAAGAACGTGATCCCGCAGATCCCGGTCAACCGCCTTGGCGAGCCCGAGGAGATTGCGCGCGCCGTGGTGTTCCTTGCGGCAGACGAGGCCGGCTTCATCACCGGCTCGACGCTGACCATCAATGGCGGCCAGTATCACGCCTGATAGAGCCGCCAAGCATGTAGCTTCAGGCGCGACAAGACGATAATGAAGACGCCATGCCCGGCCACGTGCCGGGCATCCGTGTTCTCAGAGCCTTTCGATCGATGAATCCGCGCACTGCCACCCTGATCGGACTGACCGCGATCCTGATGTGGTCGCTGCTCTCCGTGATGACGGTGGCGACCGGAAAGATCCCGGCGTTCCAGCTTGCCGCGATGACCTTTGCGATCGGCGGTCTCGTCGGTCTTCTCACCTGGATCGGCCGCAGCGAGGCGGCCAGGAGCTTGCGTCAGCCGTTGGTCGTTTGGGCCGTCGGCGTCGGCGGATTGTTCGGCTATCACGCGCTGTATTTCCTCGCGCTGCGCTTCGCGCCGCCGGCCGAAGCAGGCTTGCTGAATTATCTCTGGCCGCTGCTGATCGTGCTGTTCTCGTCGTTGCTGCCGGGCGAGCGGTTGGCCGTGCATCACATCATCGGCGCCGTGCTCGGCCTCGTCGGCACCGTGTTGCTGCTCGCCGGCAACACCTCCGGCTTCGCGCCGGGCCAGTTGCCAGGATTGATCGCGGCCTTCATCGCCGCGTTCGTGTGGGCAACCTATTCGGTGCTGTCGCGCCGGCTCAAGGCGGTGCCGACCGATGCGGTCGCGGGATTCTGCCTGGCCACAGCATTGCTCGCCGCGCTGATGCATGGTGCGCTTGAAACCACCGTGTGGCCGGAGACGAGCCTGCAATGGCTCTCCGTGATCGCGCTCGGTATCGGTCCCGTTGGTGCCGCGTTCTACGCCTGGGACATCGGCATGAAGCGCGGCGATATCCGTGTGCTCGGCGCCGCATCCTATGCGACGCCGCTGCTCTCGACCGGCTTCCTCATCGCCGCCGGCTTCGCCAAGGCCAGCGCCAACCTCGCCCTCGCCGCGATCCTGATCGCCGGCGGCGGCCTGATCGCGGCGAAGGACATGGTGCTGCGGAAGCGGTGACCGTCATTCCGGGGCGATGCGCAGCATCGAGCCCGGAATCCATTTATCCACGTCAGTAGTTGTGAGATGGATTCTCAGATGCGCAATTGCGCATCATAGCTCGCCGCTATGCGGCGCCCCGGAATGGCCGTGGTTAAGGCTCCCAGCCTTTCGGCGCGAGCTCGAATTTTGCGAACTCGAAGGCCGGTGCCACCGTGCAGCCGACCAGCGTCCATTCGCCGGTGGTCTCCGCCATCTGCCAGGCATCGGCCGGAACGATCGCCTGGGGCCGCTCGCCGCTCAAGAGATCCGTGCCGAGGCGCACCTCGTGCTGGGAGCAGCCATCGTGCGCGATGCGCAGCGCCAAAGGGCTTCCGGCATAGTAATGCCAGATCTCGACCGCATCGATGCGATGCCAGTGCGAGCGCTCGCCGCGGGCGAGCAGAAAATAGATCAGGGTCGAGCGCGAGCGGCCGTTGGCGTCCGTGGTCTGGTCGCGAAAGGTCTCGCGGTAATGCCCGCCTTCGGGATGCGGGCGGAGTTCGAGGCGTGCGATGATCTCGGCTGCGGTCGGCATCGATCCCCGTCAGAATTTGGTCTTCAGGATTTGTTCTTGCGCTCGCGCAGCTCGCTGAACACCGTGGCGGCATCCGCACCCTTCATGTGTAGCTTGGCTGCGACCGAGGGTTCATCAGCGCGGAGGAACACATTTGCTCGCTTCTCATCACCAAGCAGTGAGGGAATGGTCGGCTTGTTCTCCGCCCGGAGCTTCGCCACTTCCGCTGCACGCGCCTGGAGCGCCGCGTTGTCGGGCTCGACGGTGAGCGCGAACTTGACGTTGGAGGCGGTGTATTCGTGGCCGCAATAGAGCTTGAAATCGTCGGGCAGGGCACGCAGCTTCAGAAGCGAGTCCCACATCATCGGATGGTTGCCCTCGAACACGCGGCCGCAGCCGATCGAGAACAGCGTGTCGGCGGCAAACAGCGTCTTCTCGGTGTCGAACACGTAGGAGATGTGGTCGAGCGTATGGCCGGGTGTTTCCAGCACGCGCGCCAGCAGGTTTCCGATCTTGACCACGTCGGCATTGGCGACGCGCAGGTCGACGTTCGCAATCTTCGTCGTCTTGTCATGCGGCGCGACGACGCGGCAATTGTATTTTTGCTTGAGTTCGGCGACGCCGCCGACATGATCGCCATGATGATGGGTGATCAGGATGTCGGTGAGCTGCCAGCCCTCGCGCTCCAGCGCGTTGAGGATGGGACCGGCCTCCGGCGCGTCGATCGACGCCGTTGCCTTGGTTTCCACATCGTGGATCAGATAACCGAAATTGTCGTTTAAACAGGTGAAAGTACGAATTTCGGCGGCCATGACATCTCCATCGGGCTCAGCCCCGTCAGACAAATATGGCGTTAACGTTGCGCAGGCAATGCAATATTCGGCGCGCGGCCGCCGCCTTGTGCATGTTACATTGCCGTCATGACCATCGATGTCGTCGACCTCCGCGAGTTTTATTCCCGCCGCCTCGGGATCGTGGCGCGGCAAATGATCAATCGCGGCCTCAGGGAGCGCTGGCCGAGCGCTGAAGGTCAGCGCGTGCTCGGGATCGGCTATCCCACACCCTATCTCGGGCTGTTCCGCGAGGACGCGGAGCGCTGCATCGCCTTCATGCCGGCGGCCCAGGGCGTGTTGAAATGGCCGACGGGACGCCCCGCGCTGGCCTCGCTGGTCGACGAATTCTCGCTGCCGCTTCCCGACGCCGCGGTGGACCGCATCCTGCTGGTCCACGCACTGGAGATGTCGGACGATCCGGCCGCGCTCCTGCGCGAGGTGTGGCGGGTGCTGTCGCCATCCGGCCGCGTCATCGCGGTGATCCCGAACCGGCGCGGCGTGTGGACCCGGACCGACAGTACGCCGTTCGGACACGGCCGGCCCTATTCGCGTTCGCAGATCACGGATTTGTTGCGCCAGACCTGGTTCACGCCGACCTCGTGGGGCGAGGCGCTGTTCATGCCGCCTTATGCCGGCGGCTGGGTGCTCAAATCAGCGCAGATGTGGGAGCGCGCTGGTGCGGCGCTGTCGCTGCCCTTTGCCGGCGTCCACATCGTCGAGGCCACCAAGCAGGTCTATCGGGCGATCCCGGCCAAGCGCGAACGGGCGCGGTTGATTCCCTCGTTGAAGCCGGTTCTGGTGCCGTCCTCGACAGTGACGCGCACTTAAAAGCAAATCGTCCCGGCGAGGCCGGGACGATGCAGTTCAGGACATCAGAAGAAACGCTGCGGCTTACTCGCTGGGGGCGAGATCGTCGCCGGAAGTGGCCGGAGCCGCCTCGCGCTCGGGGCGAGGGCCGGCATGCGGCCGGCGGCGTCGTCGCGGGAAGCGCTCGCCGGCACCACCGCCTTCCACGCCAGCGCCCTGGCCGCCGTTCAGCTGCGGCTGCGGGCCGGTGATGAAGGAGGGCAGTCGATCGACGTTGCCGGCTTCAGCGACGACGACAGGCTGCGGCTGGTTCGGCGGTTGCGGCTGGGGCTGATATTGCGGCTGCGGACGGTGGTCGCGCTCGCGGTGCTCGCGCGGCTGCTGGTTCTCACGCTGATAGGGTTGGTTGTCCCGCTGCTGAAAATCACGCTGCTGCTCGCGCTGGCCGTCGCGCACATAAGGCTGCTGCTGCTGGGGCGGCTGCGGAACGAAGCCCGGCTCCTGGCCGAAGTTCGAGAAATTCTCGCCGTCGTCCTCGCTGTCGTCGCTGCTGTTGTTGACAGGCTCGTCGCCGCGCGGCTGCTGGTTCTGGCGGAATTGCTCCTGAGCCGTCGCGATCAGGCGGAAATAGTGCTCGGCGTGCTGGTAGTAGTTTTCGGCAGCAACCGGGTCGCCTGATGCGGAGCGCGCATCGCGCGCGAGCTGGAGATATTTCTCGGCGATGTGCGAGGCGGTGCCGCGGATCTTGATGTCGGGCCCGTTCGATTCGTAGACCCGGGTCATCGGGTTCTGGCCGCGCCGGTTGTGATTGTTGTTGTTATTATTGCTGTTGTTGTTGTTGCGGTTGCGCATCCGCTGCTTGTTCTGACCGTTTCTCATGTCCTGCCTTTAATTCCAGCCCTAAAGGTTGCACGCATTACTGATTGCTGTGAGTGACCCAATGACAGCGGTTCACATGTCTCGCGCGCAGCGCACGCGAGAGCGGATTAGACCCTGCCGATGTTCGTCGACCGTCGCGTTCAACAAGGACGCGTTCCCCACCCGCCAGCATTCATCGCCAGCGAACCCATTCATTTTGCCTGCCAAAACAAGCCCTGGTTTCTTGCGTTAATCTTCGCGCGCAATATCAGGCTTTCGTTCACGTTGCGGTCGGAAAGCAGCGTACCTCAATGGGCCATCGCGCTTAACAGAACCTGCGGCATGGAACCTTAAATCAGTGAAGCTCTCGCTTGAGAGCCCGGCTTTCGCCCGTAAGTCCACGGGGCCGACACCGATATGTTGGGAAGAACGTAGTCGTTCCAACCGGATATTCCAAGAGGTTTTTTGGAGCCCAATCCGGCTTTTATGGAGGCATTTTTCGGGCCGAAACGGCCCTCGGGATGCCCGCCAGGTCAGCCTTGGGCGGTCTGTCCACCGATAACGCGGCGGCGGTCATCAAGGTTTCAATATTTCGCGCCTGACCCTGTCCGGCCTCGACGATCAGCGCTCCGCCGGGGGCGAGCCGCTCAGCCGCCTGGGGGATCAAGGCGCGGTAGGCATCATATCCGTCGTTGCCGCCATCGAGCGCCAGATGCGGATCGTGCTCGCGGACTTCGACGCTCAATTTCGGGATTTCAGCTGAGGGAATATAGGGTGGATTCGACACGATGAGATCGAACGGGCCCGAGAGCGCCGCCGCATAGGAGCAGGCGACGAAGGCCGCGCGGTCGGCAAGGCCGAGCGCGGCGGCATTGCCCCTGGCAGTGCCGAGCGCGGAGAGGCTGAGATCGGTGCCGACGCCGAAGGCAGCCGGAATCTCGTGCAGCAGCGCGAGCAGGATCGCGCCGGACCCGGTGCCGATGTCGGCGATGCGCGGGCGATGGGATGTCGGCTGCTCGCGAAAAAGTTCGAGCGCATGCTCAACCACCGTCTCGGTATCGGGACGCGGGATCAGGGTTGCTTCCGACAGTCGCAACGGCAAACCCCAGAACTCGCACACGCCGAGAATGCGCGCCACCGGCTCGCCGGCGATGCGACGCTGCGCATATTGTGCGAGCTGCGACGCCTCGGCTTCGGTGAGGGCGCGGGCGGCCTGCGCAATCAGGCCGGTCAGATCGAGACCAAGCGCGGCGCCGAGCAGGATGCGAGCGTCGAGCTCGGCTTCGTCGAGCTGCGCCGATCTCAGCTGCGCGGCGAGCCCGCGCCGCGCGCTCTCGATTGGCTGTCCGGTGAAGGGATTGCTCACGCGCCGGTCACGCCGCCGCGCCTTGCGCAGCGAGCTGGGCTGCCTGGTGCTCGGTGGTCAGCGCGTCGATCAATTCGCCGATTGCTTCGCCCGCGATCACCTGCGGCAGCTTGTAGAGGGTCAAATTGATGCGGTGGTCGGTGACGCGTCCTTGCGGGAAATTATAGGTGCGGATGCGCTCGCTGCGGTCGCCGGACCCGACCTTCTCCTTGCGCTCGGCCGAGCGTGCCGCGTCGACGCGCTGTTGCTCGGCGTCGTAGATGCGTGAGCGCAGGATGTTCATGGCGGACGCGCGATTCTTGTGCTGCGAGCGGCTGTCCTGCATCATCACGACGATGCCGGTCGGGATATGGGTGATGCGGATCGCCGATTCGGTCTTGTTGACGTGCTGGCCGCCGGCGCCTCCCGCGCGCATGGTCTCGATCCGCAAATCGTCGTTCTTGATGTCGATGTCGACCTCCTCGACCTCCGGCATTACGGCGACGGTAGCAGCGGATGTGTGAATGCGTCCCTGCGTCTCGGTGTCAGGCACGCGCTGCACCCGGTGCACGCCGGACTCGAATTTCAGTTTCGAGAACGCGCCGCGACCCTGCACCTCCGCGATGATTTCCTTGTAACCGCCGACGGTGCCCTCGCTCGCCGAGATCACCTCGACCTTCCAGCCCTGAAGGCTCGCGAAGCGCTCGTACATCCGGAACAAGTCGCCGGCGAACAATGATGCCTCGTCGCCGCCGGTGCCGGCGCGGATTTCCAGCACCACGTTGCGGTCGTCCATGGCGTCCTTGGGCAGCAGCGCGACGCGGATCTTCTGGACCAGCTCCTCGATCTTCGGGTTGAGCTCTGCGCGTTCGGACTCCGCCATGCTGCGCATCTCGGCATCCGTGGTGGGATCGGCGATCAGCGCCTCGGTGTCGGCGAGTTCTTTGACGGCAGAACGATAGGCCTTCACCGCCTCGATCAGCGGGCCGATCTCGGCGAGCTCGCGCGTGACCTGCACGTAGCGCTCGGAGGAGAGCTGGCCGAGCGATTCGGCCTCGAGCGAGGCGTGATGCGCGAGCAGGACGTCCAGTTTGGCTTCGGGGAGTGACGACATCGGTATGGTCTCAAATGGCGGAAGGAGGCGAGGCGGCGAAGGCGGGCGGACGGGCCCGCTACAACGCCAAGCCCTCGGCCTCGGCAAATTCCGTCAGCTTCTGCCGGATCGAGACGCTGCCGGCCGGCGCATCCAGCAACGGGCCGAGCATCGCTTCGGCCTTTTTCGAATCGAGATCGATCACCATCGCCTTGACCGGGCCGAGCGCTGTCGCCGAAAGCGACAGCGAGCGATAGCCCATCGCGATCAGTGCCAGCGCGCCGATCGGCTTTGAGGCCATCTCGCCACAGAGCGACACTGACTTCTTCGCTGCGTTGGCTTTGCACGCGATCTCGCGCAGCACGCGCAGGATCGGCGCCGACATGGTGTCGAAGCGCTCGGAGACCTTGGCATTGCCGCGGTCGACCGCGAACAGGAACTGGAACAGATCGTTGGAGCCGACCGAGATGAAGTCGACCTTCTTCAGCAGCTCGTCGAGCTGGTAGAGCAGCGCCGGCACTTCGACCATGGTGCCGATATCGATCCGCTCCGGCAGCGTGTGGCCATGCTGGCGCAGATAAGTGAGCTCGCGCTCGACCAGCGCCTTCGCCGCATCGAACTCGGCGACCTCCGAGATCATCGGGAACATCACGCGCAACGCGCGGCCGCCGCCGGCGCGCAGCAGTGCGCGGATCTGGCCGCGCAACAGGCCGGGACGGTCGAGCCCGAGCCGGATCGCGCGCCAACCGAGCGCGGGATTTTCCTCGATCACGGTCTCCATATAGGGCAGCGCCTTGTCGCCGCCGATGTCGAGCGTACGGAAGGTGACGGGCTTGTGGCCTGCCGCATCCAGCACGGTGCGATAGAGCGCAAGCTGGTCGCTGGTGCGCGGCAGGCTCTGGCCGACCATGAACTGCAGCTCGGTGCGGAACAGGCCAATGCCGGCGCTGCCGGTGTCCTCGATATGGGGCAGGTCGATGGCGAGACCCGCATTGATCATCAGCTCGACCTTCTGGCCGTCCTTGGTGACGCAGGGCCGGTCGCGCAGCGCCAGATACTGCGCCTGGCGGCGAGCGCGAAAGCGCACGCGCTCGGCATAGGCCGCCTCGATCTCCTGCGACGGGCGCACATAGATCGCACCCGAGGTGCCGTCGACGATGATGGCGTCGCCGGGGTCGGCGATGCCCGTCGCGTTCGGCACCTCGCCGACCGCAGGGATTCCGAGCGCACGCGCCACGATCGAGACGTGGGAATTGGCGGTGCCTTCCTCCAGCACGATGCCGCGCAGGCGCTTGCGGTCATAGTCGAGCAGCGCCGCCGGTCCCATCGCGCGCGCGATGACGATAGCGTTGTCGGGCATTTGCTCGCGCGATGGCGCGTGGTCCTGGCCGACCAGCTGCCGCATCAGGCGGTAGCCGAGATCCTCGAGATCGTGCAGACGGTCGCGCAAATAGGGATCTGTCACGCGCAGCATGCGGGCGCGGGTGTCGGACTGCACGCGCTCGACGGCGGCCTCCGCCGTGAGGCCGGTGGCGACCGCCTCGTGCAGCTTGTGCGACCAGCCCTGGTCGTTGGCGAACATGCGGTAGGCTTCGAGCACGTCGCGGTGCTCGCCGCCTTCGGCGACGTCGCCGCGCTCAAGCATGCGGTCGAGGTCCGAGCGCAGCTTGGTGAGCGCTGTGTCGAGCCGTTTGATTTCCTTCGGCAGGTCCTCGGCGATGTAGTCCTTGATGACGACGCGCGGCTCGTGCAGCACGACATGGCCGAGCGCGATGCCTTCCGAGAGAATCGCGCCGGCCTTCTGCGTCGAATGGCGCGCGGCCGGCTCAGCGCCCGGCTGGGCGAGTGCGGACAATTCACCGGAGGCGATCAGCTCCGCCAACACCATGGCGGTGGTTTGCAGCGCCTCGAGCTCTTCCTCGACATAGGTGCGCTTGGCGCGGTTCTGCACCACCAGCACGCCGAGCGTGTTGCCGGCCCGCAGGATCGGCACGCCGAGGAAGGAGTGATAGATTTCTTCGCCGGTCTCCGGGCGGAACGAGAAGGCCGGGTGGCTTTGCGCGTCGTTCAAATTGAGCGGCGTCGCATCACTGGCGACGAGGCCGACCAGGCCCTCATGGGCGCTCAGCACGGTGTGGTGCACCGCCTCGCGGTTGAGGCCTTCGGTGGCGTAGAGCTCGAGCGTGTTGTCGATGCGCAGCACATAGACCGAGCACACCTCGGCCACCATATTGGCGGCGATCAGCACCACGATCTTGTCCAGCCGCTCCTGGGCCGAGACCTGCTCCGCCATGGTTTCGCGGAGCCGTCTCAACAAGACGCGGGGACCTCCCGACGCGCTCCGCACCGTCAATCTCCTCCGTCAGCCGGGCCCGAAAGGGGCTCCGGCGGCTCGCCCGAAAATCCAGAAAAACAACGAATTTGCTCATCCGGCGCCGGCCCCAAGCGATCGCTAGGACCGTCGCCTGAGCCGAATCAGCACCGCCTCCACTGGGGCACAGTTTGTGGCAGCCCACCCTGTTCGCCGTATAGCGAATTGGGGCTTGTTTTGCCAAGCAAAACGCCTGCCAGACGCGAAGGTGTGTACACCTTCGCGTTTGCTGCGACCGCTAAGAGAAAATTAGTCTAAGCCTGATCGAGACCGTAGAGCGTGTGCAGGGTGCGCACCGCAAGCTCGGTATAGGCGGTGTCGATCAGAACCGAGAATTTGATCTCGGAAGTTGTGATGGCCCGGATGTTGATATTCCGTCCGGCGAGGGCCGAAAACGCCTGGGCGGCGACGCCGGCATGGCTGCGCATGCCGCTGCCGATCACCGAAATCTTGGCGACGTCGGTGGCGGTGTCGAGCCTGATATAGCCGATCGTGGCCTTGGCGGCGGTGATCGTGTCCCTGGCGCGGGTGTAGTCGGCGGCCGGCACCGTGAAGGTGAGGTCGGTGGTCTTGCCGTCTTCAGAAACGTTCTGAACGATCATGTCGACGTTGATATTGGCGTCCGCGAGCGGGCCGAAGATCGACGCCGCCACGCCGGGCTTGTCCTCGATCTGGCGGACCGAGATCTGGGCCTCGTCCTTCGAGAAGGCGATGCCGGTGACGACGTGGTTTTCCATGATCTCCTCCTCGCTGCAAATCAGCGTGCCGGGCGGCTTGTTGGCATGCGGATCGATATCCTCGGGCTTGTCGAAGCTCGAGCGGACGAAGATCGGCATGTTGTGGACCATGCCGAGTTCCACCGAGCGCACCTGGAGCACTTTCGCACCCTGGGAGGCCAGTTCCAGCATGTCCTCGAACGCGATCTTGTCGAGCCGGCGGGCCTTCGGCACGATTCGCGGGTCGGTGGTGTAGACGCCATCGACGTCGGTGTAGATGTCGCAGCGGTCGGCCTTGACGGCGGCGGCGATCGCCACCGCCGAAGTGTCGGAGCCGCCGCGGCCGAGCGTGGTGATGCGATTCGTCAGGGGATTGATGCCCTGGAAGCCGGCGATGACGGCGACTTCCTTCCGCTCCTTGAAGCGGTTGATGATCTCGGTGCCGTCGATGTCCTCGATCCGGGCCGAGGCATGGGCGTCGCTGGTCTTGATCGGGATCTGCCAGCCCTGCCAGGAGCGGGCCTGGATACCCATGCCCTGGAGCGCGATGGCGAGCAGGCCGGAAGTGACCTGTTCGCCCGAGGCGACCACGGCGTCGTATTCGCGCGCGTCGTGCATCGGCGAGGCCTCGGTGCACCAGGCCACCAGCTCGTTGGTCTTGCCGGACATCGCAGAGACGACCACAGCCACCTCGTGGCCGGCGTCGACCTCACGCTTCACATGGCGTGCGACGTTGCGGATACGTTCGATGTTGGCGACGGATGTGCCGCCGAATTTCATCACGAGGCGGCTCATGACGACGCGTGCATTCCCTCTTAAGGATAAGTATGGTGACCCGCGCTGGACGGATGCCCTGCGGCTACCGACCGCGCGTATACCTAGCGGCGGGGCCGGGGGCAAGCGGGTTCCTGCGGGGGCAGGGCGCGGGGTCAGCAGGCCTTTGGGGGTAATGGGTTAACCGAGATCATGGCGCGTTATATCGACGAGATCCTGCAACCGGGCGAGCGGGTGCTGTATTCGACCAATGCGCACTGGATCTTCTATTTTCCGGCTATCCTGGCCTGGATCGTGGCCTTAGGCCTGTTCGCGGCCTCCCGTCAGATCGACATCTACAGCGCGATGGTGCTGTGCCTGCTCGGCTCGGGCCTCGTGGCGCTGGCCGCGCTGTATTGGACCGTGAAAGGCTGGTTCCATCGCTTCACGACCGAGACCGACGTCACCAATCTGCGGGTTGTGCACAAGACCGGGTTCATCAAACGACGCACCTTCGAGATGGCGCTGGACAAGGTCGAGAGTGTCGATGTGAATCAGACGATTCTTGGACGCATTCTCAACTACGGCGACGTGACCATCAACGGCGTCGGCGAAGGTCGCGAAACCATCCGGACCATCGCCTCGCCGCTCGCCTTCCGTAGTTCGATCACCACGCGGTAGGACCGCGCATATCCATGAGCATGCAGCAAAATACTTCCGCAGCCGAAAGCGCCCAGCCGGGCTCGACCGTCGACGCCGCCGAGATCGCAAAATTCTCGAAACTCTCGGCGGAGTGGTGGGACCCAAAGGGCAAGATGGCGCCGCTGCACCGGATCAATCCGCTGCGGCTCGGCTACATCCGCGATGCCGCCTGCCGCAAGTTCGAACGCAATGTGCGCAGCCTCAACTGCCTCGCTGGCCTGCGCGTGCTCGACATCGGTTGCGGCGCCGGGCTGTTGTGCGAACCGCTGTCGCGGCTGGGGGCGCAGGTCATCGGCGTGGATCCGTCGGTCAGCAACATCGCGGCCGCCAAGCTCCATGCCGACAAGGGGCATCTGTCGATCGACTACCGCTGCACCACGGTCGAAGAGATCGACCCGCGCGAGCGTTTCGACATCGTGCTGGCGATGGAGGTCGTCGAGCACGTCGTTGATGTCGGCGTTTTCCTGAAGCGGTGCGCGTCGATGCTGAAGCCGAATGGCCTGATGGTGGTCTCGACGCTGAACCGGAACTGGAAGAGCTTTGCCCTCGCCATCGTCGGTGCCGAATACGTCCTGCGCTGGCTGCCGCGCGGCACCCACGAATGGAACAAGTTCGTCACCCCCGACGAGCTGACAAAATACCTTTTGGACAACCGCCTTGTCATCACCGAGCAGACCGGCGTCGTCTACAGCCCCTTCGCCGACAAATGGACCCTCTCCTCCGACATGGACGTGAACTACATGGTCGTGGCGGAACGGATGGTGTGAGGGGGCAGTCCGTAAAGGCCTCGCTGTATCCACAACTTCGATGTCGTCCCGGCGAAGGCCGGGACCCATAGCCCCAGGGAAAAGTTGTGGCGCGAAGCTGGTAACCACGAGTCTTCGCCAAACCACTTCCTGTGCTTATGGGTCCCGGCCTTCGCCGGGACGACACTGAGTTTGTGGCGAGAGCATCGCTCCTATGACGTGGGCGTGATTGACCTGCTGCAATGCCAGCGGCAGGTTGGCCGCAAATCCTCTCCTGCCCAAACGCCCCCACCCATGTTCACCGTCACCAGCCTCTGGATTCCCTTCACTGTCATTGCCGCGTCCGGGCAGGTCGCGCGCAATGCGATGCAGCGATCGCTGACGAAGCCGCTGGGGACCTGGGGCGCGACCAATATCCGCTTCCTGTTCGGCTTCCCGTTCTCTCTGCTATTTCTCGCGGTGGTACTCGTCGTCTCCGGCGACCACATCGGCATGCCTCCGTCTGTGTTCTGGCCGTGGCTGCTGCTCGGCGCACTCAGCCAGATTGTCGCGACGGGCCTGATGCTGCTTGCGATGAACGACCGCTCCTTCGTGGTGACGACGGCGTACCTGAAGACGGAGGCGATCCAGACCGCGATCTTCGGCTTCGTCTTCCTCGGCGATCACCTGACCTGGCTCAAGGTGCTGGCGATTGTGATCGCGACCGTCGGCGTCGTCATCACCGCGCTGCGGCCCGGCGGTGAGAAGAGTTTTGCGGAGCTGAAGCCGACCATCACCGGCCTCGTCGCAGCCGCAGCGTTCGCGCTCTCAGCGGTCGGCTTTCGCGGCGCGATTATCAGCGTACCGGGCGTATCCTTCGTGACGGCAGCGTCGTTCACGCTGGTGCTCGGCCTGTTCGTGCAGACGCTGATCCTGACAATCTATCTGCTCTGGCGCGCGCCAAAGGTACTTCAGGCGATTTTGGGATTATGGAAGCCGTCGATGCTCGCCGGCTTCACGGGCGCCTTCGCCTCCCAGTTCTGGTTCCTCGCCTTCGCGCTGACGGCCGCCGCCAACGTCCGCACGCTCGCTCTGATCGAGGTGCTGTTCGCGCAAGCGGTGGCGTATTACTCGTTCAAGCAGCCGGTCGCGCCGCGCGAGATTTGTGGCATCGCGCTGATCGTGGTCGGCGTAGCGGTGTTGGTGGGGTTCTAGTTCCGGTCTTCCGGCAGCGTCGGCAGTGGCGAGACTTCAATGCCCTCGTCGATCAGCGATTTTGCTTCGTCGGGCGAGGCCTCGCCATAGATCGGGCGATGCTCCTTGTCGCCGTAATGCATCGCGCGGGCTTCGTTCGCAAAGCGCTCGCCGACATTGTCGGCGTTCTTGACGATGTGGTCGCGCAGCTCTTTCAGCTTGGTGCGCAGCTCGCGCTCCTGCGCCATCATCAGCGAGGTCGATCCGGACGGCGCAGCCTCCGCCGTGGTGGTCGTGGTCTCAGCGGCGGGCTCAGGCGGCGCGGTTGCACGTCCACGGCCCTTCTTGCCGACAATGCGCGGCGCCATGATCGCTTTCTCGACCTTGGCCGAACCGCAGATCGGGCAGGTCACAAGCTTGCGCTTCACCTGCGAATCGTACGCGGACGAGCTCTGGAACCAGCTTTCGAACGCGTGGTCGTGGTCGCAGTGGAGCGCGTAGCGGATCATGCCGATCCCCGCACCAAATGCAAATGGTCCGGCCCCGCCTTGGGGTCGGCGACGCCGAAGCGGCGGCCGTGCTGGAGCGACGGGATTGCCCGGCGCGCCGTCTCGACCTTGGCTGGATCGATCTTGGCCATGATGATGCCGGGCTCGACATCGCCCTCGGCGAGGATCTCGCCCCAGGGATCGATGATCAGCGAGTGGCCGAACGTCTCACGCTTGTTCTCGTGGGTGCCTGCCTGCGCGGCCGCAAAGATGAAGCAACCGGTCTCGATCGCGCGCGAACGCAGCAAAATGTGCCAATGCGCCTCGCCGGTTTTGCGGGTGAAGGCGGAGGGCACGGTGATGAAGTACGCACCGCTTTCGGCCAGCGCACGGTAGAGCGCAGGAAAGCGCACATCGTAGCAGATCGTCAGCCCGACGCGGCCCCAGGGCAGGTCGGAGATCACGGCGGTCTCGCCCGGCTGGTAATTGGCGGACTCACGATAGCTCTCGCCGTCCGGCAGCTCGATGTCGAACATGTGGATCTTGTCGTAGCTCGCGAGCACATTGCCCTCGGGCCCGATCAGGAAGGAGCGGTTCACCGCCTTTTCCTCTGAGAAGCGCAGCGCCAGCGAGCCAACATGGATGTGGATGTTCAGCTCGGCTGCGAGCGCGCGATAGGCCTTCAGCGAGGTGTCGTCCTCTTCGCTCTGGAGATGCTCGAACAGCGCCTTGCGGTTCAACTGCATCATGTTGCTGACTTCGGGAGTCTGCACGTAGTCGGCGCCGTTGGCAGCCGCTTGCCGGATCAGCTTCGTGGCCTCCGCGAGGCTCGGCTCGGGCATCAGGCCGGTGCGCATCTGGATCATGGCCGCGGTGAAAGTGCGATCTTCGCTCATGATATGGCCTTCACGCTCTCGAGCATGGCGTCGAGCATGCCTTCGCGATCGAGCGCGTAGAGATCGTCGCAGCCGCCGATATGGGTGCCGCCGATCCAGATCTGCGGGAAGGTCGAGCCCTCGCCAGCGCGGTCGTACATTTCGTCGCGCCATGACGGGTTCTTGGCGATGTCGAATTCCGTGAAGGTCGCCTTCTTGCGGGTCAAAAGCGATCGGGCGGCGGAACAATAGCCGCAGCCGGGCCTGGTGTAGATCTCGACAGCAGCGGTCATGTTGTCTGGCGCTCTCATGTCATGAATTCATTGAATTATATGGGACTTCACCGGGTCTCCACAACCCGGGCGAAGACCAGCACGTCCACTTGGGCTGCCTTGGCGCGGAGCAGGGCCCGCGCGCAGGCATCCAGCGTCGCGCTTGAGGTCAGGACATCATCGATCAGGACGATACGGCGGCCCTGAACCTCGGCCTGACGGTCCGGGGATACCTGGAATGCGCCCTGCACATTGGTGGCGCGCTGGGCCCGCGACAGGCCGATCTGCTGCTCGGTCGCCCGCACCCGGCGCAGAACCTCGCCCCGCAGCCTCACGCCGCTCTGCCGCTCGATGATTCGTGCCAGCGCTCCGGACTGGTTGTAGCGGCGTCGCCAGGCCCGGCGCCAATGCAGGGGAACGGGCACCAGCATGTCGGCGCCTGCGAGCAACTCGCCGCCCGCGCGCGCCATCCAGCGGCCCATGGCTGGCGCCAGATCAGTGCGGTCCTGGTATTTCAACGCGTGCACCAGCGTGCGGGCGACGTCGTCATAGCGCACCGCCGCGCGCGCCCGCTGGTAGGCCGGCGGGCTCGCGATCGCCTCCATCGACAGCATGTCGGGGCCGGGGTCATAGACGAAGGGAATGCCGAGCCGCGGGCAGTAGGGCGGGGCGATGAACGACAGCTTTGCCCAGCAGGCCGCGCAAACGCCTTCACCATCGACCGGTTCGCGGCAGGATACGCACAAGGTCGGCAGGGCAATGTCGAGCGCGAGTCGCGGAAGATGTGCAAATGCCTCGCGGCAGGCGCGGAGCGTGCCGCGCAGATGGCTCGAAATGGAACGTGGTGGTGATGCCTCGGCGTCCATCGGGCAAGGCTAGCGCTGTCCTGCGCCTCGCTCAAGTCGATCGGTGGTTCTTGTCTGTGCCCGGCTTACGGTTCTTTCGGAAACACAGGGCGGAAGAACGAGCGCTCATAGCGGGTGAAGCAGCGCGTTTGCTTTGCGAAGGCGATCGCTTTCTGAACGTCCGGATCCGCGGCGCTGTCTTTCCGGTACTGTTCGTAGGCCGCGAGGCTCGGGAAGCTGAACATCGCCAGCGCAACGTCGCTCGCCCCTTCCGATGGGAGGAAGTAGCCGTGGTGGACGCCGCCGAATCTTGGCACCAGTTCCAGCCACATCCTGCCGTAAGCTTCGAATTCGGCGAGCTTGTCCAGATGGACCTCGTATCGCAGGTAACAAGTGATCATCGTCTGATGCTCCGGTGCGCCGCGAACCTGGCGCTCATTGTAGCTTGGCCGCAAGCGCCCATGAAGAGGGATTGAGATGGAGCTCTGACCGTCGTACCAACTGGCATGGTTTCGAACCCCGCCGCCGCGCCCATCCTGTTCGACCGCGCATTGCTGCGCGCGCGGCAGGACCGCGCGCGGCGCGGCGAGCCCGTCACGTTTCTGTTCGACCGCGTCGCGGAAGACATGGAAGAGCGCCTACAGGCGGTGATGCGGGATTTTTCCAACGTCGCGGAAGTCTGGACGCCGCGTGAATTGCTGCGGAAACCGCTGGCAGATCGCTTCAGATCGATCGTCCGTATCGATGTCGATCGGTCGGAAACGCTTCCACTGCAGCCCGAAAGCCTCGATCTTGTCGTCTCGGCGCTGGCGCTGCAATTCGTCAACGATCTGCCGGGCGTCCTCGCGCAAATTCGTCGCGCGCTGAGGCCGGATGGCTTGCTGCTGGCGGCGATGATCGGCGGCGACAGCCTGACCGAGCTGCGCCAGGCCTTTGCCGCCGCCGAAGCCGAACGCGAGAGCGGCGTGTCGCCGCGCGTTGCGCCGTTCGCGGATTTACGCGACATCGGCGCGCTGTTGCAGCGGGCGGGGTTTGCACTGCCGGTCACTGACGTCGACCGCGTCGTGGTGCGTTATGCCAACGCGTTTGCGCTGATGCAGGATCTGCGCCGCATGGGCGCCGCCAACGTGATGATCGAGCGGCGCCGCACACCGAGCCGGCGCGCGACGCTGCTGCGGATGGCCGAAATCTACGCCGAGCGTTTTGCCGATGCCGACGGTCGCATCCGTGCGACCTTCGACATCATCTGGCTCTCCGGCTGGGCCCCGCATGCGGGCCAGCAGCAGCCGCTCAAGCCCGGCTCGGCCAAGGCGAGCCTGGCGGAGGCGGTGAAGAAGGCGGGGGAGACCTGATCCTTGGGATGAGGTCCAGCGTCACATCAGCAAATCAATCAAATGCGGGATCAGCGGAATATCCGCCGGCGGCATCGGGTAGTCGCGCAACTTGTTGGCGCGGACCCAGGCGAGGGTCTGGCCTTCGCGCGGCGTGACCGTGCCCTCCCAGCGCCGGCAGATGTAGAGCGGCATCAAGAGATGGAAAGCTTCGTAGGCGTAGCTCGCAAAGGTCAGCGGCGCGAGGCATGGTTCGGCGACGGTGATGCCGAGCTCTTCATGGAGCTCGCGGATCAGGCTCTGTTCCGGCCGTTCGCCGGGCTCACACTTGCCGCCAGGAAATTCCCAGAGGCCGGCCAGCGTCTTGCCTTCAGGGCGCTGCGCGATCAGGACGCGCTTGTCGGCGTCGACCAGCGCGCAAGCCACCACCAGTGTGAGCTTGAGATCGGTCATGGGGATTACGACCTGTAATCCCCGTTGATCGCGATATATTCCTTGGTGAGATCGCAGGTCAGCACGCGGTCGCGGCCCTTGCCGAGACCGAGCGAGACCTTGATCGCGATCTCCGGGGCTTTCATCGCTTCCGACACCTGCGCCTCGTCATAGGACGGATCGCGCGCGCCGCTCTTGGCGACGCGGATGCCGTTGAAGGCGATCGAGAGCTTGTCGCGATTGGCCGGCTCGCCGGCCTTGCCGACCGCCATCACCACGCGGCCCCAATTGGCGTCCTCGCCCGCGATCGCGGTCTTCACCAGCGGCGAATTGGCAATCGACATCGCGATCTTGCGCGCGGAGGCCTTTGAAACAGCGCCTTCCACCGTGATCTCGACCAGCTTGCGCGCGCCTTCGCCGTCACGCGCCACCTGCTCGGCGAGATTGGCGAGCACCTGGTGGAACGCCTTGACGAACGCCTTCAGGCGCGGATCGCTCGCACGGCTGATTTTGGGCGCACCGTGTTCGGCGGCCGCGCCCGTCGCGAACGCCAGCAGCGTGTCGGAGGTTGAGGTATCACCGTCGATCGTCACCGCATTGAACGTGTCCTCGACGCCGCTCTTGAGCAGGGCTTGCAGCGCAGCCGGCGCGATCGGCGCGTCGGTAAAGATGAACGACAGCATTGTCGCCATGTCGGGGGCGATCATGCCGGCGCCCTTGGCCATGCCGTTGATAGTGACCTTGGCCTTGCCGAGCTTCACGGTCGCGGTCGCGACCTTCGGGAAGGTGTCGGTGGTCATGATCGCCTTGGCCGCGGTGAGATAATCGCCGGGCTCGGCACTCTCGGCGAGGCGCTCGAGCACGCCGTCGAACTTGGTCGCGTCCAGCGGCTCGCCGATCACGCCGGTCGAGGCCAGGAAAATCTCGCTCTCGCTGCACCCGACGGCCTTGGCGGCGATCTTCGCGGTCAGCGCGGTTGAGCCGCGGCCGGTCTTGCCGGTGAAGGCGTTGGCGTTGCCGGAATTGACGACGAGGGCGCGCGCCTTGCCGCCCTTCAGTTTTGCGCGGCACCATTCCACCGGTGCGGACGGGCATTTCGACTTGGTGAAGACGCCGGCGACTGCGGTGCCCTTGTCCATCACCGCCAGCAGCACGTCGGTGCGATTCTTGTAACGGATGCCGGCCTCGGCCGTCGCGAGACGGACGCCCGCGATCGCGGGCATGTCGGGAACAGTTTTCGGAGCGAGCGGGGAGACGGAAGAGGACATCGCGGGGCGCCTTGGTGGGGTCTGGATATGCAGATGGCCGGGACATCTAGTGCGAAGACGTGCTTCGCACTTTTTGCCCGGCCATTGCGATGCTTAGATACTCTTGGCGTCACCGAAGTGACAGCAAATTTTTACTTCTTGGCGGGCGGCGCCATCTTGCTGTCGGACGGCTTGGCCGCGTCGGCGGGCTTGGCGTCCTTGGCCGCATCCGCCGGCTGGTCCGTGCGCTCGATCTTGGCCTCGGCGCGCAGCTTGGCGACATAGTCGGCCTGGGCCTTGCGGGTGACGTACTGCTCGATCTGGGCCTTGACCTGCTCGAAGTCCGGCGCCTTGCGGTTGCGCTTTTCCTCGACCTTGATGATGTGCCAGCCGAACTGCGACTTCACGGGGTCGGAGATCTTGCCCGGCTCGAGCGCGAAGGCGACCGCGGAGAATTCCGGCACCATCTGCTCCTTGGTGAAGAAGCCGAGGTCGCCGCCGTCGGCGGAGCCCGGATCCTTCGACTTCTTCTTGGCGAGCTCGGCGAAATCGGCGCCCT
The DNA here is from genome assembly GCF_000938285.1 of Bradyrhizobium sp. LTSP857. Lineage (NCBI taxonomy): Bacteria > Pseudomonadati > Pseudomonadota > Alphaproteobacteria > Hyphomicrobiales > Nitrobacteraceae > Bradyrhizobium > Bradyrhizobium sp. LTSP857. Next base: position 37,010 of record NZ_JYMS01000008.1, on the reverse strand, counting down.
TGTCGAGCTCGGCCTTCACCGCCTTGGCCTCGTCCTCGGTCTCGACCAGGATGTGGCGGGCGCGCACTTCCTGCTCGCCGGTGATCTGCTTGGAGGCCTCCTCATAGACCTTCTTCATGGCGTCGTCGTTGGTCGCCGCCTTGCCTTCCTGGGCGAGCAGGCTGTCCATCAGCAGGCGGTTGCGGGCGAATGCGATGCGCTTCTTGAACTCCTCGCCGTCGGCGACCTTCTTGTCCTCGGCGGCCTTGGCCACGATCTTCATGTCGATCAGGAAGGACAGCACGTTCTCGTCCTTGGTCGCCGGGTCCATCTGGGCGAGGCTCGGCCCGAGTTCCTCTTCGGCCATGGCGACGTCGCTCTTCTTGATGTCAGCGCCATTGACCTTCGCCAGGACCGGATCATCGGCAGCCCGGCCGGGACCCGCGATCAGCGCCAGCGCAAGGCAGCCCGCGAGGGCGGTGGCGAGGCCGAAGCGCAGGCCGGTTTTGGTTACCGGGAACGAGGTGGTCATGGAAAATCCTTTTGTTGAAGCAGGGGGCTGCTCGAGCGGGGCGGACACTCGCCCAATTCAGGGGGGCTTGGCAACGCGAAAAGTCTGTCAAAATGATGAATTAGCCGCAATGCGGCTGCCGTTGACAAGGCCCTGACCGGGCCATATCTCTGCCCGGTCGCGACCATGGCGATGGCGTTTATTTTGCTGCGTTTTTGGCCGTTGAACCCAGGCTTGCTCAATTCCCACCCATATGGCGGATGACCCCCAGCAGTTCGGGCTCAGGCGTCATCGGGCGTCACGGTGAGTTGATAGGCAAGCGGGTGACAACCTCTTGGCTGCAATGCGGTTAAATCGCGAACACAGGAACTAGGCATGATCGGCGCGCTCGCCCGCAAGTTTTTCGGCTCCGCCAACGACCGGCGGGTGAAGGGATATCAGTCCCGCGTCAGCGCGATCAACGCGCTGGAGCCGGAGCTCATCAAGCTCTCCGACGAGGAGCTCAAGGGCCGCACCGCCGACTTCAAGAAGCAGCTTGCCGAGGGCAAGACGCTGGACGATTTGCTGGTGCCGGCCTTTGCGACCGTGCGCGAGGCCGCCAAGCGCACGCTCGGCCAGCGCCATTTCGACGTCCAGCTGCTCGGCGGTATGGTGCTGCATGAGGGCGACATCGCCGAGATGAAGACCGGCGAAGGCAAGACGCTGGTGGCAACGCTTGCGGTCTATCTCAACGCGCTCGCCGGCAAGGGCATCCACGTCGTCACCGTCAACGATTACCTCGCCCGCCGCGACTCCGCCTGGATGGGCCAGATCTACGGCTTTCTCGGCATGACCACGGGCGTCATCGTCCACGGCCTCGACGATTCCGAGCGCAAGACGGCCTATGCCTGCGACATCACCTACGGCACCAACAACGAATACGGCTTCGACTATCTGCGCGACAACATGAAGTACAGGCTCGAGGACATGGTCCAGCGGCCGCACTTCTACGCGATCGTCGACGAAGTCGACTCCATCCTGATCGACGAGGCGCGCACGCCGCTGATCATTTCCGGCCCGCTCGACGACCGTTCCGACTTCTACAACACCATCGACGGCTTCCTGCCCAAGCTCGACAAGACCGACTACGAGGTCGACGAGAAGCAGCGCACGGTGACGCTGACCGAAGCCGGCATGGAGAAGATCGAGACGCTGCTGCGCGACGCCGGCCAGCTCAAGGGCGAATCGCTCTACGACGTCGAGAACGTCTCCGTCGTGCACCACATCAACCAGGCGCTGCGTGCCCACACGCTGTTCACGCGTGACAAGGACTACATCGTCCGTGACGACGAGGTCATCATCATCGACGAGTTCACCGGACGCATGATGCAGGGCCGCCGCTATTCGGAAGGCCTGCACCAGGCGCTGGAAGCCAAGGAGCATGTGCAGGTTCAGCCGGAAAACCAGACGCTGGCCTCGATCACCTTCCAGAACTATTTCCGGATGTATGAAAAGCTCGCCGGCATGACCGGCACGGCGTTGACCGAAGCCGACGAGCTCTTTGACATCTACAAGCTCGAGGTCGTGGAGATCCCGACCAACGTGCCGGTCGGCCGCCTCGACGAGGACGACGAAGTCTATCGCACCCAGAAGGAAAAATACGTCGCCATCCTCGCCGAGATCGAGCGCGCCAATTCGCGGCTCCAGCCGGTGCTGGTCGGCACCGCGTCGATCGAGAAGTCGGAAGTGCTCGCCGAATTCTTGAAGCAGAACGGCTACAAGCAGATCGATTTCGGCAAGGAGAACGCGCTCGACAAGCTCTATGCCGCGGCGCGCGCCGGCAAGCAGGCCAAGCTGTTTGCGGTCCTGAACGCGCGCTTCCACGAGCAGGAAGCCTATATCGTCGCCGAAGCCGGCGTGCCCGGCGCGATCACGATCGCGACCAACATGGCTGGCCGCGGCACCGACATCAAGCTCGGCGGCTCGCTCGAGATGCGCATCCCGAAAGAGACTGCGGGCATCGAGGACGAGGTCGAGAAAGCCAAGAAGATCGAGCAGATCAAGGCCGACGTCGAGCGCTTCCGCGAGATCGTGTTGAAGGCCGAGGAGACCGTCGAGATCGAGCCGGCAAAGGGCTCGAAGCCCGCCAAGACGGTGACAAAGCCCGGCGGCCTCTACATCATGGGTTCGGAGCGCCACGAATCCCGCCGCATCGACAACCAGCTCCGCGGCCGTTCCGGCCGGCAGGGCGACCCCGGCCGCTCAAAGTTCTTCCTGTCGCTGGAAGACGATCTGATGCGCATCTTCGGCTCGGACCGCCTCGACAGCATGCTCCAGCGTCTCGGCCTGCAAGAGGGCGAGGCCATCATCCATCCCTGGATCAACAAGGCGCTCGAGAAGGCGCAGCAGAAGGTCGAGGCGCGCAACTTCGACATCCGCAAGAATTTGCTCAAGTTCGACAACGTCCAGAACGACCAGCGCAAGGTGATCTTCGATCAGCGCGTCGACCTGATGAAGGACGAGAGCGTCGTCGAGACCGTCACCGACATGCGCCACGCCTTCATCGACGACCTCGTCGCCAAGCACGTGCCCGAGCATGCCTATGCCGAGCAGTGGGACGTCGCTGGCCTGAAGGAAGAGCTGAAGCGCGTGCTCGATCTCGACCTGCCGGTCCAGGACTGGGCCAAGGAAGAGGGCATCGCCGACGAGGAGCTGCTGACGCGCATCGAGACCCGCGCCGACGAGCACATGGCCGCGAAGGTCGCGCAATGGGGCCCCGACGTGATGCGTTACGTCGAGAAGACCATTTTGCTCCAGACGCTCGACCACCTCTGGCGCGAGCACCTGATCATGCTCGACCATCTGCGTCAGGTCATCGGTCTGCGTGGTTACGGCCAGCGCGATCCGTTGCAGGAGTACAAGACCGAAGCCTTCAACCTCTTCCAGGAGATGAGCGCTCACTTACGCGAGGCCGTCACCGCGCAGTTGATGCGGGTCGAGATCGTCCCGCCGGAGCAGGAAGCGCCCATCCTGCCGCCGATGGAAGCGCACAAGTTCGACCCGAACACCGGCGAGGACGAGATGGCCGTCGCCAACGTCTCACTCGCCCCGCAGGCCACCGACGCCACCCTGCGCGATCCGAAGAACCCGGCATCGTGGGGCAAGATCGGCCGCAACGAGGACTGCCCGTGCGGCTCAGGCAAGAAGTACAAGCACTGCCACGGGCGGTACGGCTAGCCGCTAAGCTCTGCTGTCGTCGCATATTCCGCTGTCGTCCCGGCGAAGGCCGGGACCCATACCGCGGAATCTATCGAGAGCATGCGGTCGTTGTACCGCGTGAAGCAGCGCAACTAGCTGCCTTCGCCAAACTTAATCCTGTGGTTATGGGTCCCGGCCTTCGCCGGGACGACGAGTGAGAGATCCTACCTAAAACGAACAGCCTCAATTCGAGCTGTCGATCAGACTCTCCAACAGCCGCTTCAACTCGCTCGTCGACTTGTTGCCGTAGCTCTCCAGGATGTGCTCCTCTTGGTCCACCGCGAGCGTGTTGAGCTTCTTGCTGAGCACCTTGCCGCGGTCGGAGATGAACATCAGGACCTTGCGGCGGTCATTGGGATCCTGCACGCGATAGACCAGCGTGTCGGAGACCATGCGGTCGATCATCTTGGTCAGCGTCGGATGGTTGAGCAGCACGGCATCCGCAAGCTCGCCCATCGAATGGCCGTTGCCATCGGAGAGAACCTTGAGGATGCGCCACTGCTCGACGGGCACGCCTTCCTTGCTCAACCGCAGTTCCAGCTGCCGGTTGATCTCCCGGTTGGCTTGCGCGAGCAGATAAGCGAGGTGTTCGGTGATCGGAGCGTTCGGTTTTGCCACGGCTAAGACTTCGTCTTGACCCAAATGAGTGAATGTCTTGCAATCAATGCTGCATCTATATGCACTTCAATTCTTGAATATTCAATATTTTCAAAATAGGATGATTGCACAACAAAAGGGCGGAAGCCGCGGCCGCCTGCTCAATAGGCTTTCAGGTCTGGCACCAGACAGGAGTTGGCGTGCGCGCGACGGTAAACTTCCCGGCTCACGGCGGTCCGGCGTTGCCGCCGTCTTTGCTGTTCAGGAATCTGTCGTCGGCGGCCGATGGCGCGCTGTCGCCGGCCGATCATGCCTTCCTCAAGCGGCGCGGCGCGAGCAAGCTGCGCATCGGTGGCTTCATCTGCTGTAGCGGTTCGCCCGGAGTCTGGGGTCCGTGCGCGACCAACTCTGCGCAGCTCGCGGTCGCCGAGATCAACAAGCGCGGCGGCATTCTCGGACGCGAGATCGAGCTTTCGATCTACGACGCCGGCGGCCCGCTTGATGAGATCCTGAACCGCGCCGAGCAGGCGATCGCGTTCGATGAGCTCGATCTCATTGTCGGATTGCACACCAGCGCGGTCCGCGTCGGCTTGCGCAAGGTCACCACGCGCCACCGCATTCCCTACATCTACACGCCGGTCTATGAGGGTGGCGAGCGCACGCCGGGCGTGATGGCGATCGGCGAGACGCCGCGCTGGCAGAGCCGGCCTTCGATCCATTGGCTCGCCGACGTCAAGAAGGCGGCGCGCTGGTATCTGATCGGCAGCGACTATGTCTGGCCCTGGCAGTCGCACCGCGCGGTGAAGCGCTACATCAAGGAAACCGGCGGACACGTCGTCGGCGAGGAATTCGTTCCGCTCGGCGAAGACAACCACGAGCCGCATCTGGAGCGCATCCGCGCCGCACGGCCGGACGTCGTGCTGATTTCCCTGATCGGCACCGATAGCATCACCTTCAATCGCGCGTTCGGCGAATGCGGCCTTGCCGCGACGACCCTGCGGCTCGCCGGTGCAATGGACGAAACCGTGCTGCTCGGCATCGGCGCCGACAACAGCGAGAACATGTATTGCGCGTCCGGCTATTTCCCCGGAATTGGCTCGCGGGCCAACGATGATTTTCAAAGCCGCTATCATCTGATGTTCGGGCCGAACGCCGCGCCGATCGGCTCGCTCGGTCAATCCAGCTATGAGGGGCTGCGTTTCCTCGAAGCCGTCGCGAACAAGGCTGGAACATTGGCGATGGGGCCGATGCTCGCAGCGGGGCGCAACATCGTTTATGGCGGCGCGCGCGGCCCTGTCACCGTTCGCAACGGCCATGCCCGGATGCAGATGTATCTCGCCGAAGCCGACGGCCTCGATTTCAAGCTGATCAAGCCGGTCTGATGCCGGCGAGGCAATCTACACACGACCTCGATCCAAAATAATACTTGAAAAGGAAAATATTTCCGTCTGTAATATCGACGCGACGCCGATTGGCCCCGCGCCGTGCAGGCGCGGCCCGAGCGGCTGTCCGTCCAAAGCCAGGGATCAAGAAGCCTCAAGGAGAGCGCCGTGACAGTTGTCCTTCCCACGCCAGCCCAGCTCCGCAGCGTCGCCGAGCAGTGCGGCCTCGCGTTGACCGATGAAGACGTTACCTCGTTCCGCGGCCTGATGCAGGGCTCGATCGAGGCCTACAATCTCGTCGGCGCGATGCCGGACGAGGTGCCGGAGGTGAAATATCCGCGCACGCCGGGCTATCGGCCGTCAGCGGAGGAGAACCCGCGCAATGCCTGGTATCGCAAGTCGACCGTGAAGGGTGCTAGCTCCGGCAAGCTCAAGGGCAAGACGGTCGCGCTGAAGGACAACATCATGCTCGCCGGCGTTCCCATGATGAACGGCTCGGCGACGCTGGAGGGCTACGTCCCCGATTTCGACGCCACCATCGTCACCCGCATGCTCGACGCCGGCGCCGAGATCGCCGGGAAAGTTCATTGCGAATCCTTCTGCATGTCCGGCGGCAGCCACACCGGCGCGGTGGGCGCGGTGCATAATCCGCACAAGATGGGCTATTCGGCCGGCGGCTCGTCCTCGGGCTCAGGCGTCGTCGTCGCCCTCGGCGAGGTCGATATGGCGATCGGCGGCGACCAGGGCGGCTCGATCCGCATGCCGTCCTCGTTCTGCGGCACCTACGGCATGAAGCCGACCTGGGGCCTCGTGCCCTATACCGGCATCATGCCAATCGAGGTCTTCGTCGACCACACCGGCCCGATGACGGCGACAGTTGCCGACAACGCGCTGCTGCTGGAAGTCCTCGCCGGTGACGACGGCTACGATCCCCGCATCAAGGCGCCGAAGGTCGAGGAGTACACCAAGGCGCTAGGTCAGGGCGTGAAGGGCATGAAGATCGGCATCCTCAAGGAAGGCTTTGAGCAGGCGAACGCGGAAACCGCTGTCAATGAAAGCGTGCGCGAGGCCGCCAAGCGTTTCAAGGATCTCGGCGCCACCGTCGAGACGGTCTCGATCCCGATGCACCTCCTGGGCCCCGCGATCTGGACGCCGATCGGCACCGAAGGCATGACCCAGACCATGATGTATGGCGACGGCTATGGCCTCTCCCGCTCCGACCTCTATTCGACCTCACTGATGGATTTCCATCGCGGCTGGCGGCGGCAGGCGGACTCGCTGTCCGAGACAACAAAGCTGTTCCTGCTGCTCGGCACCTACATCAACAACAATTTTGGTCCGCGCTATTACGGCAAGGCGCTCAACATCTCGCGCCGCCTCACCGCGGCCTATGACAAGGCGTTCAAAGACTACGATCTGCTGCTGCTGCCGACGACGCCGATGAAGGCGACGAAGCTGCCGGAGCCCACGGCCAGCCGCGAAGACTATGTTGCCCGCGCGCTGGAGATGATCTCCAACACCGCACCGTTCGACATCACTCATCACCCCGCGATGTCGCTGCCATGCGGCATGGTCGATGGCCTGCCCGTCGGCCTGATGCTGGTCGGTCGCATGTTCGAGGAATCTACCATCTATCGCGCCGCGCATGCGTTCGAGCAGGTCGGCGACTGGAAGAAGATGTGAGCGTGGAACTCATGCAGACGGACGGAACAGCATCATATGGCTAACGCGTTCGTCGCGGCGTTCGAGATCCTGAGTTTTGGCGCGATCATCGTTCTGATCGTGCTGGGGCTCGGGATCATCGCCAGCATGATGGGCATCTTCAACTTCGCGCAGGGCGAGTTCGTCCTGCTCGGGGCTTACATCACCTATCTCGCCTACGCCAAGGGATTGCCAATCTGGACCGGCATGGTTGCGGCGCCCTTCGCGGTCGGCGCGCTCGGCTTCGTGCTGGAGGCGCTGATCATCCGGCGTTTCTACGCTGCACCGATCGTCGCCATGCTTGGCACCTATGCGCTCGGCCTGATCATCCGCGAGACCGTGCGCGGCCTGATCGGCGGCTTCTATCTGACCGTGCCCGAGCCGATCGGCGGCTCGATCGACATCGGCGCCATGCACATCTCGGCCTGGCGCTTCACCATCATCATCATCACGCTCTTGGTGATGGCGGGCTGCTATCTCCTGTTGTCGCGAACCAGCTTCGGCTTGCGCGTGCGCGCTACGCTGGAAAATCCGTCGCTGGCGCGGGCGTCGGGCATCTCCACGCCGCTGATCTACGGCGCGACCTTCGCGTTCGGTGCGGCGCTCGCCGGCCTTGCTGGCGCACTGATCGTACCGGTGTTCAGCCTGTTCGCCGACCTCGGCCTGCGCTTCCTGATCCAGGGCTTTGTCGCCGTCATGGTCGGCGGCGTCGGCTCCTTTATCGGGCCGGTCGCGGGCGCCGGTGTCATCGGCACGCTGAGCGCTGCGCTGCCATGGGTGATGGCGCCCGTCGTCGCCGACGTCCTCGTCTTCGTCCTTGCCATTGTCTTCATCAAATTCCGGCCACAGGGCCTCATCGCTGGAAAAGGGGTTTAGTCCAATGTTTGCAGATCGCACCAATCTCACCCGCCGCCGCTTTCTCGGTAACTTTGCCTTTGCCACCGGCGCGGTCGCGACCGGCGTCGGTAGCTGGGTCATCCCGGCTCCCTGGGCCAACGCCGCAGAGGCTCCGATCAAGGTCGGCATCGCGACCGACCTCACCGGCCCGATCGCCTATGCCGGTACGGCGGACGCCAACGTCGCCAAGATGCTGATCAAGCAGATGAACGATGCCGGCGGCCTGCTCGGCCGTCCGCTCGAGCTCTACATCGAGGACACCGCGTCGAACGAATCCGTTGCCGTCGGCAACGTGCGCAAGCTGATCCAGCGCGACAAGGTCGACATGGTTCTGGGCGGCATCACCTCATCGATGCGCAACGCGATCAAGGATCCGATCGTGGCGCGCGGCAAGACGCTCTACATCTACCCGCAGCTCTACGAAGGCAAGGAGTGCACGCCCTATTTGTTCTGCACCGGGCCGACGCCGGCGCAGCAATGCGACGATTTCATCCCCTGGCTGATCAAGAACGGTGGCAAGAAGTTTGCTCTGCCGAGCGCCAACTATGTCTGGCCGCACACGCTCAACGTCTATGCCCGCAAGGTGATCGAAGCCAACGGCGGCGAGGTCGTGTTCGAGGAATATTATCCGCTCGACCAGGTCGACTTCTCCTCGACCGTCAACCGCATCATCTCCAACAAGGTTGACGTCGTCTTCAACACCGTCATTCCGCCGGGCGTCGGCCCCTTCTTCAAGCAGCTCTATGAAGCGGGCTTCCTCAAGAACGGCGGTCGGCTCGCCTGCGTCTACTATGACGAGAACACCCTCAACATCAACCAGGCGGCCGAGATCGAGGGGCTCGCAAGCTGTCTCGATTATTTCAAGGTGCTGACCAAGGAGGATGCGTTCAACGCGAAAATTCAGGCGGCCTATGAAAAGGATTTCCCCGGCAACTTCCTGTTCGCCGCCGGCAGTGCGGCGACCGGCACCTATCGCGGCCTGAAGCTGTGGGAAGCCGCCGTCAAGGAAGCCGGCAAGGTCGACCGCGAATCCGTCGCCGCCGCGCTCGATCACGCCAAGATCGCCGAAGGTCCGGGCGGACCGGCCGAGATGGTGCCGGGCAAACGGCACTGCAAGATGAAGATGTACACCGCGGTCGCCAAGGCCGGGAACTACGAGATCGTCGGACGCAGCGACGGGCTCGTCGATCCCAAGGAGTGCTAGAGAGCCATGCTAGAGAGGAATGCTGAGGCGGAATGCCGAAGTCCATGAGTGTGGTAAAGCAGGCCATCGTCGCCGACGCCGGCGATGAAGTGGACGGTGCGATGGCTGAAAGCGCAGCGGCGGGACAGGTCGCGGCAGGACGAAAGGTCCTGCCGATCGTGGAGGTCGTTGTGCTTGTCGCGGCGCTGGTCGCCCCGCTGGTGCTGCAGGACTATCTCACGGTGTTTGCGACACGCGTGATCATCCTCGCGCTGTTCGCGCTGTCGTTTGACCTGGTCTGGGGCTATGCCGGCATCATGAGCTTTGGTCAGGCCCTGTTCTTCGGCTCGGCCGGCTATGGCGTCGCGCTGCTCGCGCGCGACTTGGACATCACCAACATCTTCCTGGTGCTCCCTGCGGGAACGATCATCGGTCTCGCCTTCGCGCTCCTGCTCGGCGGCTTCCTGCTGCTGGGACGGCATCCCTCCAGCGTGATCTTCGTGTCGCTTGGCACGTTGACGGGATCATACGCCGCCGATCGGCTTGCGCGCGGCTGGTATTATCTCGGCGGCCAGAACGGTATCCCCTCGATCGCACCGATGACGCTCGGCGGCTACGAATTCTCTGAAGGGCCGCCCTTCTACTATCTCGTGCTCGGCATTCTCGTCGTCGTCTATCTGCTTTGCCGTTTCCTGGTGCGCTCGCAATTCGGCCTGGCGCTCGCAGGCCTGCGCGAGAACGAGCAGCGCATCGCCTTCTTCGGCTACAAGGCGCAGCATCTCAAGGCGATCATCTTCGCGATCGGTGGCGCCGTCGCGGGTCTGGCCGGCAGTCTTTATGCGTTCCACGAAGGTTTCGTCTGGCCCAACATGGTCGGCGTCGTCGTCTCGACCCAGGTCGTGCTTTACGTTTTGTTCGGCGGTTCCGGCACGCTGATCGGCGCCGTCATCGGCGCTATCATCGTCGAAGGCGTCAGCTTCTGGCTCTCGGACAATTACCGCGACATCTGGCCGATCATCCTTGGTGTGCTGCTCCTGCTCGTGATCCTGTTCCGGCCGCTCGGCCTGATCAGTTTTGTGCTGGGCGAGCGCGAGCGTGTCGGCAGCTTTGGTGCCAGCCGTAAGGAGAAGCGCGATGCCGCTCCTTGAAGCTGTCGGTGTCAGAAAGGTGTTCGGCAAGCTCACCGCGCTCGACGGTGCGGCGCTGACCGTCGGCGAGAACGAGTTTCATGGCCTGATCGGACCGAACGGCTCCGGCAAGAGCACGCTGATGAAGTGCATTGCGGGGGCCGAAGTGCCGACACAGGGCAAGGTCTCCTTCATCAACACCGATATTACCGCGTTCACGCCGACCGAGCGCGCCCGCGCCGGCATGAGCCTGAAATTCCAGATCACCTCCGTGCTGCCGACGCTGACGCTGTACGACAACATTCTGCTCGCGTTGCAGGCGCAGTCTTCGCTGTTCGACCTCGTGTTCTCGCGCACAAGAGGCGCGCTGCACGATCAGGTCATGACCATGCTCACGCAGTTTCGCCTCGTCGACCGTGCGTTCGACGCAGCCGCGGCACTGTCGCACGGCCAGCAGCAATGGCTGGAGATCGCGATGGCACTCGCTGGCAAGCCAAAACTGTTGCTGCTCGACGAGCCGACCGGCGGCATGAGCCTGGAAGAGCGTCGTGTCACCGGTGAGTTGCTCCAGCCGATCAAGCAGCACTGCTCGCTCGTGATCGTCGAGCACGATCTCGATTTCATCCGCGACATCTGTGATCGCCTCACCGTGCTCGACCAGGGCAAGGTGCTGGCGTCCGGCACCGTGTCCGAGATCCAGGCCAACAAGGCCGTCCAGGAGATTTATCTGCGCCGTGCCTGAATTTTTGGACATCAAGCATCTCGACGCCGGCTATGGCCGCAGCCAGGTCCTGTTCGACGTCAACCTCGGCATTCCCTGGCGGGGCGGCGTTGCCGTGTTGGGCCGCAACGGCGCCGGCAAGACCACACTGATGAAGACCATCGTCGGCGAGCTGCCGGCGTGGAAGGGCGAGCTCGCCTTCGACGGCCGCGACATCAGCCGCCGCGCGACCCAGGAGCGCGTGCGCGCCGGCATTGGCTATGTGCCGCAGGAACATTCGGTATTCGCGCGCCTGTCGGTGCGCGACAATCTCGCGGTCGGCTCGCTCGCGAGCAGCAAGGCCGACGCCGTCGACCACGTGCTGACCATCTTCCCAAAGCTCGGTCAGCGCCTCGACCAACCCGCCGGCACGCTCTCCGGCGGCGAGCGCAAGATGCTCGCCATCGGCCGCGCCATGCTTGGCGATCCAAAACTGCTGCTGCTGGACGAGCCGACTGAAGGCGTCTGGATCGGCGTGATCGAGGAGATCACCGAGCGCCTGATTGAGCTCGCGAAAAACATCGCCGTCATCATCGTCGAGCAGCACCTCGATTTGGCGCTGCGCGTTGCGGATTACGCCTACGTGTTGGACCGCGGACGGGTCGCGCTACAAGGCGCGGCGGGTGATGTGCGGGGAAATCCGGAGCTGCTGCGGTATCTGGCGCCGTAGAGGGGCAGCCGTTAGCTTCAAATCCCTCGCAACGCGTCCCCTGCGAGCCCCGTCATCCTGAGGTGCGAGCCATGCGGCGCGAAGCGGTGCATGGGGAGCCTCGAAGGATGCACGGCCGAGCTGTCAGCCGGGCGGTCGCCCTTCGAGGGCCGCTGAAGAAGCGGCCACCTCAGGGTGACGGTGAGACGTTTCCGAGAAACGGATTAACGATGGTGAGCCCGCCGATGCTGCGGCCGTGCTGCATGTCTTCACTGTAGAGGATATCGCAGCCGGCTTCGATCGCGGCGGCAACGATCAGCGCATCGTAGAAAGCGAATCCATCATCTCGCACGAGCGCAAGGGCCGCACGGCTGGTCTTCACCGTCAGCGGAAGTGCGGGATCGAGCGTATCGTCGATATCATCGAACAGAAGCTCGATGTCGCGCCAGTTTCGTCCCTGCTTCTTGCGCAAGACGTTTGCCAGTTCATTCAGGACCTGCACGCTGATGGTGCCGCCTTGCTCGATCAAGTCTTGCGAGATTGTCGCCTTGGTACCGGTCTGCTGCGCGTAAACGAGAATGTTGGTATCGAAAAACGCGCTCACCGCTCGTTTGCCTCGTTGCGATCGAACTTGTAGTCGGCAGGCAGGGAGGGCCAGTTGCGTGCGCGCATGTTTTCGATCGCCCGCCGGCGACGCTCCTCCTTGGTCTCGACCTCGATCGTCCCTTTGCGCGCGGCGACAACATCGAGCTCGTCACCTTCTTTGAGGCCTAGCTCTTCCACCAGCGTCTTGGGCAGCCGGACCGCGAGGCTGTTACCCCATTTGGAAACCTGCACCGTAGCCTCCATGATATCCAACGATTATATGTATATCATAATAAGGATATCATTGCAGTCAAAAAGCCGGGGGAAGGTGGGTATTGGCCAGACGGCCTGCGCCGTAACCGTAAAAGGTCGAAGACAGCGTGATTGGGGCCTAATGTCAGCGCCGCCGAAAATGCGGGCAGAACCCCTTCTAAGTGGGAGGCTAAATCGCCTACTTCACCGCCGAGAACCGGTTGTCGAACGAGTTCGCCGGCACCACCGGTGCAGCACCCGCGAATTGCGTGTCGCTGCTGCCCGCTCCATCAGACACCGACGGCTTCAGCGCCGGCCGCGTCGCGGCAAGGCGCGTGTCGGGCTTGGCCGGTTCGGCCGGCTTCACGGCGACGACTGACTTCGGCGCCTGGGGCTGCGGCGCGGGTTTGGCTGCGGCGACGGCCGGCTTGGCGGGCGCCGCCGGTGCAGCAACTGCCGGCGGAGCCGAGGCGGTCGCCGTCGTGTCAGCGGTGCCCAGGCCCATCTTGCGGCCGAGATTGGAGAAGAAGCCGCCGGATTTCTCGGCCGGCTGGGCCGTGGCGACGCGGGTGTTGGCTGCGGGCGCGGCGACGGCCACGACCGGCTCTTCCTGCGGCGCGGCTGCGACTGCGTCGAAATTCGGCTTCGGCGGATTGACGGTGCCGGGGATGGTGCCGGGCGCCTTCGACATCGCCAGCATCTGCAGCGTGGTGCCTTCGGCGCCTTCCGACAGGCCGGTCGAGCCTTCCGGAATCTTCGCCGCAAAAATCTTGTTCATGCCGCCGTCGATACCGGTGTTCATGCGCGCCACCGGGATGCCCTTGGAGACGAGCTTGTTGTACTCGGCCTGGTCGCGCTCTTCCTTCTCGCGCACGGCGCTGGCGATGTCATCGGGGATCACATAGGCCGGGCACTTTGCGGAAGCGTCGAACACGGGATCGCGCTTGGCGTCGGGCGTTTTGGTCGCGTCGAACACGTATTTCTTCTCGCAGAAGTCGACCCTCGGCTCCTGCCGCGTCACCTCGAAATGATCATAGCCTTCCTTGATCATCTTCCAGAAGGCCATGTTCGGATTGTTGCGGTGCTTGGCCATGTTCACCGGCGTCATCTTGAACGGATAGGCCTGGAACTGGAACGCCTTCTGGCCGCCGAAGAAGGACTCGCGGCCGAGCGAATAGATCTCCGCGATCTGCTCGTCCGTCATCGCGTAGCAGCCGCGCGACGAACAGTCGCCATGGACCATCAGCTGCGAGCCGGTGCGGCCGAGCGCCTTGTCGAACGCGTTGGGAAAGCCGGTGTTGAACGAGAGATAGTAAGCCGACTGCGGATTCATCTGGCTCGGATTGATCGAGTAGAATCCTTCCGGCGCCTGACGATCGCCCTCGCGGACCTTCGGACCCAGATCGCCCGACCAGCGGCAGATCGGATAGGTCTTGAGCAGTGCGAACTGGCCGTTGCGCGCCTGCTTCCAGATCTCGAGCTCGGCCTCCTGCTTGAACAGGCGTACCAGGATCGGCGATTGCAGATCCATGTCCTTCTCGACCATCGCGGCGAGAAGCTTTGGCGTGACCGGCTGATTGGCCTTGGCGTTGGTCGCGAGCGAAACCTGATCGGTGTCGCAGCCGGCCAGCACAACACTGGCGGCAAGCGCAACCGAAGCCAAAATCGCGCGCGCAAGCGAGCTAACAGTCAAGACGAACCCCACAACGTTCCGGGCAAGGCTCGAAAACCCCAATCCTGAGCCTGGTCAAACCTTCGATGCGAGATCGGCATCGACGGTGTTTCGGTGACCACGCTCCGAGCCTTATGCCCTGAAGCCATTGATTAAAATTCTAACCTCTGGGTGATGGGGTCGCAACCCGACCGGGGATCACGAGCCCGTTGGCCCAGTGGCATGGTCAACAGAGACTAAACTGCGTCCTTACTTGCGGCCTTACTTGGGCCTTACAGCCCAACTGCCACTGAGATCGCTGATTTGGGCAAAAAAAGGGTTAATGCGGGGTTACTGGCGGGGGCTTCTAGAGGTCGGTAGGGTGGGCAAAGGCGCAAAGCGCCGTGCCCACCATCCATCCACCGTGCGCCGGGGCCGGTGGGCACGCTTCGCTTTGCCCACCCTACGGCACCCAAAACCGCCCGAATCAGCCCAGTTTCCGGCCGATATCGAGGAATTTCTGCCGGCGCAGCTTACGGATGGTATCCCCGTCCAGGTTCCGCAGCTCGTCAAACGCCTTGGCGATGGCCTCGCCGGTGGTGGCGATCATGGCGGCGGGGTCGCGGTGGGCGCCGCCGACCGGCTCCTTCAGGATGCTGTCGATCACCCCGAAGCGCAGCATGTCCTGGGCGGTGATCTTCATGTTGTTGGCGGCTTCCTGGGCCTTGGTGCCATCGCGCCAGAGGATGGAGGAGGCGGCCTCGGGCGAGATCACGCTGTAGATTGCGTGCTCCAGCATCAGCACCTTGTTGGTGGTGGTGATGGCGATGGCGCCGCCCGACATGCCCTCGCCGGTGATGACCGCGACGTTCGGCACGCGCAGCGCCATGCAGGCATCGGTCGAGCGCGCAATCGCCTCGGCCTGGCCCCGTTCTTCCGCGCCGATGCCGGGATAGGCGCCGGCGGAATCGACGATCGACAGCACCGGCAGGCCGAAACGCTCTGCCATCTCCATCAGCCGCACCGCCTTGCGGTAGCCTTCGGGCCGCGCCATGCCGAAATTGTGCTTGATGCGGCTGTCGGTGGAATCGCCCTTTTCCTGGCCCATCACGCAGATCGCCTCGCCGCGGAAACGGCCGAAGCCTGCGACCAGCGCCTCGTCCTCGCCGAACTTGCGGTCGCCGGCCAGCGGGGTGAACTCGGTGATCAGGCCCTTGATGAAATCGGAGAAATGCGGCCGCTGCGGGTGCCGCGCGACCAGCGTCTTCTGCCACGGCGTCAGGTTCGTATAGAGGTCGGCCAGCGCCTGCGCCGCCTTGTCCTCGATCCGCCCGATCTCATCGGCGATGTCGCTGCCGGAGGCAGCTAACGTGCGCAATTCGTCGAGCTTGGAATCGAACTCGGCGACGGGCTTTTCGAAATCGAGATAGCTGCGCATCTGGTCTGGCATCAACTCAATATAGGGGGACGGGGTGAGAGAGCGAAACGGGGTTGGCTTCTCATAAAGAAGTGTAGCTTCTTCAAGGGGTTGACCTGTGCGCTGTTCGGCAGCGCGCCAAATCATGCGTGAGGCCACGGCTCTTTCTGCGGAGATGTGGCCGAAGTCAAGGCGGTTTCGCCGGAGCCGCGGCCTACTTCTCCGCCAGCGGGTGCAGGTCGCGCACCAGGCTCTTCAGCCGCTCCTCGAGCACATGGGTGTAGATCTGCGTGGTGGAAATGTCGGTGTGGCCGAGCAGGGTCTGCACGATGCGCAGATCGGCGCCGTTGTGCAGCAGGTGGCTGGCAAAGGCGTGGCGCAGCACGTGCGGGGAGACCAGCCGGGCCTGGAGACCCGAGGCGACCGCGAGCTCCTTGAGGTCGCGGGCAAAATGCTGCCGCGTCAGATGTCCGCTTTCACCGAACGAGGGAAACAGCCATTTCGAGGCAGCGAGGCTGCTCTTCTTGTCCGCCTTTGCAGCTTCCGTCGCCGCAAGATAATCCACCATCGCCTGCCGCGAGGCCTCGTTGAGCGGCACCAGCCGCTCCTTGTCGCCCTTGCCGCGCACCACGATCATGCGGGCATCGCGCTTGGCCGCCGTGCGCGGCAGCGCCACGAGCTCGGAGACGCGCAGGCCCGTCGCGTAGAGCACCTCGAGCAGGCAATAGAGCCGCAAATTCCGCAGCCGTTGCGAGGGTGATACCTCCGCCGCGTCGCTCATCTCCTTGGCGCGTGTCAACATGCGGTCGACATCGGCGATCGACAGCACCTTCGGCAGGCCGCGGCCGCGCTTGGGACCGGACAGGATCGCCGCGGGATCCTCGGTGCGGATGCGCTCGTTCAGGAGAAACCGGAACAGGTGCCGCATCGCCGACAGCCGCCGCGCGACGCTGGAGGATTTGAAGCCGCGTGTATCGAGATCGGCGAGGTAGTCGCGCAGCGTTTGCGTCTCCGCATCCGCAAATGTATGGCCGGTGCGGGCGAGAAATTCCGAGAAATCGGTGAGGTCGCGGCGGTAGGCATCAAGCGTGTTGGGGCCGGCACCCTGTTCCGCCGCGAGCATGTCGAGGAACAGGCCGGTGAGCTTGGCGTCGGAGGGCTTGCTGGCAGAAGACTTGTTGGGAGCAGATTTGGCACGCATGCCCCGGAGCCTAGCTGCTATTTCTTGAGAAATTTATCCGGCGGGATCGTCACGGTCATTTCCCGCGGTTTTGGATTGACGAAATTCGCCAGCGCGAAGACCACGCCATAGACGATGCCGGCGAGCACGGCGACGACCGTCAGGAAGCGGAACAGGCTGGGCATTGGCAGGGTCTCGGACAAGCAAATTAACCAATGAAATCATCCAACATGTTCGCCGTTTCGTGGCAAGAGTCCTCTGGCGAGGGAAGCTTGGGGGGTAGTATAGGTGGCCGGATGCCGCATTTGGCGGCAGATCGAGCGAGGGACATGTCCGACGCCGCGTTGCCAGCACCTGCTTCCCCTGAGGCCGATATCCTGTCGGCGCTCGGGACGCGTTCGATCGTGCTGGTCGGCATGATGGGCGTCGGCAAGTCAACCATCGGCCGCCGCATGGCGGCGCGGCTCAAGCTGCCCTTTATCGATGCCGATACCGAGATCGAGGCGGCAGCCGGCATGACCATACCGGAGATTTTCGAGCGCCATGGCGAACGGCATTTCCGCGACGGCGAGGCGCGGGTGATCGCGCGTCTGCTGGACGGCGAACCCGTGGTGCTGGCAACCGGCGGCGGCGCTTTCATGCGCGAGGAGACGCGCGCCCGTATCGCCGCCAAGGCGATCTCGATCTGGCTCAAGGCGGATCACGACGTCATCATGCGCCGTGTGCGCCGCCGCGCCGATCGTCCGCTGCTCCAGACCGCCGATCCCGAAGGAACCGTGACGCGGCTCCTCACCGAGCGCGAGCCGGTCTACAGCAATGCCGACCTCACCATCGCCTCGCGCGACGTGCCGCATGACAAGATCGTCGAGGAGACCATCGAGACGCTACACGGCCATCTCTGCGGCCAGGCCGCCGCATCCGAGCCACCAGCCGACGTCGCGAGTGCGTTAAGATGACTGCGCCTTTGAAACATTCCGATTCCGTCATCGTCGACGTCGCGCTGGAGAAGCGCGCCTACGACATCATCATCGGCCGCGGCGTGCTGTCGTCGCTAGGCGAACGGGTCGCGGCTTTGCGCCCCGGCGTGCGCACGGCCATCGTCACCGACCGCACCGTCGCAAAGCACTGGCTCGAGCGGGCCGAGGCATCGCTCGCAGCGAGCGGCATTCCGACGTCACGAATCGTCGTCGAGGAAGGCGAGATCTCGAAAACCTATGCTGGGCTGACGAAGGTCAGCGAGGCCCTGATCGCCGCAAAGATCGAGCGCAACGATCTCGTCATCGCGCTTGGCGGCGGCGTGGTCGGCGATCTCGCCGGCTTTGCGGCTGCGATCCTGCGCCGCGGCGTCGATTTCGTGCAGGTCCCGACCTCGCTGCTGGCGCAGGTCGATTCCAGCGTCGGCGGCAAGACCGGCATCAATTCGCCGCAGGGCAAGAATTTGCTCGGCACCTTCCACCAGCCGGTGCTGGTCATCGCTGACACCGCCGTGCTCGACACGCTGTCGCCGCGGCAGTTCCGCGCCGGCTATGCCGAGGTCGCCAAATACGGCGTGCTCGGCGACGAGGCCTTCTTCACCTGGCTGGAAAAGAACCACGCCGACATCGTCAAGGGCGGCTCGGCGCGCGAGCACGCGATCGCGACCTCCTGCCGCGCCAAGGCCGGCGTCGTCTCGCGCGACGAGCGCGAGACCGGCGAACGCGCGCTGCTCAATCTCGGCCACACCTTTGGTCACGCGCTGGAAGCCGCGACCGGCTTCTCCGATCGTCTCTTTCACGGCGAAGGCGTCGCGATCGGCATGACGCTGGCGGCGCAGTTCTCGGCGAAACTCGGCATGATCGGTGAGGCCGATGCGGCGCGCGTCGAGCGCCACCTCGTCGAGGCCGGCTTGCCGACCCGCTTGCAGGACATCGCCGGCTTCGCGCAGGAAGGCCTTGCCGATGCCGACGCGCTGATGGCCCTGATGGCGCAGGACAAGAAGGTCAAGCGCGGCAAGCTCACCTTCATTCTGCTGGAGGCGGTCGGGCGCGCCGTCATCGCGAAGGACGTCGAACCTGCTCCGGTGCGGGACTTCCTCCAGGAAAAGCTCGCGCAGAAGGCATGAGGCGCGGCTGAACGCGGCAAGAAAACGCGTTAAAACAATAAACTTGAGTGGTGCATGGACTGGCTCGGACTCTCCATCGTCGTGTTCTGCCTTTTCATCTCGGCGTTCTTCGCCGCGAGCGAGACGGCGCTGACCGGCGCCTCGCGCGCCAGCATGCTGCGGCTGTCGAAACAGGGCAATCATGATGCCGTCGTCGTCTCGCGGCTGATCGCCAATCGCGAGCGGCTGATCGGTGCGCTGCTGCTCGGCAACAACATCGCTAATATCGGCGCCTCGGCGATCGCGACCGGCATCTTCACCGCCTGGTTCGGTGAGGTCGGCGTGCTCTACGCGACCGGCGTGATGACCGCGCTGGTCGTGATCTTCGCGGAAGTGCTGCCCAAGACCATCGCCATCAATGCGCCTGACCGCACAGCGCTGGCGGTCGCGCGGCCGATGCGGCTCACCGTGTTCGTCCTGGGCCCGGTGCTCGCGGTGGTCGAGACCATCGTACGGATGCTGATGCGGCTGTTCGGCGTCGCCATCGGCGAGAACCAGCCGATCCTGTCGCCGACCGAGCGCCTGCGCGGCGCGGTCGATCTCCTGCACCATGAGGGCAAGGTCGAGAAGGTGGACCGCGACATGCTCGGTGGCCTGTTGGATTTGCGCGAGCTCCAGGTCTCCGACGTCATGATCCATCGCACCGAGATGATGATGATCAACGCCGATTTGCCGCCGGAGGAACTGGTGCGCGAGGTGCTGGCGACCGAATACACCCGCATTCCGCTGTGGCGCGAGAAGCCGGAGAACATCATCGGCGTGCTTCACGCCAAGGATCTGTTGCGCGCGATCCGGGCCTCGGATGGTGACACCTCGCGCATCGACGTCTCCACCATCGCGCTGCCGCCCTGGTTCGTGCCGGAGATGCGCCCGGTCTCCGAACAGCTCAAGGCGTTCCGGCGCCGGAAAACCCATTTCGCGCTCGTCGTCGACGAGTACGGCGAAGTTGAAGGTCTTGTGACGCTGGAAGACATTCTGGAGGAGATTGTCGGTGACATCTCCGACGAGCACGACGTCGTGGTCGCCGGCGTGCGCGCCCAGCCGGACGGCTCGGTCGTGGTCGATGGCTCGGTGCCGATCCGCGATCTCAACCGCGCCATGGATTGGCGCCTGCCCGACCAAGAGGCAACGACGGTTGCGGGCCTCGTCATTCACGAGGCGCAATCGATACCCGACCGCGGCCAGAGCTTCACCTTCCACGGCTTCCGCTTCCGCGTCCTGCGCCGCGAACGCAACCGCATCACCGCACTCCGTATTTCACCGGTGCCGCGCGACGCGGAGCTGGAGGAATCCAAGCCAAAGCGGGCAGGGACGTCGTTTTGAGCCACGCGATCAGTGTCATCGTCCGCCTTGTGCGCGCTTGCGCACTGGGGCGGACGATCCAGTACGCCGTGGCCTATCGGTTGAATCTCGACAGAAGTGTTTACTGGATGCCCGCCTGCGCGGGCATGACGGCGGAATTTGGGGCGTTACCCTTCCCCGGGCGCCTGCACGTGGATCGCCAGCGCATGCACGCTGCCGGAGAGTTCCGCGGCCAGCGCCGCATTTATCATGCGGTGGCGCTCGACCCGGCTCTTCCCTTTGAAGGCCTGAGATACGATATAAACGCGAAAGTGCGTCTCGCCGCTCGGCCGATGGCCGGCATGGCCCTCATGCAAATGTGACTCGTCGACGACTTGCAGGCTTTCCGGCGTGAAAGCTTCCTGCAACTTGTTGCTGATAATGTCTCTGGTAGCCATGTTTGCCATTAAGGTGCGCGATCGCACTCCGTCAATGCCGATAGGCCGCTTTGGCGGCGGTTCTTGAGAACGGGTTCTGTCCTAATTGCAATGTCAAGACTTGAAGGTTTTCGCATTGCGTAGTCAAAGTTGGTCATGCCGATCGATTCATCAAAGTTCTTCGACTCCATCCGCGTCAAGCCGAACAAGGGCAAGCCGGAAGCGAAGCCGCGCGACACCGTGGTCAATTGCGAATGGACCGGGTGCCAGAACAAGGGCGCCCATCGCGCGCCCAAGGGCCGCGAGAACTCGCGCGAGTACTGGCACTTCTGTCTGAACCATGTGCGCGAGTACAACCAGAACTACAATTTCTTCTCCGGCATGAATGCCGACGCCGTGGCGCGCTACCAGAAGGATGCGCTGACCGGCCACCGTCCGACCTGGAAGATGGGCGCCAATGGCGGCGTCAAGAAAGGCGCCGAGGCCGAGATCGACGGCGCCTTCGATCCGTTCAGCATGTTCGCGGAGCTCAACGGCCGCACCGGCTGGCGGAAGGGTCCGGAGTCCGCTCAGCCCAAGGTCGAAACCCGCAAGGTGATGAACGCCGAGCGCAAGGCGCTCCAGGTCATGGGCCTCGGCCCCAGTGCGACGCTCGCCGACGTCAAGTCCAAGTACAAGGCGCTGGTGAAGCAGCACCACCCCGACGCCAATGGCGGCGACCGCTCCACCGAAGACCGCCTGATCGAGATCATCAAGGCGTATAATTATCTGAAGACGGTGGTGCGGGAGGCCTGAGCCTCCCCCCGTGCCGTAGCCCGGATGGAGCGCAAGCGTAATCCGGGACTTTCTCACACAACGACGACTTTCCCGGATTGCGCTTCGCTCCATCCGGGCTACTTCTTCAATCCTTCGGCATCGCCCCCACATATGACGAACTCGGCCGGATCAACCTTCCCGTCCGCTGCTGCTCGCGCGCATGCGCGGTCCAGCCGGCGGCGCGCGCCACCGCGAAGATCGGCGTAAAAGCCTGCCTCGGGATCGCCAGTGCATCGAGCAGGATCGCGGTGAAGAACTCGACATTGGTCTCCAGCGGCCGCTCCGGATTCTTCTTGCGCAGGGCGGCGCGGATATAGGCTTCGACCTCGCCGGCGAACGGCAGGTCGGCGCCATCGGAGGCCAGCGCCTCAACCGCGGTCTTGAGCACATCGGCGCGTGGATCGCGGACGCGATAGACGCGATGGCCAAAACCCATCATCCGCTCGCCGCGTGCGAGCGCGGCATCCACCCAGGGCTGGATGCGCTCGCGCGAGCCGATCGCATCGAGCATTTCCAGCACCGGCTCCGGCGCGCCGCCATGCAGCGGACCCGTGAGCGCGCAATAGCCGGCCGTGACGGCAGCGAACAGATCGGCCTGCGTCGAGGCCACCACGCGCGCCGTGAAGGTCGAGGCGTTCATGCCGTGGTCGCTGGCGGTGACGAGATAGGCGTCGAGCGCAGTGATCTCGCGCGCGGCCGCCGCACGCCCGTGCAGCATGCGGAGCGTATCAGCGGCGTGGCTTACGCTTGGATCGGGCGCGACGGGATCGAGCCCCTTGGCGCGGCGCACCAGCGCGCCCGCGATCACCGGAAACGCGCCGACGATGGTCGCTTCGTGCTCCAGCCCGTGCTCGGCGCGAAGGCCTGCGACTGCCGCGCGAAACCCGTCGACGATGCCCGTGGCGTGCGTCGCCGGCAGCAGCTCGAAGAGCCGCGCGAAGGCGCGCTCGCGCGCAGCCCCCAGGCTTGCCCGGACATTGGCTTCGCTCAGCGTGCTTCCGGTCGCGCCGTTCCAGAGCCGGGCGGTGACGCCCTCGAAGCTCGATTGGCTCGCGAGGGTGCCGACATGCTCGCCGGCGATGATCAGTTCGCCGCGCTCGCCGTCGACATGGCTCAGCACGGTTTCGGCTGCGGGAACGCCGTCCAGCCCGATCTGGCTTTTGGTGAGGTGGATGTTCATGACCCAATCTCCTTGTTCACGGGAGGAAAATCGGGCGTCTCGACAGATTGATCAATCTTGATTACATAAATCAATATGAATAATTCCGAGGAGCTCTACCTCTCCGCCCGGGAAGCCGCGGCCGAGCTCGCGATCTCGCCGGCCACGCTCTACGCCTATGTCAGCCGCGGCCTGATCCGCTCCGAGCCGACGCCGGACTCGCGAAAAAACCGCTACCGCGCCGAGGACGTCCGCGCCCTGAAGGAGCGCCGCGTCCCGTCGCCGGAGCCGCGCGGCCTGCGCAGCTTCGATGCCGATTTGCCGGTGATGGACACGGAAATCTCGACCATCACCGAGGACGGCCCGATCTATCGCGGCGTCAACTGTGTCGATCTCGCCGAAAGCGACACGCTGGAGCACACCGCGACGCTGCTCTGGGATGTCTCCGGCGTCGATCCCTTTGCGCCGGACAATCGTCCGGTCGTCTCCGACGAGATGCGCGCGATCGGAGAGGCCGCGCGCCGCGCCGCGCCGATCGAGCGCGCCATCGCGGTGCTGGCGCTCGCGACCAGCGCGGATTCGCGCGCCTTCACCCGCGCACCGGACGGCCGCGCGCTCGTCGGCGCGCGCATCGTCCGGCTGCTGGTTGCCACCATGCTCAATGCCGAGCCGTCATCCGAGCCGCTGCACCAGCAGATCGCGCAGGCCTGGGCGCCCGATAACAAGCATGCAGGCGATCTCATCCGCCGCGCGCTGGTGCTGCTCGCCGACCATGAATTGAACGCCTCGACCTTCACCGCGCGTTGCGCGGCGTCGACCGGGCTCAATCTTTATGACTCCGTCATCGCCGGCCTCGCCGCGCTGAAGGGGCCGAAGCATGGCGGCGCCGGCGTGCTCGCCTCGCAGCTCGTGAAGACGCTGATCGACCGCGATGTCGCCCCGATGGTCCGCGAACGCGTCGCGCTTGGTGAGCGCTTTGCCGGCTTCGGCCACGGCGTCTACAAGCGCGGCGACCCGCGCGCGCAATCGCTGCTGAACGCGCTGGCCCGCGCCGGCGCGCCGCGCAAATTCACACGTGAAGTGCCGGAGCGGATCGTCGAGGCGACCGGCGAGCTCGTCAACATCGACTATGCGCTCGCGGTGCTCGTGCACGCACTCCGCTGTCCGCCCGGTAGCGAGCTCGCGCTGTTCGCCATGGCCCGCAGTGTCGGCTGGATCGCGCATGCCAGCGAGCAATTGCAGTTCGGCAAGCTGATTAGGCCGCGGGCGCGGTACGTGGGGCCGGCGCCGGGGCGGAGGATGGTGGTGGCTGCGGAAGCCAAAGCCTAGGGCTTATGCTCATGTCTGCGGGATGTTCGTTTCCCGAATTCCGACCATAATGATGAGGAAATGGGAACAAAAGCCGCGAAGGCGGGTTACGAATCGCGTTTGGAACTTGGCAAGTTTATTTCCTGGGATCTTTCAAGGCCGACATTTTGGATGTTCGAAACTCCGCAGGCGACGGCCGAGATTAACGACGCACCCGATTTCCTGGCCGGATCGGGCGAAATGTCGTCAATGATGCGGGATTTTGACTGGGCCGCGACCGACCTTGGTCCGCCCAAATTATGGCCTCAAAGCCTGAAGACCGTCGTCCGGATCGTATTGACCTCCCGCTTTGCGATGTGGATGGCTTGGGGCCCGAACCTGAGATTTTTCTGCAACGACGCCTATCTCCCCACGGTTGGGATAAAGCGGGACTGGGTCCTCGGATCAAGATCAGACAAGGTCTGGGAGGAGATTTGGCCGGATATTGGGCCTCGCATCGAGCGGGTGTTGAAGACCGGCGAGGCGACGTGGGACGAAGGGCTGCTCTTGTTTCTCGAGCGCCTTGGCTTTCGCGAAGAGACTTATCACACCTTTTCTTACAGTCCCCTGGCCGACGAGGATGGCCGGATAAGCGGGATGTTATGCGTCGTTACGGAAGAGACCGAACGTGTCGTCGGCGAGCGACGCCTCGCGACCCTGAGCCAGCTTGCTGGCCGCCTGGCGTCGGCCAGGGCTGAATCGGAAGTTCTGGACGCGATCAAGGAGGGCGTGGATGCGGCGGACAAGGATCTGCCTTTCGCTCTCCTCTACCTTTACAACGACCAGGGCAGCTTGCGGCTCGCTCGCGCCTCCGGCATCGAAACCGGTCACCCCGCTGCGCCGGCAGTGATCCTCCCGGGCGGTCCGTGGCCCCACGATATCCCGAGTTCAGGAAGCCTGATCGTGAACGATCTGTCCGCCGTCGTGGACGCCGGTTTGCCCAACGGGTTCTGGGACAAGACACCCACCCAGGCCGTCGTTATTCCGATCGGCATCAAAGGACAGGAAAAGCCCCTCGGCTGCATTATTTCCGCGCTCAATCCCCATCGGAAATACGATGAAGGCTACGCCAGCTTCATCGAACTCCTGGCCGGCCAGGTTTCCGCCAGCCTTGCCGCGGCGCGCGCTTTCGAGCAAGAGCGCCGCCGCGCCGATGCCTTGGCGGAGATCGACCGGGCGAAGACGCTGTTCTTCTCCAACGTCAGTCATGAATTCCGCACGCCGCTGACGTTGATGCTTGGTCCGCTCGAGGACGCCCTGAACGACTCCTCTGCTGCCGCGCTCGATCCCGTGCAACGCACGCGCCTTGACGTCGCTCAACGCAATTCACGGCGGTTGCTCAAGCTGGTGAATACGCTGCTTGATTTTTCCCGTATCGAAGCCGGACGCGCGAATGCCCATTTTCAGCCGACTGACTTGCCGGCTTTCACAACCGAGCTTGCGTCCAATTTTCACTCCGCCACGGAGAAGGCTGGACTGAAGCTGGAAATCGGGTGCGAGCCGCTGCCGCAACGCGTGCCGGTCGATCACGACATGTGGGAAAAGATCGTCTTCAACCTTCTCTCGAACGCCTTCAAATTCACTTTCGAAGGAAGCATATCCGTTCGAATGCATGCTGCGGACAACGGCAGGTCCGCCGAGCTTGTGGTGCGGGATACCGGCGTCGGCATACCGTCCCGCGAATTGCCGAGGCTTTTCGAACGTTTTCATCGTGTCGAAAACCAGAAGAGCCGGTCATTCGAGGGGTCCGGCATTGGTCTCGCCCTGGTCCAGGAGCTCGTCAAACTGCACCACGGTTCGCTGGTCGCCGAAAGTGAAGTCGGCAAGGGATCGTCGTTCAGGGTCAGCATCCCGTTCGCTTCGGACCAGCTTCCGGCTGGCAGCCTTGATCTCAGATCGACAGGGGTGCCGACGGCTCATCGGGCCGACGCCTATATCGAAGAAGCGCTAAGCTGGTTGCCCAGCGAGACCACGACGGGATTTCCTGTCTCGAAGCGCGACGTCGCCACTCCCGAGGTGGGCGGAATCAAGATGCAGGGCCACATCCTGGTGGCCGACGACAATGCGGACATGCGCGCCTACATCGGAAGATTGCTTGGCGCCCATTGGGACATCGAGACTGTAGAAGATGGAAATGCGGCGATCGAGGCGATCCGGCGAAAACGTCCCGATCTGATCGTCACCGACGCAATGATGCCGCAGCTCGACGGCTTCGGTCTGCTGGAGGCGATCCGGAAGAATCCCGATCTGCGCGATTTGCCCGTCATCATGCTGTCCGCGCGGGCCGGCGAGGAAGCTCGCATCGAGGGTCTGGACGCCGGCGCCGATTACTATCTGACCAAACCGTTTTCCGCCCGCGAACTGGTTGCGCAGGTCAACGCAAACCTGACGCTCGCGCGCGTCAGAAGCGAAGCGGCGTGGGATCTTCGCGCAAGCGAAGAAGTCTTGCGGCGACGGACCACCCAATTCGAGACGCTGTTGAATGAAGCCCCGCTCGGCGTGTACCTGGTCGATGCCGACTTCAAGATTCTGGCCGTCAATCCCACGGCATTGCCGGTGTTCGGAGATATTCCCGACCTCGTCGGTCGTGATCTCGACGAGGTCATTCGGATCCTGTGGCCTAAGGACTATGCCGACGAAGTCATACGCCTGTTCCGGCATACGCTCGAAACCGGGGAGCCTTACATCACCCCCGAACACATCGAAGAACGACGAGACCGGAAGGTGACGGAATATTACGAGTGGAGGATTAACCGCATTCCGCTCCCTGAGGGCCGCTACGGAGTGGTTTGCTATTTCAGGGACATTTCCGCCCAGGTCCGAGCGCGTCAGCAGCGCGAGCTGCTGATCAATGAACTCAACCATCGAGTCAAGAACACGCTTGCAACGGTTCAATCGGTCGCGGCGCAGACGCTGAAAGGATCGACCGTCCCGACCGCCGTCAAAGGTGCGCTCGAATCCCGTCTGCTTTCGATGGCGGGTGCCCATGATGTGCTGACCCAGCAGAATTGGGAGGGCGCCGATCTGCGTAACATCGTGGAGAAGGCGCTGTCGCCCTTCAAGGCGTCCAAGCGGGAATTCGACGTCGATGGTCCCGACATCAGGCTGCTTCCGAAGTCGGCGCTTGCTGTCGCCATGGCGGTGCATGAGCTCGCGACGAACGCGGCCAAGTACGGCGCGCTGTCAAACGGTTCCGGCCGCATATCGGTGAATTGGGCGGTGGTCGAGCATGATGCCTCGCATCTGCAGATCGTCTGGACCGAAACGGGCGGTCCTCGTGTCGCAGCCCCCCGCAGCAAGGGCTTTGGCTCGCGGCTCATCGAGCGGGGCTTGGCGGGTCAACTGGGTGGTGAAGCGGTGATCGATTATCGTGAAACCGGTGTCGTATGCAGGATATTGGCGCCCTTGAGTGCCATTACGGGAAACGTGCCGGCCATTCTTGCGTAATGTCCGGAGAGGCGCGGAGGTAAGGGATTTGAGCAAGCGGGACCTATCGAATCGCAAAGTCCTCATCGTCGAGGACGAGATGATGATTGCGATGCTGATCGAGGATATGCTCGACGAATTCGGGTGCGAGCTGGTCGGGCCGGCCACGAGCGTCCCACGCGCGCTCGATCTGATTGGCAAGGAGCAGATAGAGGTAGCGGTCCTCGACCTGAATTTGGATGGTCAGGACACCTATGCCATCGCCGACGCGCTACAACGGAAGAAGGTGCCTTTCATCTTTGCGACCGGGTACGGGTCCACAGGTCTGCGCAAGGAATACGGAGCCCAGCCGGTTCTGCAGAAGCCCTTTCAGACAAAAGATCTCGAAACGGCACTCGCGCAAGCTTTGGCAGGTTCGAACGCGGCCGCCGGCGACGACGGGATCAACTAGGAGCCAGAGCGCGTCGGCCTATGGCTCATCCCCCTATGCGCGCGGCTTCGCCGCTGCGATGCCGCTGCCGTGCCGTCGGCGGATGGTCCAGATCGCCAATCCCACAATGAGCGCCACGCCGATCACGCTGAAGATCCAGATGTGCTTGCCGATATGCTCATGGTGCGGCAGGCCGGCATATTCATGGAGGGCTGACACCGCCAGCACGCCCGGCAGCACATGCGCGGGCGCCCAGACCAGGATCGCGGGGATGTTGATGGCGTAGAAGCGACCGGGCGGCATCCCCAGCGCGCCGGCGGTAACCGGGACGAAGGCGCGGACCGGCGGCACGAAGCGGGCGAAGAACACGGCCCAGGTGCCGAAGCGATGAAAGAAGTTTTCGCTCTCCTCGACCACGCGCGGATAATTGGTCAGCGGCCAGGTATTGAGGATCTCACGCTGCTGCCGGTGCCCGAGCCAATAGGCCGAGCCGTCCCCCAGCATGGCGCCGACCGCAGCCGCCAGCAGCACCCATTGCAGCTTGAGCTCGCCGCCCGGAACCAGGGCGCTGAGCGCCAGGATGATGGTCGAGCCCGGGATCACCGACCCCACCACCGGAACGGCTTCGAGAAGCGCTGCCAGGAACAGGGTCAGGTAAGCCAGCCACGCATGGGCCGAAACGAAGGATATGAGGGGATCAAGGAATGACGTCACGTGGTCTCTGTGTTGGGCGGGGCCATGCGGGTTCACAGCCTTACATAAGTAAGTAGAGGTGGTAAAAGTGCCATTCGCGTGGGTAGGGCCGCGCATCTAGCACGAAATTCCAGCGTGATTCGCAGAGCAGCCTTCCAAAAATCGCGTTCCTTGCCTATCTAAATGAAAAGACAACGGAACTTTGATTGGGGGGCGGGCTTCTGCCCGCACGTTGTCTCTGATAGGTTCGCAGGTGCACCCAGCCGCAGCCAACGTGCAAATAACTGGTCTCGGGACTGCCCGAGGCCTCGGAGGATTGATGACGACCGCCGCGATGTCCAAAGTTGAGGAAGTTTCCGGTTTGCCCGACATGAAGGTGTCGGTGCGCCAGGTCTTTGGGATCGACACCGATCTCGAAGTGCCGGCCTATTCCGAAGTCGATCCTCACGTGCCTGAAGTTGACGCCGACTACCGCTTCGACCGTGCCACCACGCTTGCCATTCTCGCCGGTTTCTCCAGGAACCGCCGCGTCATGGTGACCGGCTATCACGGCACCGGCAAATCCACCCATATCGAGCAGGTCGCGGCGCGCCTGAACTGGCCCTGCGTGCGCGTCAACCTCGACAGCCACATCAGCCGTATCGACCTCGTCGGCAAGGACTCGATCGTGGTCCGCGACGGCAAGCAGGTCACCGAATTCCGCGACGGCATCCTGCCCTGGGCGCTCCAGCACAACATCGCGCTGGTGTTCGACGAATATGACGCCGGCCGCCCGGACGTGATGTTCGTGATCCAGCGCGTGCTGGAAGTCTCCGGCCGCCTGACGCTGCTCGACCAGAACAAGGTGATCAAGCCGCACCCGGCCTTCCGCATGTTTTCGACCGCCAACACGGTCGGCCTCGGCGACACGTCGGGCCTCTATCACGGCACCCAGCAGATCAACCAGGGTCAGATGGACCGCTGGTCGATCGTCACCACGCTCAACTACCTCGGCCATGACGAGGAAGTGGAGATCGTGCTGGCCAAGGCCAAGCACTATCGCACCCAGGAAGGTCGCGACATCGTCAACAAGATGGTGCGCCTGGCCGATCTCACCCGTAACGCCTTCGCCAACGGCGATCTGTCGACGGTGATGAGCCCGCGCACGGTGATCACCTGGGCGGAGAACGCCGACATCTTCAGCGATATCGGGTTCGCCTTCCGGGTCACCTTCCTCAACAAGTGCGACGAGCTCGAGCGTCCGCTGGTCGCCGAGTTCTATCAGCGCTGCTTCAATGCGGAGCTGCCGGAATCATCGGTGAACGTGGCGCTCAGCTGACGCCATGGCTACCATCACCGTCGAGCGCACCATTGGGACGACCAAGAAGGCTGTGCTCGCCGGGCTCGGCGCCTATAACGACGAGCACTTCGGGAAGCAGAAGTTCAAGAGCGTCGCGGTCTCGCTGAAAGACCGCGGCAAGATTGTCGGCGGCATCGTCGGGCATCTCTGGGCCACGGTTCTGTTCATCCAGTATTTCTGGATCGACCAGAAGCAGCGCGGCAAGGGTTTCGGGACGAAGCTGATCGCGGCGATCGAGGACGAGGCAAGACGGCAGGGCGCGATCCAGGCCCATGTCGACACGATGAGTTTTCAGGCGCCGGGCTTCTATCGTTCCTGCGGGTACGAGGAATTCGGCACCCTCAAGGGCTACCCCGGCGGGGTGACGCGCCACTCGTTTACGAAGTCGCTATGAGCACATCATCCAACTCAAAATTCCGCAACACCAAGGAAGCCCCGACCGAGCCGTTCAAGCGCTCGGTGGCGTCCTGCCTCAAGGCGATCGCCAAGTCGCCCGAGCTCGACGTCAGCTTCGCCGCTGAACGTCCCGGCCTTGCGCCGGGCAAGGCGCGGCTGCCCGAGCCGGCGCGAAAAATGACAAAACGCGATGCCGCGATCGTGCGCGGCCACGCCGATTCCATCGCGCTCAAGATCGCCTGTCACGATGCCAAGCTGCATCGCAAGCTGATGCCGGGCAATCCGCAGGCGCGCGGTGTGTTCGAGGCGGTCGAGCAGGCCCGGGTCGAGGCGATCGGCGCGCGCCGCATGGCCGGCGTTGCGAAAAATCTCACCGCGATGCTCGACGATCACTTCCATCGCGGCAAGTTCGACGAGATCACCGACCGGGCCGACGCGCCGCTGGCCGACGCGCTGGCGATGCTGGTGCGCGAACGGCTGACCGGCATGGCGCCGCCGACGGCGGCCAAGAAGGTGGTCGATCTCTGGCGGCCGATTCTCGAAGACAAGATCGGCAAGCGGCTCGACCGGCTCGATACCCTGGTCGAGGACCAGACCCGTTTTGGCGACGCCGTGCATGATCTCTTGTCGGCGCTCGAGCTCGGCGACGAGCGCAACGCCGACAGCGAGGACAATGACGAGAACGACGAGAACCGCGACGGCGACAACGACCAGTCCGGCGCCGAGGGTTCGCCCGATTCCGACGCCGCCCAGGAGATGAGCGCCGATCAGGCGCAGGCATCGAGCGAGGAGATGAGCGAGAGCGCGATGGAAAGCGCGCAGGCCTCGACCTCGGATACGTTCGACGACGGCGAGCTCGGCGACGACGAGACGCCGGGCGAGGCCACGCGTCCGAATTCGCACGGCAAGAACGAGCCGCGCGGGCCGGAATATCACGCTTTCGCGCCGAAATTCGACGAAGTCATCGCGGCCGAAGATCTCTGCGACCATGATGAGCTGGAGCGGCTGCGCGCCTATCTCGACAAGCAGCTCGCGCATCTCCAGGGCATCGTCGCGCGTCTTGCCAACCGGTTGCAGCGCCGGCTGATGGCGCAGCAGAACCGCGCCTGGGAGTTCGACCTCGAAGAGGGCATTCTGGATCCCGCGCGCCTGTCGCGCGTGGTGACCGATCCCTATCACCCGCTGTCCTTCATGCACGAGAAGGAGGCGACATTCCGCGACACCGTGGTGACGCTGCTGCTCGACAATTCCGGCTCGATGCGGGGACGCCCGATTACGGTGGCCGCGACCTGCGCCGACATCCTGGCGCGGACGCTGGAGCGTTGCGGCGTCAAGGTCGAGATTTTGGGCTTCACCACGCGCGCCTGGAAGGGCGGTCAGTCGCGTGAAGCGTGGCTTGCCGCCGGCAAGCCGGCCAATCCCGGCCGTCTCAACGATCTCCGCCACATCATCTACAAGTCCGCCGACGCCCCGTGGCGCCGTGCGCGGAAAAATCTTGGCCTGATGATGCGCGAGGGGCTGCTGAAAGAGAACATCGACGGCGAGGCGCTCGACTGGGCGCACAAGCGCCTGCTCGGCCGGCCCGAGCAGCGCAAGATCCTGATGATGATCTCGGACGGTGCGCCGGTCGACGATTCCACGCTGTCGGTCAATCCCGGCAACTATCTCGAGCGGCACCTGCGCCACATCATCGAGGAGATCGAGACCCGCTCCCCGGTGGAGCTGATCGCGATCGGCATCGGCCATGACGTCACGCGCTATTATCGCCGCGCGGTGACGATCGTGGACGCCGAGGAACTCGGCGGCGCCATCACCGAAAAGCTCGCCGAGCTCTTCAGCGAGACCAACACCGCGCCGACGCAACCGGCCAACCGTCCGCGACGCAAACTGCATTCGTGAGCACGCCTCACACCCGCCGCAGCTTTATCGGCCACGCGGCGGCGGGATTTTCCACTCTCGCACTCCCTCGATTGGCGCAGGCGCAGCCCGCGACCGAGCCGGCACCACGGCCGGCGCAGATCGAGCACGCCGTCACCGCGCCCGTTGCCATCGAGGTCAACGCGCGGCCAATCCCCACCTTCGAGCCGCGCGACCGGTCGCGCACGCGCTTCGGGTCGTTGCAATATCGCAGCGGCCTGGTGCTGACCTCACCGCATCGCGGTTTTGGCGGACTGTCCGGCATCCGCGTGGATGCGAAGGGCGAGCGTTTCCTCGCGCTCTCCGACCAGGGCACCTGGTTCACCGGCAGCATCCGCTATTCCGGCCGCGCCATGGTCGGGCTCGACGATGTCGAGGCCGCGCCGATGCTCAATGCCGAGGGGCGGCCGATCACGGAGAAGCGTCTCTGGTACGATACCGAGTCGCTCGCGCGCGATGGCAATCTCGTCTATGTCGGCCTCGAGCGCGTCAACCAGATCATGCGCTTCGATTTCTCGAAAGGCGGCACGCGCGCCCGCGGCGAGGTGTTGCCGACGCCGCCTGCCGTGCGCAAATTGCCCTACAACAAGGGGCTCGAGGCGCTGGTGTTCGTGCCGAAGGGACAGCCGCTTGCGGGCACGCTGATCGCGTTCTCCGAGCGCGGGCTGGACGCCAACGAAAATCTGGTCGCCTTCCTGATCGGTGGCCCGTCGCCCGGCCAATTCAGCGTGCGCCGCACCGAAAAGTTCGACATCAGCGATGCGGTGCTGCTGGCTTCCGGCGAGCTGCTCATTCTCGAGCGCAAATTCTCCTGGTTCACCGGCATCGACATCCGCATCCGTTCGATCCCGCTGAAATCGATCGCGCCGGGCGCGCTGGTCGACGGGCCCACGCTGTTCAACGCCGATCTCGGCCACGAGGTCGACAACATGGAAGGCATCGACGCCCATGTTACGGCGGAGGGCGAGACCGTGCTGACGATGATCTCGGACGACAATTTTTCCCTGCTCCAGCGCACCCTGCTGTTGCAGTTCACGCTGGTGGAGTAGTTTGAACGTCGGCTCCCCCTGCTCCGACAGATACTCATGCCCCACCGCCGCGCCGTCCTCGCCCTTCTCCTCACCTTCGCGCTGTCGCCGGCCTTTGCCACGGCCGAGCACAAATACGGCAAGGCCGAATACGCGATCATCCTGGACGGACGTGCGCCGAACGGAAAACTCTCGATTGCCGCGCATGGCGAGGGCGAGTCCGGCTCCGACAAATTCCGCCTCTCACTGATGGCCGAGCCCGGCCACCGCCGGCTGATGACGCTCGACAACGTCAACGACGACAACATCCTCGACTCCGCGCCGGACGCCTTCCACGCCGCCTGGTCGGCGGACTCGCACTACGTCGCAGTCACCTTCCGCAGTGAGCGCCATATCGTCACGCTGAACCTCTACGCCATCGAAGGCGGCCGCGCGCGGCTCATCGATCCGCCGGACCTGTTCCGCGACGCGACCGGCCGCACCGTCGATCGTGTCAACGACGGCGACATGCGCACATCCGTGCCGGCGCTGACATGGCAGGCACCGAGCCGCTTCCACCTCACGGACTACCGCGTGTTCGTCGAAGACGACACCGCGCTCGCCGACAGACTGGGCGCACTCGGCAAGGCGTCGAAGCGGGACGGCGGCGGCAATACGATCCAGTTTTCCGCCGAGGCCGATGGCGAGATTCTCGCCGGCAACCGCGTGCGCATGGGCAAGCCCCAGCCGGGCAAGTTCGAGGATGTGGATTAGGCCCCTCGCTCTTCGCCGTCGTCCCGGCGAAGGCCGGGACCCATACCGGGTGATCTATCGATTGTGGATGGAGTTAATCCCGAACGACCAGTCGTCGCCAAACTACTTCCTGAGGTTATGGGTCCCGGCCTTCGCCGGGACGACGGCGGAATGTGTGTCGCGATCCCGTGATCATATGACCCTCGCAATGCATGGCCCCGCCAGCGGCCATGCCGCCTGCGCAACTGGCAATTCGCCGTCGACCGACTAAACTTCATGCAATTGCTTTCATCCCTCCCACCCCCGGAACTCCCCCGCATGAGCGCCCTGTTTTCCCCGATCAAGCTGCGCGGCCTGAATTTGAAGAACCGTGTCGTGGTGTCGCCGATGTGCCAGTATTCGGCCGACGACGGCGTCGCCACGGACTGGCATTTCACCCACATCAACAATCTGGCGCTGTCGGGCGCGTCGATGTTCTGCATCGAGGCGACCCATGTGGAGGCGATCGGCCGCATCACGCCGGGCTGCCTCGGGCTCTACAGCGATGCCTGCGAGGCCGCGCTGAAGCAGATCCTCTCGTCCGTGCGAAAACATTCCACCACCGCGATCGCGATGCAGCTCGCGCATGCCGGCCGCAAGGCGAGCAGCGCGCGGCCCTGGGACGGCGGCCAGCTGATTCCGCTGAGCGCAGGCGGCTGGCAGACGGTGGCGCCGTCGGCGCTGCCGCACAAGGAGGGCGAAGCCGCGCCGCTGGCGCTCGATGCAGCGGGCCTGAAGCGCATCCGCGAGGCCTTCGTCGATTGCGCCAAGCGCGCGAACCGCATCGGCATCGACGCGATCGAGCTGCACGGCGCGCACGGCTATCTCATGCACCAGTTTCTCTCGCCGATCTCCAACAAGCGCACCGACGAGTATGGCGGTTCGCTCGAGAACCGCATGCGCTTCCCGTTGGAGATTTACGATGCGGTGCGCGCTGTGTTCCCGCACGACAAGCCGGTCGGCATGCGGGTGTCGTCGACCGATTGGGTTGAGGGCGGCTGGGATCTGGCGCAGACGATTGAATTTGCCAAGGCGCTGAAGGCGCGCGGCGTCGACTGGATCGATGCCTCCTCCGGCGGCGTCTCGCCGCTCCAGAAGATCACGCTCGGCCCCGGCTATCAGGTGCAGTTTGCGGATGCCATCAAGCGCGAAACGGGATTGCCGACCATCGCCGTCGGCCTGATCACGGAAGGCAAGCAGGCTGA
Source organism: Bradyrhizobium sp. LTSP857 (assembly GCF_000938285.1). Taxonomy (NCBI): domain Bacteria; kingdom Pseudomonadati; phylum Pseudomonadota; class Alphaproteobacteria; order Hyphomicrobiales; family Nitrobacteraceae; genus Bradyrhizobium; species Bradyrhizobium sp. LTSP857. Next base: position 1,517 of record NZ_JYMS01000008.1, on the reverse strand, counting down.
GGAGATCGTCGCGAGCGGCAAGGCCGACATGGTCGCGCTCGCCCGCGGCATGCTCTACGACCCCCGCTGGGGCTGGCACGCCGCGGTCGAAGTCGGCGGCCAGGTCGAAGCCCCGCCACAATACTGGCGCTCGCAGCCCTCGACGCAGAAGGAGCTGTTCGGCAAGACGACGTTCGGGGCGCGGTAGAGGTACGCGACGACAACCGGTGTCGTCCCGGCGAAGGCCGGGACCCATACCGCGTGATCTATCGATTGAAGACGGTAAGCGTACCGAACTCCGAATCTTCCTCAAACCACTTCCTGTGGTTATGGGTCCCGGCCTTCGCCGGGACGACAGCGGAGGATGAGGCGCACGCTCGCGCACCTCACGTCTCACCCCCCCACCTCACGCATCCGTAACCCCCCTTAGCTTCCACCCGCCGCAAAACAGGCCTAACCTCTCGGCACCCAACGCCTCGCGAGGCCCGCCATGCGATTTCGTGTCCGGAAGGCTGCCCATGTGCTGGAGCGTGTTGGCCTTGCGATGGCGGGCGCCGCGTGCGGGCTGTTCGTCGGCGCCTATGTCGGCTCGGCGATCCCGCCGCTGACCACGCAGGGGTTTCTGATGCTGACGATGCTGCTCGGCGTCGTCGGCTTCTATCTCGGCATCGACACGCCGCAGCTGCCGTTCGACGAGGCGCACAGCCACATCGACGCCGCGGAATTGCTGAGCTCCGCCGGCACCCTCTGCGCCACCTTCGCCGCGCTCGCGTCCGTCGCCGTCATCGTGCTGCGGCTCGAGGCGGACAGCGTGTTGCCCTGGCTGGTGCTGATCGGCTGGATCGCGGGCGTCGCCATGCAGATCGTTGCGGGGGCGAAGGCCAGGATGCGGGGGTAGGGCTTCAAAATCTCGGTGTCGTCCCGGCGAAGGCCGGGACCCATACTGCGTGATCTATCGATTGCGGAGGGTAGGCGTACCGAACTCCGAATCTTCGTCAAACCATTCCCTGTGGTTATGGGTCCCGGCCTTCGCCGGGACGACGACGGAATGTGTGGCAGTCCCTTCGGCTACAACGGCTGCAGGCGATCGCTCAAAACACCACGCCCACCTTCGTCCCCCGCTTCCACGCAACACGGCAGCGCTTCTTGGTGTTGACGTGCAGCAGCTCGAACCTGTCGGGGATCTTCACCTGGCCGCCGAGATCGACACAGGCGCCACCGGCGGAATAGTCGATCAGCGTGCACGGGATCACCGGCGCGCGCGGGTCGGTGATGATCTTGGCCTGGCGGGATACGAGGCCTGCAGGTTTGACGCGGGCATGTCGGCGCGGATGCATTGGCACTCTCCTCCAATTCCGCAGGTCGCGGCGGGTTCGGACGACAATGATGCGCAGGAGTTGATGCGATACGGCTAAGGTCGGCGGGAGAATTTTAATGAAAAGTAGCGGGGAGTGCGGAAAGTGGCGGTAGCGGGGTGGGGGTCTTCCCCTCTCCCCTTGTGGGAGAGGGTGGATCGCCACGAAGTGGCGAGACGGGTG
>NZ_JYMS01000007.1:0-794363 GCF_000938285.1 Bradyrhizobium sp. LTSP857 | reverse complement strand
GCTTCGACCCATTGCTCGACGATGCCGTAGACGCGGCGGCTGACCACGATCTGGTCGGCCTTGGCCTCGCCGCAGAGGCGGGAGGCGAGGTTGGTGACGCTGCCGATCGCGGCATATTCCAGCCGCTGCTCGAAGCCGACCTGGCCGAGCGTGGCATAGCCGAGCGCAATGCCGATGCCGAAGCCGAGGCTATGCCCGCGGTTGCGCCAGCGCTCGGTCAGCGGCCCGATGGTGTCGCGCATCTCCACCGCCATCTTCACGGCGCGCCTGGTGTGGTCCTCGAACTGGATCGGCGCGTTGAACAGGATCATGACGCCGTCGCCGGCATATTTGTCGAGCGTGCCCTCATATTTGAAGATCAGCGTGCCGAGCGCGGCGTGATATTCCCGCAGCACGTTCATCGCCTCTTCCGGCTCGGTCGCTTCCGTGAACGCGGTGAAGCCGCGCAAATCGCAGAACACCACGGTCACCTCGCGGCGCTGGCTGGTGAGCAGCCCCTCGGGACTGTCGGAGGAGGCGATCAGCTGCGCCACCTGCGGCGCCAGGAAACGCTCGAGCTTGCGGATCCGCTCGATCTCGCTGAGCTGGGTCTCGACGCGCTCTTCGAGCGACTTGTTCCAGTCCTTGAGCTGCTCGGTCTGCTCGCGCAGCTTGTCGGCCTGGTCGCGCACGGTCTCGTGCGCGGTCTCCAGCGCATGGCTCTTGTGGTCAACTTCAGTGAACAGCCGCGCATTGCGCATCGCCAGCACCGCCTGGTTGGCGAAGGTCCGCATCAGGCCGATGAGGCTGCCTTCGAACGCGCCGCGGACGCGGCGCAGCACCACCAGCGAGCCGAGCGTGCCCTGCTGGTCCACCAGCGGCACCACCAGCACCGAATGGAAGCCGGCATCGACCGCGGCGTCGCGCAGCGGCTGCTCGGGCGCGTGGTCGAGATCGGCAAGCGCGATCGGCTCGCCGCTCCTGGCGGCATCGCTCAAAATGTTCTCGCCTTCCTCGATCGTGATGTGGGCGCCGTCGGCCGATTTGTCGATGCCGTTGGCCTCGACCAGGTCGAAGCGGCGCGCGTCCGCATCATAGCCGTAGATCAGCACCGCATCGGCATGGCTGATCTCCAGCGCGCGGGCGGCGATCGTCGGCAGCACGGCGTTGAGGTCGAGCGAGGCGGCGACCGCGCGGCCGACCTCTTCCAGCACCTTCAGCTCGTTGATCGACTGCGCGAGATCGCGGGTGCGCTCTTCGACCTTGGTCTCGAGGTCCGTATAGGTCTCCTGGAGCTGGCCGGCCATGCGGTTGAACTGGCCGGCGAGCTCTTCCAGCTCGTCGGAGGTGTGCACGTCGATGCGGTGGCTGAAGTCACCCTCGCCAAGCTTGTGTGCACCGTTGCGCAAGGCCGTGATCGGGATGATCATGCGGCGCGCCAGCAGCGTGCCGGCGAGGATCGCGACCAACAGCCCCATGCCGATCAGCAGCGCAATGCGCACGAGCTGGTCGCGGATCGGCGTCAGCGCCTGCGCGGTCGGCTGCTCGAACAGCACGTTCCAGCCGAGCTTCGGCACGGTGCTCGCGGCGGTCAGCACCGAATGGCCATTGAAGTCGGTGCCGAACGTATCGCCGTCGCGGCCGGGGGCGATGGCGGCTGCGACCTGCGGCAGCTTCGACAGATCCTTGCCGACATCGGGGCCCTTCGACGAGGTCGCGAGCACGCGGCCGCGAGCGTCGACCACATAGGCGAAGGCGGCCTTGCCGAGCTGGGCATCGGCGAGGTAGTCGGAGAGGAAAGAGAGATCGATCTCGGCCACGGTGACGCCGGCATTAAAGCCGGAATGCGCCACCGAGATCGATATCACCGGCTTCTGATCGACGAAAGAGGCCGGCGAATAGCTCACCCCGCGCGCGACCGTGTCGGTGAAGCGCATGTCGCGGGAGAGATCGGCATTGCTGCCGGTCGTGGTCGATTGGCGCGAGACGCGCAGCACCTCGCGGCCGTCGCCGTTGAGCTGGAACAGCTGGGAGACGACCGAGACCTGATGCAGCAGCTGGGCGTAGTCGGCGCGGCGCTTCTCGAGCGTGTCCTGGCTTGCCCGCGTCACCCAGCTGATCTGGCGTTCGAGCTCGGAGACCGACTGCTCCATGCGCCTTGCGGCGGCCTGCGCCTTGTCCCCGAGGGCGTCGGTCAGCGACGTCGTGGTGGCGCGGTAGGAGATCCAGGTCTCCATCGCGCCGTTGACGGCGAGCACGAACACGACGAGGCCGACGAGGGAGACGACGTATTTGGCGAACAGGCCCTCGCGCAGAAACCGAATCTTGCCTTTCGCTCCTGCCATCCGGATCCTCTCGCGCCGCGACGGACGCCGGCGCTATGGGCCGCACGGGCCCTTACGACCTTCTATCACAATTTGGGCCAGGGAACCGGCAAGGAGCCGACAAGGGACGGGCGGGGATGGCCGGCGGCGGCCCAAATGCCGCAGCCGTCCTTCTCATCCGTTCGGATGAAGAAGTGGAGGGGGTGCGGGTGTAAGGACCGCATTGGAGTCTGGAAGCGTTGGTCCGAACATCACCGATTGAAGAGCTGCCGCATCACGTCGTTCATCGGCTGGCTGTCCTGCTGCGCGACCGGCGGGTCTTGAGTCGGCTGGTCTTGAGTCGGCTGGGCTTGGGTCGACGGGGCTTGGGTCGGCGGCGCGGGCGAGGCCTGCGGTGCCGGCGTGGTCGGTGTTCCCGGCAGGCCGCGGCTGCGGATGCCGGTTCCAGGGGGGGTGGACAGAGGGCTGTTGGACAGTCCCTGCTGGATCATATTGCCGATGGCCTGGCCGAGTGGGCTGTCCGGCCCCGGCAGCTTCATCTGCGGGTTGGCGCTGCCTGCTGCGTTGCCGCCGCCCGGCGCGGCGCCGCCGAGCCCAAAATTACCACCAAGATTGCTCAACATGTTACCGAGCCCGGCGCCGTCAGGCCCGAACAGACCCTTGCCCATCTCGCGCAGCTTGGCATAGGCGGCATCCGGATTGTCCATCATGCCGCTCATGTCGGGATAGATCTGCGGCTGCGACCAGGAGCCCGAGATCATCACGGGAATGCCGAAGCCGACCGGTTCGGAGGTGCGGCCCTGGCCTTCGGTGGTCATGACCAGCTTCGGCTCGACGCGAAAGCCCAGCATCTTGGTGTCGAGTGCGATGGTGCCGGCGCCGGTGATGCGCACCAGCGGTCCGACCAGGTTGAAATCGGTCGTCACCGCCTGGCCCTTGTCGATGCGGAAGGAGGCGGAGAGTTGCGACAAATCGGTGCTCTGCTCGGTGCTCCCTGCCTCACTGTCCTGCCAGCCGGACAGCTTGCTGGTCGTCAGCGAGCGGATCATCTGTGCGACATTGATGCCGCGGATGGCGCCGTCCTGGAAAGTGACGAAGGCCGTGCCCTGCATGTTCGCCATCAGCGCGCGCTGGCTGGGGCCGGCGCTGCGCAAAGCGAGCTTGGCTTGCATCTTGCCGTCGACCCGGTCGAACTCGGCAAGGCCCTGCAGCAGCGGCAGCGCCCGCACGCCGACGATGTCGGAATGCATGGCAAAGCTCGGTGCGCCGGAGGTTGCATCGAGGATCATCTCGCCCGAGACCTGGCCGCCATAGGCGCCGAGATTGGCGGTGCCTGTCTTCAAGATGCCGCCGGCGAGTTTTGCATCGAGCGCCAGCGGCGCAAGGCGCGCCTGGCCGATGATGGCTTCGTTGGCCGAGATCCTGATTTGCGCATCGACATAGTTGAGCCCGGAGACATCGATCGGGGCATCGCTCCAGGGCTGCGCGGTCGCGCCCTCGGGCGATTTTGCCAGCGGAATCGTCAGCCGCTGGAAGTCGAGATCGACCTTCACCAAAGGCTTGCTGGCAATGTCGACCGAGGCCCAGCCGTTGAAGGCGCCATCGCCGAGCGTGCCGTTGACGCCGTTGATCATCACCATCGGCCCGTTGAGGCGCAGCTCGGCATGGCCTGCGAGCTGCGAGGACAGCACGTCCGGCATGTCGATGACGAAATCCACCGGCGTGGTCTGCCGCTCGACCGGCGGCGCCGGCGTGGTCGCCTTGATGTCGAACCTGGTCGGGTGCTCGCTGATGCGCGCCGTGCCGGTGACCTTGATCGTGCGGTCGCGGCCCATGATGGCGTCGGCGTTGATGGCCGTGATGCGGCTGTCGACGCGATCGCGCACGCGCGAGAATGCGACTTCGCCGTTGCTGATCTTGAAACGGTCGATGGTCGCACCATCCATGTCGGGCGCAAGCGCCGCTGGCGATGCATCGGCATTCGGCAGGCGATCGCGCAGCATCGGCAAATAGAGCACCGGATGGGTGACGACGATCTCGCTGATCTTCGGACGGCCCGACCATGCGCTGGACAACGACATGTCGACCTGCACGCGCTCGATGGTCAGGCGCGTGATGCCGCTGCGGTCCTTGGGGTTCTGGAGCGTGAGGTCGCTCAAGGCGACGTTCAGCGTCGGCCACAGGCTGATCTTCGTGGTGCCGTCGATCGACAGGCGATAGCCGCTCGCCTGCTCGACGCGCGAGGCAATCGTCGAGGTCAGGAAGCCCGAGGGGATCCCGACCACCAGCAGGAGCGCGATCACGATGATGACGGCGACCACCGCCGCCCCAGTGAATTTAACTGCTCTCATGTCGACGTCCCAACGACGGACAAGCGGCGTCGAAACCCGCCCGGTCACCCGTCCCTCGCGCGCGAGCTTATCCCGGGATGGGAAGCCGCTCCAAGCAGACAAAAATAGTCAGGGGGAGCTGTAAAGTTATGTGACTTATGACACACTTCCGCATGCAGTCAGGAAGGCGAGAGCGACATCAATAGGCCGCACCAAGCGGCGGTTCGCTCAGCGAGGATATCAGGACAGCATGAACCTGGTCGAACTCAGAGCCGATCACTCAAAACGATAAAAACAAGGATCGAGGCACGATTGGTTCGGTCACTCAAAAAAAGAGCCCGCCCAGACACCTGAACGAGCTGCTCATCGAATCCTTCACAGGTCAAACGACGACCGTTGTGTGCGGTGCTCGCACACAACGGTCGGCAATTATCTCAATCAATATCGTCAGGATGCACCCGGCGACGCCTGCGCAGCGGTTCGGTTCGACGAGACTCGACATTTCGCCCCTCGCGAAGCAAGTCGCCCAGCTTGCGAAGGGGTGTATCGACCATCCGGTTCGTAAAGCCGGCCATCATGCGGTCGGCGAAGCGCCGACCTTCGTCAAGATCGATGTCAAAAAGATCAATGTCCAACAAATCATCACGGTACTGGCGCTTGCGGCGTTGCCGCTCGGCATCAGCCCATGCCTGCTTTTCTTCTTCGTTCGGGCCTTCAAGCCATGCTTGCCGGCGCTTCTTCTCGCGCTCGGCCCAAGCTGCAATATCAGTCTCAGGAACCGACCACGGTTCGTGTTCGCTAAAGGTATCGGAAGCGCTGTCGGAACGCCGGGACTCCGTCGAAGCCTTGCTCATGAAACAATCTCCAATATGGATCAACAAAGGATAGCATGTCTTAAAGACTTGTCCATCCGCCCCCAGTCGAGCAGGCACGGATCGAAATTCGTGTTCGCACGTTGCTTGGGGCGTTTGTGTGGCTTTGGTCACATTCCCCGGAGTGCCCTGATCCGGCATGGAACGCTCCGTTTCTTGTGACAACGACCGCCTCATGGTTGTGGCGACTTCAGGAGCGCGCAATTCAAGCATCGACCGGAGGCTTGAGTGTGCTGACTGAAGAAAGCTACCGCACTCGCCCAAGGCTGCGCCGGCTCACCTCTTGCCCGATCACGCTAGATTGCTCGATAGCAGCAAGCTTGCGTCCCTGACGGAGAGCCAACAGCATAAAAATAAAAGCGCAGAAAAGTAGCGTTCCCGGAATGAAATATTGCCCGACCCCGAGTGCAGCATTCAGGCTCGCGAAAGCATCCTCTCGGAATCCGAGAGATGCGATTGTGCCGATCAAGGCTGTCCAAATGCCATACTGCAAGAGGCGAGTCTGCAACATTCGGAGCGATACTTCGATCGAGCGGCCGGATGTCAGCAGCTTACTTAGATTAGCTACGATCTCCTTCGCTTCTCCCCAAGTCTCGGTAACGCTTCCAATCAGTTCTCGTTGCCTGAATACCTCGCCAACGTCGATGCGAGCGGCGCGTACCATAAATTGCGCTTCGTCCGCCAATGGATCGCAGTTGGGCGAGAGCTCAAATACGATTGCGTCCCGCGTCAGCAAAGTCCGCAAGTACAGTGAAACCGTAGCGGGAATAGATAAGCCGTGCTGTCGTATGACAGACATCATCCGAACCACGATATTTCTGGCGGCCAGCCAAGTTACACTTCCGACGGGACTACGAAAACCGTCCAGATAGTCTTCAAATACGACGGACATATCCCGGCGAAATCCGGCGAGGTCCCTGTTCTGTGTGCCTTCGATCCACCGCAACAGCTCATCCATTGCGTCGTCAAATTGTTCACGAAGCACGTACTGCATGAAGAAACGAAATGAATCCTGATGCTCCTCTGTGAATCGTCCAACGACGGCAAAGTCGACATAGGCTATTCGATTGTCGGGCAGGATCAGGATGCCGGCAGGACTCAGGTCGGAATGGAAAAGCCCGTCCCGATAGATCTGGTTGAGCGTACTCCAGTAAATACGTCGGGCGATAAGACGCAGATCATAGTGCTGATCCTTGAGCTTATCGAGGTATTGCCGGTCGTTCTGTTGAATTGCGTTCAAGATTTGTCGCACGGGTATCCCGTCGACGAACTCCCAGGTCAAGATACGTTTGGCGGTGTATTCTTTTCTAACCGTGAAGCTGAGCTCGGCTTCATCGTCCTTGGATAACTCCGACATGACGGTCGCGTTGCGCGCAGCCTCCGCGAGATCGAGTTCCGAAAATAGAGCGCGCGCAAATTCATCGACATAGGCAGCAACTGAATTGGCCCCAAAAGCTCCTGCCCAATCCAGCGGCGCGGCAAGCCACTGCATCAAGCGAATATCCGTGATGTATTTTCTTCGTGTGACCGGATTCTGTATTTTCACCGCGAGCCGCACGCCACTGCGAGAAGTCGCCTGGTGAATCTGTCCGCTCGACGTGACGGCAAAGGGGATGCGCTCAAACGCGCTAAAAATCTCGTCGGGAGAACGACCGAGATCTTCAATGATGATTTGATGAATTGCCGAATAATCTTCCGCCGCCACTTCGTTGGTGACTTGTAAGAGTTCCAGGCAATAGTCCGCCGGCAACAGGTCAAAACGAAGAGCCAGAGCCTGACCGAGCTTCACGAAGGTGAAATCCAGTTTTTCAAACACTGCGCGCAGGGCGCGCGCCGATTTCCGTGGGCTCGACCGAAAGGTCAATGTCGCAGGCAATTGATACCGCGCCAGCAAAAGCATCAGTTGGAACAGGCGCGCTATCGTTCTGAAGAAATCGGGCATCTGCTCCACCGCGTGTTATCCGCGCAAGCGACCGTTGCGCCACTTGGAGGCGGATCATCGCCGCCGCAATCCTAGGTTCCGTTGCATGTGCGTGCAAGGTGATTGTGGGCGGCTCGCGTGAGACGTCCTCGGCTGAACTGTGATGCTCGCTGTCCCGATCGTCACTCAACTCGCTGCCCAGATTGCCTGTCGAGGCAAAGCCCAAGACTGTACAAATCCGGTCGCATCGTGCTAAAGATTGGCATTGGCATATATTGTTTGTCGTGATCTGACTCGTGATGAGTGATTAGCAATTGATCGATAGAATTGGCCACGTGTTTTTGGGCGCGCGCCGTCTTTGCCAAATCGTCTCGGCTGCCTTCCGTTTCTATATCCGCCCCAAATTTTGGCCAGGAAAAGTAGTAGTTCCGCCCGAAGTGCGCCTGCGCCTTCTCTTGGAGGACTTAGGTGGCGCCTGGATAAAGATCGGGCAGGCACTCGCGTTGCGGTTCGATTTGCTGCCGAATGAATATTGCACCGAACTGTTGAAGCTTCTCAACCGGACCCCGACCGTTCCATACGAAGCGATCCGCCAGGTGATCTTGCGCGAGCTTGGTTCGTTTCCTGAGCAGATATTTGCGTCGTTCGATCCCATTCCGCACGCGACCGCTTCGATCGCCCAGGTCCACATCGCGATCGCGCACGATGGCGAAAAGCTCGCAATCAAGGTGCAAAGGCCTCGCGTCGAGCAACAATTTGAAGCCGACTTTCGCATCCTCCGGATGATATCTTACCTGGTCGGCCTCATGGATTCATTAGGAGGAACCGCGCTTCGTTCCTTCTCGGAAGAATTCGAGAAGTGGAGCCGAGAGGAATTGGATTTTACGACTGAGGCGAGAAATTCCTTTCGAATACAGGCCCGATCTGAGCACGATCCAATCCAGGTCTGTGCTGAGGTTCGTTTTGAGTTTTGCTCACGGCGCGTTCTGGCTACCAAGCTGCTGAAGGGCATCTCGTTGTTGGAGGTTAGCAACGCGGCGCGATCGAAGAATCCTGAAGCTTTGCGTGATCTGAATTTGGAGCCCGACGACCTCAAGAGGATCGCGCGAAATTACTTCTGGTCGATCTACAACCAAATCTTCCGTGATGGCATCTTTCACGCAGATCCCCATCCGGCCAATGTTTTCGTGCTCCGGGGAAATAGGATCGGATTTGTAGATTTCGGTGCGACCGGTCGACTGTCCAAGGAGTTCCGATCCGCACTCTCCAAGGTCTTTATTAATCTGTATCGAAGGAATATCGAGCAGGCCGTAGTAGAAAATTTCAAACTGCTCGTTCCATCGGAGGATACCGATCTGCGTCAAGCGCGGGAAGAGTTTTTCATCGCGTACCAAATGTATCGACTTGCCCTGGATATTGCGGGGGCGGATGTGCGGCAGCTGACCACCGAATTGTTGACGGGCACCATGACGATTGCGCGGCGTCACAGGATCCTCATGCCGCAGGAGCTGAGCATCTACTACAAGACCATCATGACCGTCGACGCGGTCGTCTCTGATCTGGCGCCCGATTACGATTGGCTTTCCGATTTGCCGGAATTCTTTACGCAAGGTCTTGTTTCCGATGTAAGGGAAGGGATCTATCGCTGGCCAGAAATCGTGCTGGCGTCCAAGTATCGTACGGGCCGTATGTTGACGGATGCCGCCAGCCTCACGGCATCGTTTCGGTTCTTCAATCCCGCTTTGAAGAGCATGCAAACGAGGGCTGTGCTTTACGGAATCTGGGCCATTGCCTTTTGTGTGGCGGCTTATCTGGCTGCGAAGGGTGACATGTCGCTCTTGAACGACATCGTGGGCGTGAGCAGTCGCTGGATCGTTTTCGGCTTCATGGCGGCTGCAATCGTTTCTATGCTTTTGATGCAGCGGCAAATCCGGGACATTCGGAAAGTCAAAACGTGATCTGACGCACGGAACTTTTAGTCCGCGCTGTGTTCGAGTGAGGTCCATGGTGAAGAGCATGAATACTCGAGTTCTGAACACTCCCGATCTGGACATCGACGGCAGCGCGGATGTGGCTATCCCGCGTCTTTACAACTTCGCTGAAGATGTCCTTGCGCGAAACCTGAACGCGGGGCGGGGCGGCAAGACCGCCTATATCGACCAGCGTGGGACCTGGAGCTATGGCCAGCTTGCTGAGCGGGTCGCCCGATTTGGCAATCTGCTGCGCGGTCTTGGCATTCAGCGCGAGCAGCGCATTTTGATTTGCCTCCCCGACACGATCGACTGGCCGACGTCTTTTCTTGGCGCCGTCAAGGCGGGTGTCGTTGTGATTCCAGTCAACACGCTGCTGGGTGAGGCTGAATACCGTACGATACTGGCGGATAGTCGCGCCCGCCTGCTGATCGTGTCAGAGGAGCTATACCCGCTGTTTGCGAATCTGATCGACGCGGCTCCGGACCTCGAGCACATTCTCGTGTCGGGCAGCCAGGGTTTTGGGCACGCACTCTTCGAGGATGCCCTGCAGGCGGCCGTTGCAACCGATTATGCCGCGCCGACCGTCAACGACGAGGTGTGCTTCTGGCTTTACACGTCGGGCTCGACCGGAACGCCGAAGGCTGCGGTGCATGTGCATGCCACCCTGGGATATACCGCCTCTTGCTACGGCGCCCACGTACTCCGCCTCACTGCGGACGACGTCGTTTATTCGGTGTCGAAACTGTCCTTCGCCTATGGTCTTGGCAATTCGATGGTTCATCCGCTTTCGGTCGGTGCGACGACGGTGCTGGCATCGGAGCGCCCGACTCCCAACTCGGTCGCGGACCTGATGCGAATGCGGGGCATTACCGTGTTCTTTGCGGTGCCGACTTTCTATACGGCGTTTCTCGCGGCGGATCCGGTGGAGCGCGAAGCACTGAGACTTCGATGTTGTCTTTCCGCCGGCGAGGCGCTTCCGGTCAGTATCGGGCAGACCTGGAGCGAACGCTTTGACGTCGATATACTTGACGGCCTTGGGTCTACCGAAATGATCAGCACATTCCTGTGCAACCGCATGGGAGAGGTGCGTTACGGCACCAGCGGCAAGCCCGTGCCGGGTTTTGAGATCCGTCTCGTTGACGAGGCTGGCGCCGTTGTCGCGCAAGGCGAGATGGGCGAGCTGCAGGTTCGGGGGCCGACCACCGCGATCATGTATTGGAACGATCGTGAGCGATCCCGCTCGACGTTTTTAGGCGAATGGCTTCGTTCGGGCGACAAATACATCCAGGACAAGGACGGCTACTATTCGCATTGCGGGCGTCGTGACGACATGATGAAGGTCGGCGGAATTTATGTGTCGCCAATCGAGGTCGAAGGTGCGCTGCTAAGTCATCCTGACGTGCTCGAAGCGGCCGTCGCAGGCTGGCCCGATGAGGATGGCCTGATCAGGCCCAAGGCATTCGTAATTCTGAAGCCGTCCGGCAAGCCGAACGAAGCAATGGCGCTTGCGCTCCGTGAGCATTGCCGCAAGCAGCTCGCGACTTTCAAATACCCCCGCTGGATCGAGTTCCGCACAGAATTGCCGAAGACTGCGACGGGCAAGACTCGGCGTTTCAAATTGCGTGCGGAGGCGGCTCAATACGACCGCACGGGCTCGGGCGCGGCGGAATAGAAGCAACGCTCTCGATCGTCTCTAAGCAACAAAGGCGGCGCTTCTTAAGCGAGGCTGGCGATGCGAACAGGATATGCCTGAAGCGTCGTCTGGCACAGGTCCGTTATTGCAGAGCTTTCAAGATCGTCGCACGCACGCGGTCGACTGCGTTATTGATGAAGAAGTGATTTCCTGCGACAGTTTCGGTAGCAAACGACCCACTCGTTTCTTTTTCCCAGCCAGCCATTGCAGATGGCGTGCATACAGGGTCGTGGTCTCCGGCCATTGCGTAAATGGGACAAGCAAGTGCCGGTGCAGGCAAGTACTGGTACGTTTCGTACATTTTCATGTCGGCCTTGAGTATGGGCAACAGCATCTCCATCAGGTCTGTTTCAGCAAGAACAGCCGGAGAGATACCGCCAGGATACCGACCGATTTGCTTCTTGATAAATTCGGCATCAGGAAGGGTGTGCAAGTGCGGGCGGCCCGGCTTCTCCGCCGGTGCTTCAGTTGCTGCTACTATCAAGGCTCGCGGTTGCTGCAGCCTTGGATCTTGCGCCAGGATACGCGCCGTTTCGAAAGCAATAAGCCCTCCAAGGCTATAGCCGAACAGGACGTAAGGCATCGGCGACAGGCGTGTTATTTCGTCGGCCAAATTCCGGGATGCTTCACTAACCTTGGTCAACAGGGGTTCCCGTCTACGATCCCAGCGTCCCGGTAACTGGACCGCGCCAACCTCGATGTTTTCGGGCATACTGCGTGCCAGCATGTGGTAAACTTGTGCACTCCCTCCGGCATAGGGGACACATAAAACACGCGCCTGCGCGTCGTGGCGTTTCGAACGAAATTCTATCCAGGGACTAAGCATTGCAATATTGAGAGAGGAGATATGAGCCTACAATTTAGACCCCTCAGACGCACATTGGTCAACCGCAACCTGCGGGACGAGGGCCGCTTATAGTGACAGCCGATTCTTGAGCTGATGGTTACGTCGGCGAATGGCAGGATTAGTTCCCGGCATGGCTCTAAGGCCACCGCCGAATAGTCGTAGGACAAATTTATCGCCTCGGAGAGACGCACATGGATTCTCATTCAACGGACGAAGAAGTTCGCACACTTCGGCGGCTGCTCGCAATGCGTGAGGCTCAACTTGCTGAAGCAATGAATGAAATTGAGCAGCTTAAGAGCCGCTTCGTCTCTAAAGCGAATGAACAGAATGCGTCAACCTGCTCTGGCTAGCTCCGCACCAATTGCCGCTCAAAGGAAAGCCAGTACGTCTTCGATAAGCTTTTGGTAGCAACCGGCGTAAGCAGACTGACTGACCGCGCCGCGGCGTCAGACTGGAGCGAGAGTTCAATTTTTTCAGTTAGTTAGATGGCGTCGTGTGCACAACGTGTGCATCGGGAGATCAAGAAAAATCTCACGCGGGCCAACTTGAGCAGATCGTGACGGCCAAGGCGCGGGTTCAATCAATTAAAACCGTGTAGCGATCTCCCCCAGTCGTCGATACGCCGTCTCGCGAGCGGCAAGGATCGTGTCCATCGGGCCGGTGGTCGGCCCGATCGGCACGAAGCGCACGTCGCTGACGCCGATGAAGCGGAGCGCCTCGCGCAAATAGGGCGTTGCCATGTCGATGCGGCCACGGTTCATGCCGGTGGCGAAGTCGCTGCCGGAGGCGAGGATCACGATGGTCGGGCGGTTCTTCAGCAGCGGAAGATATCCCTGCACCGGATCGAAGCGGAACGTCAGCCCGGGCTGGATGACGATGTCGAACCATTGCTTCAGCTTGTAGGGGATGCCGAAATTCCACATCGGCGTCGAGATCAGCACGCGATCGGCCAGCGAGAAGCGCAACGCCATCCGTTCGGCCTCGGCGAAGCTGTCGCGCTGCGCGTCGTTGAAAGCCTGCGCCTTCATCCGCGCATATTTGGCCTCGACGATTGGACCTGCGAAATCCGGCATGCGCTCGCGCCAGAGATCGACAACGTCGATGTCCCAATCCGGTCGCGCCTGACGAAAGCCGTCAAGGAAGACGCGCGCGCCGGCGCTTGACTCGGAGTCGGGGCGGGGTGAGCAAGACAGATGCAGGAGCTTCGCCACTATTCATCCCAACGCCTTGATGACGGTATTCGACCGCGTGACGACGGCGACGTTCTGCATGGCAAAATTGATTGAGGCCGTGTGCCAGTCGGCATTCATGGTCGAGCAGCAATCCTCAGGGACGATCATGAAATAGCCCTTATCAGCGCCAGTCCGCGCAGTGTGCTCGACCGACATGTTTGTCCAGGCGCCGGTGTTGATGATCATGTTGCGCCCGGTGGCTTTGAGGATCGTCTCGAGCCGAGTGCCTTCCCAGGCGCTCATCCGCATCTTCTCGACGACGAAATCGCCGGGCCGCGGCTCGAGGCCCGAAACCGGTGCCGCGCCCCAGCTGCCGCGCACCATCGCCTTGCTGTCGACAAGACCCTCGAACAGCGGCGCATTCAGCGTCACGCCGGGCGCGCCGGGCTCGACCACGAACCAGACATGGATGATGGCCACGCCGCGCGCACGCGCAGCTTCCGCCAGGCGACGGACGTTCTCGACGACATGCTGCTGCTTCGCGTGCTCCGGCGCTCCTGACTCGGCGAACGCTCCGCCATCCATGATAACATCGTTCTGAAGATCCTGGATGATCATGGCGCAGCGGCCCGGATCGAGCCGCATCTCGCCGTCGGCGAGGATGGGGGCTGCGGCCGCGGGGCCGGCGCTCGTGGCGCCGCCGCCGCTGCGCCTGCCACTCATATAGGGCTCATGGCGTGGCCCGACCCTGGTCGGGATGGCGTAGACCGAATGCGTCGAGGTCAGGTACAGCGTGCGGAAATCCGGCCCGCCCCAGGCGAGGTTGGCGACGAGTTCGGGCACGCGAACTTTTCCGAGCAACTCGGCGCGGGCGGAATAGACCCAGACTCCGCCAGGCGCGGTGACCCAGACATTGCCATGCTGGTCGCACTTCATGCCGTCCGGTACGCCCGGCTCAAGCTCGGAGCGGATGCCGCTTGCAAATACGCGCGCGTTCGACAGCGAGCCGTCGGCATTGACGTCGAACACGCGGATCAGCGCTTGCACGGTGTCGTTGACATAGAGCAGCTTCTCGTCCGGCGAGAAGCACAGCCCATTCGGCTGGTCGAACAAATTGCGCTCCACCATGAGCTTCGGCTCGCTGCCGGGCACGACGCGGTAGATGCCCTGGAAGCCGAGCTGGCGCGGCCGCTCGACGCCATAGACCGGCATGCGGCCATACCAGGGATCCGAGAAATAGATCGCACCTGACGAGTGCACGCAGACGTCGTTCGGGCTGTTGAGCTCCTGGCCGCCGAAGTGCGAGGCCAGCACCTCGCGTCGCCCGTCGGGCCGCTCGCGGATCAGCGACGAGGTCGCGTGCTCGCAGACGATCAGATTGAGCTCGGCGTCGTAGGTCATGCCGTTGCATTTGTTCGACGGGCGCTTGACCTCGGCGACGCCGCGCCTCGCGTCCCAGCGCCGGCGTACATCGCCCGGCATGTCCGAGAACAGCAGGTAGTGATCGACCGGATGCCAGATCGGTCCCTCCGTGAAATCAAAACCCGTGCCGACCTGCGCGACCGGCGCATAGGGGTCGATCAGGGTCTCGAATTCGGAGCGCAGGGTGACATGCGTCATCGGTTGATCCTTGAGGAAACGTCAGGCCGGGAACCAGTTGCGTTCGGGCAGAGACTGCACGATCGGTCCGGGGACCTGATCGTGCAGGCGTCCGACGACCATGCCGCCCTCGATTTTGGCCGGCCTGTCGTGCACCGGCAGCAGATAATGCGAATTGCTGAGCAGCTTCTTGATTGAGGCCTTCTCCGCGCGCTTGGAGGTGCCGTGGTTGCCGGTGGTACGTGGCTCCCAGTCGTGGATCTCGTTGAAGGGTGTCACAATCTGGTCGTTGAAATCGTAGATCACGTCGCCGCAGATGGTGGCGATGCCGTCGGCGGTCTCGACGATGATGTTCATCGAGCCCTCTGTGTGGGCATTGGCGGCATCGCAATAGACGCCGGGCATCAGCTCGATCGGGCCTGTGATTTCGAGATCGAGGAATCTCAGTGCACTCTTGGTGTGCAGCCGGTCGATCAGATGCTTGATGTCGGGTGCCGGATATTGCGGATGCATCAGGCCGGAGACGGAATATTCGAGTTCTTTCCGGTTGAGGACAACGGTCGTATTCATCGGGAACAAATCGTCCTTGCCGGCGTGGTCGATGTGCAGATGGGTGTGACAGACGAAGCGGACGTCGCCCATGCGCACGCCGTGGCGCGCCAGCTGGTTTTCGATCATGTGTTCGTGGTACTGCAACCCGCGCATGCCCAGCGTCTCCATGATCTGGTTGGAGCGATAGCCGGTGTCGACGACGACCGGATATTTGCCGCCGAGGATCAGAAAGCCGAGCGTGAGGACGCGGCGGGTGCGGCCGCAATCGCGACCGAGGACCAGAAAGCTCGATTCCAGCTCAATATCGCCGTAGTCCAGGATCTTGATCTCCAGCGCCAT
The DNA here is from genome assembly GCF_000938285.1 of Bradyrhizobium sp. LTSP857. Classification (NCBI taxonomy): domain Bacteria; kingdom Pseudomonadati; phylum Pseudomonadota; class Alphaproteobacteria; order Hyphomicrobiales; family Nitrobacteraceae; genus Bradyrhizobium; species Bradyrhizobium sp. LTSP857. Next base: position 778,762 of record NZ_JYMS01000007.1, on the reverse strand, counting down.
TCGCTCCCCTCCCTATTCTGTTTCTTGTCGGTTAAAGCCGGTAGATGCGCGTTGCTGTGTCCTTGAAGATCGCATCTCGTTGCGCCGCGCTCAGCGTCGCTGTCGCCGCGCGAAACGCGTCGACGAGCTCTCGATAGCTGGTCCACAATTTCTCGATTGGGAAATTGGAGCCGAACAAGCAGCGCTCGGCGCCGAAGATCGCAACCGTGTCTGCAACCACTGCCGCGATATGCGCGGGATCGTTGCGATGGACGAAGGTGCCGAGGCCCGAGAGCTTTGAGACCACGTTCGGGCAGGCCGCGAGCCGGGCCATCCCGGCGCGCCAGGCCGCGCGTCCCGCTGGCCGGGGATCCTCGAGCATGCCGGCATGCTGGAGGATGAAGGTCACCTTGGGGCAGGATTCGACGAGCTGCGCTGCATCCGGCATCTGTGGCGTGAAGACCTGGAGATCGAAGCTCCAGCCGTAGTCGGCGAGACGGGCGACGTTGCGACGGACCATGGGATCGATGCAGAGATCGGGCGTTGCCGCGAAGCGATAGAGCGGGTTCTCGTGCCAGTGCAGTTGCATTCGTACCCCGCGCACCAGGGAATAGCGCTTCAGCCGGTCGAGTTGCGGGCGTACGTCGTCCACGGCGAAATTGGCATAACCGACGATCGCGTGCGGCCAGCCGTGTTCGTCGGCGGTCTGCTGCACCCAAGCTGCTTCGTCCTCAAAACGGTCGTTGGCCCAGTTGGTCTGGACATAGACGGAGCGGGTGACGCCGCTGTCTTTGAGGTCGTCGAGATATTCCTGGATCGGATAGTCGCGCCGGATCGGTTCGTACGGCCCAAAGATGCGCGGCTGCATCGGGCCGGTCAGCCAGGGCAAGTCGACCTGCCGCCAGATATGATGATGCCCGTCCACAATCTCGGTCACGCAACTCTCCTCCGTCCCAGTGCCAGTACATGCGCGACGATCGACGCGCTCGATCCGCCGTCGACGAGATCGTCGACGAAGCGCTCGATAGCGATGAGCGCTTCAGTCTGAGGGCGAAAGCCCGGGCCCGTCGCGAGCGGCGTCAGCCAGCTCACGCGCCAGGCGCGCCGCGACAATTTAGCGACCGCGTCGCGCAGCGCGTCGGGCTCACCGCGCTCCAGCCCGTCCGAGACGACGATCACGACCGCCCCGCGCGCATAACCACCGAAGCGGGGGACCGCGAGGAAGGCCTGCAGCGCATCTCCGATGCGGGTGCCGCCGTCCCAATCGCTCACGAGATGGGCAGCCGCATTAAGCGCCTGCTCGCGCCGCTTCAGCCGCAGCGCCCGGGTGACGCGGGTCAGCCGCGTACCGAAGGTGAAGACCTCGACATTGGGCGCGGCCTGCACCAGCGCGTGTGCGAGCTTCATGTTCTCCTCGGTGCGGCTCTTCATCGAACCGGAGACGTCGATCAACAGCAGGAATTTTCGCGGGCGCTGGCGCCGCTTCATGTGACCGAGGCGAAGAATCTCGCCGTCGCTGCGGACGCTGTCGCGCAAGGTGCGGCGGAGGTCGGCGAAGGGACCGCGGCGGGCGCGCATCCGGCGATGGCCGCGCCGTCGCGGCAGGCGCCGCGGGGCCTCCCGCGCCAGCCGACGGAGCGCTTCGGTCGTGGAGAGCTGCGCAAAGCGGCGCTCGACCAGCGCCTCGGTGCGGGTCGCCGTAAGCCCCGATTCATTCGCCTCGTCGGAAAGCAACGGCTCGTCGTCGCCGCGGCCTTCCTCCTGAAGCCGGACGGTCTCGTCGTCTTCGCCGTCGTCGGCGTGCTCGATGGCCTCGCTGCCGCGGAAATGAAGATCGAACAGTCGGTCGAAGGTCACGCGGCGCTCAGGCGGTGGGGCGAGGGTGGCCAGCGCCGCCTGCCTGATATCCCGGAGGTCACGCGGGCCGAGCAGCTCGATCGCAGTGAGGAATGAGGTCGTCTGCTCCGGAGCGACGGCAAAGCTGTTGGCGCGCAGCAATGCGACGAAGGAGACGAAGATGCGGGCGGCCTGTGGCAGTTGGAGGTCGGCGCTCATGCGGTCGCCTCCGCGAGCAGGGCGTCGAGCCGGGGCGAGATGAAGTGTAAATCTTCCTCGTCTTTCAGCGCCAAGCCAATCGAGCGCTTGAAAGCGTCGGGCCAACGCGCGCCGCCCTTATTCAGCAGCGTTGCGGCCTCGGCCCAGTCGACAGCCTCGGCGACGCCAGGCGCCTTGCTGAGCGGTTCACGCCGGAGCTTGCCGACGGCGGCGACGACGGCGCGGGCGGTGGCTTCGGCGACGCTGGAGGCGCGCAGCATAACGATCCGAGCCTCGCGCTCTTCCGTGGGATAATCGATCCAGTGATAGACGCAGCGGCGGCGCAGGGCCTCGTGCAAGTCGCGCGTGCGGTTTGAAGTGAGTACGACGACGGGGCGCTCGGCGGCGCGTACGGTTCCCCGCTCGGGGATCGAGATCTGGAAGTCGGAGAGGAATTCGAGCAGGAAGGCCTCGAATTCCTGGTCGGCGCGGTCGATTTCGTCGATCAGGAGCACGGTCGAGTCCGGGGCGCGGAGGGCGGCGAGCATCGGCCGCTCGATTAAAAAGGTCTCGCCGTAGATGTCGATGCTTTCGTCGCCGGCCTGGCGGATCGCGAGCATCTGACGAGGATAGTTCCATTCGTAGAGCGCCGCAGAAGCGTCGATACCCTCGTAGCATTGCAGGCGGATCAGGCGGCGGCCGAGCACGGCGGCGATGGCTTTTGCGGCCTCCGTCTTGCCGACACCCGGCGCGCCCTCCAGCAGCAACGGCTTGCCGAGCGCGAGGCCGAGATAGGCGGCAGTCGCAAGGCCCTCGTCGGCGAGGTAATAGGCCGCGCGTAGCGCCTTCTCCAGCGCCTCCGGGCTGTCGATACCGACGATGTTGCTGCGGACCGCCATGGACGAAACCTCTAGCGCCGCGCCTGCGGCCGTGCGCCGCCCTGGGCCTTGATCGCGCGCAGCACTTTTTCAGGCGTAATCGGCAGATCGTCGATGCGTACGCCGACCGCGTTGAAGATCGCATTGGCAACGGCCGGCAGTACCGGGTTGGCGCACATCTCGCCGGGGCCTTTGGCGCCGAAAGGACCGTCGGGGGCAGGACGCTCCAACACGGCAATATCATGCGGGCAGATGTCACCGGGGCCGGGCATCAGATATTCGACGAAGTCGCGCGGGCCGTGCACGGTCTCGGGATAGTGAGGCTCGGTCGTCTCGTAGAGTGCGTGGCTGACGCCCATCCAGGCGCCGCCTACGAGTTGCTGCTCGACGAGGCGCGGATTGAGCGCGCGGCCGAGTTCATACGCGGAATCCATCCGCACCATCGCGACCTCGCCGGTCTCGTCATCGACATCGACCTCGGCGACGAGGCAGGCGTGGGCGTAGCAGGTTGCGGGCGACATCTCGCCGGTTTCAGGATCGACGGCGGAGAGCGGCACCAGGAAGATGCCGCGGCCCGAGATCGTCTTGCCCTGCTTGAACTGTGCGGCGATCGCGACGTCCTTGGTCGAGATCGAGCGGTGCGGCGCGCCCTTGACGTGGATATTGCCGCGCCCGTCGGTTTCCAGATCGGCGGCGTTGACCTCCAGCTCCTCGGCAGCAGCCTCCATCATCACGCCGCGTGCCTCCCGGGCCGCCGCCATCACGGCATTGCCGACGCGGTGGGTGCCGCGCGAGGCGAACGAGCCCATGCAATGCGGGCCGGTGTCGGAATCGGCCGTGTCGACGTAGACGTCCTCGACCGGCACGCCCAATGTCTCGGCGCAGATCTGCCGCGTCACCGACTTCATGCCCTGGCCGAGATCGATGGACGACAGCGCCACCGTGAACTTGCCGCTCGGGTTGGAATGCACCAGTGCCTGGCTGGGGTCTCCGCCGAGATTCATGCCGATGGGATAGTTGATCGACGCGATGCCGCGTCCGCGATGCCGGGTCATCTAGCGCCTCCTGGTGCCGAGGACGGAGGAGAAACGGGTTGCGCCATGCGAGGGCGCGGCCGGCGGCGGCGGAGCAGGCGGTGGCGGCTCGCGCGGCGGTTCGCGGGTGACGGTGGGCGGGAGCCGGTCATAGCTGGTGCGCTGCTGCACTGGAGCCATGGGCCGGCTGCGCGAATCCGCCGGTGTCGGCGGGATCACGGCGCGGCTGCCGCCGCCGTCCTTGCGCGAGGAGGCCCGCTTGAATTCCTCGCGGATCGGCCACTTTGCTTTTTCGGCCGCGACCTGCACGCATTCGATCAGGGCGGTGTTCTTGGCCTCGCGCCGGTGCGCCTTCATGTCGCCGTCGCGATAGGCGTTCAGAATCCGGAACTCCATTGGATCCATGTTGACGAGGTGCGCCAGCTTGTCCATCTGGCATTCGATCGCAAAGTCCATCGCGGTGACGCCAAAGCCGCGCATGGCGGTGGCTGGTGTCCGGTTGGTGAAGACGCAATAGACGTCGCCATAGACGTTCGGGATAGTGTAGGGGCCAGGCAGATGCGCGGCGCATTTCACGGCGGCGTAGCTGGACAGGCGCGTATAGGCGCCGCTGTCGAAATAGCATCGGATCTTTCGCGCGACGACGCGGCCGTCGCGCATCACGCCGTCCTTGATGTAGATGCGTTCGGCGCCGCGTGGCGGCCCGTATTGCATCTCCTCCTCGCGCCCGAATACGTAGCGTACGGGTCGCCCGGTCAGCATCGCGCCGAGAATTGCGAGGGGCTCGGTCAGCGTATCGACCTTGCCGCCAAAACCGCCGCCGACGGTGCCGCCGATGAAGTGGAAGGTGTTGGAGGGCACGTCCAGGATCTTTGCGCAGGTGTCGACCGAGAAGAACAGCGCCTGCGTCGAGGTGTAGACGACGTAGCGGCCGTTGGTGTCGGGCGCCGCGATCGCGCCGTTGGTCTCGGTCGGCGCGTGCTCGATCGGCGACATCTGGTAGCGCTGCTCCAGCACGTGATCGGCGGTTGCGAGGGCAGCGTCGGCATCGCCAAAGCGCAGCTTCTGGTGATCGTAGACCTCGTGATAGGTAAAAGTGTTCTTCGGATAGGTCTCGTTGACGACGGGCGCGCCGGGCTTGAGCGCTTCCTCGACGTCGAACACCGCCGGCAGCGGTTCATAGTCGACCTTGACCTTTGCGATCGCCTCGAACGCCTCGCGCTCGCTGTCGGCGACGATGGCGACGATCGGCTCGCCCTTGTAGCGGACCTTGTCGACTGCCAGCGACGGCTCGTCGTCCTTGCCGAAATTGATCAGGCTGAGAAGCGTGTTGAGATTGACCGGCACGTCGGTGCCGCGAATGATCCGGCGCACCCCGGCCGAGCGTTCGGCTTCGGTGATGTCGATGCGGCGAATCCTGGCATGCGCTTGCGTCGAGCGGACGACCTTCAGATGCAGCATGCCCTGCAGCTTGTGGTCGTTGAAATAGCTCGACGTGCCCGTGACATGCCCGAGCATGTCCTGACGCTGGGTGCCCTTGCCGATTTCCTTTAAATTATCGTCGCGCTCGTCGGCGAAGATGTCCTTGCGCAGTTCCAGCATGGTGACGTCCTTCAGGCGCTGGCCCGGCCGCCGGCGACGGCCAGAATGGCGTTGATGATCGGTTCGTAGCCGGTGCAGCGGCAGATATTGCCGGAAATCGCTTCAATGACCTCGTCGCGGTTGGGCGAGGGGTTGCGGTCGAGCAGAGCCTTTGCGGCCATCAGCATGCCCGGCGTGCAATAGCCGCACTGAGCGGCAAAATGGTCGGCGAAGGCGCGCTGCAGCGGATGCAGGTTCGGACCCTGCTTCATGCCGTCGAGTGTCTCGACCGAGCGACCTCCCACCGTTTCCGCCAGTGTCAAACACGAGAGATGAAGCTCACCGTCGATCAGCACGCTGCAGGTGCCGCAACCACCCTGGCCACAGCCGAATTTGGGCGTCATGTCGCCGATCAGCTCGCGCAGCGCGACCAGGAGATTGGTGCCGCCGTCGACGAAGATGGCGACGTCGCGGCCATTGTGCCGGAATTGCAGAGGTATCTTGGACATGGGGCTCTATTCCTGTCCCGACAGCAGGCGACGCAGGTGGACGCCGACGATCTCACGGCGATACCAGGCGCTGCCGAGCGCGTTGTCGGATGGCGATGTTCCTTCAGTCGCGGCGGATGCAGCGGCAGCGATGGTTGCGGCATCCAGCGAGCGGCCCTCCAGTGCACGTTCGGCGGCGCGGGCCCGGATCTGCGTCGGTGCCATCGAGCCCAGCGCGATCCGGGCGCCCGCGATCCGGCCGCCGCTGATCGGCAGATGCGCGGCCAGCGTGATGACCGAGCCGCCCTTGGGCTTAATGCGGGCGATCTTGCGATAGCGGAACGCCTCGGTGCTGGCGGGTCGGGTGCAGGACACCGACAGCACCAGCGTCCCGGCCTGCCGGTCGCGCGCCTGCAGGAATTCTTCAATCGGGATATCCCGGGAGCCAAAGCCACCCTGCACGGCCACGGTAGCATCCAGCGCCAGCAGCGCGACGGTAAAGTCGCCGTACGGGGTCGGCGCAAAGAGATTGCCGCCGACTGTCCCCATATTGCGTACGGCGGGGCCGCCGATCGAGCGCGCCGGGGCATGCAGGAAGGCGAGATCGCGCTCGGCGAGGACGCGCGCGAAGGTGACGCCGGCGCCCAGCGTGATGCGCGGGCCTGAGGCATCGATCCGGGTCAGTGCCTGATCCTGCGCGCGGACGACGGTCGAGATCGAGACGTCGCCTTCATTCAACGCCCGCATCACCAGCGTGCCGCCGCCGAGATAGCGCGCGCTACGGTCGGTGGAGAGTGCCCCGGCCGCCTCACTGGCGCTGGTGAAAGCCTTCACTGTCACGCCCATCTATGCGGCCTCCTTCAGATGGCGGCGGATTGCCTCAAACCCGGCCTGATAAATGTCTTCGGCGACCATGTGGGTGATGCGGTCGCGGTCTTCCGGTTTGGTCGTGAAACGAGATTCCCAGTGCCAGAACGTGCGGTCGCCGTCGGTGACCGGCAGCAGGCGGACATGGGCGACGTAGTTGAACATCGGGATCGGGGTATCGAGCAGGCAATAGCTGAAGCTCTGTTCGAGATCGGACAGCGCCAGCAATTGCTCGCGCAGTTCCGCGCCGTCCTTGAGCTTGAACCGCCTGACGCAGCCGATCTTGTCCGAGGCGTGCGCACGCTCGATCGAGGACGTCGCGACCGCCGGATGCCAGCGGTCGTGCCCGTTGAAATCGCGGAGCACCGACCACGCCGCATCGGTCGGCGCGTCCAGGATCGTGCTTTTGACGATATGCGGCACCGCCATCACCCTCCGAACACGCGCTTGAGGGCATCGAAGCCGCCCTGGAATACGCCGCCGCCGATGTTGCCGACGAGCTCGGTCTCTCGCTCCGGCGTGCAGTCGAACTCGGCGGTCCATTCCATAAAGGTCTGGTCGCCGTCGGTGACGGGCGTCAGGCGCAGCGTCGCGACATAGTTTTCGACGCCCATCGGAGATTCGAGGATCGAGTAGGTGCAGAACATGTCGTAGTCCGAAAGGCCGAGCAGCTTCTCGCGGATGCGGTCGCCGTTGCGCAGGCGAAAATCCCTGACACAACCGATCTTGTCTGAAGGCTCGCCGCCCTCGATGCGGCTTTCCGCAATCGCGGGATGCCAGTTCGGCAGCCCGTTGAAGTCGCGCACCCGCGCCCAAACGCGGTCGTTGCGCGCATTGACGACAGTGGAGACGTAGACGCGGGGCATGATTGACCTCAGCTCTTCTTCCGCGGACCGCGCTCGGCGGGCGGTTCGCCGCCGCTCTCAGCCGCAGGCGAGGACGCCGCCGGCTTGTCGCCGCCGCCCTTGCGCGCGGAATCCTTGATACCCTGCATGTCGCGGGCCTCGCGGATCAGACCGGGCATCTTGGCGAGGCTGCCCCCCTCGACGCCGATATCCGCCAGCAGCGAATCGATCAGCGGCGCCTGCACGCGATAGCGCAGCGCGGAATCGATCACCTCGTCGGTGGCGCTGCGACCGCCATTGCCGCCGTGACCATTGCCGCTCAGACCGTCGACCTGGAGGATGCGGATGCCCTCGATCTTCTCCATCGGCTTGACGCTCTCGCGCACGATGCCTTCGATCTTGTCGAGCAGCTTTCGGCGGAACAGCGAGTAGCGCGCCTGGTCCGTGAGCACGTTTTCGGCTTCGTTGAGCATCCGCTGGGCCTCAGCCTCGACGGCCGCACGTACACGCTCGGCCTCCGCAGCGATACGCGTCTCCTCAGCCTGCTTTTCGGCGATCATCACCTCAACCGTCCTGCGGCGCTTTGCAATCTCGCTCTCGCGCGCAGTGATGACACGCTCGGTCGCCTCAGTAGCCCGCATCCGCGCTTCCTCCGCCATCGCCTTGGCGGCCGACTCTTCCAGCGACTTCTGATGAATGGCGATCGCCTTCTCCATCAAGACCGTTTCGACGTCCTTCTCGCGGTTGACCTCAAGCTTGCGCAGTTCGCGTTCGCGGCCGATGCGGGCCTCGTCGAGGCCGCGGTCGGAGGCGATGCGCGCGCGCTCGACTTCCTCGCGAGAGGCGATCTCGGCTTCCTGGAGCGACTGGACGCGGGCCACTTCGAGCTGCTCGATCGCGCGGCGGCGTTCTAGCCGGGCAGCTTCGAGGGCTTGCTCGCGCGAAACATCCGTGGTCTCGACCTCCCTGCGGGCGACGATTTCGGCCTGCCGCACTTGACGGTCAGCGTCGATCCGCTCGGATTTCTTGGCGGAAAGAGCAATGACGCGATCCTCATCGGCGATCTCGATGGCCTTCTTCTGCTCGATATTGAGGACTTCGCGTTTCTTGGACGAGGTGATCCGTTCGGCTTCGAGCGCGAGATCGACACCGATGCGTTGGCGCTCGATAGCGTCGCGCCGCTTCAGCTCGGCAGCCTCCAGCGCACCGGTGCGCTCGATTTCGAGCGAGCGCGTGTCGCGCTCGGCCTGGATGCGCTCGGCCGCGACCGCCTTTTCCTGGGCGATGCGAGCCGCCTCGATCGCCTCGCGGGAGGCGATGTCGGCCTCCTCGACGGCCCGGTTGCGGGCGATCTCCAGCGAACGCACGCGCTCTTCCTGGGCGATGCGCGAGGCTTCGGTGGTCTCGCGCGCAGCGATGCCGGCAACCTCGAGCATCTGGTTACGCTCGATTTCGAGCTGCCGCGTGTTCTGCTCGGCGGCGATTCGATCGGCCGCAAGTGTCCGTTCGCGGGCGATGCGGGCGGCTTCGACAGCGCGCTGCGCCTCGATCTCCGCCTCCTGGATGGTGCGGACCTGCTGGATCTCCAGCGCGCGGGTGCGCTCGTCCGACGAGATGCGCTCGACATTGACGATCAACGTCTGGGCGATGCGGGCCTTCTCGGTGGCTTCGCGGGCGGCGATCTCGGCCTCGTCGACTGCGCGGGTGCGCTCGATCTCGCGGCGGCGCGTTTCCTCTTCGTTGGCAATGCGGGCGTCGGTGACGACGCGGTCCTGCTGGATCCGGGCTTTTTCGACCGCCTCGCGGGCGGCGATCTCCGCCTCCTCGACGGTCCGCATCCGCTCGATCTCAAGCTGGCGCACCTCGCGTTCAGAGGCAATCCGCGTCGTGTCGATCGAGCGTTGGTTGGCGATCCGCGTCTTCTCGACCTCCTCACGCGCCAGCAGCTCCTTCTCTTCGATGGTGCGGGTACGCTCGATTTCCCTCTGGCGGGTCTCGCGTTCGGAGGCGATGCGTGCCTCCGCAATGGCTTGTTCATTGGCGATTCGCGACCGCTCGATCGCCTCGCGCGCGGAAATCTGTGCCTGCTCGGCCTCGGTCTCGCGCAGTGCGCGTTCGCGGGCGACTTCGGTGCGCTGGAGCGCACGGCGCATCTCGATGTCGCGTTCCTGCTCCAATCTCGCGGTCTCGCTCTCGCGTTCGATGTCGAGGGCCTGCCGCTCGGCCTCGAGATTGCGGGTGCGGATCCTGATCATCGAGTCCTGCTCGATGTCGTTGCGCAGCTTACGCTTGGCCTCGATGTCCTCCATCAACTTGGTCAAGCCTTCGGCGTCAAAGCGGTTCGAGGGGTTGAAGAATTCGAGGTCAGTCTGGTCGAGATCCGTGATGGCGACGGATTCGAGCTCAAGGCCGTTCTGCGCGAGAGCTTCGGCCGCATTGGTCTTGACGCGCACGACATAGTCGCCGCGCCGTTCGTGCATCTCCTCGAGGGTCATTTCGGAAGCGACGGAGCGGATCGCAGAAATAAACTTGCCGGCCAGCAGCGCGTGGAGCTGCTCCGGCTCCATGGTGCGGCGGCCGAGCGTCGCAGCCGCAATCGACACCGCTTCGCGGGTCGCCTGGACGCGGACATAGAAGTCGGCCTCGATATCGACACGCATGCGGTCGCGGGTGATGACCGCATCCTGTTTGGAACGCACGATGCCCATCGGCAGCACGTTCATGTTGACCGGCGTGTAGTCGTGAATGAACGGGAGAACAAAGGCCCCGCCGTTGATCACCACGCGCTCGCCGAGAAAACCGGTCCGGACGAACGACACCTCCTTGGAGGAGCGGTGGTAGAGCCAGTTGACGATGTAGACGCCAACCACGATCACGATGATCGCGACGATCAGCCAGAGGATTAACTCGCCGACCAGTATCCCTGACATGCTTTCCTCCCTCAATCGTTTCGGCGATTATCGCGCGCCGATCGCCTTGAATTTGCGGACTTGGTCCGTCAAGGCCCGCTCCACCGGCAGCCGCTCCATCGAGGAGGCGCCATAGAAGCCGTGGCAGTGACGGGTGTTCTTCATGATGAAATCGGCATCTGCGGGATCCGCGATCGGACCGCCATGGGCGAGCACGAGGATGTCCGGATTGACGCTGAGCGCAGCGGAGGCCCAGGTGTCGATGCGTGCCGGGCAGTCCTTCAGCTTGGGCGCTGTCTGGGCGCCGATCGTGCCGCCGGTGGTAAGCCCGAGATGGCAGACGATGATGTCGGCCCCCGCTATCGCCATCGCGGCGGCTTCCTTTTCGCTGAAGACGTAGGGCGTCGTCAGGAGATCCTTCTCGCGTGCTTTCGCGATCATGTCGATCTCCAGCGCATAGGACATGCCGGTCTCTTCGAGATTGGCGCGGAAGACGCCGTCGATCAGGCCGACGGTCGGAAAGTTCTGGACGCCGGAAAAACCGAGCGCTTTGAGCTGGTCGAGGAACACGTCCATGTCCCGGAACGGGTCGGTGCCGTTGACGCCGGCGAGCACCGGGGTCTGGTGGACGACGGGCAGGACCTCGCTGGCCATTTCGAGCACGATGGCGTTGGCGTCGCCGTAAGCCATCAGCCCCGCGAGCGAGCCGCGGCCTGCCATGCGGTAGCGGCCGGAATTGTAGATCACGATGAGATCGACGCCGCCGGCTTCCTCGCATTTGGCAGATAGGCCTGTGCCGGCACCGCCGCCGACGATGGGCTCGCCGCGTTTCGCCATCTCGCGGAACCGCCTTAAAAGTGTTGCACGCTCAAACCGGACCATCGGTCACCTCACCATTCTCCGGCGCGCCCCGACGCGTCCGAACAGCGTTCGGAACGCGGCTGTAATGGTCGTGGCGAACTCGGGATCGTTGATGTTCTGCTTGACGCGGATCAGTTGCCGGTTGCCGGTCGTGCGCACCGTGCGCTCCAGCGCGCGGAACAGGGCGGCGTCGGCCTCGGGATCCCAGAACGGCTGGCCGCGCACATCGAGCGCGGAGACGCCGCCCTCGGGCAGGAAGAAGCGCACCGGTCCGTCCATCCGGTTGAGCCGCTCGCCGATCCAGCGGCCCATGCGCTCGTTTTCCTCCGCCGTGGTACGCATCAGCGTCACCTGCGGATTGTGGACGTGGAATTTCCGCGTGCGGTAGCGTTCGGGGATGGTGTCGGGCGCGCCGAAATTGACCATGTCGAGTGCGCCGACCGAGCCGATATAGGGCACGCGGGTGCGGATCGTTGCGCCGAACCGATCCTCGGTCGCTGGAAACACGCCGCCCATCAGAAAATCGCAGATTTCGGTGGTTGTGAGATCGATGACGCCGGCGAGCTGGCCGGAGTCGACGAGCTTTTCCATCGAGCGGCCGCCGACGCCGGTGGCGTGGAAGACGAGGCACTCGAAATCGTCGCGAAGATCGGCTGCGATCTTCTGTACCGCCGGCGTCGTGACGCCGAACATCGTGATGCCGACCGACGGCAGCGCGGCGCTGGCAGTTCGTTCCCGGGTCTCGCGCTGGTCCAGCCGCGCCCTGACCATGCCGGCGATGGCGTTGGCGCCGTTCGACAGCACCGCGCGCGAGATCGAGTTGAGGCCCTGCACATCGGTGACCGAATGCATCATGGTGATGTCGGCCGGACCGACATAGGGGCCGACGTCACCTGAGGCGACCGAGGAGATGATCAGTTTCGGCACACCGACGGGAAGGGTGCGCATGGCAGGCGCGACCAGCGATGCCGCTCCCGAGCCGCCCGCCGAGATCACACCGGCGATATTGCCCTGGCGCTTGATCCAATTGGCAAAGGCCTCCGCCATCGCCGTCACCGCGACGCCGCGGTCCGGGCCGAACACGGCCGAGCCACCACGGCCATGGTTCAGAGCGATCTCCTGCGCGGAGACGTCGCACGCTGCCTGCCTCCCGCTGGTGGAGACATCGACCAGTCGTACGCGAAGGCCGTTTGCCGCGATGATGTCGCGGATAAAGCGGAGCTCTGTCCCTTTGGTGTCGAGCGTGCCGGCGACCAGTACCACCGGCAGCCCCGACGCCTGCGCCGTGACCGGCTCGCGCTTGCGTCTCACGGTATCTTCAAGGCGTGCGACGTGCGTCGAGAGCGTGCGCGCGGCCGCCTCGATGCGCGCGATCGGGACCGGCTGGGACCAGCGGGTGGGTGGGGTCGGGTTGGAGACGTAGATACGGATCGGACCATTGGCGCGTATGGGCTGCGGCTTCAACTTCGCTTCACTGCCGGCAACAGGCGCGTCAATGTCAGGCGTGAGCTCGGCGTGCAACCCAACGCCGAGCAGGCGCTGTTGCATGTCGCGGTCGGCTGCAAGCCGCGCCGAATCGATGATGCGGTTGATACGGCCGTTGACCATGATTGCGACATTGCGCGAGATCGCGGTGGCGACGCCGATGTTCTGCTCGATCAAGAGCACGGCCATGTCGCCGTCTTCGCCGAGCCTCAGCAGCATCTCTTCGACCTGGGCGACGATGACGGGTGCGAGTCCTTCGGTGGGCTCGTCCATGATCAGGAGCTGCGGATTGGTGACCAGCGCTCGCGAGATCGCGAGCATTTGCTGTTCGCCGCCGGAGAGTTGGCCGCCGCCATGGTCCTTGCGTTCGGCGAGGCGGGGAAAGGTGTCGTAGATGCGCTCGACAGTCCAGGCACCGGACCGCATGCCGCCAGCAAGCCGCAAATGCTCGTCGACGCTGAGCGAACGCCAGAGCCGTCGCCCTTGCGGCACATAACCGACACCGCGGCGCGCGATATGGGCCGGAGGCCGTCGCGTGATGTCCTCGCCGCGAACCCGGATCGAGCCGCCGCTCACCGGCACCAGGCCCATGATGGCCTTGCACAGCGTGGTCTTGCCCATGCCGTTACGGCCGACGACGGAGAAGATGCCGGCATCCAGCGAGAGGTCGACGCCCTGCAGTGTGTGCGAATGACCGTAATAGACGTCGAGGCCCCGGACCTCGAGCGCTGCGGCCGAGCGGCGGTCTTCATTCATGGCCGCCTCCGAGATAAAGCTCCTGGACCTCGGGATCGGACTGGATTTCCTGCGGCAGACCTTCCTTGAAGATGCGGCCGTTGTGCATCATCGTGACGCTCTCGACGACGCGCAGCGCCACGTCCATATCGTGCTCGATGATGATGTAGCCGATATGCGCGGGCAACGAGGTCAGGATCTCGACCAGCTCGGCCCGCTCGGTTGGCGAGAGGCCGGCGGCCGGCTCGTCGAACAGCACGAAGCGCGGCGCGCCGGCGAGCGCCAGTGCGATCTCGAGCTGGCGCTGCTGGCCGTGCGCGAGCTCGGCGACGCGCTGGTTTTTGACCCCCGTCAAATGCACAGCCTGCACGAGATTGTCGGCGGCGTGCGTCAGCGCATCATTCTGCCCGGGACGCAAAAACGAAAACCGGCCGCGCGAGACGCCGCGGCAGGCGAGGTAGACGTTGTCCTGTACCGTAAGCCCGGGAAACAGCGCGGAGATTTGATAGGTCCGCCGCAGCCCACGGCGAATACGTTCATAGGGCGGGAAATGGGTCACATCCTCGCCGAAGAAGCGGATGGTGCCGGAGGAGGGCGGGAAGTCTCCCGTGATGCAATTGAATAGCGTGGTCTTGCCGGCGCCATTGGAGCCGAGCACGGCGCGCCGTTCTCCGGCGCGCACGGTGATGGTGACGTCGATCAAGGCCGCGAGCGCGCCGAACAGCCGGGTTACGCCGCGCAGCTCGAGTGCTGCACCGGCGCCGACGGCGGAGAGGCGCTGCGCAACGCTATCCATGGCTGCGCCCTCCGCCGGAGCGGTCGGCTGGCCGGTGCTGGCTCTGGCGCCAGCGCTGCCACAGGCCGATCACCCCGTCAGACGACCAGAACACGATGGCGAGGAAGCCAAGCCCGATCAGCAGGCGGAAGCGATTGCCATCGAGCCCGATCTTGACCAGGAAATCGAGCGCAAAAGTACGCAACAGGACGAAGATCAGCGCGCCGATATACGGCCCGATGGGCCGTGTGATGCCGCCGACGACGGCGATGATCAGGATGTCAATACAGGCGTTGACGCTGACCGAGCCCGGGGAAATCTGGCGGTAATTCCAGACCTGAAGCACGCCGGCGAGCGCTGCAATGAAGGAGGCGACCGCGTAGGCTGCGACGCGGTGGGCATTGACGTTGAAGCCGAGCGCGGCCATTCGACGCGGATTGTCGCGCACACCCTGGAGCGCCAGCCCGAACGGCGCACGCGAAATGTAGTCGACCGCGAAATAGCAGAGCGCGCCGACGGCAAGCGCGATGTAATAGAAGGGAATATCGGCGCGCCAGTCGACGCCCCAAAAATGCGGCGTGCCGACGGTGTTGATGCCGGTGTGGCCGTTGAAGATCGCCCAGTTCTGGTTGGTGAAGTAATAGAAGGCGGCGCCGATCGCCAGCGTGATCATGATGGTGTAGATGCCCTCGGTGCGGACTGCGAGTGCGCCACCGAGCGTGCCGAAGATCGTAGCAAGCGCGAGCGCCATTGGGACGGCGAGCCACCACGGCCAACCCAGGCTGATATTGGCATTGCCGCTTATGCCGAACACCGCGACCATATAGGCCGAGAAGCCGGCGATGGTGAGCTGCATCAGGCTGACCATGCCGCCATAACCGGCAAGCAGCATCAGGCTGAGCGCGATAGTACCGAGGATCAGGGTCGTCGCGAAAATCTCGATCAGGAAGAAGCCGTTGGCGATCAGCGGCATGATCAGGAGGATGACCGCCACGATCCAGGCTGCGGGGTTGTTGATGTCGGGCCATGTTTGCGCGGGGCGCTGTGCCTCGGCAGTGGGACGAACGGCAACGCGCGCATCATGGGCGAGCGACATCTCAGCGCCTCGCCAACAGGCCTTGCGGCCGGATCGCCAGCACCAGCACCATGATCAGGAAGGTCACGACGATGGCGTAGGTCGGGATGTAGACCGAGCCGAGCTGCTCGGCGAGGCCGATGATCAGTGCGCCGAGCGCGGCGCCGGGGATCGAGCCCATGCCGCCGACGATCACGACCACGAGCGAGGCGAGCAGGAAGCGGATGTCCTCGCCGGGAGAGAGCGACTGAAAGGTGCCGCCGACCACCCCCGCGATGCCGGCGAGCCCCGCACCGAACGCGAACACCAGCACGAAAACGAGCTGGATGCGCACGCCGGTCGCGGCCAGGATATCGCGGTCGTCGACGCCGGCGCGGATGATCATGCCGATCCGGGTGCGGTTGAGCGCGAGCCACATCGCGACGCCGATCACGACAGACGCTGCGAAGATCACGAGCCGCACCGCCGGATATCGGAGGTAGACCGGCTCGCCCGAGGATTTCACCGCGGTGATCAGCGGTAGCTCGATCGGACCGATCAGCCAGTTCGGGGTCTGGATCTGGTAGAAGTCACCGCCGCAGGCCCACAACATCAGATCAGCAAACACGATGGAGAGCCCGATCGTGACCATGGTCTGACGTAGATCCTGGCCTTCCATGCGGCGGAAGACCAGAACCTGAAGCAGGACGCCGACCAGCGCCGTCAGGATGAAGGCGATGATGAACGAGAGGATCCAGGAGCCGGTCGAAGCGCTGATGGCGTAGCCGACATAGCCGCCGAACAGATACAGCGAGCCGTGCGCGAGGTTGACGTTGCGCATCAAGCCGAAGATCAACGTAAATCCGCTGGCGACGAGAAAATAGAGACCGCCAAGCGTAATGCCGTTGAAGAGCGCGTTGAGGAAGACCCGCTTGCGGCCGATCGAATCTTCAAGGCCCGGCGGCCACACCGCGAAGATGAGCCACAGCGCCACCGCAATTGCGATAATCGTGATCAGTGCCCAGACAGGATGGCGCCCGACAAAGCGCGTCATGACCGCCTCTCCGTCGTCACGTCACCCCAACCCACTTCCCCTAAACGGGGCGAGGGGGCACGCAGACCGTTGCCGGCCGCAAGCCCTGCCATGAACGTGCGCTCCCTATCGACCGCGATCCTCTTCTCGGGACCGCGTTCCGTACATCCTAATGCGACTGCAGGGGAGGCGTTTGATCGACAGTATCTTTTCGCGCGCCTGTCAGGCGCGCAAAACCTTGGCCGCGCGGCGATAATCGGTCGGCGCCATGCCGACATTGGCGGCGAAGAAACGGGTGAAACCGCTCTGCGATGAGAAGCCAAGGTCGAAGCCGATATCCGCGATCGGTGCCTCGCTCGCCACGAGCGCCTCCAGCGCCTGTTCCATCATCAGCGTGTTGAGATAGAGATGCGGGGTGACGCCGGTCTGAGTGCGGAACAGTCGGTAAAAATGCGGCCGCGACAGGCCCGATTCGCGCGCGATAGTGTCGAGCTCGATCTCGGCGCCAGGGCTCTCCGACATCATCTTGATGCACTTGCGAACACGAAAATCGGTGACTGAGCCACTCGCGCGCGGATCGGGTGAGGTCTCCGCCTGCTGCCAGCTTTCATCGTAGCAGATGTCGATCAGACTTCTCAGTTCGCCATCGAGGCTATTCAGCGAGGGTGCACCGCATACAAGGGCAGCCGCGTGCCGAATATGCTTATCCAGTGCGGTCGACCGCGCGAACTGGGTGCGGCCGAAGCGCAGGCGGTCGGCGCCGGGCGCATCGGGCGCGAACCACTCCGCATTGACGTAGAGCACGAAGAAGACGGCGCCTCCGTCGAGATCGGACGGAAGGAAATTATGCGGCTCCCATGGATTGACTGCGACCACGGAACCTTCGGTGAGCTCGTAACGTCCATCGTTGACATCGATGCATGCAGGACGCCCGCCGACATGGAAGATCAAATGACCTTCGCGATGCGCGTGGATGTTGAAGGGGCGGTTCAACTGATAGACCGTCGCCCGGCCGAAACGACCGTGAAAGACGGCGAGCGCCCGGCTCATGCCTTCCCTCCCAGAAGCTCTTGTTTTTTTAGCGTTCAACAACCGGGGAGAGAATGCAAGGGCGCACGATGTCCACGCTTTGCAAATCTCTCCCCGATCGTCACTTTGCGAACGAGACTACGTCAGTATTTCTTACATTCGGGAACTGTGCGGCTTGGCAAACCGATCTTGGCGAACACCGCGGGGTCATAGCCCAGCGTCTGGTTCACGTTCGGGATCACCTTCACGACCTTGCTGAACAGCGCCCCCTTGCCGTCGTCGACGACCTCGGTGACGAAGTTTGTGCCGATCGCCTGGCGGTTGGCGTCAAGCTTGATCTTGCCGTTGGGCGCATCGAGCTCGATCTTGGCCAGCGCGGCCTTGTATTTGGACTGGTTGTCGCTGAGATCGCCATTGACCTGACGTAGCGCCAGGATCAGCGCCATGGTCGAGCCGTAATAGTTGGTGGCGAGCAGCGACGGGCTGGGGAAGCGCTTGTTGGGCGGGAAGGCATCCTGATAGTCCTTCACGAATTTCTGCCAGCCCGGATCCTCCCAGGTGTCGGCTTGGCCGCTCGCGGCCAGCGTGCCGACCAGCGCGTTCTTGGCATTACCCTTGGACGACAGGATGGTCTGATCGATCATGATCGAGCCGCCCATCAGATGTGCCTTGCCCCCGGCCTGCTGGTACTGGTTGAGGAAGTTGACGGCGTCGGCGCCGCCGAGGCCGAGATAGATCGCATCGACGTCATCCGGCAGCGCAGCGATGACTGAAGCAAAATCCTTGGTACCGAGCGGAACCCATTGCCGGTTGGTGACCTGTCCCCCTGCGCCGCAGAATTCGAGCACGAGGCCAAATACCTGCGTGTAGATGAAGGAATAGTCCTCGCCGACGGTCGCGATCTTGCGATACTTCTTCTCGTCGTAGGCATATTTACCGAGGCCCACCTGCCACTGCGCACCATCCATATTGTAGCGGAAGAAGTTCGGGGCGGGATCGACATAGGTCGTTTCCTGGGCTCCGGAGGCGGCGTTGATGAAAGTCAACTCCGGATGGGTCTTTGCAAAATTCTTGACGGCAATGCCTTCGTCACCGGACAGCGGCGACAGCAGGATCTGCACCTTGTCCTGCTCGATCAGCTTGCGCACGGCGCGCACGGCGGAGTCCGGAGTTGCGTCAGTCGAGGCGATAACGAATTCGAGCTCTTTATCGCCGACCTTCTTACCCAGCACGTTGAGCGCCGTCTGGAAGCCGCGGATGCCGTCCTCACCGAGAACGGTGTAAGTGCCTTCGAGCGTTGCGGTGACGCCGACCTTGATCTTCTCCTGCGCGAAGGCGGTGCCAGAGAACAAAAGGCTGCTTAACGCAATCAATCCCACACTACCTCTCAGCATTGGTCTCCTCCCTAGTGTTTTGCCGACGTCGTATTGTTTGATGTAGCGAGCGCGAACGTCCGGTTGTTGCACGGAAGGCTAGCCGATACCGGGCGCGGCGCGGATGTTGCAACCCTCGTGTAGTTTGACGCGCAGTCTCATTTTGATTGTTGCGTCGCAATGAGTCTGGTGGCGCAATGTCGCGAAAGTAGTGGCTGTACCATCATTGCGAGGAGCTTGCGGCGAGCATGTCGGCGCTGGCCCAGTCTAGTGCGCAATTGCGGGAGGGGCCGAGACGCTTTCGCCGATACGCACCCTCGCGGACAGCAGGAGTTTAGTCTCGCTGGCAAACGTCGGCGCGACCCGAGCCCTTCGGACGGGCGTTCAAACCTGCAACCCGTGGAGTTGAGATTCGCTACTCGGCTCCTGCAAGGGTTTCGAACTACGACATTCCCATCAGGGATGAGTCTCGCGTGTTGGACGTTGCTTGATCCAACTAGCTTGAGCTTCCCCATGATGGATTGGAGCGAGAGTTCAAATTACTTCAAAGGATTAGAAGGCAGGGTGTGCACCACGTGTGCACTGGGAGGTTATCGGCGTGTAGATATTGGTCTCGCGCCCTTGGCGTTCCGATTGCGAGAGCCACTCTTGCATTAAAAACAGACAGTAGTTTCGGCCATAACCTTTGAGTCCGCTACCGATCTGCTGGTTTTTTGCGGCAATCCGCGCCCGTTGGCCGACGATGCAACTAAAATAGCACTCAATGGCTATAGTTTATAGCTGTACTTTATTGCAATATGTCATAGCGTAGCGCGAGCTTGCTTCGAGGTGGTCGTGCAGAGCCCATTTATCCAGTCCGAAACGCCGGATGCGGCGAGGACAGTTCAGCCCAGCACTTGTTGGGAGTGCGGGACGATTTGCGGCTCGCTTTTGACGACCGAAAACGGCGTCGTCACGAAGATCAGCCCGAATCCGAGCCATCCAGCATCGAAGGGAGCCTTTTGCGTCAAAGGCATCCGCGGCGCGAAGGAATGGACATATCAGGATGGACGGCTCCGCACGCCACTTCGTCGCATTGGTGCGCGCGGCGAGGGGCGTTTCGAGCCGATCGGCTGGGACGAGGCTATCGGAGAGATCGCGGATCGGTTCGCGGAAGTCCGGCACCGATACGGCCCGATGGCGATCGCCGGCGCCACAAATGGCGCGTTCTTCGGCCGCGGGCTGATGATGGCGCTACTGATGCGATCGATCGGTTCGCCCAACTGGATGATCAATCAGGATCTGTGCGGCGGCTGCCGCGCCGTCGCGGACAAGATGACTGGTCTGAACGTCGGCGGCGGCGAGGACATCGACGAAACGTCCTGTGCGCTGATCGTCGGCCGCAATCCGTCGGTGGCCGACCCCATCCAGTGGATGGCGTTGAAAAGAGCAAAGGCCAAGGGTGCTTCAATCGTCGTGATTGATCCGTTCCGGACGCCGGCGGCCGAAATCGCAGATCTGTGGCTTCGTCCGCGGCCGGGAACCGACGCTGCCATCGCGCTCGCGATGGCGCATGTCATGATCGCCGAGAAGCTTTACGACAAGCCGTTCGTCGAGAGCTGGTGTTACGGATTCGACCGTTTCACGCAACACGTGCGCGAACTCACACCGTCCTGGGCCGAGGCCCAGAGCGGCGTGCCGGCGCACGACATCGCAGCCGCTGCCCGACATTATGCGCGAGGTCCGGCTTGCTTCATTTCCGGGCACGGGATCGACGGATCCAGCGCAGGGGTTCAGACCTTCCGCGCCTTCTTCACGCTGGTGGCCATCACCGGCAATGTCGATCGCGTCGGAGGCAACCGGCGCGGCAAGAAGCCGGAAGGCTTCCAAACGACATTCGACGTCCTGTTTGACCCGAACTACCGGCTGCCGCCGGAGATCGAGGCGCTGCGGATCGGTGCCAAGGACTTTCCGCTCTGGTCGGGTCCGCAGGGCTACCAGATGGCGTGCCACAACCCGTCAGTACTCACGGCGATGCTGACCGGTGAGCCTTATCCCGTGCGCGCACTCTATGCGAGCGGCGCCAACATCCTTCTCACCTATCCGGACTTGGAGCGCACCGTCGCGGCGCTGAAGTCGCTCGACTTCGTGGCCGTCAGCTCGCAATACATGACTCCGACCGCGGCGTGGGCCGACATCATCCTGCCGAAGACCACCACGCTTGAAGAGGAAGAAGTCAGCCTCCATCAAGGAGGCCCTTGCGTGACCTACACCGCTGCGGCCTCGGTTCGACAGGGCGAGCAGAAATGCGATCAGGAGATTGCGGTCCTCCTGATCGAGGAGCTCGCCAAGCGCCAAGCGATATACCGCGACTATCTGCCCTGGAAAACCCAGAGCGAGTTTGCCGAATATTGTGTTGCGAAATCGGCGATCGACCTCGCCGAACTGCGGCGTGTCGGCTATGCGACGTTTCCGTTCGAACAGGGAGACCTGTCCAGGCAGGTCATTGCGACGCCATCGGGGAAGTTCGAGCTGTATTCGCAGGTGATGGAGCAGGCCGGCGTCGAGGCGCTGCCGACCTTTCTGTTGCCGTCGAACCAGCGCGAACAGAAAGCCGTGTCCGAAGACTTCCCGCTCGTCCTGCAAACCGGCTTTCGCGAGAAGAGTTATCATCATTCTCGCTTCCGCGAGCAGGCCTGGGCCCGCAAGGTTTCGCCGCATCCGCTCGTCTATGTCCATCCCCAGACCGCCGAACAGCACGGGGTTCACGAAGGCGACTGGATCAAACTGACGACACCGCGAGCCTCCGGCACCTGCAGCCTAAAGGCGAGGATCACGGATGATACTTTGCCCGGTGTGCTTACCACCGGGATGGGCTGGTGGCTTCCGGAAGCGCCCGCGCCGGAGTTCGGCGTGCGTACCGTCAATATCAATGCGGCGATGTCCTATTCCGGCCCCTGGGACTCATCGACCGGCTCGGCCGACACCGGCGGCATCGCGTGCCGCATTCTCTCCGTCTCTCCTGAATCCGAGGTCGCGTGATGGATTTCTCCTATGCGCTGATCTTCCAGACCTTCAACGGCGTCGTGTGGGGACTGATCTTTGCGCTGATCGCGCTGGGGCTGAGCTTGACGTTCGGGCTGATGAACCTGATGAACGTCGCCCACGCCTCCTTCTACATGCTGGGGGCGGTGTTGACCGCCCAATTCGTCACGCGGCTCGGCCTCGGGTTCTGGAGCGGCGCGGCGCTGGCGACAATATCCGTCGGCGGCCTCGGCATGGTCGTCAATCGATTGGTGCTGGCGAGAGTCGTCGATTCCCCGCCGGTCATCGGCCTCCTGGCTACGGCCGGCCTCCTCCTTGTCATCGAGAGTAGCACACTCGCTACCTTCGGTGCGGTTCCGGTTTCGGTTGACCCTCCGGTCGACGCGACGTTTTCGATCTTCGGCGTGGACTATCCTGGCTACCGTCTCGTTGTCGCCGGCGTTGCCGTCGCGATCCTGATCGTCACCTTCCTGCTGCTGCGGTTCACACGCTTCGGTTTGTGGATGCGAGCCGCGCCCCAGCAGCGCGAATTGGCGCTGATTTCCGGCGTCTCCTCTGGCCGCATCAACACCGCGACCGTCATCATCGGCAGCCTGCTTGCCGGTGTTGCGGGCGCACTGGTCGCGCCGATTGCGGGGGCACATTTCCAGATGGGGTCCAGCGTGCTCGCTGTCGCTTTCACGGTGATTGTGGTCGGTGGCGCCGGCAACCTATGGGGCGCGGTGTTGATCGCCATCCTGCTTGGCGTGGTGCGTGGCGTCGCGGCGGCATTCATGACGCCAAGCGAGGCCGAAATCCTGTCCCTGGTTCTCCTGCTGCCGGTTCTCCTGCTTCGGCCAGACGGGGTCCTGGCCAAGGCCCGGTCCTGAAGAAAGGTTGGATATGTCTGTTCGCACTGCGTTGGGTGTAGTGGCGCTTCTGGTTCTCGCCGTGATGCCGTTCGTCACTGGACCCTACGCCGTGTTCGTCTGCGCCCAAATGATCACGCTCATCTACATCGCCGCCTCGTTGCAGATGAGCTTTGCCTATGCGCGCATCCTGAGCTTCATGCAGGGAACGTTCTTCGGATTGGGATCCTATGTCGCCTGCGTGACCCACGGCTCGGGCTTTACCCTGCCGGTCATGCTTCTGGCCGCGGTCGCCGCAAGCGGTGTGCTTGGCGTCGTGGTCGGTCTTGTCGTCACCCGCATGAAAGCGGCACACACTGCGGTGATCTGCACGCTACTCGTCGCGACCATCGTGCTGATGTGCGCCAATTCCTTCGTTGGGATTACCGGCGGGGAGGATGGCCTGTCGCTTCGCGGCGGATCGTACATGTTCGGTTTGGCCGTGGCGTTCGGCGCCAACCGTATCACCTACTGTTTCGCCTTCCTGCCGCTTGCGGCTTACTTCATCTTCGTCATGCTGGCTGAACGAACCACCTTCGGCGTCGTCATGAAAGCCGTCGGCAGCAACGAGGTACGGGCCGCTCAACTCGGTTACCAGGTTTGGCTGCGACATCTCGCGGTTTTTGCCGCGGCAGGCGGTATGGCCGGCTATGGCGGCGCGATGAACGCCGTCATTCTCGAACATGTTTCCTCCGCGCTGTTCGATCCAAACCTGTCGCTGACTGCCGTCCTATGGACCGCGGTTGGCGGCTTGGCTCACCCGTTCGGGGCACTCTTTGGCGGGCTGCTGGTATTTCCCCTGACCGAGCTTGCAGCGCGTGCCTTCAAATATGTCGATATCGTAGTTGGCGCGCTCCTGATTGCAGCGGCGCTGCTGTTCCCACAGGGCATCGCGGGTCTCGTCGGAGAGCGACGGCTCGGACACTTCAACCGTCGAAGTTCGAAGGAAATGCTGGCGGAGGGCCCGGAAGGCCGCAGCCAGACAGCATGAGGAGATTGCGATGTCACGACGTTTGATGATCAACCGACGGAAAGCCTTGCAGGGGCTCGCCGCTGTTGCGACGGCCGGTTCGGTGCGTGGGGCTGCGGCTGCGAGTAGCGAACCGATCGTGATCGGGCTTCAGACCGAGCTCACCGGCGCGCTGGCTCACGACAGTGGTTGGGGCAAAAAGGCCGCGGAGGCGGCGGTCGCCTGGCAGAATGAGCGCGGCGGATTCGCCGGTCGCCCGTTGAAGCTCGTCGTGGTCGACACGGAAACCAAGGTCGATGTCGGCATCCGTCGCCTGCAGCAATTGCTGCAACAAGAGAATTGCGATTTCATTATCGGTTCCGGCCATGGCGGCATCGGCATGGCGAGCGTGCCGTTATGTCGGGATGCCAAGGTGACCTACCTGCCGCTCGCCCGCACCGACGGCATTACAACCGAACTCGGCAATCCCTACTCCGTCCGCATCGTCGCCAACAGCACCATGGGTGCGTCCGCCGCCTCGAAATGGATGGTGGACAGCCTGGGCAAGCGCTGGGGGATGGTGCTGGCCGACTATGCCTTCGGTTACTCGCAGCGTGAGGCCTTCACGGCCTCGCTCGCGAAGGCGGGCGGTGAGCTGGCGCAGGCCATCGCGCTGCCCGTCAACACCAACGATCCTCTTCCGTACCTTCTGAAGCTGGACCGATCGCTCTCGGGTATCGTCATGGCGATCCTTGGTCCTGACAGCGTCCGCGTCTATCCCGCGCTGCGCTCCCTCGGCTTCGGCAAGACCCCGAAGATCACAGTATCCTGCACGCAGAACCTCTTTGATATCGTCAGGCTCGGTACTGCCGTCGAAGGCGTCTACGCGCTGGACGAGGTCCCTTGGGAGCTCGACGATTATCCCAACCCCGCATTTTCGAAAACGGCTTTCGATCGCATCGGTATCGGCAGTAATGGCCGCGCCAAAGATGGCGACGACTACGTCATGCTCCCGAACGCCATCATGGCCTGGGAATGTACGGAGTTGCTGCGCATGGCGGTCGAAGGTGCACGGTGGAAGACGAAGGCCGACAATCTTTCTCTGTCCAATTGGCTCGTGTCCAATCCTGACTTCGCGCTGAGCGAAGGTTTTCCTCAGGGAGGTTTTTCCATCAGGGCCGCCGACCAGCAGGCCTTCATCGACCAGTATATCCTGCAAATCCAGGGCGGGCGTATGAAGCGCGTCTCCAAGGTCGCCGGCGCCACCACGGTTTATCCGAGCAAGGATCTCGTGCAGCGATGAGTGTCGCTTCCCCCCAATCGATCGCGCTCGAGACCAGGGACCTCTGCAAGCACTTTTCCGGGCTCGAGGTTCTCAAGGGCGTTTCAACCGCAATTCGGGCGGGAGAGGTGAGGGCCGTCATCGGGCCGAACGGCGCGGGCAAGACGACTTTTATCAACGTGCTGACCGGCATCCATCCCGCCTCCTCGGGACGGGTCTTTCTCGGCGACGCCGACGTCACCGGTTTGCCGGCCTATCGGATTGCGCGAAAGGGTCTGTCCAGAACATTCCAGATATCCAACCTCTTCGCCGACTTGACGGTTCTGGAGAACGCTATGGTGGCGGTTCACGCCGGCCGTTGCTTCCGGCAAAGCCGTGAGACGGTCGATGAGAGCCTCTCGCTGGTCGGACTTTCTGCGCTGGCAGACCGGCTCGTATCCGAGATATCCCACGGCGACCAGAAGCTTCTGGAGGTCGCGATCGCAACCGCATGCGGTCCGGATGTGCTGCTTCTCGACGAGCCGACAGCCGGCATGAGCCCGTCCGAGACCAACAGATTCATCGATCTTCTCAATGAGCGTCTGCGCAGCCGTTACACCATCGTCATCGTCGAGCACGACATGAACGTCGTGATGAACACGGCAGACGTGATCTCGGTTCTTACGCTGGGCCGTATACTCGCCGAGGGAAAACCGGACGAGATCAGGACGAATCCAGGCGTGCAGGAGGCTTATCTTGGCAGCGCTTACGCTTGAGGCAGTCAATGCCTATTACGGCAAGGCTCACATCGTGCGGAACGTGAGCTTCTCGCTCGGCAGTGGCGAGATCGTGGGAATCGTGGGCCGCAACGGCGTCGGCAAGACCACGCTGCTCCGCTCGGTGATGAAGCTCGTGCCTACCGTGCTCGGTAAGGTGACGCTGAAAGGCCGGGATATTTCCACTGAGGCCACAGACCGGCGCGTGCGCGGCGGCCTCGGCTACATGCCGCAGGGCATGCGAGTGTTCGGCGACCTGTCGGTCGAGGAAAACTATCGTGTAAGCGCCTATGCCGTGCGCATGCCAATGGCACTGGAAGAAATCCTCTCGCTGGTGCCTGAGCTCAGGGATCTGCTGAAACGGCCGGCGGGACGGCTGAGTGGCGGCCAGCAACAACTCGTTTCATTGATGCGGTGCCTCGCGTCGAATTGCTCCGTGCTGCTGATGGACGAGCCGACCGAGGGATTGATGCCGAAGATGGTCGAGCGCATCGCTGACGTCGCAAATTCGCTGCGTGGGCGTGGCATGTCGATCATTCTCGTCGAGCAGAACCTCGCGCTTGCCGAAGCTGTGTGCGACCGCGGCTACATCATGGAGAAAGGCGCAGTCGAGGCGGAAGGCGACTTCAAATCGCTTCGCGAGAGCGGAGAATTCGAGAGGCTTCTGGGCCTCGGCCACAACGCAAAAGAGAAGGAGATCAGATGACCAGAACCGTGATCACACCGCCCGAATTCGCAGGATGGTTGAACCAGGCCAAAGTGCCGCTGTCGCTCGTCGTCAAGCATGGCAATACTGTCTACGTCTCAGGCATTCCTCCGATTATCCCGAACAGCAATGAGCTGCGGACCGATTCCATTGCCGGGCAGGTTACCCAGGTGCTGGACAATATCGCACTCTGCCTGGAGGCCGCCGGCTCCGACCTATCAAAAGTGCTGAAGTGCACGATATTCGCGGTGAACGCGGCCCATTTTGCCGCTATCAATGAGGTCTACCGGACCTATTTTCCGACGGACCCGCCGGCACGGACGTTCTGCACGGTTGCTTCCTGGCCGGCGCCGTTCGATGTCGAGATCGAATGTATCGCCGCCTGCTGAACATGGTGATTGACGCGAGGCCGCGGTCCGCAATACGGATCGTGTCCGCGAGCCGCACGATCTGACTCGCGCAAAGCTCGTCCAAGCGGCGGAAGCCGCCCGCCATGACCGATATTGGGCCTAAGAATGCCGTCTGCACACGCGCGCAAGCGATCGACCGCTCCGAAAGCTTCGGCTGATCCTCTCGACGGATTGTATACGGTCAGCCGGCCGGAACTCATGGTAAAGGGCAACGACGTGGCGTTTCGCCACTTCGTGTCGAACCTGTTCGCGGCGGCCGATATCGTCTGGCGCGCCCGCGGCAGGCTCAGCCAGAAATTCGGCATGACGGCCAATCAATTCGCGATCCTCCTTGCGGTGCGCCACTTCGGCACTGGCGCCAGCGTCCGCCAGTTGGCCGATCACCTCAAGATGGTGGCTGCAAACGTTACAAAAGAAGTGAACATCCTGGCGGCAGAACAACTGCTCGCGAAGGCGACCGATCCCAAAGACAGCCGCGCACTTTCCATCACGTTGACGCCGAAGGCGTTTCGGCTTCTTCGGGCGCTGCTGCCGATTTCGAGGGAAATCAACGATATTCAGTATCAAGGCATGACCGCAGCCGACATGTCCACGATATCGAGTGCCTGCGCACGGATCGTCGAGTCTGAAGATCAAATCCTGCGGTTGATCGCAAAGGTCGATGTGTGGAAATAGCGCGGCTCCGATCCAGCTAAATTGGTTCTCTGCGCGGAAAAATGACGGCCGGCGCGATTAATCAGTGCCCCCATCTAGGTGGGGCTCGCAACCGCCGGCAACTGGCTTGCAAAGGACGGGCATGGGCTTGGAGCCGCAATTCTGACAAAGAGAAATTCTGTAACGATCTCAATGGAGTCAAGAACACTGAAAATGTCAGAACGGCCGTTGAAAACATCGCAGATGTCCCGACTTCCAAGTTGAATATGAGGGTTCAATTCCCTTCACCCGCTCCAAAATCATACCGATCTCCATGGAGCTCACTGAAGCTAGATCAAACTTGCCCATGATGGATTGGAGCGAGAGTGTCAGCTTTTCAATCAGTTAAAGGGCGTCGTGCGCGCGATGTGTGCACCGGGATCAAGAACAATCTAGAGACGATCAATGTAGGCGGGGTTCAGAGCTCGCAGCTGAGACACCGGCGGTGCCGGCTCCTCGGTTTGCCGCTCAAGCGATCGCTCTGATGGTCCTGTCGGGGTCGCGCATTCCTCAAGCTATTCAATTACCCAGACGCATTGATCATGGCTGGCTCCAGTAGGGGCGCTGCCGAGGACTCTCGTATGACGAGCTCGCATTGAAAAAGTTTGGGCTTGCCGACCGGCGGCATATCCCGCTGGCCCAGGAGCGAGGAGATCGCAGCGTCAGCGATCTGCGACATCGGCTGGACGACCGTCGTCAGTCGCGGCGTGATGAGGTTTGAGAGCGGTATTCCGTCAAAGCCGACGATCGACAATCCTGCCGGAATCGGGATGCCTAGATCGTTGGCTACCCGCAGACAGCCAATAGCTTGCTGGTCGGAGCTGGAAAAAATCGCGGTCGGACGTTCGTCCCTCGGTCTGGCAAGCAGGAAGGTACCTGCGGCGTGACCGCTCTCATAATCGAAGGCCGCGTTGATGAAGAGAGGTTTGATCTTCGCGCCTCGATGATCGCGAAGGGTCTTCATGACGTCCAGATATCCCTGAAGGCGATCTTCGGTCGGGCGCGAGCCTGACGGGCCGGCGATGCAGGCGATGCGACGGTGACCAAGCTCGGCGAGGTAATCCACTGCAATGCGCGCGCCGCCGCGGTGGTCCGCAGCTACTCCCGGATGATCCGGAAGAAGGCGATCGACCGTGATCAATGGGAGCCCTTTGGGCGCTTTGATAGAGTGGGGGCCGTTGCTCGGAACTATGATGATGCCATCGACCTTGCGCCCGGCCAATTGAGCCAGCCGATCCGCTTCCTTGGCGGCATCGTCGAACGAAGTCATGAAGATGACGTTGTGGCCGTGGTCTGTGGCCGCACGCTCTGCGCACTGGACCAGTTCGGCGAAGAACGGATTGGTCAGGTTGGGAATGACAATCCCAATCAGTCGGCTGACCTTGCTGCGCATGCTGCGGGCAAATGGATCCGGCCGATAGCCGAGTTCTTCAATGACAGCTTTGACGCGCGCGCGCACCTCCGCCGTGACCGATGGATGGTCATTCAATACGCGCGACACGGTGCCCACGGCGACGCCGGCCCGCTCGGCAACATCTTTAATTCCACGCTTTGCCATCAGTTACATTCAATAGCGCGCCGGCGAGACGATCGGCAACCGGGAGCGCCGGTCGGCTTGAGCCAAATCAGGATCGCTGGCGCGGAGCGGGGACGTTCCATCTCGTTTCGCGAATCCGGCTGGACAGGTTGAATATTTCATACTACCTTTTCATTTGGAAACGGTTCATTGTTGATGTCTGAGACGTAAATACTGATTATATCAGTATTTATTCTGTCGATGACAAATAATATAAAATAACGGGGAGCGGCGTGCCAAAGTATTCCTGCGTATGCAAGGCCGAATGGCCATGGGATGGAGGCGGAAGCGGTCGCCATGCTCATCGGCCTTGATCCGCTACTCGATGCCGAACTCCTTTATGCGCTTCGGCAGATGGGACACGGCGACGAGCTCGTCGTGGTGGACACCAATTTTCCCGCCGTATCGACGGCACGCAAGTCAGTGACGGGCCGGCCGATCATGATGAGTGGAGTGTCAGTGGCGCGCGCCATTGAAGCGGTGCTCTCAGTCATGCCGCTCGACGACTTCGTCGACAACCCCGTGTTCTGTATGGAAGTCGTCGGCGATCCCTTGATGGTTCCTCCGGTGCAAGAGGAAGTGCAAGTCGTTGTTGATCGTGCACTCGGGCGCCACCTTCCAATGCAGGGTATCGAGCGCCATGCCTTCTATGCCCGAGCCGCGTCAGCCTTCGCTGTTCTGGTCAGCGGCGAGATACGCTCCTACGGGTGCTTCATTCTAAAAAAAGGGATTGTCCGTGCGGCCGCTTGATAGAGGCCGATCGAGTGTTGCGTGGAGTCTGGGGCGATGACGACAATTACTAGAGATACCGCAACTGGATCCGCTGATATCGTCGTGCTCGGCATTTTCGCGGCTGACCTGGTCTTCCAGGCCGATCGCTTGCCGACAATCGGTGAAACGTTGTTCGGGCGCGCCTTCTCGATTGGCTCGGGCGGCAAGGGATCCAACCAGGCGATTGCGGCGGCGCGCGCCGGTGGCAGAGTCGGGCTGATCACCCGGATTGGGGCGGACACGTTCGGCGATCTTGCAAGATCCGTCTGGCAAGCCGAGGGCATCATCGCGGATGCGATCTCGATCGATCCGGCGCAGGCGACCGGAGCCGCCTTCATCTTCGTGTCGGCAGCGACCGGTGACAATGCGATTCTCGTAACGCCCGGCGCCGCGGGCCGGATCAGTACGGCCGATGTCGCGGCAGCAGGATCGATGATTGCCGATGCGAAAGTTTTCGTGACCCAACTCGAGCAGCCGGTCGACGCGGCTTTGGCGGGACTTGAGGCGGCGCGGCAGGCGGGTGTCGTCACGATCTTCAATCCCGCACCGGCCGTCGCGGTACCGGACATGATCTGGCGCTATTGTGACTGGACGACCCCAAATGAGACCGAGGCCGCCGCGCTCAGCGGTGTCGCAGTCGACAGCGTCGACGGTGCGTTTCATGCCGCCGACGCGTTAGGGCGCCGCGGCGTGCGCAACGTGCTGATCACGCTCGGCGAGAAGGGGGCCCTGCTGTGCGGCGAAGCAGGTACCGCACTGTTTCCGCCGCTGGCCGGTGCGACCGTCGTCGACACGACCGGCGCGGGCGATGCCTTCAATGCCGGGCTCGCCGTGGCGCTCGCGGAGGGGCGGTCGGCCGAGGACGCCATTCGGTTTGCAACCGCCGTCGCCGGTCTTTCAGTCGGGCGCCCCGGCGCCTCTGCTTCAATGCCGGCAAGAACTGAAATCGAGGCCGCGCTCGAGCGGGTCCCATCTCCGATCTGGATGACGCGACCTGAGGAAGATCTGATCTTCAGCACGGGCTAAATTCCGCAAACCGCCTTGCTCGAATGGCCGGGAGCGAGGTGAGTGAGGTACAACCGGCGACAACAGGGAGCAACGACATGAGGAAATTGTTTTGTGCAATGGCGGCCGCAGCGACCTTGATTTGTGGCGCCGCGATAGCCGGTGAAGGACCTCTCGATACGTCCGCCGTCCGCAAGGACCTGAAGGCCGCCGGCAAGACCTATACGATTGCCACGGTGGTCAAGGTGGATGGTATCGCGTGGTTCGACCGCATGCGTGACGGCATCAAACAGTTCAAGGCCGACACCGGGCAAGACGTATGGATGGTAGGACCGAGCCAGGCCGACGCCGCCGCCCAGGTTCAGATCATCGAGCAATTGATTGCGCAGGGTGTCGACGCCATCTGCGTCGTTCCGTTCTCGGTGGAAGCGGTCGAGCCGGTGCTGAAGAAGGCGCGCGATCGCGGCATCGTGGTCGTGATCCACGAAGGCTCCAGCGTGCAGAACACCGACTACATCCTCGAGGCGTTCGACAACAAGGCATATGGCGCCAAGCTGATGGAAGTGCTCGGCAAGTCCATGGGTGGCGAAGGCAAATACGTCGCCACCGTCGGCAGCCTAACCTCGAAGACACACAATGAATGGGTGGATGGCGCGATCGCTTATCAGAAAGAGCACTTCCCCAAGATGCAGGAAGCGACCAAGCGCATCGAGACCAATGACGATGCCAATACGGACTACACCAAGCTGAAAGAAGTGGTGACGACCTATCCGGATCTGAAGGGCATTCTTGGCGCGCCCATGCCGACCTCGGCCGGTGCCGGGCGCCTGATCGCCGAGCGCAAGCTCAACGGCAAGATGTTCTTCGCCGGTACAGGTCTCGTCTCCGTGGCCGGCGAGTACTTGAAGAACGACAATATCCAGTACATCCAGTTCTGGGATCCGGCCGCCGCAGGATATGCCATGAACGAGATCGCCGTTCTGGCGTTGCAGGGCAAGAAGGCCGAGCTCAAAGCCGGTGCCAATCTGGGTCTGCCGGGCTTTACGAGTTTGCTCGCACCTGACGCGGCGCGTCCGAATGTCTTCTATGGCGCTGGATGGGTTGGCGTCACCAAGGCGAACATGGGCGAGTACAATTTCTGACAAACCCTGCGCCGGTTTTCGCTGGGCCGGCGGAATACGCGACAACTTGCCGGGGACGCTCGCGCCCCCGGTATGTGTCTGAGGAACTCACGCGATGCCGGATCTTCTGACGCTGGACAACATCTCCAAGCACTTTGCCGGCGTGCAGGCCCTCGATGGCCTGTCGCTGTCCATTGATGCGGGGGAGATTCACTGCCTCGCCGGGGAGAACGGGTCGGGCAAGTCGACCGTGATCAAGGTCATGTCCGGTGTCTACAAACCGGACCGCGGCACCATCGCGCTCGATGGTCGGATCATTCCGCCCTTCGATCCGATCTCTGCGATCCATGCGGGCATCCAGGTGATCTATCAGGATTTCTCGCTTTTCGGGAATCTGACGGTGGCTGAAAACATCGCGTTCGGCGCCGAACTCGGCGAGGGCCGACATCTGGTGAACTGGAGGCGCGTGCGACGCATTGCCGAGGCCGCGCTTGAACGCCTCGGCGTAGATCTCGATCCGGACGCCGACGTCGACGCCCTATCGACCGCTGGACGCCAGTTGGTGGCGATCGCCCGTGCCATGATTGCCGGGCCACGCCTGCTCATCCTGGACGAACCGACGACGGCTCTCACCCGCCGGGAGATCGATTCCCTGTTCTCGGTCGTCAACGAAATCCGACGCGGCGGCGTCGCAGCCCTGTTCGTCAGTCACAAGATGCGGGAAATGCTTGAAATCTCCGACCGCATCACCGTGATGCGCAATGGCCGCAAGGTCGCGGAGGGGCCGACGGCTTCGTTCGACGAAGCGGCAATCACCCGCGCCATGACCGGACAGGATATCTCCGACACGCCCTATCGCGCGCCAGAGGGCGGCTTTGCCGCAGGTCAGCTGCCGCGACTATCCGTGAAGAACCTGACCTTGCCGGGACAATTCGAGGATCTGGCGCTCGACATTCGCCCTGGTGAAATCGTCGGCCTTGCCGGTTTGCTCGGCTCCGGCCGCACCCAATTTGCACGGGCCCTGTTTGGATTGGAAGTCGCCACGGTGGGAGATATCCGCGTCGATGGCGTGGCCGTTGACATCAAGCGGCCCGGCGACGCGATTTCAGCCGGCATTGCCTACGTACCCGAGGATCGTCTGACCGAAGGGCTCTTTCTCGGCCAATCTATCGACCGCAACATCCTTGCGTCCATCTACAATCGCATCGCGCCGCACTTGGTCCTTGATCGGGTGGAAGCCGGCCGACGTTCGTCCGACATGATCGCCGCCATGCGCATCGCGACACCCACCGGCGCAAAACCGGTCGGGCAATTGTCGGGAGGCAATCAGCAGCGGGTGGTCATAGGACGGTGGCTCCTGACCGATGCGAGAGTGTTGCTTCTCAACGGACCGACAGTCGGAGTCGACGTTGGATCGAAGGCCGAGATTCATCGCATCGTGCGCACGCTTGCCGCCGAAAAGGGGCTTGCCGTTCTGATGATTTCCGATGACTTGCCCGAGCTCGTTCAGAATTGCAGCCGGATCATCGTCATGCACCGCGGGCGTTTCGTCGCGGACATGGCCACGAGTGAGACCTCCGAACATGAGGTCAGCGACATGCTGAGCTCCTTCCGATGAGTCCGCTGGTGCGCGTATTGCAGCGGTCGGAGACGTTGATCGCCGCTGTGCTGGTGACAGTGATGCTCGTCATAGGGTTGATCAATCCCGCCTTCTGGTCGGCCGACAACCTGTTCTCGATCCTGAAATCGAACGTGATCGTCGGCATCATGGCGCTGGGTGTGCTGCTGGTGATGTTGTCCGGCGGGTTCGACGTCTCATTTCCCGCGATCGCGGCCGCCGCCATGTACCTGTCGGTCAAGACCATGGTGGCGGTGGGTTATCCCGGCGTGGCGCTGCCGTTCCTCGGCGCTGTCGCGATCGGCATCCTCTGCGGCGCAATCAACGGCTTCTTGGTATGGAAGTTTCGCATGATCCCGCTCATCGTGACACTTGGCACCGGCGCCATGGTGCGCGGTCTGCTGCTCGGTGTCATGGGTACCTCGATCGTCAACATCGATCGGTTTCCGCCGGCGCTCATCGAATTCGCGCGCGGAGAAGTACTGGTCTCCAATCACGCCGACGGCAGCCAGTCCGGCCTTTCGGCCATGATCTTCATCTATCTGGCGCTCGCGGTCACGGTGCACTTCGTATTGCGCCACACGATGATCGGACGCTCCGTCTACGCGCTCGGTGGCAGTTCCGAGGCGGCTAACCGCGTCGGGATCAGTCTCAGCAAGACGATCTTCTTCGTTTATTGCGTCGCGGGCGCGCTCGCCGGCTTTGCCGGCATGCTCCACAGCTCGATGATCTGGCTGGCCAATCCGAGAGATTTTGTTGGTACTGATCTGGAGGTTATTGCCGCCGTGGTGCTCGGCGGCGCTTCGATCTTCGGCGGCCGGGGCAGCGTACTCGGAACCATGCTGGGCGTTTTCATGCTGGTCATGGTCAAGAACAGCCTGATCGTCATGAAGGTGGATACGACCTGGCAGCTGGTGGTGATCGGTTCGATCATCGTCATCGCAACCGCCGCCACGGCCTGGCGCGACCGCAAACGTCTTGTCTGAGGATATCGCCGTGAAGCGCTTCGCTCTCGACCCTCGCACCCTCATCAATCGCGACGATAATATCGGCCGGCTCGTCCTCATGATCGTGCTGATCATCGTCGTGATGACATGGCTCAGCCCCAACAAATTCCTGAATCTCTACAATTTCGAAAGCCTGAGCTTTCTGTTTCCGGAACTCGGCATTCTTGCGATCGCGATGCTGGTCGCCATGCTGACCGGGGGTATCGACCTGTCGGTGATCGGCATCGCCAACCTCTCGGCGATCATGGCGGGCCTCTTCTTTCATGCGGCGATCGGCGTGGACGGGATCCGGGCAGGGGAGGGCTGCCTCATGACTCCGGTCGGAATCGCGCTTGCGCTGGCGACCGGCATGATAGCGGGTGCGGTCAATGGTCTTCTGGTGACCCGGCTACGCATCACGCCCATACTGGCCACGCTGGGCACCGGGCAGATATTCACCGGCCTTGCGCTGGTCCTCACCGGCGGGCCGGCCATCGTTGGCTTTCCGGCGGCCTGGAATATGATCGGCAACGGCAAACTGCTGGGGCTTGCGGCGCCGCTGATCGTCTTTCTCGTCATCGCAACCGCAATTGCTTTCCTCATCGATCGAACGAGCTTTGGCGTCTCGCTCCAGTTGATCGGGACCAATCCGAAAGCGGCGCTGTTCGCGGGTATCAACCGTACTAGGCTGATCTTCTGGAGCTTTGTTCTCAGCGGCGGACTGGCGGCGCTCGCGGGCGTCCTTCTGTCGGCACGAACCAACGCTGCCAAATCAGACTACGGCACATCCTATCTCCTACAATCGATCTTGATTGCGGTGCTCGGCGGGACCAATCCGTCAGGCGGTCGCGGCACAGTGACGGGAGTAGCGCTCGCCGTGATCGCGCTCATGTTGCTCTCCAGCGGATTGCAGATTTTGCGATTCTCGAACCACCTGATCGACTTCGTCTGGGGTGCGTTTCTTGTTTTGGTTGTGACCGCGAACGCGTGGAAAGGTCGCGTGCGGTAGACCGGGCCGAACCGGACGACCGTCTCCGCCGTGGTTGACTTGAAACGTCCGCTCAACTCTGATACTCATCATTTGGAAACGTTTCATCAGGGCCGGCGCAAAGGTCCGGCACAAGAAAACGTTCGACAGGGAGGTGGAAAATGCCGAATTTCACACAGCATACGCCGACATCGGGAATCAGTCGCCGTCAGATCATCCTGGCCGGCGGGCTAGGAACGATCACGATCATGTCGGGCATCCGTCCGACGCTGGCCGCCGGGAAGCCGAAGGTCGGCCTCGTGATGAAATCGCTTTCAAACGAGTTCTTCAAGCAGATGCAGGCCGGTGCGGACAAGTATGCCACCGAGAACAAGGACAAGTTCGACTTCAAGGCCGTCGGCATGAAGGATGAACGCGACTTCGCCGCGCAGGTCGACGCGGTTGAGAACTTCGTTACCCAAAAGTACGACATCATCGTTGTCGCTCCGGCCGACTCCAAGGCCATGGCCACTCCGCTCGCCAAGGCCGTCAAGGCCGGCATCACTGTCGTCAATATCGACGTGCCGCTCGATGCTGGCGCCAAGAAAGCCGCGGGCATCGATCTGGCCTTCTTCGGTCCAGACAATCGCGGCGGCGTCAAGTTGGCTGGTGATGCCCTCGCTAAGGAACTTGGTGCGGGCGGCAAGGTCGTCATGCTTGAAGGCAATCCGGAGGCCGACAACGGCAAGGAACGCAAGCAGGGCTTTATGGATGCGATCGCTGAAGGCAAGCTGAAATTGCTCGACAGCAAGACGGCGCACTGGGAGACCGAGGAGGCCAACACGCTGATGACCAACTTCCTGACCAAGTATCAGGACATTCAGGGCGTGATGGCAGCCAACGATTCCATGGCGCTTGGCGTCGTCAAGGCGCTGGATGCCACGGGCAAAAGCGGCAAGATCAAGGTCGTCGGCTTCGATAACATTCCGCCGGTGCAGCCGTTGATCAAGAGCGGCAAGATGCTGGCGACGGTTGAGCAGTATGGTGCGAAGATGGCCGTGATGGGCATCGACTACGGCATGCGTCAGATGGCCGGCGAGAAGTTCACCGGCTGGGTCAAGACCGACATCAAGCTGGTTACGGCCAAGGACGCGTGATCCGGTCTTTCCGGGTATAGCTTGATCGGGGCGCCTGACATCTTGTCAGCGTCCCGATTTTGGCAAAGATCATTCTCGTCAGATTCCACTTACTTTGTTCTGCCGTCGCCGGGGAGCGGCCTCTCATGCATGTCAATGAGTTGAGCCGTTCTGGGGGCGCGACATTGCCGAGCGAAGCTCCGATTCTCAGGCTGCAGTCGGTCGGCAAGCGGTTTCCCGGCGTGGTCGCCCTTCGAGACGTGTCCTTCGACATTGCACGTGGTTGCGGGCACGTGCTGCTTGGCGAGAACGGGGCCGGCAAGTCGACATTGATCAACATGCTCGGCGGCGTTTTGCAACCGGACGACGGTTCGATCTGGTTCGACGGCGCGCCCTACCGCCCAACCTCGCCGCTGGAAGCCTTCAAGGCCGGCATTCGGGTCGTGCACCAGGAACTGCATCAGCTTTCGAACCTGTCGGTTGCGGAGAATTTGCTGTTCGAGCAACTGCCGAGCCGATGGGGACTGGTCAACTTTCGGGAAATGAACCGGCGAGCCGCGGAGCTGCTGAGCGAGGTCGGCCTCGACATTGCGCCGACAACCGAGGTGAGCCGGCTCGGCGTCGCGCAGATGCAATTGGTCGAGATCGCCAAGGCACTCTGCCATGAGAGCAAGCTGCTCGTTCTCGACGAGCCGACGGCAACACTGACCTCGCGCGAGGTTGATCGCCTCTTTGAGATCCTGCGCCGCCTGAAGGCCAAGGGTGTGACCACGCTCTACATATCTCACCGGCTCGAGGAAATCTTTGAGGTCGGCGAGCAGGTGACAGTGCTGCGCGATGGCCAGCACGTGACGACCCGCCCGCTTGCCGGCCTCGGTATTCCAAAGGTCGTAGAACTCATGGTTGGGAGAACCATTACCGATCAGGGCGTGTTCCGCGCCGACGTGTCCATTGCCGGCGAGGCGCTGGGCGTGACGGGCTTGAAGCTGACGAGCCATAGCCCCGAGATTTCCTTCTTGGTCGGCAAGGGCGAAATCGTCGGCATCGCCGGGCTGGTCGGATCGGGCCGCACGGAGGTGGTTCGCGCACTCTTTGGCGCCGACCCGAAGGCCGCCGGCACGATCCGCATCGAGGGGAAGGAGGTAGAGATTGCTTCGCCGAAGGATGCAGTATCGCATGGGCTTTGCCTCGCCACCGAGGATCGAAAAGGGCAAGGCTTGTTGCTCGATATGAGCTGCGCCGAGAACATGACCATCACCGATCTCGCCCAGGTCTCGCGGGGAGGCCTGCTCCGGCGCAACAGTGAATTTGAGGCCTCGACGCGCCTCGTAAAGGAGTTGCGCGTCAAGACGTCCTCGATCCATCAGGCCGTCCGGACCCTCTCTGGCGGCAACCAGCAGAAAGTCGTCATCGCGAAATGGCTGTTCCGGGGGCCCAAGGCATTGATCTTCGACGAGCCGACCCGCGGCATCGATGTCGGTGCCAAGGCCGAGATCTATGAACTGCTCGGCAATCTCGCGGCCGATGGCAAGGGCATCCTGGTGGTCTCATCCGATCTCCCCGAATTGATGGCGATCTGCCACCGGATTCTGGTGTTCTCGAACGG
Source organism: Bradyrhizobium sp. LTSP857 (assembly GCF_000938285.1). Classification (NCBI taxonomy): domain Bacteria; kingdom Pseudomonadati; phylum Pseudomonadota; class Alphaproteobacteria; order Hyphomicrobiales; family Nitrobacteraceae; genus Bradyrhizobium; species Bradyrhizobium sp. LTSP857. The sequence goes on along the minus strand of NZ_JYMS01000007.1, from coordinate 740,310 downwards.
GCGGATTGCCGGCGAGGTGCCGCGCGCCGAATTTGATGAGCACCGCATCCTTTCCCTTGCCTATCAGGAGTATGGTCGTGACCAAGGGAATTGACCGCGTCGGGTCGCACAAGTCGAGCGCGATATGGCAAAATCTCCTGCGTATCTCGATGCGCGAGGCGGGCGTCGCGGTCGCGCTGGTGTTGATTGTGCTGTTCTTCTCCGCCACCGCACCCTATTTCGCGACGTCGGGGAACTTCCTGAAGATCTTTGTTCAGATCGCGATCAACACCGTGCTCGCGGCAGGCATGACCTTCGTGATCCTAGCCGGGGGTATCGACTTGTCGGTCGGCTCGGTGCTTGCGCTGTGCACAGTAGTCGGTGCCACGATCATGACCGACGAGCGGCTGTCCGCTGAAATCTCGATCACGCTGGCCTTCTTCGCCTGCCTCGGAACCGGCGCCATTTGCGGCGCCATCAATGGATGGGTATGCGAGAAGTGGAAGCTGCCGTCCTTCATCGTGACGCTTGGCATGCTGAACATCGCCAGCGGCCTTGCCCGCGTCGTGTCCAACAATTCGACCATCACCGGCCTGCCGGAGCCCTTCGTCGAATTCGGCAATATGATCTTCTGGGGTGTGTTCCCATCGATCTTCGTGATCGCGGTTGGCGTGATCCTCATCGGCTGGTTCATCTTGCGCTTCACGGTGTTCGGGCGCTTCATCTTTGCAATCGGTACCAATGAAGAGGCTGTGCGCCTCTCCGGTCACAATCCTCGGACCATCAAGATCGCCACCTTTACGATCTCGGGCCTGACGGCCGGCATCGCTGCCATGGTCTATCTGCTCAGGCTCAATGTCGGCAGCCCGATCGCAGGCATCGGCTATGAGCTCAACGCGATCGCTGCAGTGATCATCGGGGGCACCAGCCTATCCGGCGGCAAGGGGTCGATTATCGGAACCCTGGTCGGCGCCTGCATTCTCCAGGTACTCTCGACGGGCCTCCAGCTTTTGGGTGCAGAAGACAATGTGAAGCCGATCGTTATCGGCGCTGTCATCGTGCTGGCCGTCATCCTGGATACCTATCGCAACAGACTCTTGCGCGGGATGGAGAGCCGCTGATCCCACCTAGCAAGTCACTAAGCCAGGCTACTGAATTCTCAGCTAAGTCAAAGACAAATTCCATGGAGGCAAAAAGCATCCCACATAACATTTGAAGAGAATGTCCGTATTGGTGGTTGCGTGTCCTCAATCTGAACCGGAGCGCTGCCTTCTCACGGTGCTCCAACGTGCGTCGCAGCTAGACTTCTCTCGATGATCCTTCCTTCAGTTAGTTCAGATTGGCCCATGATGAATTGGAGCGGGACATCTCGAAAAGCGAAGCACAATCAGGTCTTAGGCGCGATCTCGATTGGCTGTGCAGTACCAAATGCCGTACCGCTCGCTGACGAGTTCTCGCTGGGGTACAAATCTCGGCTTGCGACGGCGTTTGGCTGATCGTGAGATTGCGCGCTTCGCGGGCGACGTCGATCGAAGGAAAATCATCGGCTGCTTTGAAAGAGCGGTGGGGGCCGCTATGGCCCCGACCTAGTCTGGGAGAAGCGGATAACGTTCAGTTCTTCGCCGCTGCGACCGCTTTGATCTCGATGATTAGACCCGGACGGGCCAGGCCCGCGATGCCCAGAATTGTCCATGTCGGGAACGGCGCCGGCACATACTTCTCCTTGACCTTCATGAAATCGGCCAGATGGTTATTGGTATTCAAGCCGACATGATAGGAAACGAGCTCGACCAGGTCGCTCATCTGGCCACCGGCTTCTTCGAGAACCAGTTTGAGACGTTCGAACGCGTTGACGAACTGCTGCTCGGGCTTTTCGGGCATCGAGCCGTCGGCATTGAGTCCGATTTGACCAGCGACAAAGATGAGGCCTGCGGCTTTCACCGCGGAGGAATACTGAAATTTGTCGAAAATGGTCCCACCGTCTGCAGCGGTGAAGATCGGGCTCTTGGAGGCATAGGTCGTTTTTGTCATGCAAGATCCTTTGGTTACGAATGTTAGAGCCGGGTTCCGGGAGTTAGTTCGAGGCCGAGCAGTAGACGGCCATAGGCTTCGGCGATGGGCTCGGGCTGCAGCAGAAAATGTGAGCTCATGGCGTGGATATCCCTGAAAAGACGCTCGATCCGAGTACCCTCCGGCAGCAGTGAGCCACCCAGCGCGGTGAACAACCGTTGCGCCGAGCTCAGCGCCTGGCGGGAAGCGATCGCGACCTTTGCGCGGCTCAGTCCACGCTCCTCGTGAGTGAGGGGGCCGCCTTGAAGTATCCGGTTTTCGATCGCGGCCGTTTCAGAAATCAGGAAATCGCGGAGAAGGCTCATGGTCGCTGCGCTGCTGCCGGCGTCCACCTGCGCGATCTTGTCGTTGATCTGGGCTTGCTGATTGCCGGAACTGACGCGGCCTCGAATGATCTTGATGCATTCATCGCTGCATGCGTTGGCAACGCCAAGCGTCGGAGCAAGAACCGACATCGCGTTGGCTGTGTTCAAGGGAAACTCGTAAACCGGCTCGGTGTTTGGGCAGGTCGGATGCTTGTTGCCTGCCTGCAGTTCTGCCCAACTCAGGAAGCGATGTGACGGGATAAACGCCTTGCTGAGGGCGATGTTCTTGCTGCCGGTGCCCCGCATGCCCATCACGCGCCAGCTGGTGTGGTCGATCGCGAATTCGGATTGGGGAACGAGGACTACATGAGGGGCCGGTACCTCGCCGGAACCCGGAATGTTGACCAGGAGGCCAAGCCAATCCGAAATGTCCACACCAGACGCATAACGCCATCGGCCGCCCAGGACGATGCCGCCCTCGACCGGTTCGATCTTGATGTCCTGGCCGACGCCGCCCGTCAGCATTGGGACGATCGGCGATACGCCAGGAGCGAAGATCTCCCGTTGGGCATCGGCAGAGAACTTGCCGAGCATGATGATGTTGGCGCTTGTCAGTCCCGCGAGCCAGGCGGACGACGAGCAACCGAATGCAACGTTGAAAGTCGCTTCCCAGGCAAAGCGGGGAGAGACACCAAAGCCGCCGAAGCGCGTAGGGCGCATCAGGTTGAAAAGCCCGGTTTCGAAAAGGCGTTCCGCCACATCGTCCGGTATCCGCCGCGCCTCTTCGACCCGAGCGGCCTGCTCGCTCAGCCACGGTACAAGCTCGGCCGTTCGTTCGAGCACTTTTTCGGCCCCGGCTTCCATCGAAGTGGGGACTGTGGTCCGCTGAGCCAAGCCCATTGCGATTGCCTCCTCTCGCGCTATCATTCGAACGGAGTATCGCGGGGGCGGCAGCTTTGCTGTATCGCCGGATACGTGTTGGTCGTTCCTTTCGAGGAATCAGCGGAGGGGCACGAATGGCGAAGAAGCCCGCCGCGACTTGGCGCATGACGGATGCGCTCGCGGCCAAACTGCAATCGTTCGAAGGGAAAGTGCGGCTGCGTCGATTTGCCGAAGGTGAGCAACTGTATCGGCAGGATGAGGTCAACAGGTGCTTCTACTTCGTGAAATCGGGCCTGGTTCAAGTATCGATCTTCAGACGGGATGGCACTGAATTAGTGCTGGAGAACATGGGGCCGAACGCCCTGTGCGGGGAGGGCGCTGCCTTCGACGGATTGCCCAGGTTCTCGTCGGCAGTCGCCGTCGAGGCGACCGAAGCTCTCGAATTCGATACCGCGCGCCTCGAGGGGCTGATGCGGGAAGATCCTGAATTCGCGCTGGCCTTGCTGAGGTTGACCAGTCTCAAGCAACGGATTCTTGCGCTGCGGCTGGAGCACCTCGTCTCCAACGATCCCGAAGAGCGTATACTCGAACTGCTCAGCCGGTTGAGCAGGATGTTCGCTGTCGATCACGAACGGGGCCGGAAGATCTTGACGCATCTCACTCACGAACAGATCGCGTCGATGACCGGGACCTCACGCGTGACTGTCACACGGACGCTCGGCCGGCTGCGCGACAAGGGGATGCTGTCCGTCGAGGATGGTTACACGATCCTGGCCAAGGATCTCGACGCCTGAAACGATATCAGCCGGTCCACCAGAATTCGTCGATGCGCTCGTATGGATCGATTTCGTTGTAGGGCAGGCGTGCGTACTTGCCGCCGTGGTAGAGCAGCGGCGTCGCCGCGGTAGCGGGGCCAAACATCTCGTCGATGCCGCCTACGAGGATGCGGTGATCGCCTCCAGGATGTTCCGCGAGGAGCCGGCAGCGGAACGTTGCGTTCGCTCCTTCGATCCACGGTATGCATTCGCTTTCCCGCCAACGCCATGTCGGCTCCGGCAGAGGTCGACCGGCGTGATGCATGGAGACGTCCTGTTGGTCCGCCGATAGTACATTGACGGAGAACGCCCCGACTGCGGCGATCCTCTTTGCCGTCGCGCTGGTCAGCGATGCACAAAACAGCAGCAGTGGCGGATCGAGGCTCACCGGAGTGAGCGAGTTCACTGTCATGCCAATGGGTCCCGCTTCGCCCGCGACCGCGATCAAAGTCACACCGGTGGTCAGTCTGCGGAATAATGTCCGAAAATCCTGAGCAGTGCATCCGTTCATGCCGCGGCTCTCCCTCTATTGGTCTGTTCAGTAGATCGGGATCTAACGCTCCGAAGCCGGCGCCGGCTGTATCCAGCAGCACAAAATCGCGGATGTATCCGCAGATACAGCACCCGCGGCGCGGCGGTGCCACGATCTCGTCGGCAATGGCAACAGTGAGGGATACATGAGAACGACCATGAAGCGCGGGTTCATCGCACCCGGCGTGTCGGCGTTACTGGCCGCTGTATCCATATCGAGCGCGGCGATGGCGCAGGACAAGCCCGAACTGCGCATCGCCGCGATCATCGCCGTGACGGGGCCTGCGTCGGTGCTCGGTGCACCGGAGCGCAACGCGGTCGAGCTGTTCGACAAGACTTGGTCGAGCCGGACCGATCTGCCTTTCAAGATCAGGGTCATTTCATACGACGACGGTTCCGATCCCACCAAGTCGGTCAGCCTCACGCGCAAGGCGATCGAAGAGGACAAGGCGCACGTCGTCGTCTGCTGCACGACCACGCCGGGCTCCATGGCCATCATCGACACCGTAAGCGCCGCCAAGGTCACGATGATCTCCATGGCTTCGTCGCTGTCTATCGTCGAGCCGGCGAGCGCGCGGCCGTTCACCTTCAAGACGCCGACGTCGGACAAGCTGATGCTCCAGCGCACGCTGGACTACATGAAGCGTCAAGGCATCAAGAAGATCGGATTCTTCGGTCTGGAGGATGCCTACGGCGAGGGCGGACTGAAGGAGCTTCAGAACGTTGCCAAGGATACCGGCGTCGAGCTGGTCGCGACCGAGCGCTTTGCACGTCAAGACACCAACTTCACGCCCCAGGCGCTGCGCCTGAAACAGGCTGGGCTGGACGCGGCATATATCCACGCCATTCCGCCGTCGGCCGACCTCGCCCATGAGGCGTTGAAGCGGGTCGGTTACACAGGGCCGATCTATCATGGGGGCGGTTCGTCGATCAATGCGTTCGTCGACATCGGCAAGGCCAACGTCGAAGGTGCGATCGTCGGCGTCGGCGCGCTGAACGTCTACGATCAGATCAAGAAAGACAATCCACTTCGCCCGGTGCTCGCGAAGTTCGCCGAGCTGTACGACGGCGCTTACGGGAAGGGGAAGGTGGACCTCTTCGCCGGCCAGTCCTGGGACGCGATGATGCTGGCCGTCGACGCCTATCAGCGCGCGACCGCTTCCGGAGCGAAGGTCGACGATCTCGCTGCGACGCGCGTCGCGATCAAGGACGCCATGGAGCACACCAAGGAATGGCCTGGCGTGAACGGTATCTTCAACATCACGCCGACCGACCATCTGGGTCTCGACAAGCGCTCGACCTTCCTTTCGCAAATCAAGGGCGGCAAGTTCGTCCTGATCGAGGAATGACCGTTGCTTGACACGCTGCTCTTTCTGGTCGCGGACGGCATCACGAACGGCGCCGTCTACGGGCTCCTCGCACTCAGCCTCATCGTGATCTACACGGTGACGCGCGTGGTCAACATTGCGCAAGGCGAGTACGTGACGCTGGGAGCGCTCTCTTTCGCGAGTGCGCTGTCGGGTACGTTCAGCGTGCTGAGCGCACTCGTGGCCGCCGGCCTGGCCGCGTTCGCGCTGAGGGACGTCGCTGAACGGCGTCTGACAGGCACAATGAGGATGCGCATCGTCCTTTCGCGGGCGCTGTGGATCCTCATCGTGCTCGCGACAGCGTGGCTCGCCAATCTCCTGCCGGGATCCTATTGGCTCGCAGTTCTCGCATCGCTTGTGGCGACCGCTTCGCTTGGCACGCTGATTTATCGTCTGACGGTGGAGCCGGTTTCCGACGCCTCGCCGATCGTGCTGCTGATCGTCAGCGTCGGCGTTTACATGGTGCTTCACGGGACGGCGGTGGTGATCTGGGGCGCGGAACCGAGGTCCGTTCCCCCGGTGGTCGACGGGGGCGTTGAACTCGGGCCCGTCTTCGTCACCTATCAGAGCCTATGGATCTGCGCGTCGTCGTTGGTCGCGATGATCGCGCTCTATCTCTTCTCCGAGAGGACGTTGACCGGCCAGGCTCTGCAGGCCACGGCCGTCAACCGGACCGGTGCGCAGCTTTGCGGCATCCCGGTCAGCATCGCTGGCCAGTTGAGTTTCGCCATCGGCGCCGGTTTCAGCGCGCTGTCGGGCCTCCTGTTGGCGCCACTCATCACGGCGAACTACGACATGGGTCTTCCGATCGGCCTGAAGGGCTTCGTTGCCGCAGCTCTTGGCGGAATCGTTGAATATCCGACCGCGCTGGTCGGCGTCCTGCTGGTGGGACTCACCGAGTCCTTTTCCGCGTACCAGGTCAGTGCGTACCGCGACGTCGTCGTCTACCTGATGGTGATACCGATCCTGCTCTGGCGGAACGCGGTGCGCCCTCCCGAAACGCATGGGCATTGAGCATGTCGTTCCCGTCCAAGGCGCGATGTTCATGGCGTACGCCCAATATCGCGTCGGTTGCGGTCGCTCTCGGGCTGTTCGTCGTTGCTTCGTTGATCGCTGTGTCCAGTCCTCAGTACAACGTCACTCTTCTGGTGACGGTGGGACTCTCGGCCGTAGCCGCGATGGGCCTGACTCTCCTGCTGATCTCGGGGCAGGTCTCGCTGGGGCAGGCGGCGTTCATGGCCGTCGGCGCCTACGTTTCCGCGATACTCGCCCGCGATCACGGCTTCCCCGCGACCTTGGCGCTGCTCGCCGGCGTTGCCGCGTCCGCAGTCTGCGGAGCGATCGTGGGTGGGATCACCCTGAGACTGAAGGGACACTTCCTGCCGCTCGCGACGCTCGCGATGGGCATGGCCTGCAGCGCCGCGATCGTGGCCGCCGGTCCCGTGACGGGCGGTGCCTCGGGACTCGGCCAGATCCCCCCGTTGTCGATTGGTCGTTTCGAACTGGTGGACGATCGCGCGTTTGCGATCGTGGTCTGGTCGATCGTGGCGGTTGCCGCCGGGGGATTCTCGCGGCTACTCAACACCCGGACCGGCCGTGCCATCGCGGCGTTGAAGACTGACATCGAGATGGCGGAAGTGTTCGGCGTGAACGCCACGCGCCTACGGCTTCTGGTGTTCGTCGTGGCGGCCACCTTGGCGGGTTTGTCCGGAGGGCTTTACGCCTTCTACTTCAAGTTCATCAGCCCGGCGCCCTTCGGCCTGACCTCGAGCATCAATCTTCTGATCGCATGCATCTTCGGCGGCATGTCGCACCCATTCGGCGCCGTGCTCGGCGCGTCCGCCGTCGCCGGACTCGAAATGTTCCTGCAGAACACTGTCGCACGCATGCTTGGACTTTCCGGGAACGTCGAGATGATCGTGTTCGGCGTCGTGCTGATCGGAGTCCTGCTGAGATGGCCGGGCGGCATCTGGTCCGCGCTGCATCGTGTCTGGCCGGTATTTTCGACGTCCAGGCCCGCTCGCAACATTGAACTCACGCCGTCCAAGCGAGGGGCGGACGGCAACGATCTCCTGTCAATCAACGGAATAGGGAAGAAGTTCGGTGGCCTGACGGCGTTGCGCGACGTGTCGTTCTCTGTCGGCGCTGATCAGATCGTCGGTCTCATCGGCCCCAACGGTGCGGGCAAATCCACGACGTTCAACATCGCGACGGGTCTGACCGCACCGTCCGAGGGAACCGTGCTTGTCATGGGAGCGCCGCCGCCGTCACGGGTTTCCGATCTCGTCCAACGCGGCGTGTCCCGCACCTTCCAGCACGTGCGTATCGTTCCGGAACGGACGGTTCTCGAGAACGTCGCGTTCGGCGCCTATGCGCAGGGGCGGTCCGGCATGATCGCCGGCATGTTCGGCCTGGACCAGGCCGAGGAGGCTGCGACCTTCGCGAAGGCTTGGCGCGCGCTCGAGATCGTCGAACTGGACGGACTTGCCCATGAACCCGCTGCGCGGCTGGCGATGGGGCAGGCCAGGCTGGTGGAAGTCGCACGCGCGCTGATCAGCCGGCCGCGACTGCTTCTGCTGGACGAGCCCGCCGCCGGCCTGCGTACGGGCGAAAAGCTCAAGCTCGTTACCTTGCTCCATCGTCTCAAGCGGGCAGGCATGTCGGTCCTGCTCGTCGAACACGACATGGACCTGGTCATGAATTGCGTCGATAAGGTCGTCGTTCTTGACCGTGGGCAGGGTCTGATGACCGGTCATCCGGAAGAAGTCCGCCGGGACCAGCGCGTCATCGCTGCCTATCTGGGGGCGTGATCATGCCGGACCTGCGCATCAGCGGATTGAACGTGGGATATGGTCGAGCGACCGTGATCGAATCTCTCGATCTCGACGTCAAGCCCGGCGAGCTGGTGACGGTCCTCGGCGCCAATGGTGCCGGCAAGTCGACCCTTCTAAACGGCATTATGGGCCTCTGCCCGCCGCGGGCGGGATCGGTTAAGCTCGACGGCGTGGACCTTGCCGGCCTTCGTCCGGAGCAACTGGTTGCCCGCGGTGTGGTCCTCGTTCCGGAGCGGCGCGAGCTTTTCGGCAATCTCCCCGTGGAGGTCAATCTTCGGCTCGGCGGCTATCGGACCGGTGCGCCGGCGCAGTCGCTGGACAGGATTTACGGGCTGTTTCCGATCCTGGCCGAGCGCCGTCGCCAGAAAGCCGCGACGCTGTCGGGAGGCGAGCAGCAAATGCTCGCGATCGGCAGGGCCTTGATGGCTGAGCCACGCCTGCTGATGCTCGACGAGCCGTCGATCGGTCTGGCCCCGTTGGTCGTTCAGGAAATATTGCGCGTCATCGGGCAACTCAAGTCCGAAGGGCTGACGATCATCCTGGTCGAACAGAACGCGCGCCTCGCGCTCTCGGTGGCGGACCGCGGCTACGTTCTCGAGGTTGGCCGCATCGTGCTCGAAGGCTCGAGTGCCGAGCTTTCGGCGGACCCACGCCTGAGTCAGGCTTATCTCGGAGGCGCGGGGGATTACGCTGCCGCTCGAGATCAAGTCTACGTCGATTGAGAGAGCAGTCACCCAGACCGCGTTCAATGAACTACGACTGGTATCGCGGGATACTTATTTTCATAACCCAGACCTCTATTGTTTGCCCAACGTTTTTGGCTGTGCGGCATGGGGTCGAGCTATGACGACGTACGATGGAATAATCATTGGGGCCGGTCACAACGGCTTGATCACGCAAGCCTACCTGGCGAGGGCTGGTCTCAAGGTGATCTCGCTCGATGCCGGTCCGGTTGCGGGGGGCGGCCTGTCGACCGTCGAAGACGAAAAGCATCCCGGCTTCTTTCATAACCTGCATTCCTACTTTCACCGTGGCATTACCAGCATGCCATGGTTCTCCGACCTCGAGCTTGTGCGCTACGGCGTAGAGTATCTCGAAAACGATCTGTACGTATCGGTCCTGCAGCGGGACGGGAATGTGCTGCAGTGGTGGAACGACTTCGAGCAGACTTATCGATCGTTTGCCGCGATCGATCGGGACGATGCCGACCGCCTGCGCTACTGGCGCGATCGGTTCATCCCGATTACCCGCGATATCATTCGTCCCGAGGCGGCGGCACCGCCAGAACCGGCGGCGGTGCGTCGCGATCGGTTGCAGAAGTCCGAAGATGGGCGTCTGTTGTTGCAAGTCAGCGAGCTCAGTCCGTACGAATTCGTCTCGCAGGAATTCAATCACCCGGCAATCAAGGGAGCGCTGCTTTTCATTAACGGGATGCGTGAGGTTGACCTGCGTGCCAAGGGCTTCGGGCACCACCTGCCGTCGTTGTTTGCGTCATCGGCACAGGTCCAGACTTGTCGAGGTGGCGCTGCGTCGCTGGCGCGCGCCCTGGTCCGTTCGATCGAGGCTGCGGGTGGAACCGTGCGCACCAACGCGCCGGTCAGGCGCATCCTTTCCGCAGAAGGACGCGCAACCGGCGTCGAGCTTCAGAACGGCGAAGTGCTGAAAGCAAGCCAGTTCGTCGTGTCGAGTGTCAATCCGCACATCACCTTTCTCGATCTGATGGAGCGGTCGGAACTACCTGCGGGATGGGCACGGAAAGCCGAGGGCTTCGAATACAATACGCTGGGGCCGCTGTTTACGCTCCACCTCAATCTCAAGGAAGCGCCGATCTACAAGGCTGCGGATCGCTATCCCGAAGTCCAGAAGTCGCTGATGGTGATCATGGGCATCGATAAAATCGACACCTTCCTCGAACTCGTTCGCAGTCACGACGAAAAGACAATCGGACCGCCGGTGCTATGGGGCGGAACGCCCACCGCGATCGATCCGTCTCAGGCGCCTGCCGGCTATCACACCGCGTTCATGTGGGAAAAGACTCCTTACGCGCTGCGAGGAAACTCCCGGAACTGGATCGACGAGAGGCCGAAGCATGCCCAGCGCATGCTCGACCTCTGGTGCGAGTACGCTCCCAATCTACGCTCGGCGACGATCGATAGCTTCGCTCAGAGTCCTCACGAGACCGCAATTGATCACCCCAACATGCGCGAGGCGGACTTGCTGATCGGCGCATTCAGAAATGGACAAGTCGGAGCCGGTCGACCTTTCGCCGGTGCAGAAGATTATCGCACTTTCCTGAGTGGTCTCTATCTGTGCGGCTCTTCCTCGCACCCAGGCGGCAACATTACCGGCTTGCCGGGATACAACGCTGCGAAGGTCATCATGGGCGACCAGTTCGCGCGGCAAAGCAGTGAAACGAACCACGCTATGATCGTTGTGAGGTGAGATGAATCGTCTTGTTGCATTCCGCGACCGCCAGGTCGAGCCCGCTATCAACACGCCTTTCTTTGCCGAGTTGTTGTCGGGCAACCCGACGACAAGAGCGTGGAGGATCGCGACTGCTGATGATGGTCAGGTTTCTTCGGGTTTCTGGTCGGCTACCCCAGCCAAGTGGCGAATGGACTACAAGGTTTGGGAGTTCTGCCAGATACTGGAAGGGACTTGCGTGATCACGCCGGATGGCGACGCCCCCCAAGAGTTCGGCCCAGGCGACACGTTCGTATGCGAGCCTGGACTTTGTGGAACATGGGAAGTGACCTCGCCTCTAAGGAAGGCCTTCGTAATAAGAAGAATCTAGCTGCTCGCAGCACAGGTAATGCGGCGATGACGCTGCATGGGATCAAGTCTATGTCGATTGACGGAGAAGCCTTGCGGCTTCACGAGCGCTACAAGCGGGGTGACGTTTCGCCGGTGGACGTCGTGCGGGCGCAGCTCGATGCGATTGGCCGTTTGAATCCAGGCGTCAACGCCTTCGTTCTGGTGGACGACTCCGTCGCTTTGGAAATGGCGCGAGCGTCGGAAGCGCGATATCGCAAAGGCGAGGCGCTCGGTCCGCTGGATGGCATCCCGATCACCATCAAGGATACGCTCAACGTCGCCGGCTGGCCGACGCGGAGGGGATCGCGTACGACGTCGAATGCGGCCGCGCCGAGGGACGCCGTTGCCATCGCGCGCCTCCGCGCTGGTGGCGCCGTCTTCATGGGCAAGACCACGACGCCCGAATTTGCCTGGAAGGGGCTGACCGAAAGTCCGCTCAACGGCGTGACCTTGAATCCGCTGGATCAAACTCGTCACGCGGGCGGCAGCAGCGGCGGTGCCGCGGCAGCGACGGCCCTGGGGCTCGGCGTCGTGGGAATCGGCACCGACGCTGCGGGATCGGTTCGTATTCCCGCGGCGTTCTGCGGCGTGGTCGGATACAAGCCGACTTTCGGCACGATACCATTGGATCCCTATCCAGCTGCGTTCTGGCAGCTTCCGCATATAGGGCCGATCACGCGGAGCGTGGCAGACGCCGCGCTCGCCGCCTCCGTGATGAGCGGCGCGGCCGGCGCAGATTGGACGTCGCTCACTCGGGCTTCGCTCAACGAACGTCTGTCAGAGCAACAGCGGCCGTCGAAGGTCCGGATCGGGGTGCCGGCTGGACTGGCGGGCCACCTCGATCCCGTCGTGAAAACGGCCTGGGAGGATGCGCTTTCTGTCATCGCCGAGGTGTCATCGATCACGACCGTGGAAGTTCCGATCGAGGAGTCCAGAGACATTGTCGGCGCGCTTTATCGTCTCGGCTGCAGCCATGCGGTATCACAAGTTCCCGCAGAGAAACGTGCCGGCCTCCACGATGCTCTGCTTGAGTTCATTGAACCGGTGCAGGGCCTGGCGGCGGCCGAATTGCTCAGACTGCAACGGTGTCGCGAGGAGATCGCGAGCCGAACGGCCATGCTGCTGACCAGCGACATCGACGTCTTGCTGACGCCGACCACGCCGTGCCTGCCGCCACACACGGACGCGCCGTCGGCCGCAGCGGTCGACTGGCTTGAGTGGTGCCCGTTCACGCCGCTGTTCAATCTTTCGCATGGTCCCGCCGTTTCGGTGCCTTGGCACGGCGAAATGGGCGCGCTCTCCATCGGGCTGCAGGTCGGGGCCGCCCCCGGACGGGATGGCGTGGCCATCGCGGTGGCAGCGATGATCGAGACGCTCAACGATCGCAGGCATCCGGCGCGATCAAGGGCTTTCGTTCATGCCGGTTGATCGAGCGACGCGACATGTGCTGGACGTCGGTTGTCTGGTCGCGGGCAGATCGGCCGATATTTCGTTTCTGAGGGCAGGACGAGGAGAGCCAGTTCTCCTGCTGCACGGCTTCGCTTCTGACGCGAACGACGATTGGGTCGAGACCGGATGGTTCGATGCCCTCGTTGCCGCGGGATTCGACGTGGTCACTCCTGATCTGCGAGGACACGGCGAGAGCGTGAAATCGCGCGATCCCGCCGACTACCGGCTGAAGGCGTTCGCCGGCGATGTTGCCGCGCTGCGCGACCACTGCTGGGGAGATCGTCGGTTCAGCCTGATCGGCTATTCGATGGGGGCGCACATCGCGATGTCTGTGACACTTGCGTCTGCCGATCGCGTCGCGAGCCTGGTGCTGGGTGGCATGGGCGATCGGATCGCAGCGACCGTCGGGCTCGCACCGGAATTCGCCGACGCTCTCGACGAGCAGGATGGTCGGTCGGAGGATCGACGGGAACCTCCGTCCTACGCCGTTCGCTTCAGGCAGCATGCGGCGTCACGGCCGTTCAACGACCTCGCAGTTCTCGCCGCGTGCTTGCGCGGGCAGTCCGGCGTTTTTGATCTTGGACGTCTGTCGGCTGTGACTGCGCCCACATTGGTCATCGTGGGCGAGCAGGACAGATTGGCCGGTGCCCCGTATCCCGTGGCGGCGCTTTTTCCCGGGGGAGTCGGGCAGACCGTGCCGGGCGTCAATCACGCCTCTGCGCTTGCCGACCAAAACTTTCGCGAGCGAGCGGTGGCGCATCTCGCACGCGACGCTGCGGCGATCATCACATAGAGAGTTGAAATGACGGCCACGGAATCGCAGACTTACGACGCCCTGCGCAAAGTATCGCTCGCCGACAAGTTCGACCTCGCAAGCGGTACGATCTTCATCACCGGAAAGCAGGCCTTGTCGAGGGTGCCACTGCTGCAACGGGAGCTGGACGACAGGCGTGGCTTGCGCACAGCAGGCTACATCTCGGGCTATAGAGGCTCTCCACTCGGTACCATCGACAACGAGCTCCTCAAGATCGCCGACCGGTTGAAGGCTGCCGACATCGTCTTCGAGCCGGGGCTGAACGAAGATCTGGCGATGACCGCCGTGTGGGGCAGCCAGCAGCTCGACTTCGTGCCCGGGCGTCGTGTCGATGGCGTGTTCGGCATGTGGTACGGCAAGGGCCCCGGTGTCGATCGATCCGGTGATGCGATCAAGCACGCCAATATGTCGGGTACCCACCCCAACGGGGGCGTACTGCTGGTGTTCGGCGACGACCATGCCGGCAAGTCGTCCTCTCTGGCGCACCAGAGCGATCTCGCGCTTGCCGCTCACGAAGTTCCGATCCTCTACCCGTCAGATGTGCACGACATCTTCAGGTTCGGCCTTGCGGGCTTTGCGATGTCGCGGGAATGCGGACTTCTCGCAGGGCTGAAGCTCGTCAACGAGACGGCCGACTGCACCCAGGCCGTGGAGTTTTCACTCGACGAACTGGCGCCCGCTCTCGAAGAGAAGCCGGTGGCCCGCAACGACGTCAGCATTCGTGTGGAGATGTTGGCGGTGACCGCGCAGGACCAGAGGATGGTCCGGAACAAGCTCCCGCGCGTGCACACGTTCACGCGACGGAACGGGATCGATCGTGTCGCTTTCGGAGCGGAGCGGCCTTCTTATCTGGGCATTGTGACGGCCGGCAAGGCGTTTCAGGACGTCATCGATGGACTGCGGCTTGCCGGTATCGATGACGTCGTCGCGCGACGGCTGGGGATCGGGGTTCTGAAAGTGGGGCTGATCTATCCGCTTGATCCGGAGCCTTTAAATGCGTTCGCGCGGGACGCTGCGGAACTTCTCTTTGTCGAGGAGAAGCGCCCGCACATGGAGCTCCAGGCGGCCGCGCTCATGTACCATTGGACCCGGCGGCCGAATATTTCGGGGAAGCGGACCCCGGATGGCGAGGCGCTGCTCCCGGCGGACGAACCATTGGATGCGGCCACCGTCGCGTTGGCCATCGGCCGTCGTGTCCTTGCCGTCGTTCGCGCCGATCTCGTGGAAGCTGCTGTGCTGCGCGCGGCGATCGAGAGGCTTTCCGGACGCGTTGCCTCATTTAAACAGATCGACGTCGGGCCGCTTGCGCGCCGTCCTGTCTTCTGTTCGGGCTGCCCGCACAATCGGTCGACAAAGTTGCCGGACGGTTCGTTTGGCGTCGCCGGGATCGGCTGCCACGGCCTGGTGCAGTTCATGGACCGCAATCCGTTGCCTTGCACCCACATGGGGGCGGAAGGGGTGAACTGGATCGGGCTGTCGCATTTCACAGATACGAAGCACGTATTCGTGAATCTCGGTGACGGCACGTTCTCGCATTCAGGGTCGCTGGCGATCCGCGCGGCAGCCGCTTCCAACGCCAACGCGACCTTCAAGATACTTGTCAACGACGTGGTTGCGATGACAGGCGGTCAGGCCGTCGAGAGCGGTCTGTCGGTCGAAGCCATCGTGCGACAGGTCCTCCTGGAGGGAGTAAAGCGCGTCGTGGTCGTGGCCGAAGACCCGGATGCAGTGCGATCCGGGCGATCGATGCCGGCCGGGGTTGCGGTCCTTCACCGCGCGCTCATGGAGAACGTGCAGCGCGAACTGCGCGAAATTCCCGGAACGACCGTGATCGTCTATGTGCAGATCTGCGCGACCGAGAAGCGCAAGAGGCGTAAGCGAGGCGCGGTCCCCGCCGCTTCGAAGCGCGTCGTCATCAATCCTGCGGTCTGTGAGGGATGCGGTGATTGCTCCCGGGCCTCGAACTGCATGTCGGTACAGCCGCTGGAAACGGAATTCGGCCGCAAGCGTCGCATCGACCAGGCGAGCTGCAACAGCGACATGTCCTGCATCGAAGGATTCTGTCCGTCGTTCGTGACCATCGAAGGCGGCAGCCTCACGAAGCCTGAGCCCCTCGATCTCGACGCGATAGTCGCAGGTCTGCCGAGGCCGGAAGCTGTCGACCTCGGCGATGGTGCATTCGGCATGCTGCTGGCCGGCATCGGCGGGACTGGCGTGGTGACGGCCTCCGCGATCGTCGGCATGGCGGCGCATCTGGAGGGCCGGGGCGTCGGCATCTACGATATGACCGGCCTCGCTCAGAAGGGCGGGGCGGTCTACAGCCATCTCCGGATTCTGCCCACGCCGCAGAGCGTGGCGCCGCTTCGCCTCGGGCTGGAGGATGCCGGCCTCCTGATCGCATCCGACGTCGTCGCGGCTACCCAACTCGAAGCGTTGAAGACGGTCGGACCTTCGACCGCGGTCCTCGTCGACGATCAGGTGACGGCGACGCAGACGTTCCATGAGAACGGCAATATCGATCTCGACGCCGAACGTCTCGTCCGTCGCCTCCAGCGGCGAGCCGGGCGGCAGCCGGCTCGGGTACCGGCGAACGAACTGGCCCGGCGCGCGTTCGGTGATCCCGTCTCTGCCAACATGATCATGCTGGGATACGCGTTGCAGATGGGTGCGCTGCCGCTGTCGCCGGAGGCGATGGAGCAGGCGATCCGGTTGAACGGCGCGGATGTCGCCGGCACGCTGCGGGCCTTCCGCCTTGGAAGATTTTACTTCGCGGATCCCGACGCGGCGGAGAGCCTGCTGGCTCCCGACGAGCCGGTGACGACAATGGCGCCCAAGCCGGTCGACACGCTGCAGCAGCGCATCGTCGTACGCGTCGACGCATTACGAGCTTACCAGGACGCCGCTTATGCCGAACGTTTTCGGCGCCTGGTCGAACGCGTGCGGAATGCGGAAGACAAGGTGGCCGCGGGCTCGACCGGGCTAACCGAGGCGGTGGCCAGGAACGCCTTCAGGCTGATGGCTTACAAGGACGAGTACGAAGTCGCGCGGCTACTGACTGATTCATCATTCTGGGACGGCGTGCGGCGCCGGTTCGACGGCGGCGCGCTCAAGCTGCACCTGGCCCCGCCGATCCTCTTTGGCCGTGATCCGGCCAACGGACGGCCGCGCAAGAGGGCGTTTTCGGCGAGGTATCTGTTGCCGATGTTGCGTTTGCTGGCGCGAGGAAGAATCCTGCGCGGCTCTGTGCTGGATCCATTCGGCTGGATGCGCGAACGCCGCGTGGAGCGGGTGTTGCGCGATCGGTACTTCGCCTTGGTAGACGAAATCGTGGACCGTCTCGACGGCGCGAACCTCGAAGCGGCCGTGGCTCTGGCTTCTTATCCGGACGAGATTCGAGGCTACGGCCCCGTGAAAGATGAATCGGTGAAACGAACGGAGGCCAGCGTCGAGACGTTGCGCGCGCAGTTCATTAAGGGCTCGTCCGATGGCCTGACCAACGCTGCCTAGAGGTAACGGCGCGTCATCGACCAGGCAACGGGTGCAACGATCGAAATCATAGCAATAGGAATGCTGGCATGCATGGTGATCTGAAGAATTCGCGGTTTCTTGTGATCGGAGGTAGCTCCGGCATTGGCCTCGCTGTGGCAATGGCCGCCACCAACGCCGGCGCCGCTGTCACCATCGCTTCTCGCTCGCGGGCCAAGCTCGACTCGGCCCTTGCAGACTCGCGGCTGACCGCGAGAGGACGGCAGCTCGATATAATCGATCACCCGGCGGTCGAATCCTTCTTCGCCGACGAAGCGGCATGGGATCACGTCGTCGTATCCGCTGCGCAGACAACGAGCGGTCCAGTGCGGAAGCTGGGCCTATCGGAGGCGCGCGACACGATGGATAGCAAGTTCTGGGGCGCCTACCATGTGGCCCGGTCAGCTAAATTTCGGGAACACGGGTCACTTTGCCTGATCTCCGGCTTCCGCGGTGTTCGTCCCTCGGCGAATACCGTCCTGCAAGGCGCCGTCAACGCCGCACTCGAGGCGCTGGCGCGGGGCCTGGCTCTTGAACTCGCTCCGATCAGAGTGAACGTGGTCTCGCCTGGATTGATCGCGACTCCATTGTGGGCCGGCATGGCAGAAACCGAACGTGAGGCAATGTTTACCAGCGCCGCTGAACGATTGCCGCTCCGGCGCATCGGACAATCCTCCGATGTTGCTAATGCAGTGTTGTTCTTGGCATCCTCCCCGTTCTCGACAGGCTCGACGGTAGTGGTGGATGGCGGCGGCATTATCGCGGCATAAGGCGGTCTTCGAGGACCCGGTTTCTCTGAAGCGGAAATCGGGGAAAGCCCATCACGCCGGCGGAGTACTTTCAAGACGGCGGTGGCTGTACCAAGCAAGGCACGGCATCATGAAGGTCGCGACTTAAGCACTTGAAACGAAAGGAAAATGCCCGAATAGTCGGCTTTGAATTTGTGTCGGTCCAAAAACCAGCTATCCCGGACGAGATGATAAAGCGAAATAACATCAATATGTTAGCGCGTCGATTTTCCGTGGCACCCATGATGGATTGGACGGACCGGCATTGCCGGGTGTTCCACCGTCACCTGACCCGGCGGGCGCTGCTCTATACTGAGATGCTGACCACCGGCGCCATCATTCATGGTGATCGGGAGCGGCTGCTCGGGTTCGATGCGATCGAGCATCCGGTGGCGCTTCAGCTGGGTGGGTCTGATCCGCGCGATCTCGCGCTGGCGGCGCGGATCGGCGAGGACTTTGGCTATGACGAGATCAATCTCAATGTCGGCTGCCCGTCCGATCGCGTGAAGGACGGCCGCTTCGGCGCCTGCCTGATGGCGGAGCCGGAGCTCGTGGCGAGATGCGTCGATGCGATGAAGGCCGCGGTCACCGTGCCCGTCACGGTGAAGTGCCGTATCGGCATTGACGACCAGGATCCGGAAGTGGCGCTCGATAAATTGGCGCGTGCCGTGGTCTCCGCGGGCAGCGATGCGCTGATCGTGCATGCCCGAAAGGCCTGGCTCAACGGATTGTCGCCGAAAGAGAACCGCGACATCCCGCCGCTCGACTATGATCGCGTCTATCGGCTCAAGCGCGTGCTGCCGGACGTGCCTGTCATCATCAATGGCGGCATCCCAGGCATTGACGAGGCGAAAGCGCATCTCGCGCATGTCGACGGCGTGATGCTCGGCCGCGCGGCCTATCAGGAGCCGTGGCGGCTGCTGTCGGTCGATGCGGACATCTTCGGCGAGGCAGCGCCGCATGCGACCATGCAGGACGCGCTTGAGGCGATGATGCCCTATATCGAGCAGCAGCTCGCGCGCGGAACGCGGCTGCACGCCATCACGCGCCACTTCGTCGGTGCATTCCACGCCGTGCCCGGCGCGCGCGCCTTTCGTCGCCATCTTGCCGAGCAGGGTACGAAGCAGGGGGCTGGTCTTGAGGTGCTGCGCGACGCGATCGCCCGTGTCAGTGCGCGCGCGCCGGCAGAGGTCGCTGCCTAGAAGCAGCCGTCAAGAACAGCCGGATCGTGCAATCCGGCTCTTCTTCGATCAGGCTCAGCGGAACAGGTCGAAATGATAGTTCACGCCGACGCGGACGCTGTGGAATTTTGCGGCGTTCCAGTCCGGCAGATTGTCGTGCTTGAACTCAGTGTAGAGATATTCGGCCTTGGCCGACCATTTCGGCAGGAACGCCCATTCGACGCCGCCGCCCGCGGTCCAGCCCATCTTCATCTTGTTGAGGCCGCCGTCCTTCAATTCGCCGGTGGCAAGACCCGCGGTCCCGAAGAACAACAGGCGTGAATCCATCGTCGCGATGCCGGCGCGGGCGCGACCGGTCATGTACCAGGGAAGGCTGACCGCGGCGCTGTTCGCGGCGTCGTGGTTCTTCAGGTCGCCGCCCTCGAAATCGTTCTCGATGCCGACCACGAACATCGGCGAGAGCTGGTAGTTGTAGCCGATCTGCATGCCGCCAACCGCGCCCTTGATCTTGCCGCCGCTGGTGCCGACGAGGTTGTTGAAGGCGTCATCGGAGCTCGTGGCATAACCCGCGTTAAGGCCGGCATAGAGACCCGTCCAGGAGTAGACCGGCTGTGGTGCCGTATAGGCCGGCGCAGCATAACGCGGCGACAGGTCCGCAGCGCTCGCGCTGCCCGCGGCGAGCGCTGTCGCAAACGGCAGGGCGCACATGGCGCGGTGTAAGGCGGCTCTCGCAGTCATGACTCTCGATCTCCCACTTGGCCGCCTCCGTCTGGGGGCAGCGCTTTGTCCAACCCCGATCCGGGAATGCCTGATGTATAAACCGACTAGACGGTTTGTAAATAGCGGAAATGCCACACCGGCATCCGTTCGGAGCGGGCCGCTTCCAATTGTGAGGTGTTAGCGACTGCGTTCGTCAGGGGGCTGTCTGTGGCAAGGCCAGGCGATGCCCGCCATGATGGAGCAGATGGCTGAGCCCAGCATATCTCACCCGATCTACGGCTGACGTCGGGGAAATATCCGGCCGACTGGCTCAGGATATTGCGGAAGGAGTTCAATGCGCGGCAGATAGCGCCCCTCGTCGATCTCCTGCCGTACATGCGCCGCTATCTCCTCCATAGGCGCAAACCAGACATCGCCCTGCGCGACTATCCGCTCAAGGAATCCGGCGAACACATGCCAGCGTGCGAGCCGCCCCGTCGCGAAGGGGTGCAGTGTAGGGATCCACAACCCGCCATAGGTGTAGGCCGCCTGGAATTCCTCCAGGAAAGCCGCAAAGCCGTTGCTGGGGCTGCGTATGGGCATGAAGTAGTTGAGGTCGAAAGACTGGACATATTGTGGCCAGTCGTCGAGCCCCCAATGAGTCGGCAGCTCAATCAGCTCGCCGCTGTTCGCCCTGCTCTTGATGACATAGGGCACATCATCACCCATCAGCGACGCATCATAGGCGAAGCCTCTCGCCAGCAGCAGGTCGAGCGAGCGATGCGAGAAATTGTAGAGGGGCGCCCGCCATCCACGTGGCGCCTTTCCCGTCGCCTTGCGGATGATGTCGATGCCGAGATCGAGCCAATAGGCCTCTTCTTCCTGTGTCTGGTCGAGCGGGTTCTCGTGGATATAGCTGTGATGCCCGATCTCATGGCCGCCAGCGAGCATCCCCTCGATGGCGGAGGGATATTGCTCGATACACCAGGCCGGAACGAAGAAGGTCTGCCTGATTCCGAGCCGCCGATAGGTCTCGACGATGCGCGGGACCGCGACGGTAGGCCCATAGCGCAGCATGGAGATGCCCGAGACGCGGCTGTTGCCGTCACCGGGGTGCTCGACATGGATCAGGCTGTCGGCGTCCATATCGAATGTCAGGCAGCAGGCGCACTTCGCGCCGTTGGGCCAGCGGACGGGGTTGGCGATCATTGTTGTCGTCTCCGAACTCTATGTTCCGTCCGTTCAAGCCGAGCCTCCTCCGAAGCCGACACCGGTTTTCGGGCTCATGCATTGGGCGTGCCACTACTTTCGATCGCGCGGATAGTTGAGGCCGATCGACGCGGGCAGAATTGCCATATCAATTGGAATGGAATCTGCATCCGCTTGTATCGACACTGTTGATGGATGGCTCTTCCAGGAATGGCCTTCCATCCCGCGCCAACAACTTGCTGACGGGACTAATGATGGCACACGAGTACGAGAGCGGCAGACTGGATCTGCCATTTGTGGGGCATTGCACTTTCGGCAAGCGGCCCGTCTGCCTCGAATGGGACAAGCTCGACGCCGATGTCGCCGTGCTGGGCGTGCCCTTCGACATGGGCACGCAATACCGCCCGGGCGCGAGGTTCGGGCCGCGCGCCATCCGCGAAGCCTCGACCCTTTTCTCGTTCGGCCATGGCGGCGCCTATGATCATGAGGACGACGTCACCTATCTGCCGCTCGACAAGGTGCGCATCGTCGATGTCGGGGACGTCGACATCATCCACACCGATACGTCCAGGAGCCATACCAATGCAGAAGCAGCCGTCCGAAAGATCCTCGAACGGGGCGCGCTGCCGGTAGTCCTCGGTGGAGACCATGCCGTCAACATTCCCTGCGTCAGGGCCTTCAGCGAGCATGGCCCGATCCATATCGTCCAGATCGATGCCCATCTCGATTTCGTGGACGTGAGGCATGGCGTGCGCGAGGGACATGGCAATCCAATGCGCCGCGCGGCCGAGCAGGCTCATGTCACGGGCTTGACCCAGATCGGCATCCGCAACGTGTCTTCGACCGCCCGCGAAGGCTATGAGGATGCTCGCGCGCGCGGCTCCACCATTCTCTCGGTCCGCCAGGCGCGCAAGCTCGGCGCCGAGGGCGTCCTGGATAAAATTCCGCGCGGCGTCCGCTACTATGTGACGATCGACATCGACGGCTTCGATCCCTCGATCGCGCCGGGCACCGGAACGCCGAGCCATGGCGGCTTTCAATACTACGAGGTGATGGAAATCCTCCAGGGCCTCGCGAAGCGAGGCGATGTCGTCGGAATCGATCTCGTCGAGGTCGCCCCCGCCTACGATCCATCGGGCGTGACGAGCATTCTCGCGGCACAGGTGTTGATGAACTTCCTCGGCTATATTTTCGAAGAGCGTTCGCAGCGATAGTGCACAAGAAGCGGCCGCGCCGCGTCAGACCGCGGCGGGGAGCATGGCGAGGAGAACGGCCGTCCCGCCGCGACGCGCCCTAATCAACCGCCATACGCGAGCGACGGTGGCTGCCTTGCAGCTCCGGGTAGCCCGTGAGCATCAGCTTGTCGGAGCGCACGCCCCAGCTTTCCAGGCGATCGAGGAAGCTCATGCCGAGCAGATTGGTCTTCATCTGTCCGCGCTGCACGACGAGGGCCGGCACCGACTTCTCGACGAGATGGCCGACGGCGAGACGGTCGATCGTCAGTCGCGCCGCCTTGGTGTGGCCGCCGGCCGTTTCGAGGTCGACGTCATATTCGAGCATCTCGAGCGGCAGCCCGATCGCTTTCGCGGTTTCCCAGGTCAGCACCACGGAAGTGGCGCCGGTGTCGATCACCATCGGCGCGGCGACGCCGTTGATCTTGGCGCGCAGCGCGAATTCGCCGCCCTGACCGCGTTGAATCTGCACGGCGGGGACGGGAGACGCGGTCTGCCCGCGGAACATGTGCGAGACCGTGTGGCTGGCGCGCGCGATCTGGTCGGGATCGCCATAGGCGACGACGGCTCCCGCGGTGCCGGCGAGGGTGATGAGAACGAGCAGGAGCCTGATCATCGCGCGCCTCCACAAGCGCGCACGCTGGTCAGGTGCGCTTGGGCGATCCGGCGATCGGCTGCAATCCGGCCTCCGTCATGCGTGCCGGCAGCAGCGCCATCAGCGTGAGCCGTTCCGCGCTCTCCATCGCGTGCCAGCGCGCGATCTCGGGCAGCGTGCGGCCACAGCCGAAGCAGAGTTTGGTCTTGGGATCGATCATACAGACGGCGACGCACGGCGTTTCTTTGCTCATCTTGGCATATTGAGGGATTGGCGGTCATGTCTGCAAGCATGTGTTTAGGAGCCCGTACCTGCGCTCATGATCGGCCTGTGGCGCGGCCAGCGCTTTTCGTCGGGCACGGCGGAACTGTCTGGCTGGAGCGGCGGCGCATCCTCCGACAGCGGCGCCAGCGCGCTCATCACGCGTTCGGGCGGGAAGGTGACGATCACTTCGGTGCCGATGCGCAACTTCGATTTCAGCGTGAATGTGCCGCCATGCAGGTCGATCAGGTTTTTCGCGATGGGCAGGCCCAGCCCTGCGCCCTGTTCGGCCGACTTGATCGAGTTGGAGCCCTGGCCGAACGAGGCCAGCACGACCGGGATCTCGTCCTCGGGGATTCCAGAGCCAGTATCCTTCACCGAGAGATACTGCCCGCCTGAGGCAGTCCAGCCGGCCTTGAGCCAGATCTCGCCGCCCTGCGGGGTGAACTTGATCGAGTTGGAGAGCAGATTGAGCACGACTTGGCGGATCGCGCGCTCATCGGCCCAGAGCCGCGGCATCGCCTGCTCGAACACCTCGTGGATTGTGATGCCGCGACTTGAGGCACGCAGCTTCATCAGATGATGACAGTCGGCGACGATGCCGACCAGCGACACTGCTTCCTCGTTCAGCTCGTAGCGGCCGGCCTCGATCCGCGACAGGTCGAGAATCTCGTTGATGAGGTTGAGCAGGTGCACGCCGGAATTATGGATGTCGCCGGAATATTCCTTATAGACCGGCACCGCATGCGCGCCAAAAATCTCGCTCTTCATCACCTCGGAGAAGCCGAGGATGGCGTTCAGCGGCGTGCGCAGCTCGTGGCTCATCTGCGCCAGGAAGCGCGATTTGGCGACGTTGGCGGATTCGGCGCGGTGGCGCGCCTCGTCCGAGATCGCCTTGGCCTGTTCGAGCTCGCCGATCAGCGCGTCCTTCTCCGCGCGCGCTTCGAGCGTTGCGAAGGTCGAGGAGTGCAGCTGATGTGCCAGCAGGATGAAATAGCCTTCGGCCGCGAGCGCGAGCGCGGCCAGGATGTAATTGTCGAGCGAGCCGGTCATCGCAAAGCTCAACGCCATCGCGACTGCAACTGGCGCGGTGGCGGCAAGGGCTGCGATCGGCAGATTGGCGGCGAGCATGCTCGATACTGCGATCACCAGCAGCATCAGGAACATCATCAGCGTTTCCGTGACCGTGTCGAGCACGGGATGGATCAGGATTGCCATCCAGCACAGGCCATAGAGCAGGTCGAGCACAACGAAGCGCGTCCGCCAGGCGCGCGTCGCTGTGGGCGAGGCGGGCTCGGTCAGGAATCGCTGGCAGCTGCGGATCATCGCGCCGTGGATGCAGAGCATGCCGGCGGTCCAGGCTGCGGCCGGGATCGGCTGCATCCACAGCCCGAACAGCACGCCGGTCACGACCACCAGCAGCATCACGACATAGGAGGCTGACAGTCTTGTCTGGGCATATTGGCGCAGCAGCTCTGCGTCGAAGGCGGGCCGGGTTCCGCTGGTCGACGTTAACTTATCGCGCGCCTCGCGCACCCGCTGCGCCGCAGCCCTTCGGCTGCTCGCCGATGGAGCGCTGACGGGCTCGGCCGGAAGCTGCACAACTTCAGGCTTTTCAGCGGGGTTACTCATCAAGCAACAACAATTCCTGCCCACGTTGGACGCGGGCCTTCTGCATTGTCTATCTCTGGCAAGAAATCCTTAAGAGGTGACTTAAGGAGCTAAAGAATTACGTTAACCCGGCGTTAATTTTGTGCGCGTGCGAGCCGCTCAATGCAGCGCCGCATGTTGAGCGACGTAGACCACCGCGCCAGCCAGATACCCCGCCAGCGCCGGAACCGCGATGCGGCGGGCGTACCAGAGGAACTCGATCCGCTCGAGCCCCATGGCGGCGACGCCGGCGGCCGAGCCGATGATCAGGATCGATCCGCCGGTACCGGCACAATAGGCGATGAACTCCCAGAGGAAGCTGTCCGGCGGGTAATGCGCGAGGTCGTACATGCCCATGGTCGCTGCGACCAGCGGCACGTTGTCGATGATCGCGCTGAGCAGGCCGAGCACGACGACGATGACGTCCTGGCGGCCGATGGTCGCCTCCAGCCATCTCGCCAACATCGTTAGGAGGCCGGCATGTTCGAGGCTGGCGACCGCCAGCAAAATGCCGACGAAGAACACGATCGAGCCCATGTCGATGCGCGTCAGCGCATGTGCCAGCGAGAGCGGACGGCGCACATGCTCGTCCTTGTCACGGTGGACGATCTCGCCGACCAGCCAAACGATGCCGAGCCCGAGCAGCACGCCCATGAAGGGCGGTAAATGGGTGACCGTCTTGAACGCCGGCACCGCGATCAGCACGCCGAGCCCGAGATAGAACATCAGGTTTCGCTCGAACCGATCGACGGCGAGCAATCCGGTGTCTTTCTGCGGTGCCGCGATGGTCTTGCCCTTCAGCGAAAGGCTGATGAAGGTGAGCGGCACCAGCAAATTGACGAGTGCGGGCAGGAACACCGCGCGCATGATGTTCAATGGCGAGATCTGGCCGCCGATCCACAGCATCGTCGTGGTGACGTCGCCGATCACGGTCCACGCGCCGCCGGCATTCGCGGCGATGACGATGAGCGAGGCGAACAGCAGCCGGTCGTCGCGCCGGGCGATCAGCCGCTGGATCAGCGAGACCATGACGATGGTGGTCGTCAGATTGTCCAGGATCGCGCTGAGGAAGAACGCCACGAAGCCAACCAGCCACATCAGCTTGACCTGGCTGGTCGTGCCGATGCGGGAGGTGATGACCTCAAAACCGTCGTGGGCGTCGATCACCTCGACGATGGTCATCGCGCCGATCAGGAAAAACACGATCTGGGCGGTCGAGACGATGGACTCGTCGAGTTGACGGCCGACCAGCGTGTGGTCGCCCGTCATAGTCGCGTAGATCGTCCAGAGCAGGCCCGCACCGAGCAGCGCGGACGCGCTCTTGTTGACCCCGATCGGATGCTCGAGCGCGATCGCCGCATAAGCGACAACGAAGATGGCGGCGAGCGCGATCAGCAAAGCGGGGGCAGTTCGTCAGGTGTCAGCGATTGAGGCGCGCGAGCAGGCTCGACGTATCCCAGCGCTTGCCGCCCATCTTCTCGACCTCGGCGTAGAACTGGTCGACCAGCGCGGTGACAGGGAGATTGGCGCCGTTGCGGCGGGCTTCAGCGAGTGAGATCGAGAGGTCCTTGCGCATCCATTCGACAGCGAAGCCGAAATCGTACTTGTCATCGTTCATGGTCTTGTAGCGGTTCTCCATCTGCCACGACTGCGCCGCGCCCTTGGAGATCGTCTCGATCACGGCCGCGACGTCGAGGCCGCTCTTCTTGGCGAAGTGGATACCCTCGGAGAGGCCCTGCACGAGGCCGGCGATGCAGATCTGGTTGACCATCTTGGTCAGCTGGCCGGAGCCGGCGGGCCCGAGCAGTTTGCACATCCGTGCATAGGCGCCTGTGATGATCGGCTCGGCGCCGGCATAGGCGCCCTCGGCGCCACCGCACATCACCGTCAGCACGCCGTTCTCGGCGCCAGCCTGGCCGCCGGAGACCGGGGCGTCGATGAATTTGAAGCCGGCTTTGGTCGCGGCGGCATCGAGCTCGCGGGCGACTTCGGCGGAGGCGGTGGTGTGGTCGACGAAGGTCGCGCCCTTCTTCATGCCGGCAAATGCGCCGTCGGCGCCGATCGTGACTGCACGCAGATCGTTGTCGTTGCCGACGCAGCACATCACGAAATCCTGGCCCTCGGCTGCGGCCTTCGGGGTCGCTGCGGTCTTGCCGCCGAACTTGTCCGCCCACTCCTTCGCCTTGGCCGCGGTGCGGTTGTAGACGGTGACCTCATGGCCCCCTTTTTTCACGAGGTGTCCGGCCATGGGGAAGCCCATCACGCCGAGACCGAGGAAAGCGACTTTAGCCATGTGTGGTACCTTGTCCGTAGTTTGGGTTTTACGGTTTTTTCCCGGGCGAGGGGCGCCAGGTTCCGCTGAACGGCGCGGATCGGGCCGCACCATAAACCCTTGAGGCGGGAGGGCAACGGCTTCGTTTAGCGGCCTCCTGTGCTAGGATGGTGGACCTCAAGGACTTCAAAAAAAGGGAGCGAAAAGCATGGGCGGCGTAAGCGTTGGCGTCCTCGATCATTTCAACATCCGGACCCGGAATCTGGCCGAGACGGTCCGCTTCTATGAGGACGTGCTGGGCCTTGAAAAAGGCGCCCGGCCCAATTTCGCCTTCCCGGGGGCCTGGATGTACAGCGAGGGCAAGCCGGTGGTGCACCTCGTCGATATTTCCCCGACCTCGGAGCCGCAAAAGCCGGATTCCGGCGTGGTCCACCACGTCGCCTTCATCAGCAGCGGCTTTGACGGCATGAAGCGGCGGCTGGCCTCCAAGGGCATGACATTCGACTCCCGCCAGGTGCCCGGCGGTGACCTCTGGCAGATCTTCGTCCATGACCCCAATGGCGTCATGATCGAGCTCAATTACGAGGCGGCGAAGGAGCAGGGGGCGGCGCCCGCCGAGATGGCTGGCGATATCGGCAGGCAGTAGCCTTTTCCGCGTTTCCGCTCTAATGGGCACCCTGAACTCTAGGAGATGCGCTTTGAGCGTGACGCAGCAACAGGTTCTCGACAGCCTCGGCCGGATCAAGTCGCCGCGCGGGGTCGCGCTCACCAATGCCAATGTGCTGAGCGCGATCAGCGCCTCCGACGGCAAGGTGTTCTTCTCGATCAATGTCGATGCCGCCGAGGCACGGGCCTGGGAATCCGTCCGCGCCGAAGCCGAGGCAGCGGTGCGCGCCATTCCAGGCGTCACCACCGTCATGGTTGCGCTCACCGCCGAGCGTAAGGGCGGCGCTGCACCACCGCCGCCGCCAACGCCGAGCCGC
This sequence comes from Bradyrhizobium sp. LTSP857, assembly GCF_000938285.1. Classification (NCBI taxonomy): domain Bacteria; kingdom Pseudomonadati; phylum Pseudomonadota; class Alphaproteobacteria; order Hyphomicrobiales; family Nitrobacteraceae; genus Bradyrhizobium; species Bradyrhizobium sp. LTSP857. The sequence goes on along the minus strand of NZ_JYMS01000007.1, from coordinate 712,055 downwards.
GGCACGCCGGGTGTGCAGCCGGCCCACGCCCACAAGCCGCCGCCGCAAGGCGGCGCACAATCGCCGATGGCGCGGCAGTCCGAGATTCCGGGCGTCGCTGCCGTGATCGCGGTGGCCTCCGGCAAGGGCGGTGTCGGCAAATCGACCACCGCGCTCAATCTGGCGCTGGGCCTGCGCGACCTCGGCCTCAAGGTCGGGCTGCTCGATGCCGACATTTACGGCCCCTCGGTGCCGCGGCTGACCGGCCTGCACGAGAAGCCGGAGCTCGACGGCGAGCGCAAGATGATTCCGCTCAAGCGCTTCGGCCTTGCCATCATGTCGATCGGCTTCCTGGTAGAGGAAGAGACCGCGATGATCTGGCGCGGTCCGATGGTGATGTCGGCGGTGACGCAGATGCTGCGCGACGTCGCATGGGGTGCGCTCGACGTGCTCGTCGTCGACATGCCGCCGGGCACCGGCGATGCCCAGCTGACGCTCGCGCAGAACGTGCCGCTGAAGGGCGCCGTCATCATCTCGACCCCGCAGGACCTGTCCCTGATCGATGCACGGCGGGGGCTTGCGATGTTCAAAAAGGTCAACGTGCCCGTGCTCGGCATCGTCGAGAACATGAGCTATTTCCAGTGCCCGCATTGCGGCACGAAATCCGACATTTTTGGCCATGGCGGTGCACGCCATGAGGCCGAGAAGCTCGGCGTGCCGTTCCTGGGCGAGATCCCGCTGCACATGGCGATTCGCGCCTCATCGGATGCCGGTCGCCCGGTGGTCGACAGTGAGCCGGAGGGCCCCCATGCGGCGATCTACCGCGCCATTGCGGGACAGGTCCGCGACCAGCTCAAGGGCGTCATCGCTGCGGCCTGAGCCGGTCTTCTGGGGACATGCGACTTTCGTAGAGTCCTGTCATGCCATTGTCGCGTTCCGCAACAGGGGCTTCCGTGTTAAAGGCCCACGGCAGTCAAGCCCCACCGGTTCGACGCGACTTAAAACGCGTCGCCGAAATGAGCGGCAGCAAATGAGGAAGTTGAGGGGAAACACCCCAACAAGGAGAGAGTAGAAGATGAAGCGTCGTGATTTCTTGAAAGTGTCGGCAGCAGGCGCGGCGGCGACCGCCGCGGTGGCCTCGCCGGCAATCGCGCAGTCCTCGCCCGAGATCAAGTGGCGCATGACTTCGAGCTTCCCGAAGTCGCTCGATACCATTTATGGCGGCGGTGAGCAGGTGGCGAAGTACGTCGCCGAGATGACCGACAACAAGTTCCAGATCCAGGTGTTCGCAGCCGGCGAAATCGTCCCCGGCCTCCAGGCGCTCGATGCGACCTCGAACGGCACCGTCGAGATGTGCCACACCGTGTCGTACTACTATGTCGGCAAGGACCCGACCTGGGCGATCTACGCCTCGGTGCCGTTCGGCCTCAATGCGCGCCAGCAGAACTCCTGGTGGTATCAGGGCGGCGGCGAGCAGCTCGGCAACGAGTTCTTCAAGAAGTCGAACGTGATCGGTTTCCCCTGCGGCAACACCGGCACCCAGATGGGCGGCTGGTTCCGCAAGGAGATCAAGACCGTTGCGGATCTCTCCGGCCTCAAGATGCGCATCGGCGGCATCGCCGGCCAGGTGCTCCAGAAGGTCGGCGTGGTGCCGCAGCAGCTCGCCGGCGGCGACATCTATCCGGCACTGGAAAAGGGCACCATCGACGCGGCCGAATGGGTCGGCCCCTACGATGACGAGAAGCTCGGCTTCGCCAAGGTCGCCAAGTACTACTACTATCCGGGCTTCTGGGAAGGCGGTCCAATGGTCCATGCCTTCACCAATCTGGACAAGTGGAATTCGCTGCCGAAGAACTACCAGGCGATCCTCACCAATGCGATGGCCAACGCCAACACCTGGATGGCCGCGCGCTACGACATGCAGAACCCGGGCGCGCTGAAGCGTCTGGTCGCCGGCGGCACCCAGCTTCGTCCCTTCACCAACGAAGTGTTGGAGGCCTGCCTCAAGGCCACCAACGAGCTGTGGGGCGAGATATCGGCCAAGAACGCCGACTTCAAGAAGTCGATCGACGCCATGCAGGCCTACCGCTCCGACGAATATCTGTGGTGGCAGGTCGCCGAATACACCTACGACAGCTTCATGATCCGCTCGCGCACCCGCGGCTGATCGTTCGAGCACGTCGCAAGACGACAGAGCCCGGCCTCCTTCGCGAGGCCGGGCTTTTTCTTTGGCGGCGCATCGGGGTCCAACAAAAATATGGAAAACAACCCCATGCACAGTAGAAATGAGGTGAGGGCATGTTGCCTGGTGGATGCTGCCAACAGTTTGAGGTGGCGGGGCAAATCGACGGAAAGAGGCAATCGCTGCGCGGTTGGCGCTGGCGGGACGCTTCGCTTGATGACGAGCGGATAGAGTTGGACTCGCATCGACGAGCAAGGGCATTTTGACTCGTCGGGCAAAACAGTGCCACAAAGCGACAATCGTATAATCCGAAATTAACCTCGGTGTTGATCCCTGGAGGGACGATGAGCTTCGATCCCGATGACGTTCAAAGCGCGCTGCGCCAGGCATGGTCGTTGTCGACGGCCAGCCAATGGACCCCGGCCAATCCGGCGGCTGGGCAATGCAACGTCACCTCGCTGCTGATTCATGAACTGTTCGGCGGCGAGTTGCTGAAGACGCCTCTGCCGGCCGGCGATCATTTCTACAATCGGATCGGAGGCCGGAGGTATGACTTCACGGCGAGCCAGTTCGATCAGCCGATCGCTTATATGGACCTTCCTGCCACTCGGACCGAAGCGGAGCCGGGAGCAACACACGACGAATTGGCCGAACTCAGAGCCGCTTTTCAGGAGCACCGTACCAGGTCAGGTTAGTCAGCCGACATTTTCCAGTCGCCATGGCTAGTCGCCCTGCCGGAGAGCCTCCACAGGATCAAGTCGCGCAGCGCGCCATGATGGGTAAAGCGTTGCAGTGAACGACAGGGTCAGCGCCATGAGTCGAAAAACTGCGCCTCCGGGATCGGCATGAAAAGCCGAAAGTCACGTTTCCGATCACCTCAACGCTTGATCCAGATCAAGCAGTCCGTCGCCATTGTGCAGCATGCGGTAGATAACGTCGTAGAACTGGCCCAGGGGAGCGTTTCGGGGGTACGGGAGCGACCGGCATGCCGCTGTTGGCATATCTCTGGAAGGTCGGAGCGGCGTTGCTCTTATTGCTCTTTGTCGCGGACTATTGCCTTCCGAGGGCGCCAATCTCTGAACAGGCGCCGTCCGATCGCCCAACGATACGCATTCACTCCGATCGCAAATGGCCGGAGCGAATTGTCTTCGATACCCGGTCGTCGGCAATCGTTGCCGTCGCACCCGCGGTCAAGATCCCCGATGTCGCGATGTCGTCAGACGTCACCGAACTGCCTGTTAACCGGATGGATAACCCGACAGTCGCAAATGCGCTCGCAATGCTGCCGCGTCCGGACGCACGTCCGCCTGAATCCATCGATCGCAAGCGACAACCGAAGATATCAAGCGTCGCCGCCCGGCCGAGACGACACGTCAAGCCGCAGATGCTTCTAGCGGCGCGACAAGGGCAATTCACCTGGCTCGGCTTCAGATCCTGGTGATCGGCGTCCAGACACGATCCGAACGCCGACGTCTTAGAATCGATTTTTTCGAAGGTGCGGCAGATGTGCTGTCATTCTGATGTGTATTCTGTGTCGTGAGTTGCTGCGGCAGCGACTCACGCGACCCCAAACATCCTTGATGTGGATCAAGCAGCATTTGGCGCCGGCGGGATGCTGGATGCATCGCTATCGGCTGCGCAGGAATGATCTCGCATGCCGAAGACCGGGAGCTGGAAGCCAACAGGGGCACCGTATCACGTTCCTTGGCTTGTCGGCCGCGGATGCGTTCAAAGGCATCGAGTTCGTGGATGACCGATCGCTTGCAAGCAAGGTTTTCTATTTGAGCTTCGCCACGCTGACGACGACCGGATACGGCGACATCGTGCCCGTCCATCCATGGGCGAGGAGCCTCTGCAACATCGAAGCGGTTATCGGGCAATTGTATCCGGCGACGCCATTGGCGCGACTGGTCACGCTCGAGCTCGGGGGGCAAATTGAACACGCCCAACAGCAATCACCGTAGCGGCGGTTTTGGGCTGCAGACTGATGGCAGATTTTTGCGCTAATGCGGAGGCCCCGGTCTCGGGGCCTCCATTATGAGCGGAAGCACGGTTCAGTAGCGAGCGGTGACCGGCGCACCATAGCCGCCGAAACGATAGTTCACCCGAAGTGTGATCATGTCCACATCCTGGCTGACCCCGTTGCCGAGAAGGGTAACTCCCCCTGGGGTGACCACGCCTGCGAAGGACGTGTTGTCACGCCCCATCCAGAGATGGTCGTACTCGATACCGAACGACCAGTTGGGGGTGAAGCCATATTCCCAGCCGACTCCCAGAGCACCGCCCCAGCGCGTGTGACCTGCCGAGGCGAGTCCGACACCGGTGGCATTGTTGAATATGTCAAAGCGATTGCGCGTTACCGCAGCGCCACCCTTCACGTAGAACAGCGACGCGTTCCATGCCCAGCCGAGTTGAGCCGTGAATAGCCCGATGCCATCTATCTTGCCTGTGGTGGAGATCAATGGATCGATCAGGCTGACGCGGGTGTTCTTGATTTCGGCCCAGTCGCCCTGCGCCTCCAATCCAAGGACAAACTGGTTGGTTTGCCAGCGGTAGCCGATCTGTCCGCCAACAAGGCCGCCGGAGCGATCAGCGCAACCGCCTGCGAGTGTCCCTGCGGGCGTCAGGAAATCCACGCAACCATGGCTCTGCCCCCAACCTCCATTGGCGCCAATGTAGAATCCGCTCCAGTTGTAGATCGCCACCACCGGTGGAGGCGGCGCTGCCTTGACAGCCATATCGGCGGCCATGGCCGGAGCCGTCATGTTCAGCGCTACGAAGCTGATCGCAGCCATCGAAAGCCTTTTCATCATCATGTCCCCTCGCTCCGATCTCTTTCTTGTTTAGAAACGCGAATGCAGGCTTGCGTGCATAAGCACGGCGAACATCCATACGTTACGTTCGATGAGACCCTACGCCCGTAACAAAATGGCAACACTCAAGAGCCGTGTATGTGCACGAAGACGTGCTTATTCCGTGTCGGGACCGGTACGTCGTTCAGTGTCCGATAGTTCGTCGGCAAGCCAGGCCTGGATGCGGGTTGACGGAATAAGCTGCCTGGGGACGCTCGGATTGATCGTGCCCGCAAATACAGCGAGGCCTTCGTCGAGCTTTGCACGAGCGAACGCCTTGGCCTCTGCTTCCGTAGCGAAGGTCCTTGTCTCCCGAGGACTCCGCTGCTTCGGCAGCGTGCCGCGTTTACGCACTTCGAAGGTGACGTACCAAGTCGGCGTCATCGCGCACCTACCCGCGAATTGGCCCAGCCCACTCATCCCACCTGTTGTGGTGCGCCTGTCACATAGCCGGTTGATCTGAATCAAGAGACCGCGCCTGATGCTGCCAGACAACAGCGAAGCGACGGGCACCTAAACCCATATACGGTTCTGCGGAGCTACCGCTCGGCCCAATCACACTTGATCTACGTCAATGTCGCTCAATCTTTCCCCGCACACGCTATCTACAGCCGCAGGAAGGCGACTTCTGCCACCCCTGATTTCGCAAGTGCAAAGAGGAGGACCATCATGAAGGCGAAGACCCAATTCTCGATGAGATGCGCGACGATTGCAGGGATAGCTGCCAGCGCCCTTTTGGTGCTTGCAGGCGTCACGCTTAATCCATCACCGGCCCACGCAATCGTATATTGCGAGTACGTCGGGTATCCGGGGGGGTGCGTTGCCCGGGCCGGCGTCGTTCTGAGGCCGCGCCCCGTTGCGCGTGCAGCGGTCCGCCACAACGTTGGTGGCAATGCGAATGGCGGCGTCAATCGCGTTGGCGTGCGACGGTAAGGGGAGTCGCTCGCGGATCGCGAGCCGGGACAGCGAGCCAGGTTCGCGACCGCATATTTCTGTCGAAGGGGTAAGATGAAATCATCGACGAACCGGAGCGAAGACCATGTCGTTGCCGATATCTCGGCGTGACATCGCCGAATATCTCGGCAGAACCCTCGAAACCCTTTCGCGAGCAGTATCGCGACTTCAGCGCGAGGGTGTTGTCACCTTTGGAGGAAATACACAGCGCGAAATTGTTATTCTCGATAGGCAAGCTCCGGAGCTTCGATCTGCAGAACGAGGACACTGCTCGCAAAGGCACATGGCGCCAACAGCACAGTGAGCGTGGCCGCTGATGGCCCTTGTCGGACATAGCGGCCTGTTCGACCTAGGTCCGCTGTACACACCAAAGCCGACATACGCCGTCCATCGTCCGCCGAACAGATCGCGCGAACGAGTGCTCCCGACCTCGACAGATTCATTATCCGCTTACGCTGCCGCCGGTGATGAAGAATTAGGCTGTACGTCTTAAGTCGCAAGATCGCAAAGCCAGCCCGCTCTGGAGGCCGGGCTTTTTCTTTGCCGCAGTGCGATCACGATGGAATTCAGTCGGGCCTTGCGCCATGCTGTCCCCCAAGCCTCGGCAAGAAGGCCCACAATCTTAAATCCATCAGGGCAGGAAATCATGAAGAGACGAGACTTCATCAAGGTCACCGGACTTGGTGCGGCCGGTGCCGCAACGCTCGCCGCTCCCGCGATTGCGCAGTCGATGCCGGAAATCAAATGGCGCATGCCGACGAGCTGGCCGAAATCGCTCGACACGCTGTTTGGCGGCGCCGAGATGATGTGCAAGATGGTTGCAGAGGCGACCGACAACAAATTCCAGATCCAGATCTTTGCGGCCGGCGAGATCGTGCCGGGCCTCCAGGTGCTCGATGCCGTGCAGAACGCCACCTGCGAGATCGGCCACACCGCGTCCTACTATTATTTCGGCAAGGACCCGACCTTCACCTTCGGCTCGTCAGTGCCGTTCGGCCCCAACATGCGCATCAACCAGGCCTGGTACATGCTGGGTGGGGGCAAGGAAGTCCTCAACGACTTCTACAAGAGCTACAACGTCATCTCGCTGCTGGCCGGCAACACCGGCTGCCAGATGGGCGGCTGGTTCAGGAAAGAGGTCAACACGCCCGATGATCTCAACGGCATGAAATTCCGCATCGGCGGCTTTGCCGGCCGCGTGCTTCAGAAGCTCGGCACGGTGCCGCAGCAGCTTGCCGGCGGCGACATCTATCCGGCGCTGGAGAAGGGCACGATCGATGCCGCCGAATGGGTCGGTCCCTATGACGACGAGAAGCTCGGCTTCTACAAGATCGCGCCGCATTACTACTATCCCGGCTGGTGGGAGGGTGGGCCGATGCTGCTCGCCTTCGTCAACCTCGACAAATGGAATGCACTGCCGAAATATTACCAGAGCGTGCTCACACAGGCCGGCCATTACGCCAACAACTACATGATGGCGCGTTACGACCAGGCCAATCCGCTGGCGCTGAGGAAGCTGCTCGCCAACGGCACCAAGCTGCACGCCTTCTCGCCGCCGATCATGGACGCCTGCTACAAGGCGGCCAAGGAGCTACATGACGAGGTCTCGGCGACCAATCCCAACTTCAAGAAGGTCTATGAGTCCTTGACCAAATTCTCCAACGACAGCTACGCTTGGTTCCAGGTCGGAGAAGTCGGTTACGACATCTTCATGTCGCGTCGCTCGCAGGGCTAAGCCCGGCGGACGTCGCGGCGCGATCTTCCAATAAGCGAAAGCCCGGTCTCGCAAAGCGCGAGGCCGGGCTTTTTGCGTGCCTGCCTTGATGTCTTCGGATTTTACAAAGTCGCTTGACACGTCAGGCAAAACGGAGGCAAGAGGCGATAATCGCGCAATCCGGGACGAGGCAGGACGCCTGGGACGCATGACGCCTTCGCTCCGGCCTCCGTGGAGACTTGCCCAATCATGCAGATCATGTTCCGCCGAGCTCAATTGGCCGATCTTCCGGCCATCGTTGTTCTCCTGGCAGACGATGCCCTGGGACAGCAACGGGAGGATGCGAGCTCGCCGATAAACCCGAAATATGTCGATGCGTTTCAGGCCATTCTTGCCGATGCCAACCAGCTGCAACTGGTCGCGACCGTGAACGACGAGGTGATTGGCACCCTTCAACTTTCCTTCATTCCCGGACTGGCACGGAAGGGCGCCTGGCGCGGACAGATCGAGGCGGTGAGAATCGCCGCGTCCCACCGGGGATCCGGTGTTGGGCAGCAGATGTTCGAATGGGCAATAAGCCAATGCCGAGCCAGAGGTTGCGATCTCGTCCAGCTCACGACCGACAAGACGCGCTCCGATGCTCACCGCTTCTACGAGAGGCTGGGATTCGTTGGCAGTCACTTGGGCTACAAGCTGATGCTTTAGCGTCGAACCGTCTACGCGGGTTAAACAAACGACTCCGCCAACGCCAGATAGAGCGCGAACAGAAAGCCGCCGACCGTGGGCAGGACGACCAGCGAGCCGCCTTCCGCAAGAGCCACGGGGATCATCGCGTGGGCGACCAAGGCGAGCACAGCGCCGCCGGCCAAAGCCTGGGCGAAGATCGCTGCCAACGCTTCGGTGCTTCCAATGAACGCTTTTCCGGCCGCGGCGGCGAGAATTCCGGCAAGCAGGACGGTCGACCAGAGGCCGTAGATTGCGACCCTACGGTATCCGGCCTTGGTCAGCATCGAGGCGCTGACGGCCGCCTCCGGAATCCCGCCGAGGAACATGCCGAGCATCAAGGTCAGTGACAAATTGCCGAAGCTCGTGAACTTGGCTCCGATGACCAGGCAGCCCGGAATGGTGTCAAGAATATTGCCGAGCACGATAGCCATGCCGGCGCCTTTGGCCGTCGTGGTCAGCAGCTCGCCGGCTTCGTGGCGATTAAGATCGAGGCTGCCGCTCGCCACTTTTGCCCAGATCGCTGCGTCGGTGCCGCCCTTGCTGAGATTGCTGATGGCGCGCTGATGACTGATGCGCTTGACGGCTTCGGCGAGGCGAGGGTCGCCGGCGACAAGCCGCTCGAAATCGGCCTTGGCGATCGCAAGCAGCTCGGTGTCCTCTGCGGCACGTATGGTCGCAGTGCGTGGGCCGCCGTTCAGCAGTGCCATTTCTCCGAATGCATGTCCAGCGCCGAGCACCGCGATCTGCGCGTCGGCATCCGTAGCCGCTGCCCTGAGAACCTCCACCTTGCCTCGCGCTACGATGTAGAGTGCATCGGCTTCGTCTCCGGCGCGGAACAGGACCTCGCCGGGAGCCAGCGTCTTCTCGCCGATGCACTCCAGGATCGGCTCGATCTCGTCGGGCGGCAGATGACGCATCAGGTCACAGCTTGAGAGGAGCTGGATGCGTTCGCTGGTGTCGGCATGTTTGCGCGCCAATGCGAATTCACGGAACTGGGTGACGTAGCGCACCGCCGCGCCTTTCTTCTCGAGGAAGATTGAAGCGAAGTAGTACATGACGGCGCCGGCAGCGAACCCCGTACTGATGAAGGCCCAGGCGGTTCGGGCACTGAAGCCTTGATGATGGAGCGATTGCGCGCCGTCATAGGCCAACTCGATGGCGAGAGCCGAGATCAGCGAGCCGGCGGCAAAGGCGAGCAGGCAGGCCAGCGGACGTTTGGAAAAGGGAGCGTGAAGCCCGATCGCCGCGCCGATCAGGGAGGAGGATGTGGTCACCAGGCCCAGCAGGGACGCCATGACGAGGGAGGAGGAGAATGTCATGAAGTTCCTTGGCCGGCAGGCACGGTCGGAAGACTGTGGAAACCCGGCGGCCGTGCTCTATCGGGAAGCTGCACTCGGCCCGAATTGACTGTTCTTGTTCAGTCGCCAGCGCGCCATCCAGCGCGGACATGCCTCGTAGAGATTTCTGGTGATGCCGCCACCCTCGACGCCGGCACAAGCGTAGTAGCAGGTTTTGTTGAGGCCGGAACTTTGCGTGCCGGAGTGCTTGCAAAGCAGGGCGAGACGCGATGGTGTTGCGGACGGTTCGGCCAAGGCGGTGCCCGACGCCGTAAGCGCGGCCAGCATCAAGGGTAATCGCATAGTTTGCTCAATCCGATGGATGGAAAAGAGGTCTCGGCAAAATCCATTTTTGCCGCCGGGCGACCGATCAATAGCTGAACAGTGGCCAGAGCTGGCGGCCATCATGATCGTTTGCGGTGCATAGAAAAACGAGAGGATCCTCGGCGCGACTACATAGGAAATTCATATAGAGAGCGGCCGGCCCGTCGTTCAGCGACGCCCGTCTTGCGTCATCTTGTCTTGCGTCATCCTGGCCGCTCAGGCTGCCCATTTCATCTGGGCCAAACTCTGTCGATAGGCAGACAGCACGAAGCCCTGATGGCACCTGACGCCAGCCTCGATCCGGAAGCCGAGTTGTTCGAGCCTTCTGCGGATCTTGAGCGCGAAGCCGGCCTCGCTCGACTTGATCAGGACCGCAATCGCCGCGGTCGCGCCCAGAGACGGAGCGACCTGGGACAGCGCCGTCTCGAACGCGCTGAACACGTCCTGCACGGTGATGAGGCCGACGGAAAAAGTCGGGGTGCGCAGACGGAAGCGCGAGGGCAGCCCGATGCGGGTGAAGCCGCGGCGGCGCAGCGCCGAATACAGTTCGGTGCAGTCGCCGCCGGCGACGATCGCACGGTCGAGTTTCGACAAATGGGTGAGCGAGATCATGGTCTCGACCACCTGATCGCGGTCGGTGGTGGAGGGAGGCGTATGGAGCACGAAGATACTCCTTGTGAACCCTTGTTGTGAACTCTTGGGTACGCTGGCGTGACTGTTCGTCCCGACTGATGGCTCAAATATCTCTTGCAGCGCATATGATTTCGAGGGGCAGCTCGAACCTATCTCATAGGGATGGCATAGGCCTGGAGCTGCCTTCAAACGAGGCGTCAATCAACGTTCATTGCGCATGTACGCGCTTCGCGCCGTCACTGATTTGAGGTCGGGTACGGCGCTGGTCGCGCCGCGGTAATCCGATAGACGATCTACACCAGCTCCGATCTGGCGATCCACCGCGAGAAGAATCGCATGCGCAACGGCAGCCGTCGCTACGACGAGGAGCCAAAGGCGTAGACCCATGAGACTTCTCCATCCTTGGATGGCGTACACAGATCGGACAATTGGGAAGGCTTGTTCGGACCGAAACGTGTTCAAAAAAGGGCCCCGGACGAACCGGGGCTCAAGTTTGTTGGAGGTTTGGAGAGAGACGTCAGTAGATGGCGACTCAGTACTTCGAGACTTCAGGACTTGGAGACTTCAGTGCGTAGAGACTTCAGTATTTGGCGACGACGGGGCCGTCCCAATGGAATTTGTAGTTCACGCCGACCAGCGCGGTGGAGGCCCGCTGCTGGACGCCGATGACTTCGCCGGAGCCGCCCCCGGGCAGCGTGAACGCACGCGCGTTGTCGTCCAGGAACCACATGTAGTTATACTCGGCGAAGACCGACCAGTTCGGTGTGAACATCCATTCGGCGCCGATGCCGATGGTCATGCCGGGCTGATAGAAGCTTGCGGATTCGAACACCGCACCGCCTGGCGCGAACACCTGGTTGCGATTCTTGATCCACGCGGCGCCGCCCTTGAGATAGCCGAGGAATTGCGGCGTCCAGAGATAGCCGATGCGGCCGGTCGCGGTGTAGATCTCCTTCTAATTATTCGCTTCGGAGAAGGTGGGAAAGTCGGTCAGGGCATGGCTGCCCTTGACGCTGCCGAAATCGAAGCTGCCGCCGACACCGAACACCAGATTGCCGGTCTGGAAGTCGCAGCCGACCTGGCCGCCGCCGATGAAGCCGCTGTCCTTCTCGCGACCGTAAATTGCCGGCGACGCGGCGCCGAAGAAGTCAGAGACGCGCGCGGTATCCAGTCGCGTCCACCCGCCGCCGACATTGCCGCCGAGATAGCAGCCGGTCCAGTTGTAGAGTGGAGCAGCAGGCATCGGCCTCGCCTTCACCGGCAGATCGGCCGCGGTCGCGACGCTCGTCGCGCCGAGCCCGATCAGCACGCTCGCGACGACAAGAGATTTCAATCGTCCGTACATTCAAGCCCCCTGCATGGCCACGCGGCCAATTCAATTTCGGAGCTGATCTTAAGGACAGCGTGCGGATTCCGCGATGCCGAAAGGACCGCGAGAGGGTGCAGAACCTGTTTTTTGCCCGCGCGTTGCACGCTCGCGACATCGCAAGGCGTCGAAAATCATTGAGAAAAAATAGCTTTCGGTCTCACGATGCGGATTTTGGAAATGGAGATACGGCGAGGGCTGCGCGACCTATTGCATCCGGATGAGATTGCATCGCAGCGTTTTTTATCGATGTTTCCCGCGTGCGATGTGCCTAATTCCGGTCGCGGGTCCGCCAGACGAAGATGATAAAGATTGCGACAAAGGCTGCACCCGCAAGCATCCAGTACTGGGCATCGAAACCAAAAATGCTAAATTTTTGAATGAGGAAGTCCACGCGTGCGCCCCTTTGTTGGGCAAATTACGCGGTTCGCGATGAAAAATATATTATTTTTATACGATGGACGTTCTGCGCGTCACGCGCGGGCGGGCTGGCATTCCGTTGTCGTCATGGAGGCGTGCGGAGACCTTGATCAGAGCGCTGATCGCGAAGCGCGCTCGATGACGAGCCCGTTGAGGAAATCCTCGAGCGCGAGGCGTCCGGCTTCGTGTGCGGCCCGGTGCGAGCGAAACCCGACTTCACGGAGCCTGATGCCCATCGGTCTACGTTTGCGCCGGATTTCCCACGACCATTCCTGGCCGGCATCGCCCGACCAGGACACGACCACGTAAAAGGATCGTCGGGGCGAAGGGCGCAGCATCAGCTCACCCGGGCCGTGAGGGGCTCCGCGTCCAGCCGATTCTGAAGGCGATAGCCGACGCCGGACTCGGTGACCAGGAGTCGCGGCTGGTTGGGGTCGGCCTCGATCTTCTGGCGAAGCTTGCGCACGAGGATCCGAAGATACTGGATGTTGTCGCGCTGGTTGCCGCTCCAGATCTCCTTCAGGAGCTGATCGTGCGTAACGACGAGGCCGACATGCATGGCGAGAACGTGCAGCAGCCGGTATTCCTTGCGCGTCAGGCGCACCGGGCTGCTGTGCAGCGACACCGATCGGGTCACGAGATCGACCGACAGCGGGCCTGCGGCCACGACCGGATTCTCCGTCGCCGACTTGAAATAGCGCCGCAGCGCCGCCTCGCTTCGCGCCAGCAACTCGGCCATGCCGAACGGCTTGACGACGTAGTCGTCGGCGCCGGCTTGCAGCAGGCGCACCTTTTCGTCCTCGCCAGCCACGACGGAGAGGATGATGATCGGCACGTTCGACCAGGCGCGAATCCGCTCCAGCACATCAGCGCCGTGAAGGTCGGGCAGCGACAGATCGAGAATGATGAGGTCCGGCGAACTGAAGGTTGCGATCTTCAATGCCTCGGTGGCGTTCTCGGCCTCGAGCACGGCGAAGCCGTTAAGCTCGAAGCCCGCGCGGAGAAAGCGCCTGATCTTCGGCTCGTCGTCGATCAGCAGGACGACATTTGCAGGCTTACTCATTTGCAAACGCCGTCAATTCAGAGGTGGATGTCTCGGACGCCGGCAGGGAGATCGACACTGTCGTTCCCTGTCCCGGACCACGGCTGTGGACAGCGATGGTGCCGCCGTTGGCCTGGATGAAGGTCGATGCGATCCAGAAGCCGAGGCCGGTGCCGGGGATCGAGCTCTGATGCCGCGCGCTCCGAAAGGATCGGTGCCCGAGCTGTTGCCGTTCGTCCGCCGTGATGCCGACGCCCTGATCGGACACGACGACGATCACGCGGTCGGGCTCGTAACGCACATCCGCCGTGATCGTCGAACCGGACGGCGAGTATTTTGCGGCGTTCTCCAGGATCTGCCCGCAGGCCTCCTCCACCAGTCCCGAATCGACGTGGAGCAGGGGAAGATCGTCGGCGAAATGGGTCTCTATCCGATGTGCCGAAAGTCGTCGCGCACGCCGCTTGATTGCACCGTTCACGATGTCCCTCGGATCCGCCCATTCGAGGCGCGGGTTCAGTCCGCCGGCAGTGACGCGGGTCGCGCTAAGCAAATTGCTGATGTAGCCGTCGAGATGTGCCGTCTCCTCGGAGATCGCCTCGACCAGCGCGTGTATCCTCGCATCTGCACGGATCGCCGGAATGGTCTCGAGCACGCTCGCCGAACCCTGGATCGCTGCGAGCGGCGTGCAAAGTTCGTGGGATAGCGTGCCGTGGAAGGCATCCCGCAGCATCTGTGCCTGCAGACGCAACCGTGCGCTCTCCATGGCCTTGCCGATGTCGAGGCGTTGCAGGGTCAGCGCGGTCTCATCGAGGATGGCCTCGATTCGGCGTGATCGCCGCTCGATCGTCTGCTCCGAGCCGAGACCGATATTGACCGCGATCACGCCGTGAATCGACGTTTCCGACGAGATCGCCCTGAGCAGCCAGAGTTCGCGGCGGCGTTCGTCGATGATCGTCCGCGACGGCGGACCCTCGCCGGAACTCATCGCAGCCGCACTTGCCTTGACGGAAGGCGGTGCGAATTGCGGCTCGGGTGGCTCGAAATGTCCGTCGGTGGTGGTCACGAAGAAGGTCGCGGCGTGCCCGAATGCACGCTCGAAGTGTTGCCGGATCGCGGCGATCAGGTCGACGACCGTGAAGCAGGAAGCGAGGCTGCGCGAGAAATCATAGAGCGCGTGCATCTCGCTTTCGCGCTGACGCAGGGTCTCGGTCTCCTTCCGCAGCCGTGAGGCGAGATTGCTGCTGACCAGCGATACGATCAGGAACAGCAGGAGATCGACCGCCTCCTGCGGATCGTCGACACGAAAGCTGTAGAGGGGAGCGAAGAAGAAGAAGTCAGCGGCCACCATGCCTGTGATCGAGGCGGCCATCGCCGGCCAGACTCCCCATCGGGTGGCGGCAAACATCACGGGAACCAGATAGGCGATCGGCACCAGGCTGGTTGCGAGCGTCTGGTTGAGCGCCAGCAATGCGGCGGTGACGAGCCCGATGCTGGAGATCGACAGCAGCAGAGGGACTGCTTTCTGCCACAGAACGCGCCACGGCAAGATCTCATCCAGGGCGGCGGCCCCAGACGATCGCGATGCGAGCTTGGTCGGCCGCGCGCTCGTCATTGAAAACATGCGGCCCAGAGGCAGATGAAGAATCAACTTGTGTACTTGCCCTTGTCGACGACGACACCGAATGGCCCGCGACGGGTTTTCTCGTCAGACGAGACTCGATCGGACAATGTTCGGAAATTTGATCGCAATCGGCTTGCGCCGATCTACGGCGCGCGCCAGAGCCCGTTCAATGTCGTGATGCAAAGTCTTCAATGTCGTGAACCACCCGGCAGACCAACGATGGTCCAGATCAGCGTAGAAAATCTATGCTGTTGGCGGCACGCAGAAATAAAAAAGAAATAGTCGAAAGGGTCAGTACTTCTACGGAAACAAGACGCAATACACTTCAAGTCGGGTGTATCCCTGATCTCACTCTCTCATAAGCTGTCTTGATTTGCGTCCGGGTTGAGATTCGAGTCCGCGAAGGGTCCTCAGCCGCGTAGCAGGCTTGCATATTGCAACGCGCGCTTCTCGCCCTGGAGCTCCGGCTTTGAGGCGCGATGGAGCCCGGCCTCGTCGGTCGAGCGGCTGTGGGGCGGTGCAAGGGCTGCGACCGCGGCGGCGCTGATCTGCTTCGGCGGATAGAGATAGAAGTCCATCAACGGCATATGCGGCCCGTGCGCGCTCCGTTGCAGCAGGTCGCGGGCGGTCTCGCCGGCGACCGGATAGATCGCGCTCCATCCGGCAAAGCTGCTTGCGAGAATCTCGAGCGAGAGAATCGTGGTCGCGATCCGCACGAAGCCCTCATTGGCCTTCTTGGCGCTGCGCGTCGTCGAGGCGCGGCGCAGCAGCTGACGAAGCTCGGCATGACGCTCGATCAGCGGGCCCATGCGAAACTGCCAAAGCATGTTCGGCAGCGAGGCGAAGCCATGAACCTCGTGATACGATTCGATCAGGCTGCGGCATTGCCGACTCAGAATCTCCGGCAGGAAGGCGAGATCGCATTGAACGCCGTCGCTGGTCGCCTTGCGGCGGCCGCGCGCTGCATGAGTCACGGCTTCCATGGTCGAACCTCGCGAAGCAGATGTGCCTATGCGAGGAGCTTAGCGAGTCCCGACATATATCTTCGATCGACAATCGGGTGCGCATGCATAGCAAAATAATAGCTGTTTGGTTCGGCCGACGAGTTGTTGCGCGCAAGTCGGGCAGGGCGCGTTGCGGACTATGACAGAAATGACACAGCTCGCAGGAAAGGTTTGCGGTGCGACATCGTTTGACCGTCAAAAGCGCATTTTTTCGCTGACGATTTGAGCAAACGGGCTGGGCAGTTGATGCTTGTGAATGCAAACGGCGATCGAACGCGTCGTTACGCTATTTTATTTTAACGAATGCGCGAGGGAAACCGTATCGCTTTTTATTGGCCTCATCGCGATTGATTGCACCTGAAGCTTAACCAAACCGAAAGAACGCCTGAAGGCGTCGGTCCAACAGCTTGGGGCACTATGATGAGAAAGTATCTTTTGGCGGGCGTATCGTTGGTTGCGATGGGAGCGGGCAGCGCTGCCGTCGCAGCTGACACGCTTCCGCCGGTGGGGAAGACGTTCTGTGATCCCTACAAGAATTACGCGTGCATGGACTCCTATCTGGGTCAGGATTTCTTGACCCGCTTCATCAACTACTATCGGCTCGAGTGGGGTCATGAATCGGCGCCCTCCGATCCCAAAGCGCCGCCGTCACGCCGCGACGGCTGGCCGACGACGCCTCAGAGCACACCGCCGATGCCGTTCACCGAATGGCCGTATGGTGGTTCGACCAGCATCGGCGTGACGCGGCCAGGCTCGATCGACAGCCCGTTGATGAACGCACTCGGCAACACCAAGCTCGGCGAGGCGATGAGCGACTCGCACATCCAGGTCTATGGCTGGGTCAATGCCGGCGGCAACCTCAGCAGCAGCACGGTGCGCGGCGGCAATGCGCCGGCGGCCTATGATTACAACCCGAATACTGTGCAGCTCGATCAGGCTGTTCTCTATATCGAACGCCTGCCCGACACGGTGCAGAAGGACCACATTGATTGGGGCTTCCGGATCGCGCCGATCTACGGCGAGAACTACCGTTACACCACTGCATACGGCCTCTGGAGCAACCAGCTCCTGAACCAGAACAGGAACTACGGCTACGATGTGCCGATGGCCTATGGCGAGGTGTTCATTCCCTGGCTCGCCGATGGTCTTCTCGTCCGCTTCGGCCGCTTCATTTCGATCCCCGACATCGAAGCGCAGCTTGCGCCGAACAACTACATGTATACGCATTCGATGACGTATACATTCGACAACTACACCAACACCGGTATCCAGACCACGCTGGCGGTCAACAAGAACTGGATGGTGCAGGTGGGTCTTTCGGTCGGCAGCGACACCATGCCTTGGAATTCGGGCGCGAAAATCGCCAATCCGTCTCCGAACCCACTCTTCCCCAACAGCACCATGCTGAAGGATCCTGGCGCGATCCCGAGTGTTACGGCAGGCGTGCGGTGGACCAGTGACTCCGGCAATGACAGCGTTTACGTCGTGGCCGATGCCATCAACGGTGGAACGTGGGGCTACAACAACCTGCAATGGTACGGCCTGACCGCCTATCACAAGTTCAACGACCAGTGGCACATCTCGTTCGAGACTTACAACCTGCACCAGAACAATGTGCTGAACGCGAATAATCCGGCTGCGATGGCCGCGTTTCTTGCGGGCGGCACGCCGTTCTCTCCGCAATACGTGCCGTTCAACGCACCCGGGCTCGCCCAGTGCAACAGTGCGGCCGTGTTCGCCTGTACGGCTTCGGTGCAAACCTATCTCGCCTATCTGAACTACAAGGCGTCGCCGCTCGACAACATTTCCTACCGGATCGAGTTCTACGACGACAAGCAGGGTCAGCGCACCGGCACCAAGACGCGCTATGTCG
The DNA here is from genome assembly GCF_000938285.1 of Bradyrhizobium sp. LTSP857. NCBI lineage: Bacteria > Pseudomonadati > Pseudomonadota > Alphaproteobacteria > Hyphomicrobiales > Nitrobacteraceae > Bradyrhizobium > Bradyrhizobium sp. LTSP857. The sequence continues at coordinate 694,028 of NZ_JYMS01000007.1, read as the reverse complement.
AAACCGGCATCGGCTGGCAGCACTGGTTCTCGCCGCAGATCGAGATCCGGCCCGAGGTCTCCTACTACAGGTCGCTGGATGCCAACGCGTTCAACGGCAATGGGAATCTCGGCATCGCTCCGAACAAGAACTTCGCCCTGATCGGCTCGGCCGACATCATCATTCACTTCTGATGCTGGGCCACCTGGTGGCTTCCGAGCCGCCGGGGTCTTTGGAACAAATTCGACAGGGGGTTACAATGAAACGGATTCTTCTCGCCACGGCCTCGCTTTGCGCGCTCGGTCTCATATCACCGGTGCTCGCGGCCGATCTTCCGATCTACGGCAAGGCACCGGCTATTGCGACGCCGCTCTATGACTGGTCGGGCTTTTACATCGGTGCGTTCGGCGGCGGCGGCTACGGCAACCACAACCTGAACAACGCAACGGGCCCGGCAGGCTTCGCCAATTTCACCGCCAACTACTCCTCCAAGGGTGGTCTCGGCGGTGGCGAGATTGGTTACAACTGGCAGAGCGGCAACATCGTCGTCGGCGTCGAGGCCGACGGCTTCGGGGCGGACATCAAAGGCAACGACAATTTCGCCCTCGGTTGGGACGACGCCACCAAACTCGGCTGGGGTGGCACGCTGCGGGCGCGTGGCGGCATCGCCGTCGATCGCCTGATGCTGTTCTTCACCGGCGGCTGGGCCTATGGCGAGCTCACTCACACCAACACCAATCCGGGCGTCGGCGTCGACACGTTCAAGGCGACCCGCAGCGGCCTGGCCGCTGGCGGCGGCATCGCCTATGCGATCACCGACAACCTGATTGGCAAGATCGAATATCGCTACCTGGATTTCGGCACGTTCCACCGCGATGCGCCCACCAACGGTGTACTCGCCTACAACGTGGCGAACACGTACTCGGTCGTGACGATCGGACTCGACTTCAAGTTCGGCGGCAACGCAGTCGTCGCGAAATACTGACGCCCTTGGAGGAGGGGGACAGCATGACCGGCAGGCAGCTAAGTCGGAAAGTTGCAATGATGATCGCTCTCGCAGGGCTCGGCGCTTGCCTTGCCGGATGCGTGAGCGATCTCGACGCCGCGACCGGCGACACGTCGACGCCGCATCAGATGCGCTATTACGGCGGATCGAAAAATCCGATGTGGCCGAGCCAATGAGCACGATTGCCAGAACGGGCTGCGCGACAGGAGCTGTCATGCGAGTCGCAGTCGGTCTGATCGTCGGCCTGACGCTGATAGCGGGCGCTGTCAGTCCTGTGCAAGCAAGACATGCTAACCACCGGCATGTCCATCACACCAAGGCGGCACCGACGCAGTTCGTCGATGCCTCGTCATCCAATCTCGGGCCGATGCGCTACTACGGCGGACCGAAATCGCCGATGTGGCGCGGTCCGGCTGAGAACTGAGCCCAGGCGGGCAAGGCCAAGTCCTCTCGGGAGGCACGGGAGTGCATGAGCCAATGCGCGTGTTTGTGTCATGACATTCGGTTCGATCTTTAGCCGTCGACGGCTCGCCATGCTGGCGGTTGTGTCGATCGTCGTCGTCGTGGGCGCCATTGGTGGCCCGCGGATGCTGGCGTCGCACGGCAAGTCGACAGAGACATCGAGCCAGGCCAGGGCAAAGCCGCCGCGTTATGTTCCCAGCGCGACGGAGCTGGCGAGCCTGTCGATCGAGCCGGTCACGGAGCGGGTGTTTCGCGCCGAGCACGTGACGGAAGGCAAGATCGCAGTCAACGAGGATTCCTCGACCCCGATCTTCTCGCCCTATGCGGGCCGCGTGGTCAAACTGCTGGTCAAGCCGAGCGACACGGTCGAGCGCGGGCAGCCGCTGTTCGTGGTCGAGGCCACCGACACGGTGCAGGGCCTGAACGATTTCGTGACGGCGCTCGGCGCGCTCAATACCGCTCGCTCCAAGCTCAATCTCGCGCAGATCGTCGAGAAGCGTGCCAACGATCTCTATGCCGGCAAGGCGGTGCCGCTCAAGGACTGGCAGCAGGCGCAATCCGATCTCATCACCGCGCAGAACGACATGCGCTCGGCGGAGACCGCGCTCGAGGCGGCGCATAATCGACTGCGTATCCTCGGTCGTTCCGAGGAGCAGATCACGAAATTCCAGGAAACGCGGCAGATCAGCGCCGAGACGCCGATCTCTTCGCCGATCGCCGGCACGGTCGTGCAGCGCAAGATCGGCCCCGGCCAGTTCATCAGCAGCGGCGCCAGCGATCCCGTCTTCGTGATCGGGGACCTGTCGACGGTCTGGCTCACGGCCTTCGTGCGCGAGAGCGAGGCGGCGGATATCGCCATCGGGCAGGACATCGCCTTTACGGTGTTGGCGCTTCCCGGTCGGGACTTCAAGGCACGCGTCGACTATGTCGCCGCCGCCATCGACCCGTCGACGCGGCGCCTGATGGTCCGCGCCACCATCGACAACAAGGACGGAGCGCTCAAGCCGGAAATGTTCGCCAACGTCACCGTCTATGCCGGCGCGAACCGACCCTCGGTCGGCGTGCCGAAGCAGGCGCTGATCTACGAGGGTGAGCACGTGCGGGTCTGGGTTTCCCGCGACGACGGTTCCGTTGAGCTGCGCGAGATCCAGGTCGGCCTGATCAATGGCGACCTCGTCGAAGCGCGTGGCAATCTGAAGGCCGGCGAGAAGATCGTCACCCGCGGAAGCCTGTTCATCGACCGCGCCGCTTCCGGCAGCTAACGCAGGACGGCCGGATCAGATGGAACGTCTTGTCGCTTTCGCAGTCAACCGCCGCTTCCTCATGGTCGGGCTGTTCGCCGCCATGCTGGTCGGCGGCCTGATCGCGTTTCAGCAGCTCAACATCGAAGCCTATCCCGATCCGACGCCGCCGATGGTCGACATCGTGACGCAAAGTCCGGGTCTGTCGGCCGAGGAGATCGAGCGCTACATCACGATCCCGCTCGAGACCCAGGTCGCCGGCATCAAGAACATGAAGGTGATCCGGACCATCTCGCTGTACGGTCTGTCGGACGTCAAGCTCCAGTTCTCGTTCGACTACACCTACGAGCAGGCGCTCCAGCAGGTTTTGAACCGGCTGTCGCAATTGCCGCCGTTGCCCAACAACGCACAGCCGCAGATCTCGCCGCTGAGCCCGATCGGCGAAATCTACCGCTACAGGCTGGTTGGCCCGCCCAACTATTCGGTGCTCGACCTCAAGACGTTGCAGGACTGGGTCCTGCAACGGCGTTTTCGCACCGTGCCCGGTGTCATCGACGTCACCGGTTGGGGAGGGCGGACCAAGACCTACGAGGTGCAGGTCGATTTCAACAAGCTGGTCGCGAACGGCCTGACGTTGCCGCAACTGCTCCAGACCATCAGCAATGCCAACGTCAATGTCGGCGGCAACACGGTCGATATCGGGCCGCAATCCGCCGTGGTGCGCGGCGTCGGATTAATCCGCTCGATTCATGCGCTCGAGAACACCATGGTCGTCTCGAACGGCGGGACGCCGGTGCTGGTGCGCGATGTCGCCACCGTCGCCGTCGGCGAACAGCCGCGGCTCGGCATCGCCGGCCAGGATCAGGACGACGACATCGTCCAGGGTATCGTTCTCATGCGCCGCGGCGAGCAGAGCTCGCCGACGATTTCCCGCGTCGAGGAGCTAGTCTCTTCCATCAACAACTCGACGATCCTGCCGCCGGGCGTGCGAATCGAGCGCATCTACGATCGCAAGGACCTGATCCAGACCACGACCCATACCGTGCTGGAGAACATGGTGGTCGGCATCGGCCTGATCGTGCTGTTGCAGTGGATTTTCCTCGGCGATCTGCGCAGCGCCATGATCGTGGGCGCCACCATTCCCTTCGCGCTGTTCTTTGCCGTGATCATCCTGGTTCTGCGCGGTGAATCCGCCAATCTGCTGTCGGTCGGTGCGATCGATTTCGGCCTGATTGTCGATGCCACCGTGATCATGGTGGAGGCGATCTTCCGCCGCCTGTCACATACCGAACGGCTGACGGCCGGTGAACAGGCGTCGATCTCGGCCCACACCATCCAGGGCATCAAGCATCATGCCATCCTGACGGCTGCCTCCGACGTCTCGCGGTCGATCTTCTTTGCCGCCGCCATCATCATCGCTGCCTTCCTGCCGCTGTTCACGCTGTCCGGCGTCGAGGGCAACATCTTCGGCCCGATGGCGCGCACCTATGCTTACGCGCTCGCGGGAGGCCTGCTTGCGACCTTCACAGTGACGCCGGCGCTCAGCGCCATCATCCTGCCGGCGCATGTCGCGGAAACCGAGACGTTCCTGATGCGGTGGTTGCACCGGCTCTACATGCCGGTGCTGGGCCGCTCGCTCGCGCATGGGCGCGTCGTGCTGGCCGGCGGCGCCGTGCTGATCCTGATCACGGTCGTCGCGGTGCGGCTGCTCGGCCTGGAATTTCTGCCAAAGCTGGAGGAGGGCAATCTCTGGATCCGCGCAACCCTGCCGCCGACCATCTCGCTCCAGGAGGGCAACTCCTACGTCAACCAGATGCGCAAGGTGATCGCCGCCCGACCCGAGGTCGAGTCGGTGGTCTCGCAGCATGGCCGGCCAGACGACGGTACCGACGCGGCCGGCTTCTTCAATGCGGAATTCTTCGCACCGCTCAAGCCCGCCAAGGAGTGGCCTGAGGGCGAGGACAAGGACGCGCTGACTGCCACGCTGCTGGCGCAGCTCCAGGAAAAATTTCCGGGCGTCGAGTTCAACTTCTCGCAATATCTCCAGGACAACGTCTCGGAGGCCGTGTCGGGCGTGAAGGGCGAGAATTCGATCAAGCTGTATGGCAGTGACCTCCAGGCGTTGACCGACACCGCGAACAAGATCAAGGCGCAGCTTGCCACCGTGCAGGGGATCACCGACCTCGCGGTGTTTACGTCGCTTGGCCAACCGACCATCCAGATCGACGTCGACCGTGCCCGCGCCGCGCGTTACGGGCTGTCGCCCGGCGACATCAACACGACGATCAAGACCGCGATCGGTGGCGACAGCGCCGGTGATCTCTACGAGCCGGGAAGCGACCGCCATTTCCCGATCATCGTGCGGCTCGCGCCGCAGTACCGGCGCAGCGCTGAAGCGATCCAGAATTTACGGATCGGCGCGCAGGGGCCGAACGGCGTCACCCAGGTGCCGCTGAGCGAGGTCGCGACGGTCAAGGTCCTCTCCGGCGCCGCCTACATCTATCGCGAGCAGCAGGAACGCTATCTGCCGATCAAATTCTCGGTGCGCGAGCGTGATCTCGGCAGCGCGATCCGGGAGGCACAGGAGAAGGTCGCGGCCAACGTGCAATTGCCGCCGGGCTCGCATCTCGAATGGGTCGGCGAGTTCGGCAATCTCCAGGATGCGATCAAGCGGCTGTCGATCGTGGTGCCGATCAGTCTCGCGCTGATCGCGATGCTGATCTGGTTCAATTTCGGTTCGGTGGTCGACACCATCCTCACCATGAGCGTGATCCCGATGGCCGTGCTCGGTGGAATTCTCGGCCTGCTCTTGACAGGCATTCCCTTCAGCGTCTCGGCGGCGATCGGCTTCATCGCGCTGTTCGGCATCTCGGTGATGGACGGCATCATCATCCTGTCCCAGTACAATGCGCTGATCGACGAGGGCATGGAGCGTGGCGCCGCAATCCTCCGCACCGGCGAGCTCCAGCTTCGTCCGGTGCTGATGACCTGCGTCGTCGCAGGCATTGGGCTTTTGCCCGCGGCGTTGTCGAGCGGTATCGGCTCGCAGGTGCAGAAGCCGCTCGCGGTCGTCGTTGTGGCGGGCATGATGCTGGCGCCGATCGTCATTCTGGTCACGCTGCCGGCGCTGATCTCGATGTTTTCGCGACGGACGCGGCCGGGACTTGCGGCGGCGCAGCCTCAGTTGGCGCCGGCGGAATGAGGTGCGGTGTGCGTGGGAGCGTTACAAGGCGCGTGATGGAGTCCGGGCTGACACTGACGCTCGCCGTGGTGGGCGCGATGCTCCTGGCTTGCGGACCGTTGCGTGCGGAAACTTTGTCCGAGGCGATGGTCAAGGCCTACCAGTCGAGCCCGCAGCTCAACGCCGATCGGGCCCGCCAGCGCGGCACGGACGAGAACGTACCGCAGGCGCTCGCCGGTTACCGGCCGCAGGTGGTCGCCAGCCTCAGCGCCGGCTTGCAGGCGGTCAGGAACACGCTACCCGACAATACGATTCAGGGGGCGACGCTGCGTCCGTGGACGATCGGCGTGACCGTCAGCCAGGTTCTATTCAACGGCTTCAGGACCGCCAACAGCGTGCGCGTCGCCGAGTATCAGGTTCTGTCGGGGCGTGAAGCGCTGCGCAATACCGGGCAGGGCGTGTTGCTCGATGCGGTCACAGCCTACATGAACGTCTTGGCCAACCAGGCATTGGTCGAGGCCCAACGCACCAACGTCGCCGTGCTGCGCGAGATCCAGGCGACGACACGGAAGCGCCTCGATGCCGGCGACGTGACGCCGACGGATACGGCGCAGGCCGAGGCGCGGCTCAGTCGCGGCCTTGCCGATCTCAACGCCGCCGAGGTGGCGTTCGCCATCAGCAGGGCGACCTATGCCCAGGTGATCGGCGAGCCGCCCGGCCAATTGGCGGCGGCAACGCCGGTTGACCGCTTTTCGCCGCTGACGATGCCGGCATCGATCGAGACCGCAGGTCATGAGCATCCGGCGGTGCTTGGTGCGGGCTACGACGTGGATGTGGCGCAAACCACGATCAAGGTGGCGGAAGGCAGCCTGCTCCCGACGGTTGCCGTGCAGGCCAGTGCCAGCCGTTCGAAGGATTCGGATTCGACGCTGAGCACGTTTGCAACCGATCAGGCGTCGATCCTCGGCCAGATCAATGTGCCGATCTATGACGGCGGCACCGCGGCTTCCCAGACGCGCCAAGCCAAGGAGCTCGCCTCGCAAAGCCGCTTGGTGCTCGAGCAGGTCAGGAACCAGTCGCGGACGGCCGTCGTCGGCGCGTGGGTGTCCAATGAAGGCTCCAAGGTCGCACTGACAGCGGCCGAGTCGGAGGTGAAGGCGGCAGATGTCGCACTCCAGGGCGTTCGCCGCGAGGCGGCCGGCGGCCAGCGCACCACCATCGACGTGCTCAATGCGCAGCAGGATCTGACCAGCGCGCGGACGCGCCAGATCCAGGCGCAGCATGACCGGGTGATTGCATCCTACACGCTGCTCAGCGCCGTCGGTCGGCTGGACGTCCGCACGCTCAATCTCAATACGCCGGACTATCTGCCGGAAGCCCACTATCACCAGGTGCGTGACGCTTGGCACGGCGTTCGGACGCCGTCCGGACAATAAGCATGCGCGAGAGGAGGACGGGTGCATGATCCGCAGACGACGCGCGCTGCGCATTCTGGTCTCTGCCGCTGCCGCGATGTCGGCGTCTGCTTTCGCAGCCAATGCCCAGGGCTTGGGCCGCGGCAAGGGCAACTCGGGTCCGCCTCCCGTTGAAAACCGCCCAAAGATCGATGAGAAGGCGTATAAGGCAGCTCTCGACAGGATTCCGGTGCCTGACGAGAAATACGATCCCTGGGGCGGCGCCCGCGCCAGCGATCCGGCAAAGCCGGCAAAAAAGAAGAACTAGGGCGCGGCGAGCCGAGTGGCATTCGCCAGCAATTGCGAGGAGCGTCATGGCCGAGCAAATCACCGTCACCGACGAAGGCGCCACCCGCATCATCACCATGCGCCGGCCGGAAAAGAAGAACACGCTCACGCAGGGGATGTACCTGGCGATGAGCGACGCCATCGAGTCCGCACAGTCCAACCCTGCGATCCGCTGCCTGATCCTGACGGGCCGCTCGGGCGTCTTCACTGCCGGTAACGACATCAGCGATTTCCTGAAAGCGGCGACCGAGGCCGATGACGGCGCGCGTCCCCGCAATTCGGTGGTCTTCCTCCAGTCGCTGGTCAACAACACCAAGCCGATCATCGCCGCCGTCGACGGCATCGCGATCGGCATCGGAATGACGATGGTGGTGCATTGCGACTACGTGATCGCAAGCACGACGACGACGTTCTCCTCCCCCTATATCCAGTATGGCCTCGTGCCTGACGGCGCCACCAGCCTGCTCGTTCCGCACATGGTCGGCCACCAGCGCGCGTTTTCCATGCTGGTCATGGGCCGAGAGATGAGCGTGGAGCAGGCCAGGGAAGCCGGCCTCGTCAATCAGATCGTGCCGCCCGGGCATGCTGTGGTTGAGGCCCAGAAGGTGGCGCGGGAAATTTGCGCCCTGCCTGCCGATGCGGTCGCGGTTTCGCGCAAGCTCCTGAAGCTCCCGACCGAGGAGATCGAGCGCCGGATCGGCCTTGAGAACCACTGCTTCGCAGAGCGCATGCGCTCGCCCGAAGCGCTCGCCGCATTCCGGAAGTTCTTTACCCGAAAATTGAAGTGAGGCGATCGGGCCGCGAGCATCTGCGTCGAATCGTGACGGCTACGTTATTGCTACGGATATGACTGATAACCGATATGGATTTCCTATGCCCGACCGGGCAATTGATCCGCGATGCCAGCCAAACGAAGCAACAGGAACGGAAATTTGTCGCGCGGAAAACCTGTCCTCATGATCTGCTTGACTGTCGGCTGGTTTGCGACAGCCGGGCCCGCGCTCGCCGAAACCACCCCACCGCCGGCGCAGGATGGCCTGCTCAGAAGCGGGCCGCCGACATGGGACGCCAATCGCGACGGCATTTTCACCTGCGACGAATGGAAGGGCTTTGCCGACCGGATATTCACCTTGGCGGATCGCAATCGAGACGGGAAGCTCGACACGACTGAGTTTGTGACGGTGCAAAAAGCCGATGCGGCGTTGGCCGATGCCGATTTCGGATATTTCGACGAGAACCAGGATGGCAAGATCACGCGCAGGGAGTTCGTCGACAAGCCGAGCGCATTCATCATGCGGTTCGACCGGAACGGCGATTGTCGCGTCACGGGCGACGAGATAAGGGCGACGACTGCCCCCAAAGGTCCGCAGGGGCCGGCGGAGCGGCCGCGCGACAGATTTCATTGAAAACGCGGGTCTGAATCGGTGGCCCCGGCCCGGGGGGCAGTTTAGTCAACGCGCAAAGCTGACACGAAGCTGACGAGGGGCAAAAAGCCGGGCGGCACTCGCCTTTTTGCTGGCCGAACCCTGCCGAATGGTGGAAGAGAGCAAAGATACGGCGCGAGCCGTGTGGTTGCACCGGGGTATCCGGCGGGAATGCGATGCGTCTTTTGATCGTCGAGGACAATGCCGAGCTGTCGCGACTCGTAGCCAGCGGGCTGGCGGCGGCCGGCTATGAGAGCGATATCGTCGGCAGCGCCGACGAGGCACGCGAGGCGGTGCGCAATGTCAGCTATGCCGCGATGATCCTCGACCTTGGCCTGCCCGATGGCGACGGTCTGTCGGTGCTGCGCGAGCTGCGCCGCCAGATGGAACCGCTGCCGGTGATGGTGCTGACCGCGCGCGGCGGCTTGCAGGACCGCGTGACGGGCTTGCGTAGCGGAGCCGACGACTATCTCGCAAAGCCGTTCGCGATGGAGGAACTGGTGGCGCGGCTGGAGGCGATCCTGCGCCGTCCGGGCCAGTTGCTCGGCCGCTCGCTGCGCCTCGCCAATCTCGTCTACGACACCGAGAGCCGCCAGATCTTCGTCGACGACCAGCCGCGGATCATCTCGTCGCGCGAGACCTCGGTGCTGGAGATATTGCTGCGCCGGCAGGGGCGGGTCGTGCCGAAGAAGAACGTCGAGGACCACATCTTCGGGCTCGAGGGCGAGGTCGCCTCCAATGCGGTCGAGGTCTACGTCTCGCGGCTGCGCAAGCAGCTTGCGGAGCACGGCGCCAAGGTCGTGATCCACACCATCCGCGGCGTCGGCTATCTGATGTCCGAGGAGAAATAACGTGTCCGCCGCCGGCTCCTTTGGCAGGTCGCCGTCGTTCAAATCGCTGATCTCGCGCATCGTGTTCATGCACATCGTCGCGGTCGCGGTGGCCGCGATCTTCCTGCCGCTGGTGCTGTTCTGGCTGCTGAACTCGGAAGTCGACCAGCTGCATCGCGACGCCATGCGGGCTCAGGCCGAAGTGCTCGCGGAGCGCATCGTCCCGCAGGCGGACGGCACGCTGGCGTTCAATCTGCCCGACAGCCTGCGCGGGCTCTATTCGGACGCTTACGGCCGTTACCAGTACGACATTCGCGATGGCGAGGGCCGGTTGCTGTTTTCCTCGCACCGGAAGACCGGCGCGGCCGTGGCTGCGCCGCGTCTGTCCGAGACCATCTCCGGCGCCGGTGTCACCCGGATTATCGAGGGCCAGCCCGTGCGCATCCAGGTCGCCGAGGATCTGGCGCATCGTGACGTCATCATCGATGACATCATCTCGAACTTCTTCCTGCGGGTGGGGTGGATCACCATCCCGATCCTCTTGATCCTGCTCGCCACCGACATCTTCATCTTCCGCCGCGCCGTCGCGCCGTTGTGGAAGGCGTCGGAAGAGGCGAGCAATATCGGCCCGTCGCGCACCGATATCCGCCTGCCGACGGAGCAGATCCCGCGCGAGATCATGCCGCTCGTCACCGCCGTCAACCAGGCGCTCGATCGCCTCGAGGATGGTTTTCGCGTGCAGCGGCAGTTTACCGCCGATGCGGCCCATCAATTACGCACGCCGCTCGCGATCCTGCGCACACGGATCGAGACGCTTGGCGACGGCACAGCAAAGCAGGCGTTGCATGCCGACATCGAGGGCATGAGCCGCATCGTCGCGCAGTTGCTGGAGATCGCCGAGCTCGACACCCTCGTGCTCGATCCCGGCGAGACCGCTGACTTACGCGCCGTCTGCGCCGAGGTGGTCGGTGCAATCGCGCCATTCGCGATCGCCCAGCACAAGGACATCGCACTCAAGGGCAGCGGCGCGCCCGTGCTGATCCACGGCAATTCCGAGATGCTCCAGCGCGCGATCTTCAACCTCGCCGAAAACGCCATCAAGTTCACCGCGAAGGATAGTTCGGTTGATGTCGAAGTCGGTGACGACGGTGTGGTGCGGGTGCGCGATTGCGGTCCCGGCATTGCCGAAGCCGAGCGCGAGCTGATCTTCCAGCGCTTCTGGCGCCGCGACCGCCAGCGCAGTGACGGCGCGGGCCTCGGGCTTTCGATCGTGCGCGGCGTTGCGGACGATCATGCTGCGACGGTGGCGGTCGAAAATCTCCCCGGCGGCGGCGCGGAGTTTACGTTGCGGTTCAGGCTGGCGGAAGCCGCTGTTTGAAGCGGCGAGGGGCCGCTATTTCAGCTTGCCGGTGGACAAATCCATGATCATGCGCGTGGTCAGGTAAAGCCGCGGCACGATGGTGTCGAGCTTCACGTACTCTGCATCGTTGGAGTGTGCGCCGAAGCCCGACAGGCCCATGCCTTCCACCACGGCTCCTTTGGTCTTGAGCGCGGCAAACGCGGCGTCGGTGCCGCCGCCGGTGGCCTTCTCGTCGACCCTGAGGGGCAGTCCGATCTCCTGATAGATCGTCTTGCCGTAGGCCGCCACGCCGCGCGAGGCGTCGTTGGCCTCCAACGGCGGGCGACGCACCTCGAATTTCAACTCGACCTTGGAATCGGGCAGCAAACGATTTTTGATCTTGTCCTGGAGCGCCTTCTCCAGCTCGTCGAAATCTGCCACCTTGAGCGCACGCGCATCGGCCTGGGCCGTGGCCTCGGCGGGGATCACGTTGCGGTTGGTGCCGGCCTTGGAGACCGTCCAGTTCAGCTTCAGGCCCTGCTCGGGTTTGGACAGGTCCTTCATCTGAAGCACCTGGTGCGAGAGTTCGTACAGCGCGTTGATGCCGCCCTCCGGCCGTGCGCCTGCGTGCGAGGACTTGCCCTGCACCGTGAGATAGGCCGAGCCGATGCCGCTGGTGGCGAGGCGCAGCGTGCCGTCGGTGCCGCCGCCCTCGAACGAGAACACCACGTCCTGATCCCCGGCGAACTTGGTGATGGTACTGCGCCAGCCGGGCGAGGAGATTTCCTCGTCGCCATTGGTGAGTACTGTGAGCGTGCCGTAATCGTGGAAGTTCATCTTCTGAAGCAACGCCACGGTGTGGAGAATCAGCGCAACGCCCTGCTTGTCGTCGGCAATGCCGAGGCCGTAGGCCTTGTCGCCGTCGATGCGGAACGGCTGGTCCTTCAGCATGCCCTTCAGGTACACCGTGTCCATGTGGGCGATCAGCATGATCTTCTTGCTGCCGGTGCCCTTGAACACGGCGTGCACGGCCGGGCCGATCTTCTCGGGCGTGTCGTCGAGGCGATAGATGTCGGTGGTTTGCAGGGTCTCCACCGTGCCGCCGAGCTGCTTGAGCTGGCCGGCGACGCGCTCGGCGATCTGGTTCAGGCCTTCGATGTCCTTGCTGCCGGATTCGATGCTGACGAGATCGCGCAGCGTATCGAGCAGCGGCTGCTGCTCCTTTTGCGCCAGCGCATGGACATCGGCCATTGGCTCGGCATGCGCGACAGCTGTGGCACATGCCAGCCAGAGCGCCGCGATCAACGGACGAGCGAGCGATGGAGCAAGATGCGATCGGGACATAAGCGGCGGTCCATAGATTGGAGGATAGCCCGATATGCCCGTGTTTTCCGCGCTTGTCACGCGGCCGGCGCGCCCGTCATGCGCCGCCGAGGCGGAACATGACGGCGAGGGGCATGGCCGCTACTTCGTCGGTGGTCCAAGATCCAGCGGCGGCAGGTCGATCTGCGGAACCTCGATCCTGACCTTGTCGAGGTCGACATTGACCGGCTTGTCGAGCAGGCCCGTCACCGTGATCGGGAAGGCGATCACGATCAGCACCATGATCAGCTGAAGGCCGATCCAGGGCATCGCGCCCCAATAGATGTCGGAGCTCTTCACTTCCTTCGGTGCGACGCCGCGCAGATAGAACAGCGCGAAGCCGAACGGCGGATGCAGGAACGAGGTCTGCATGTTGACGCAGAGCATGACGCCGAACCAGATCAGCGCCGGTCCGTCACCGACGACGGGTCCCAGAATTTTCTGCGCGATCGGCGCGATCATCGGCAGGATGATGAAGGCGATCTCGAAGAAGTCGAGGAAGAACGCCAGAAAGAAGATGAAGAGGTTAATGAAGATCAGGAAGCCCCAGACGCCGCCGGGCAGCGAGGTCAGGAGATGCTCGAGCCAGACGCCGCCGGAGACGCCGAGGAACACCACCGAGAAGCAGGTCGAGCCGATCAGGATGAAGGTGACCATGCAGGTGAGGCGCATGGTGGATTCGTAACCCTGCTTGATGAGGTCGCGCAGGTCGGGGATGCGCGCGGCCTGGATGCAGATCCAGGCCACGGCGAGATAGGTTACCGCGAACGCGAGCTTGAAGACCAGGTTCTGGGTGAACAGCATCGCGACGATGGTGCCGATACCGGCCGCGATCACGCCGATGATCAGCACCTTGCGGTCGGTCGAGGTGAAATCCTTGTGATGGATCGCGGCGAGCACGATGGCGCCGACCGCGCCCATCGCGCCGGCTTCGGTCGGGGTCGCAAGACCCATCATCATGGTGCCGAGCACGACGAAGATCAGCACGGCGGACGGGATGATGCCCATCAGGCACTTCTTCCACAGTGGCCAGCCGGTCAGCGTGCGCGCCTCCAGCGGCACAGGCGGCACGTGGTCCGGCTTGATCAGGCCGAGGATGAAGGTGTAGCCGGCGAACAGCATGATCTGGAACACCGACGGGCCCCAGGCGCCGAGATACATGTCGCCGACCGATTTGCCGAGCTGGTCGGCGAGCACGATCAGCACCAGCGAGGGCGGCACCAGCTGCGTGATGGTGCCGGAGGCAGCTAACACGCCGGTGATGTAGCGCATGTTGTAGCCGTAGCGGATCATCACCGGCATCGAGATCAGCGCCATGGCGATGACCTGTGCCGCCACCGTGCCGGTGATGGCGCCGAGGATGAAGCCGACGATGATCACGGAATAGCCGAGGCCGCCGCGGATCGGGCCGAACAGCTGGCCCATCGAATCCAGCATGTCCTCGGCGAGCCCGCATCTCTCCAATATCGCGCCCATGAAGGTGAAGAACGGGATCGCAAGCAGTAGCTCGTTGGAGAGCACGCTGCCGAACACGCGGCCGGGGATCGCCTGGAGGAAGTTGAGGTCGAAGAAACCGAGATGGATGGCGAGGAAGCCGAAGGAGAGGCCGACTGCCGCCAGCGTAAACGCGACGGGGAAGCCGAGCAGCATCACCAGGACCAGGCCGCCGAACATCAACGGCGGCATCATCTCCAGCGTGATCATTGAGTCGGCCTCTCGTACTTGGCGTCGATCGTCACATAGCCCTGGAGAGCCGCGATACGCTTGATGACTTCGGAAACTCCCTGCAATGCCAGCAACACGAAGCCGGCGGGGATCACGAACTTGATGGGCCAGCGGATCAAGCCGCCGGCATTGCCTGACATCTCACCGACGCTATAGGCCTGCATGAAGAACGGCCAGGACAGATAGGCGAGCAGGAGGCAGGAGGGAATCAGGAAGAACAGCGTGCCGATCATGTCGAGCCAGAGCTGGCCACGCTCGGACAGCATCAAATACATGATCTCGACGCGGACGTGCTCGTTGCGCTTGAAAGTGTAGGACGCGCCGAACATCACCAGGATCGCGAACATGTACCATTGCAGCTCCAGCCAGCCGTTGGAGGAGTTGCTGAAGGCATAGCGGATCATGGCATTGGCCGCGCTCACCAGACATGCAAGCAGCACGAGCAGGTTGCAGACGTACCCGATCTTCTCGTTGAGGAGGTCGATGGCGTTGCTCACCGCCAGCAATGGACGCATCTTACTTTCTCTCCGTCGCGGTCTAGACTTCACGGGAGGCATCAGCGCGCATCACTCGGCCCGCGTGCAATATGCATGCGGCCACACGGCTCGTTGTCCGGAGCGATTGCGGCGTCAGTCCTCCCCTCGCGCCTTGCCGTCTTGACCGCGACCGCCGAAGGGGCGGGCCGGCTTATTGCTGCCGGGCAAGCAAAGGCGGGGGCACCAAACCAGCGGGTTCGCGCGCCGTCAATCGGAAAATGGACAAATTGACGGCCGCTCAAAAGCTTAGGTTAGCGGCGGCCGGCCTGGAAGGCCTTCATCCGGCCGATCAAGAACCTGAGCAGTTGGCTGGCTGCGTTCGGCAGTTCACGGCCCAATCGGGTGATGATGTGGGCTTCTGCAGAGGAGAGCAGAACGTTGTCGACCGGAATGGCAACGAGCGATCCGTCCTCGAGATCGGCCGCGACCGAAAAGGCCGGAAGCAAGGTCACGCCAAGATCGGAACGAACGAAATGTCGCAAGATACTTATCGAGGTTGTGGTCAGCTTGGGCGAGAGGCCGACCTTCTCGGATGTTTCAGCCATCGCGAGCAATTGGCGTGTGCCATAGCCCGCATGCATGGTCCCGAGCGCGTGTTTGGCGATCTCGCGTAGCTTGACCGGGCGGCGGAGCTTCACAAGCGGATGGTCAGGGCGTGCGATCAGGCAAATCGGCTGGCGGATTGCGGCGCAGGAGCGGATCCGTGGATCCTGGGGTGGATGATAGACGAGCCCGATGTGGCAGCGATCGTCCGCTATTGCGCGTATGACCTCGCTCGTGCCCGCGAGTTCCAGCGAAATGGTCAGCTGCGGATGCCGGCGCCAGAACTCGCCGAGCGCGCCGCCCATGAGATCGGCGACAAAGCCTTCGCCCAGCACGAGGTCAATGTGACCGCGATGCAATCCCTGGAGTTCCCGCAACCTTGCCAGGGTGTCGTCCCGGTCCACCGCATGGCGGCGATAGTGCTCGATCAGGAGCTCGCCGGCTTCGGTGGGTCGCACCCCACGGCTGTGCCGGTCGAGCAGGGCTGCGTCGAGCGCTTGCTCGAGCAGGGCGATCTGGCGGCTCACCACAGACGGGTTCACGCCGAGCGCGTCGGCGGCCGCGCGCACGGCGCCGTAGCGCGCGGCCTCGAACAGATAGCGAAGCCGGTTCTCATCGATTGCATTGATCATGCCCAAGTGTTGCTCATGAGGCAACATTAGGCAACCGCGCCGCTGATGCCCAGGCCGGCCCTGGATCCCTATGGTCTTCCCGGCATTCGCAGGTGAGGGACAGAGACATGGCGGTCGTCGGCGTCGTTGGGCTGGGGAATATGGGGCGCGGCATGGCGCTCTCGCTGACGCGGGCCGGCCATGAAGTGCTTGGGACCGACGCCTCGGAAAAGGCCCGCAGCGCGCTCGCATCGGAAGGCATAGCGGTTTTCGAAGGCGTTGCGCCGCTCTGCGCCCGCGCGGATCTGCTCGTCCTGTCGCTGCCGACCGCCGAGATCGTCGACGCCGTCGTGACCGGCAAGGACGGCATCATTGCCCATGCGCGGCCGGGCTTGCGCGTGGTCGACACCTCGACATCCAATCCCGAGACGACCCGCCGGCTCGCGGCGGCTCTTGCCGCGCAGGGTATGGCGATGATCGATGCGCCCGTCAGCGGCGGTCCGAAGGGCGCCATCACGGCCACCATGACCATGGTGATCGGCGGCGC
Organism: Bradyrhizobium sp. LTSP857; assembly: GCF_000938285.1. Taxonomy (NCBI): domain Bacteria; kingdom Pseudomonadati; phylum Pseudomonadota; class Alphaproteobacteria; order Hyphomicrobiales; family Nitrobacteraceae; genus Bradyrhizobium; species Bradyrhizobium sp. LTSP857. Next base: position 677,500 of record NZ_JYMS01000007.1, on the reverse strand, counting down.
GGATGACGATGTGGCCGCGGTCGAACCGATCCTGGCCGACATGAGCGCCAAGCGGGTCCATGTCGGATCGGTCGGCGCCGGGCATGTCTGCAAGATCATCAACAATCTGCTCTGCGCCGCACATCTGCTGACCGCCGCAGAGGCGATGCGCATCGCGCGCGACGCCGAGGTCGATCCGGCCCGGCTGCTCGAAGGTCTCAATGCCGGCTCCGGCCGGTCCGGCGTCACGCAGGTCAATCTACCGACATGGGTCCTGAACGGCGCCTTTGATTCCGGATTCACGATGGCGCTGATGCGCAAGGATGTCCGCCTTGCCGCTCAGCTCATCGCCCGGCTGGCACTCGACCTGCCGATCGCCCGGGAGACCGCGCGGATCTGGTCCGAGAGCGCCGCCTCGATCGGCGACGCCGAAGACTTCAACAGGATCGTCGAGCTCCAGCTCGGCAGGATGTGAGCGACACCATGGCCCCCTTCATCGACACGCGGCTGCGCGATTCGCTCGCACCGTTCTGGCCCGACTGCACGGCGATCGGTTCTCACGTCGCGAGCCGCATCGCTCCCGGCACGGGCGAACTCATCACGATCGATGATCCTGCAACCGGCGCGCCGCTCTACGCCTACCATGATGCCGGTGAGGCCGTGGTCGCCGAGGCGGCAGCGGCAGCTGTCGCGGCGCAAGCCAGCTGGACACGGCTGACTGGCGCGGCCCGCGGCCGCGTCATGCAGGCGATCGCGCGCGCAATTCAAGGCAAGGCGGAAGAACTGGCGCGCCTTGAGTCGTTGTCGGCCGGCAAGCCGATCCGCGACACGCGCGTCGAGGTCGCCAAGGTTGCCGAGATGTTCGAGTACTATGCCGGCTGGACCGACAAGTTCCACGGCGATGTGATCCCGGTGCCGTCGAGCCATCTCAACTATACGCGGCGCGAGCCTGTCGGTGTCGTGCTCCAGATCACGCCCTGGAATGCGCCGATCTTCACCTGCGGTTGGCAGGTCGCGCCCGCCATCGCCATGGGCAACGGCGTGCTGCTAAAACCTTCGGAGCTGACGCCGCTCACCTCCATGGTACTGGCACATCTCGCCGAGCAAGCCGGATTGCCGGTCGGTCTTGTCAACGTGCTCGCAGGCTACGGCCACACGACGGGGCAGGCAGCGCTTGGCCAGCGCGCAGTGAAGAAAGTGGTTTTCGTCGGGTCGGTGCCGACAGGCAGGCTGATCGCGGAGGCCGCGGCCAAGCGGCTGTTGCCCTGCGTTCTCGAACTCGGTGGAAAGTCTGCCAACATCGTGTTCGCCGACGCCGATCTTGCGCGCGCAGCGATCGGTGCGCAGTCGGCGATCTTCGCAGGCGCCGGACAGAGCTGCGTCGCTGGCTCGCGGTTGCTGGTCGAGCGCTCCGTCTACGATCGTTTCGTCAGGATGGTCGCGGATGGCGCAGCGAGGCTGAAGGTCGGTGCACCCAGTGCGGCGGATACCGAAATTGGGCCGATCAACAACGCGCGGCAGTACGATCGCGTGCTCGCAATGGTGAAGCAGGGCCTCGCGGAGGGCGCGACGCTTGCGACCGGCACCGACGGCAGCACCGAGCAAGGCGGATTCTTCATCGCGCCGACCGTCCTGCGCGACGTCAGCAACAGCATGGCGGTTGCCCGCGACGAGATATTCGGACCCGTCGTCGCCGCGATCCCGTTCGATTCCGAGGAAGAAGCGGTCGCGATCGCCAATGACAGCGATTTCGGTCTTGCGGGTGCGGTCTGGACCCGCGACGTCGGGCGCGCGCATCGGGTCGCTGCGCAAGTCAGGGCAGGGACGTTCTGGATCAATTCCTACAAGACGATCAGCGTCGCATCGCCCTTCGGTGGCTTCGGCATGAGCGGCTACGGCCGTTCGAGCGGGGTCGAGACACTCTCTGAATACACACAGGTCAAGAGCGTCTGGGTCGAGACGGCAGCCGAACCGGCTGTGGGCTTCGGTTATGCACCGGGCGTCCGGGAGTGACGCCTACAGGGCTATAATCTCATCCGTGGAACGGGGGCTTCGCATGAGCAACGTCACGTCGGCATCGCCAACAGCAATCGATGCAGGTCGGGCAGGCCTGCCCAAGGTCTTCGTCGGCGTCTTCGTCACCGTCCTGCTCGCTGAATTGATCGGCGCGGTCGCAGTTCCGCTCGGCGGGACCTACAAGGTCGTGCTGTTGCCCTTGCTCTGGGCGCTGTTGCTTGGCGCGGCCTGGGGGCTTGCGAGTCCGCGTCTTCCGGCAGCGATGCGCTTTGACCTGCGCACCCAGGCGATCGCGGCTGCCGCGCTCCAGCCGGCCTTGCTTCTGTTTGTCGCCAAGCTCGGACTGCTGGTCGGCGGGTCGCTGCCGAAAATCCTGACCGCCGGCTGGGCGCTGGTGTTCCAGGAGTTCGGGCATTTTTTCGGCACGATGGTATTCGGCCTGCCGGTTGCCCTGCTGCTCGGCATCAAGCGCGAAGCGATCGGCGCAACCTTTTCGGTTGGGCGCGAACCGAGCCTCGCCATCATCGGCGAAAAGTACGGGATGAACAGCGCTGAGGGGCGTGGTGTCCTCGCCGAGTACATGACCGGCACGATCTTCGGCGCTGTTTTCATCGCAATCTTCGCGGGCGTCATCACCGGTCTCGGCATCTTCGATCCGCTTGCCCTCGCCATGGGCGCCGGCGTCGGCTCAGGCAGCATGATGGCTGCCGCCTCCGGCGCGATTGCGGCTCAACAGACCCCTGATGTCGCCAAGGATATCGCTGCCTTCGCAGCGGCAAGCAATCTGATCACGACGACCATCGGCACGTATTTCACGCTGTTCCTGTCGCTGCCCTTCACGGTCCGGGCGTACGGCGTGCTCGAGCCGATCCTTGGTCGCGGCCGGGAGACGACTTCGGAGGAACTGATGTCGCCGGCCGCTGCCGGCGCAACGCTCGCGCATCAACAGACGGCGGATGTCTCGGCGATCGAGCGCTTGTCGATCTGGATTGTGAGCGCACTCATTGCCCTGATCGGCAATTACATCGCCTACAAGACTGTGCCGGACGCCTCGGTTCTCGCCGGCGCCGCGATCATTGTGGCAGCCGTCATGATCGGCCACCTGGTCTACCTGCTTACGAAGGGCTGGGTACCTGCCGTGGTTTGGGTGTCCCTTGTCGCGATGGCTTTGACCAACCCGGCGACGCCCTTTGCGGCCGAGATCGCGGCCATGACCGGGAAGATCAACTTTCTCGCGCTCGCGACGCCGCTCCTGGCGTTTGCGGGTCTATCCATCGCCAAGGACATGCCGGCATTCCGATCGCTCGGCTGGCGGATCGTCGTCGTCTCGCTGATGGCGAACGCCGGTACGTTCCTGGGCGCGACGGCCATCGCGCAGTTCTTCATGCACAAGCCGGTCTGATCGTCTTGTTGTTTGAGCATGATCTTTTCGGAAAACCGCTGCACGCTTTTCCGGATCCTGCTCAGCCGCCGGTGACGCTCATGTGGCGGGAGACGCTGGGACGGTCGTGGCGGCGGTCGATGATGAAGTCGTGGCCCTTGGGCTTGAGCCCGATGGCGCGGTCGATCGCAGCCGCCAGCAGCGTATTGTCATCAGATGCACGCAGAGGCTTGCGCAGGTCGGAGGCATCCTCGTGGCCGAGGCAGGTGTGCAGCGTGCCCGTGCAGGTGATGCGCACCCTGTTGCAGGATTCACAGAAATTATGGGTCATCGGCGTGATGAAGCCGAGCTTGCCACCGGTCTCGGCGACGCTGACATAGCGCGCCGGCCCGCCGGTGCTTTCGGCCAGATCCGTCAGCGTGAACTGCTGGGCAAGCCGCGCGCGCAGCAGCGACAGCGGCAGATATTGGTCGATGCGGCCCGAGCCGATCTCGCCCATGGGCATCACCTCGATCAGGGTCAGCCCCATGCCCTTGCCATGGGCCCAGCGCATCAGATCGGGGAGCTCATCCTCGTTGAGATTCTTCAGCGCCACTGCGTTGATCTTCACGGCGAGGCCCGCGGCACGCGCCGCCTCGATGCCTTCCAGCACCTTGTCGATCTCGCCCCAGCGGGTGATTTCGCGAAACTTCTTGGGGTCGAGCGTGTCGAGCGAGACGTTGATGCGGCGGACGCCGCAATCGGCAAGCTCCTGCGCATGCTTTGCGAGTTGCGTGCCGTTGGTGGTCAGCGTCAGCTCGCCCAGGGCGCCGCTGGTCAGATGGCGCGACAGCGAGCGCACCAGCGACATCACGTTGCGGCGGACCAGCGGCTCGCCGCCGGTGAGCCGCAGCTTCTTCACGCCCTTGGCGATGAAGGCTGAGCAGAGCCGGTCAAGCTCCTCGAGCGTCAAGAGGTCGGCCTTGGGCAGGAACGTCATGTCTTCCGACATGCAATAGAAGCAGCGCAGGTCGCAGCGGTCGGTGACGGAGACGCGCAGATACGAGATGGTCCGCCCGAACGGATCGGTCATGGCGCCCGACAGCGCGGCGAGGGGGCTCGCTGTGGCGAGAGGGCTCGCGGTGGATCCGTTCATTCGAGAGGCCTTGTCACTTACGGCGACGGGCGCACCTTTGCTTCAGTGGTGCTCTGGAAGCAATCTAAGCATCAGAAGCGGCAAGGACAATCGTGCGCTGTGCGGAAGTCAGCGCTTGCCCGCATTCGGATCGGGGAACGGCGTGCCCGCGGCGGGTGCAGCATCGGCCGGCGCTGCGGCGGGAGCGGCTGCAGCCGGTTTCGGCTTCTTTGGCTTCGGCCGGTGCGGCTTCCTTACCGGCTTGGGCGGAACTGCCGCCTGGAGCTCGGCAAAGACCGGGTTCGGATCGGTGGTCACCGAAGCGGGCGTTGTGAAATCGCCGGGATTCTTGATCACGTTCACGGGCACGCTGACCGGCTGGTACTTGTTCAGAGCGTAGTTGACCGTGAAGGGGGCGTTGGGGGCGGGAACCGACACTGAGCAGGGGGTCTTGCAGCCCGGCCCGAGCGAGGTATTTGCGTCGGCGCCCGGGGGATTGGATTCGAGCCGGACCTGGACGGTCGGCGGAGCCGATTTGAACATGTCCCAAGACACTGAGGAGCAGCCACCAAGGCTCGCTCCCGCTAACGCAATCGCGATGACACGACGCATGACCATCCACTTCTACTGCGACGAACCGCCACATTCCCCGCGGCGACCTTAGGAGGGTCGTTTTCCGCAGGCAACCGGCGGGCTGCGCATAGTTAATAGATGGTTAACGCAGGGTTCCTACGAATTATAGAGTAATTTCAGTGCCTTGTAGGAGGCTAAGCCGTCATCAGGCTGTGGGCCGCGGCCGGCAGGTCGCGCATGTGATGGATCAGCCGGTCCGGCTTCAGCTCGGCGATCGGCACGTCGGTATAGCCAAAACTGACCCCAATCACGGGCACCCCGGCGCGCCGGGCGACCCCGACGTCGGTTCCGGCGTCCCCGACCATGATGCTGGCCTTCACGTCCCCGCCGGCCCGCGCCACGGTCTCCCGGAAAATGGTCGGGTCGGGCTTCTGGACCCCAAACGTGTCGGCGCCGCAGATCGCCGCGAACCGGCCGCTGAGGCCGAGTTGGTCCAGCAGCCGCTTCGACAGCCATTCCAGCTTGTTGGTGCAGACTGCCAGCCGATGGCCCTGTGCCGCAAAAAGGTCGAGCGCGTCCTCGAGCCCCTCGAAGGGCCGCGATTCGACGGCGATATGGTCGGCGTAATAGACGATGAAATCCGACGTCAGGCGATCCATGTCTGCCACGCTGACGGTGCGCCCCTCGGCCTCCAGCCCCCGTTCGATCAGCTTGCGGGCGCCGGCACCGATCATGTTGCGGGCCGAGGCCATCGGCACCGGCGGCAGCCCTTCGCGATCGAGCACGTAATTCAGCGCGGTGATCAGGTCGGGCGCCGTATCCACAAGCGTGCCGTCGAGATCGAAGACGAGGGTGTAGGGACAGGTCTTGTCTGGGGAGGTCATGCCGAGAGCGCTATCGGTCCGGCCGGCCCGGCGCAAGGGGAGCAGCCATAAGATCAGCTTATAGGCCTGTTCCCCAGACCCTGTTCTCCGAGGAAAAACGAGGCTACATAGGCCGCCGCAAGTGGCCGATATGGCGGCATACCCTTAACCCAGAGGCAGGCGCAATTTGGACATGGACCAGTTGAAGCGGCAGGCCGCGGCGCGCGCCCTCGAGGAGGTGCGTGACGGCATGCAGCTCGGGCTTGGCACCGGGTCGACCGCAAAACACTTCGTCGAGCTGCTCGGCGAGCGCGTGCGCGCCGGGCTCAAGGTGATCGGCGTGCCGACCTCGGAGACGACGCGCGCCGACGCGATGCGCTGCGGTGTGCCGCTGACCACGCTCGATGAGATCGATCATCTCGACATCACCATCGACGGCGCGGACGAGATCGATCCCGCGCTCAATCTGATCAAGGGCGGGGGCGGCGCGCTGCTGCGCGAGAAGATCGTGGCGGCCGCCTCGGATCGCATGATCGTGATCGCCGACGACACCAAATGGGTGCCTGCGCTCGGCCGCTTTCCGCTGCCGGTCGAGGTGATCCCGTTCGGATTAGGGGCGACACGCCGCGCGATCGAGAAGGCATTTGCGGAATGCGGCGTTTCTGGGCAAATGGCGGTCCGCAAGGGCAAGGATGGCCACGTTTTCGTCACCGATGGCGGCCACTGGATCGTCGATGCCCAGCTCGGACGAATTGAGGATCCCGCTCATCTCGCCACGGCGTTGAGCGCAATCCCCGGCGTGGTCGAACATGGACTGTTTATCGGCTTGGCCAGCTCGGCTGTTTTGGCGGGTGGCGAGGGAATCCGCGTGGTTGAACGGCGAAAGCCGAAAGGAGACTAGGAATGAAGAGCCTGTTGAAATTCTTGCCGGCCGCGACCCTCGCTGTGGGACTGGCCCTCTCGGCCGTTCCGGCCATGGCGCAGTCGACCCCGCCGAAGGCTTCGCCTGCGGCGATTGCAGCGGCCAAGGAGATCCTGACGATCAAGAACGCCGCTGCGATGTACGCCGGCGCCGTGCCCGGCCTGGTCGAGAAGACCAAGATCGCGCTGACCCAGCAGAACCTGAACTATCAGAAGGACCTCAACGAGGTCGCGCCGATCGTCGCCCAGCAGCTCGCTGGCCGTCAGAACGAGATCGGCGATGGCATGGCGCAGATCTATGCCAGCGAGTTCACCGAGCAGGAGCTGAAGGACCTCGTGACCTTCTACAAGTCGCCGCTCGGACAGAAGCTGATCAGCGCTGAACCCCGTGCCATTGGTCTCAGCATGGCCTTCATGAACTCCTGGGCCCAGAACTTCTCCGAGACCGTGATGGGCAACTTCCGCGCCGAGATGCGCAAGCGTGGCAAGGAAATCTGACAGTACCTATCTGATCTGAAAATCCTGAAAGAGGTCGGAGTGGACAATGGCTGAATTCGACGTCGACCTCTTTGTCATCGGTGGCGGTTCGGGCGGCGTGCGTGCCGCCCGCATCGCGGCTGGCCACGGCGCCCGCGTCATGATCGCGGAAGAGTACCGCATGGGTGGCACCTGCGTGATCCGCGGCTGCGTGCCCAAGAAGCTGTTTGTGATCGGCTCGCATGTCCGTCACGAGATCGAAGATGCCGCCGGCTTCGGCTGGACCATTCCGACCGCGACCTTCGACTGGCCGACGCTGATCGCCAACAAGGACAAGGAGATCGCGCGGCTGGAGGCGGCCTATACGACGAACGTCGAGAAGTCCGGTGCGCAAATCATCAAGAGCCGCGCGGTGATCGAGGACAAGCACACCGTCCGCCTGCTCGAGAACGACAGGAAGATCACGGCAAAATACATCCTGATCGCCACCGGTGGCGCGCCCAACCACGGCGCCTCCATTCCCGGCGTCGAGCACGTGATCTCCTCCAACGAGGCATTTCACCTGAAGACGCAGCCCAAGCGCATCGTGATCCAGGGCGGCGGCTACATCGCGCTGGAATTCGCCGGCATCTTTGCCGGCTACGGCTCCGGCGTCACCGTGATCTATCGCGGCGACAACATTCTTCGCGGTTTCGACGAGGACGTCCGCGCCCATGTGCGGGCCGAGATGGAGAAGCAGGGCATCACCATCCTTACGGGCTGCACCGTGACGAAGGTCGATCGCCACGGCGACGAGTTCACCACTCATCTGTCGAACGGATCGAGCGTCGCCTCCGACCAGGTGATGTTCGCGATCGGCCGCCATCCTGCGGTGGCCAATCTCGGCCTGGAGAAGGCCGGCGTCGCCATCAATCCGAAAAATGGCGGCATCGCGGTCGACGGTTTCTCGAAGAGCTCGGTCGACAGCATCTACGCGATCGGCGACGTCACCCATCGCCACAACCTGACGCCGGTCGCGATCCGCGAGGGCCATGCCTTCGCCGACACCGTGTTCGGCAAGCGCGAGGTGAAGGTGGATCATGCCACCATCCCGACCGCCGTGTTCTCGCAGCCGGAGGTCGGCACCGTCGGTCTCACCGAGACCGAGGCGCGCGCGCAATACGATTATGTCGACATCTACAAGACGACGTTCCGCCCGATCAAGGCGACGATGTCCGGCCGCGACACCCGCGTGCTGATGAAGCTCGTCGTCGATGGCGCCTCCGATCGTGTGCTCGGCTGCCACATCGTCGGTGAGGCCGCCGCCGAGATCACGCAAGCCGTCGCGATCGCAGTGAAGATGAAGGCGACCAAGGCCGACTTCGACGCCACCATCGCGCTGCATCCGACCGCGGCGGAAGAGCTCGTCACCATGCGCACGCCGACCGCGCGCCACGTGCGGCAGGCGGCGGAGTAGGGTGGCGCTCAGCGGATTGTTTTCTTGTCGCCGGCCGGTTCATCGATCTGCGCCAAAGGCGCCTTGTGCATCGACACGAACGTTCGTCCCATCGTGACGTTCTTCTGGGCGCGGATCTGCGAGTTGTCGTAGGTCCAGCATTCCCCGGAATCGTCGAGAAAAACGACCCAAAGCAGATTAAACTCCGCCCCGTAGTCGATAAGGATGTGGGCATAGCCGTCGCCCTTCGGCGTGACGACTGGAATGGCCGGGTTCAGCTGCAAAATAGACAAGTATGCTCCGGGGTCTGAAGTGCAGGACCAACGTGGCGTAAGGAGCTCTGTTCCTGTTGTCCGGCGCGCACTGTTTGAAGGTTGCATGCAGGCAGGCCGCTGCTAGTCCTTCCTATTTTTGGAACGTGTGCCTTGACCGTCGCTTGGCATTGACGGGAGTGCGAAGCGATGTCGCGATATTATTTCGATCTGCTGGACGATCACATTCTTGCAGTAGACGAGGAGGGCCTGGAGCTTCCGAGTTTGCAAGCTGCGCAAGCGGAAGCCGCCAAATCTTTAGCCGATATGGCGCGGGATATAGTCCATGGTTCCTCAGCGGTCGCCGGCAAACGCGACATGGCGATTGAGGTCCGGGACGCCGCCGGCCCTGTCATGCAGGTGAAGTTCACCTTCGAGATCGAGAGATCAAAGCACTGAGATCCCGTCACGCGATCTCTAAGATTTACGCGCTCTCTGAAATCTTGCCCTTGCCCTGGCAGGACACGCATTTGACTGGATAGATTTTGCGGCCTGGGCGGGTCGGCTCCACGGACTTGGGAAAGCCGGTTCCTTTGCACAGCGGGCACATATGTTCTTTGATCTTCGGGGGCATGCTAGATCCTTTCCGCCGTGACGGCGCGGCGGCCCCGCGGGGGCCGCCTTCGACTTATGGTCCATATTTCGACGCTGATCTACCCTCCGGCGGGCTCATCTTCGACAAGGGTCTGCTCGATCGCGGCGGGCATTTTCGCAACCGACATCAATGAACGCGCGACCTGATTGAGTAGCTGGTCCGCGTTCTCCTCCTCCGCCAGATTCTTGGACAGCAGCGCGACGACGGCGCTGTGACGCAACTGCTGCGCCAGGTTGCGGGCCGTCGTGTAGCCGGCAATCTCGTAGTGCTCGACCCGCTGTGCCGCACCGATCAACGCGAGATCCGCGGCGGCGTCGTCCTTCTTGGCGCCCTCCTTGATCACTTCGTCGCCTTCTTCGACAAGGCCCTGCATACCCTTGCAGGCCTTGGCGCGAGGTTTCTTGCCGAGCAGCTCGAAGCATTCGTCGAGACGCTCGATCTGCGCTTCGGTTTCGGCGAGATGGACGGTGAAGAGTTCGCGGAGCTGGTCGTAGCGTGCGGCCTCGATCATCTGAGGCAGCGCCTTTGTCAACTGCTTCTCCGCATGCAGGAGATCCCGCAGCTGATCGATCAGCAGGGCGTCGAGGCCAACGAAGGGTTCCGCCGGCGAACTCTCGGCAACGATCGAAGGTGCCGCGCCGGGATCACCGCCCTGGAGTGCCGGCGATTCCATGAATACCCAGTCGTCGCCCTCGTTCCAGGGGCCTCTTGTGTCGATTTCACCGTTGTCGCCGGACCCAGTCGAATCGTTGAAGAACTGGTCGACGAGGCCGGGCGTTGGAGCGATGCGGCCGATGCTGAACGCAGGCTTCTTCATGCTTTCCAGCGCGCGCGAGAACGCCTTCATATGGGTGATTTCGCGTGTCATCAGGAACTGCAAAGCGTCCTTGGTGCCGGCGTCGTCACAGAAATTGATCAGCCGTTCGTAGACGATCTTGGCGCGCGCTTCCGCAGCGATGTTGCTGCGCAGATCGACGTCCAGTTCGCCGGTGATCTTGAGATAGTCGGCCGTCCAGGCATTGCCCTGCGAGTTGAACAGGCTGACGCCCCCGCCGCCGGCGATCGCGATCAAAGGATCGGCTTCCGCCGCGTCGCGATCGAACTTCATGGGCTTCAAATGTAGCCGCGCGAGCGAGCCGACGACTTCGAGATGGCTCAATTCCTCGGTTCCGATATCCATCAAAAGATCCTTGCGGTCCGGATCTTCGCAATTGAGACCCTGAATGGAATATTGCATGGCGGCCGCAAGCTCGCCGTTGGCGCCGCCGAACTGCTCCAGCAGCATATTGCCGAACCGCGGATCGGGCTCGTCGACCCGGACGGTGAACATGAGCTTCTTGACGTGATGATACATGGAAAGACCTTTGATGGCAGGAGATACCAGGGCCAACCGGCCGCTGTGTTGGACGTTCCTAATTGGATCGCGCCGCGATCAGATTCCCCTCGATGTGATTGGGGCTCTCAATGCAGCGTTTCCGCCGCGACCTCGTTGACTGCGGTCATCAGGTCGGCCGTATCCGACTGCTGGATCATATGACCCGCATTGGGGACGCGGCGCATCTTGCTGTGCTTGATCTCGTCATGAAGCCGGCCGGACTGCTGGTCGATGTCGATGAGGCGATCGTCCTCGCCGGCCAGGATGGTGACCGGCATGGCCAGTTCGCCGTAGGTTTTCGCAGACATCATCGCAGCAGGAACCATTAACGCTGCCTCGGCGGCGCCGGCACGAAGCTGCGACGGACGCACGGCCAACGACTTTGGAAAACCGTCGAATTTTTGCGGAACGGATTTCGGCCCGAACAGCTGTCGCAGCATCGCCGGCCACATCAGGCGGCTGAGGATTGGGGAGATCGTGTAACTGAGGATATCGCCAAATCCAGGGATCGCCGGTCCGGCCATCGCCATCATCGCGTCGGTGCGTGCGGTCGGGAAATAATAGCCCGAAGCCAGCACCAGGGCTTCGACCATTGCGGGGTGCCTGCTTGCCAGGGCGACCGCAACCGACGCTCCCCAGGAATGGCCGAGCACGATCGCTTTTTCGACGCCGAGGTGCGCAAGCGCATCCTTGAACAGGTCCGCTTGGGCTGCAGGCGTCCACACCACATTGCGGGGCCTCAGGCTGTGGCCAAATCCGGGACGGTCGAACACGATCACGCGATAGTCCTTGGCGGCGAGATCGATCAGGCCGCTCGACTCGAAATCCTGGATCATGCTGCCATTGCCATGGAGCAACACCAGGGGACGACCGGCTCCCCGCTCCACATAGTGCAGGCGCACGCCGTTGATGTCGATGAACCGGCCTTGTGGCGGGTTATCGCGCTGTGCCTTGTCGGCAAGTCGCCGATTGACGATTGCAGCCGTTGCCATCAGGCCGGCTGCGGCCACAACGGCAGAGACAGCAGGATATTCCGCGAGAGCGTGAAGGGTCATGGCCGCCAAAGATGGCGAACGTTTTTTCAGAATGCGCATGTGACACTTTCGCTGACCGGAGCCAGCTGTTGGAGAGGAGCGGCGGACGATTCCGGATTAACGTCCTGGTCTCATCACGACCTTGATGACGCCGGCTTCTTTGTCGCGGAACTTCCGGTACATCTCGGGCGCGTCTTCGAGACTGGCCGGATGTGTCACCACAAAGCTGGGATCAATTTCGCCCTCGATGATCTTCGCGAGCAGTGGCTTTGTGTAGGCCTGCACGTGGGTCTGACCGGTTTTGATGGTCAGTCCCTTGTTCATGGCGGCGCCGAGCGGGATCTTGTCACCCATTCCGACATAGACACCCGGAATCGATATTGTGCCCGCCTTGCGGCAAGCCATGATGGCCTGACGCAGAACGTGAACGCGATCAGTCGCCAGGAAGGTCGCGGCCTTGACCTTGTCGAGCACCGCGTCGGCCGAGCCGTGGCCGGATGCTTCACAGCCCACCGCGTCGATGCAACTGTCTGGGCCGCGCTTGTTGGTTCGCCGCATCAACTCATCATGAACGTCGGCCTTCGAGAAATCGATGATTTCCGCACCACCGGCTTCCGCCATGTCGAGACGCTCGGGCACTTCGTCGATTGCGATGACGCGCCCAGCTCCGAGCATGAGCGCGGAGCGAATGGCGAACTGACCGACTGGACCGCATCCCCAGATCGCGACCGTGTCGCCTGGTTCGATCTGCGCATTGACGGCAGCCATGTAGCCGGTCGGAAAGATGTCGGACAGGAATAGCGCCTGCTCATCCGTGATGCTGTCGGGAATCTTGATTGGCCCGATATCGGCCATCGGCACGCGCAGGTACTCGGCCTGACCACCTGAATAGCCACCCAGCATGTGGCTGAAGCCAAAGAGCCCGGCGGGCGACTGGCCCATGGCCTTGGCCGCGATCTCCGCGTTCGGATTGGTACGGTCGCAGCAGGAAAACAAGCCTTGCTTGCAGAACCAGCAATCCCCGCAGCTGATCGTGAAGGGAACCACGACGCGATCACCGATCGCGAGATTTTTGACCTCCGATCCCAGTTCGATCACCTCGCCCATATTCTCATGGCCAAGGATGTCGCCGCTCTCCATGGTTGGTTGATAGCCGTCGAAGAGATGCAGATCCGAACCGCAGATGGCACAGGCGGTGATTTTAATGATGGCGTCCCGCGGATGCTGGATCTTGGGATCCGGAACCGTGTCGACTCGAACGTCGCCTTTGCCGTGCCAACAGAGCGCACGCATGGTCAGATCTCCATTTTTGGGGACGGCATGCGCATTCGCGGGTCATGTCGTGCAGACGCAACAGGAGGGGCAGAGATATGTTCCTAATCGCGCGGATGCGCCTCAGTGCCGAGGTGCGGTCCAAACGGCAGCCGTGAAAAGGCCGCTACAACCAAATGGCAGCCAATCTCACTCGCGTTTGAGCTCTGCTGGGCGGTCGGTTTCCGACATGGCGGACGCGCAGGTGCAGTCCCGATCTTTACGTCGTTGGCAGGCGTATAGGAACGAACCGTGCAGGGTCCGATTGAGATTCATGGACGATGTGGCATGAACAACGGAGACGACCATGCGCAAGCTTCTCATCTTGATGGCTTTGACTGCCGGACCGAGCATGTTCGCCGGCGCGGCACCTGCGGATGCCCAGGAATATCGCTGGTGTCTTCAGGGACGGCAGACGGGCTATCCCGGCGACTGCAACTATCAAACGCGGGCCCAATGCATGGCATCGGCATCAGGTCGTAATGCCGGATGCGGCATCAATCCGCGCGCGGCGTTCGCGCAGCAACGCCGGCTTCGCTAGCGCAAGCAGACGGCCAAGCTGATCCCACCGAATGCGGGACCAATGTTATGGACAAAGACAAGAGCGGGCGCGTCGTTGAGACCGCAGTCGAAGCGCGCCAAGCCGAACTCGGTCCCAGCGTGTTGATGCTACTGGGTGTGAGCCTGGGACTCTCTGTTCTCATCATGGCGGTCACCTGGATGATATTTTTCAGGCCCTGATCGCGATGGCGATGTCATTGGCAGAGAGATAGGAACGAACGCTTCGATGAGGGCTTGGCTCACTCCTCACACTCTGGAGACAAGCATGAACCGACCGTCACTCTTCGTTTGCATTTCTCTGTTTACGGCTGCCGTCGCATTGGCGGCAACACCGGCGTCAGCGCAAAATCCGCCGGCGCAATCGGGACCGAACAACAACGCGGTTAATAGCGCTGGTCAAAACAACTCCGACGCACCTGTCGCCGGTCGCAACAGTTTCACCGAAGGCCAGGCCAAATCGAAGATCGAAGATGCTGGCTACGCCAACGTCACCGAGCTGAAGAAGGACGACAAGGGCGTTTGGCGCGGCCAGGCCAGCAAGGGTGGATCGGCTTCGGCGGTCAGCGTCGACTTCCAAGGCAACGTCAATTCGACCAAGTAAGAAAGATTCAAAATGACCGTTACAATTTCTCGTCTTTACGACAACTACACCAGCGCGCAGCAGGCGGCTCAGCGGCTTGAAGCGGCCGGGGTGCCGCATTCGGATATCAGCATCGTCGCCAACAATTCGGACAGCTGGTTCAGCACCGACAAGAAGGTCGATCGTGACCGCGATGGTGTTGACGATCGCGCAGAGGGTGCAGGCAAAGGCGCCGGCATCGGTGCAGGCGTCGGCGGCACCGCCGGTCTTCTGGCAGGCCTCGGCTTGCTGGCTATCCCCGGCCTCGGACCCGTCGTCGCAGCTGGTTGGCTCGCCGCGACTGCGGTGGGTGCGGCTGCAGGCGCCGCGACCGGCGGCGTCGTCGGTGCGCTCACGGAGGCTGGCATCTCGCGGGAGGATGCGGATTCTTATGCCGAGGGCGTCCGTCGCGGCGGCACGCTGGTGTCGGCCCGAGTGGCGGATACGGACCGATCCCGCTTCGACACGCTCTTGAACGAGTCCTCTGTCAATCTGCGTGACCGCAGTGCTGCCTGGCAGAAGACCGGATGGAAATCGTTCGATCCCGCCAGCAAGCCTTACGGCGCAGACGAAGTTCGCAAGGAGCGGCAGCTCTACGGCTGATCATTGCGGCAAATGAGATCTTGGCGGCCCGCTTCGGCGGGCCGTCTCTTTTTGTGTCGCTACGCGTACAAATACCCGACTGGCTCGCCCTCGGTCCGCAGGGGACGGATGTCCTTCCCAGTAATGATCTGACCGGCCAGGCCGTCGATCTCGTCGCGCTGCGTCGGCGTCCAGGTGCGAAGGTTATTCATGCCTTTGAGCAGGCCCAGCCGGAGCACCTGGGTGTTCTCACCGACGCCAATGAGGCTTGTCGCGTTCTTGCCCGCCGTCACCACATCGCCGGCCGCGAGCTCAAAAGTCTCGCCAGTCTTGTTCTTGAATTCAGCCGTGCCGCGAATGACGCGATAGATCACGACCTCGCCCTTGGCGAAACAGGTGGCGTCCGCGGCGATGGACGTGCTCTTCGGCAGGAGCGAGTGGCCGCGCGGGTCGGTGGCGATGATGTGGCCGGCGACGAGATGGCCGCTCGGAATCTCGATCCCGATATCGCGCACATACACCGGCATGGCTGATTTCACGGGACTGTCGATGAGCGGCTTGAACAGCGCATCCAGCGCTAAGGGATCCTGAAGCCAGAAGCCTGCATTGGCAGGGCGATCATGCAGAGGGTGGCTCCAGGCCACCCGTGGCGTCTCGTCTTCGTTGATCTGATCCGGGCCGACGATGGTCGGGTTCGGAAAGGTCGTCGGATCGGTGATGAAGGCCTCGAGGAATTTGCCGGAGTAGCCCATGGAAATCGGATCCGGCGCCACTGTCTGCGGCGTCTTCAAATTCTCTTCGGTCGATAGACCCGACCAGGTGTAGAAGAGCTGGCGGTGCACGATCGCGCTTTGCAGCATTACCGCGCCGGGGCCGACATTATAGAAGCGCCCATCATAGTCGAAGGTGAACGCGCCCGAGGTGACCAGCACGAGCTGAAAGCCGCCCGGCGGAAGATGAAGATGGAAATCGGTCGGGCCGGTGTCGGGAAGGTAGATCGGCAGATTGGTCGCGACTTCGTGCAGCAGGAACGTTTCGTTGTTGGCGTGGAAGCCTTCGTTGGCGCGGTTGTAGAGCGCCTGCGGACGGTACGTCGCCTCGTACTTCGCATTCCGGTCGCGATCGATCGCCACGAAATCCTGAGTGTTGAGGCGGAGCGGCGCGCCATTCGGGTGGGTGAGGCCAGTGATTTTGAGATCGCCCGCAGCATGCACGTTCATGACATTCTCCGGTCTGAGCCATGGCTCGCTTGAGAACTCATTGCGAATTTTGGGCCAGTTCGGTTGCGGGGCAGCAAAGGGGCCCGGCGCCTCGATGCGGCGAGCCTGGTCAGGAAGAAATCCGGTGGTTGCACCGGAGGTTAGATCGCCCGCTCGCTTTGACAGTCCGACGCTCCTCCAGACCCTCGCGATTGCGGGGCCGCGACGTAATTTGTCTAATTTGTCGGCAAGCCTCGCCAGCGAGCGTGCAATTGCGCGGGTGGCAGATCAGCGTGACGCCGTCAGGCCGATTGACAATATGTTCATGATTTGTTCTTATGCTCTCACCGCGATGGAGGCAGCCATGGACAACCGTATCAACGAAATCCGCAGAACCATTCGGGCGCTCCGCGTCAGCATGCTCGAGGCTGAGGCGATCATGCATGAGCAGATCAACCGGGATGAGGACTGTAGCTTCGTGGCGCAGGAAATCCTCAAGATGCGCGCGGTCATGAGCGGGCTGGTGAAGGAGCGAACCGCGCTTGGCGATGACGAGCCGATCCTTGTGAACCACTTCTTCATTCCGCGACGCCGGCCGACACGAAAACCGGCGGCTACTCTCTCCCTCAGCTTCGGTTCTGCGCCCCGCCAAAACCTGGCGGGGACGGGTTAACACCGAGAGAGCGCTCACTCGAGGGATTGAAGCGCGATGCGCTCGGGCTTGCCCGTCGGGCTGTCGGCCCATTTCGCCATGTCCACCGCCCGCGCGTCGATGCCCTCGCACCAGAGGCAACTGGGCTCTGCGCGGCCCTTCGCGGACAGGATGGGGACCAGGCTGTGGCCGCAGCCAGCGCAATGTGTGATGTGATTCATGCGTTCCTCCACGACACAAATTCAGGAACGATATTTTCGTTCTCGAAGCTTGCGCGGGCGCTATGACGGCGCTTGAACGCGGCGTCTGATGTTGGCGGTTCGGAGATCGTCGGCGTTGCGATCCATTGGCTGCGATGTCGTTGCGAGCCTAGCGAAGCAATCCAGAGTCTTTTCGCGGAGGGATTCTGGATTGCTTCGCTAGGCTCGGAATGACCATGTTGCTGCACACCGCAACAGGGAACCGATGCGGCGGCTGGTCGCACTGCTGTCGGCTTGATTCCGGCAGAGCCGGCTTTATCTGTGAGGAGAACAAGAATCCGGGCCCCTCTGGCGAGGACGCCGACGATGTCGGTTAGACCTCGCGATGTCGGATGACCTGTCCCGCGCGAATGCGATGGATCGGCCGATCGTCGGGCCTTCTCTGTTCCCTCCGACTCAATCGTCCCCATCGCAGTTCCGCGCGGCCATTTCGCTAAGTTGAGGAGCAACGATGTCTGACGCCAAATACTCAAACCCGATCGAACTCGAGATCACCGAGCCGCGCAGCTTCAACGAGCAAGCTGCGGTGGCGCTGGTGATTGTCGGTGCGCTCGTCGCGGTGGCCGATCGACGGGTTTCGCCGGTCGAGCGCGACGAGGTGATCCGCTTCATCAGAGAGCGCGGACTGGCGCCGCACATCACCGACGAACGCCTGTTCGCGATGTTCGACGAGCTCGCCGTACGGCTCGAAGAGCCGGACTTCGCCAATGTGGTGATCGATACGCTGCGGCCGGTCGCGGACCTGCCGCTCTCGTCCCATCTCATCGAGCTGTCGGAGCGCGTCGCGGCCGCGGACGAGGACGTGCACCCCCACGAGGTGCAGGCAATCAAGCTGTTGCGCCTGCTGACGCTGGTGCTGCCGCGCGCAAAGCCGGTCGGGCCGAGCGCGGTCAGCACCACCCCAAAGGAGTGAGCATGAGCGCAGCTTCGGACGAGCGGGCGAGGGGAGCGAAGGACACCACCGGTCAGATGGCCGGCGGCGACCTGCGCCTCGACAAGCTCGTCCGTCGCTTGCCGCAGCGCATGGGCGACACCGTTTCCTATCTGCTCAAGCCGTCCAGCCGCTGGGTCCGGATTCCCGCGGGCGCGCTGCTCGTCGTCGGCGGCGTGCTGTCCATCCTGCCGGTGCTCGGCATCTGGATGCTGCCGCTTGGGCTAGCGTTGCTCGCCGAGGACGTCCCCGCGCTGCGCTCTTCCCGGTCAAAGGTGTTCGACTGGATCGAGCGCCGCAAGCCGCACTGGCTGGATCCATCCGCACCCAAAAATGATCAATCATGATTGAATTCATCACTGCCGACGCGCTGACCGCGCTGCTTCAGGTCGTCCTGATCGACCTCGTGCTCGCCGGCGACAACGCCGTCGTCATCGGCCTTGCTGCGGCGGGCCTTCCGGCCGAGCAGCGCCGGCGCGCCATCGTCGTCGGCATCGTCGCCGCCACCGCGCTTCGCATCGTCTTTGCCGGCGTTGCGACCCAGCTCCTCCAGGTGATCGGCCTCTTGCTCGCCGGTGGCGTGCTGCTGTTATGGGTGTGCTGGAAGATGTGGCGCGAGCTGCGCGAGCAAGCCGCGCAGTCGAGCGAGCTTGCGTTCAGCCATGGCGGCGGCACGGCCACATCGCCGCCGCGCAAGACGTTTGGGCAGGCTGCGGCGCAGATCGTCGCCGCCGACGTCTCCATGTCGCTGGACAACGTGCTCGCGGTCGCAGGTGCCGCGCGCGAGCATCCCTACATTCTCGCGTTCGGGCTGCTGCTGTCAGTCGCGATGATGGGCGTCGCCGCCGACCTGCTCGGCCGTGTGCTGCAGAAGCAGCGCTGGATCGCCTATGTCGGTCTCGCCATCATCGTTTACGTCGCCTTCGAGATGATCTATCGCGGTTCGCTCGAGCTCGCGCCTGTCATCGCAAGCCTCTAAGGCGACGCCCCTTGCCCGCACTCCGGAGTGATCCATGACGTCTGAACCCAAAGCACCTTCGGTGGCGCCTGTGCCGCCTCCGCCGATCGGCCTGTTTGCCCAGGTCATCTTTGGCTCGCGCTGGCTGCAGGTGCCGCTCTATGTCGGACTCATCATCGCGCAAGCCGTCTACGTGCTGCTGTTCCTGAAAGAGCTCTGGCATCTGGTCGTCCACTCGTTCGACGCCAGCGAGCAGCAGATCATGCTGGTCGTGCTCGGGCTGATCGATGTCGTGATGATCTCAAACCTTCTGATCATGGTGATCGTCGGCGGCTACGAGACCTTCGTCTCGCGCCTGAACCTGAGCGGCCATCCGGACGAGCCTGAGTGGCTCAGTCACGTCAATGCCAGCGTGCTCAAGATCAAGCTGGCGATGGCGATCATCGGCATCTCCTCGATCTCGCTGCTCAGGACCTTCATCGAGGCCGGCAATCTCGGCACCACGCGCAGCAATTTCACCGAGACCGGCGTGATGTGGCAGGTGCTGATCCACCTGACCTTCATCATCTCGGCGATCGGCATCGCCTGGGTCGACCGCCTCAGCGAGAGCGGGCACCGCAAGGTGACCGGTCACGGCTGAGCGCGCGATCTAGCCTGCGAGATTCATGTCGGCGAGAGGAGGCGAGGCCGTCTCCGCCGAGCGCAGCGATGTGGCCGCCACCGCACGGTTCCGGCCGGTGTCCTTGGCCTGGTAGAGCGCGATGTCGGCCTCTCGTAACAGTGCAATGTCGTTGGTGCAGGCCTCGTGCTTGTCGGCCACGCCGATGCTGATGGTCACATAGCCGCGCGGCGCCGCGGGATGGCGGATGTCAAGCTTTCGGATCGACTGGCGCAACTGCTCGGCGACCTCCATCGCACGTGCCTCGGTCATGCCGGGAAGCACGATGGCGAATTCCTCGCCGCCATATCTTGCAGCCTGGCCGCCAGTATTGGCAGTGACGCTCTCGATCACGCCGGCGATCTGGCGCAGGCAGGCATCGCCGGCCTGGTGGCCGAGCGTGTCGTTGAAGCCCTTGAAGTGGTCGATGTCGATCATCAGCACAGAGAGGAGCTGATTGTGCGCATACGCGTCGCGCAGGAAACCGTCGAAGCTCCGGCGGTTGGCGAGCCGCGTCAGGCCGTCGGTGGTGGCAAGCTGTGCGAGGCGACGGTTCGCCGTCGAGAGCTCCTCTTCGAGCAGCTTGCGCTGCGTCACGTCGCGCAGCACTGAGACGGTCGAGAGCCCGCCCGTGCCGAACCCCTCGGCAGGCCGGAAGTTGGATTCCAGCCACACTACCGCGCCGTCGGGCCTGTTGACGCGGAAGGTGATCGAGCGCGGACGGCCGCCGTCATCCAAGAGCTCGCCGCTGCGAGCCACCATCTCGCGGTCGTCGGGGTGGACAAGGTCGAGGCAGGAGCGACCGACGACCATGTCTTCGGTCATGCCGAGCGCTGTGCGGACCGACTGCGAAACGTAGCGGCACACACCCTTCGCGTCGAGCACGAGGACGATGTCGGCGATGTTGTCGGCGAGCAGGCGATAGCGCTCCTCGCGCTCGTACAACGACTGTTCCAGGCGCGTGCGATAGTGGAATTGCCGCGCCAGCAGCGTGGCAATGCCGGCGATGGCGAGCAGGAGGAAGAACGCAACGAAAGCGTCCCGGTGCAGCGCCTGCTGCCAGCCGGCGAGAATCTGCGCCTCGGACCGCGCGACGGTGACGAGAAGAGGGTAGTGCGGGCTCTGCTCGTAGCCGAAATATTTGGCGATCCCGTCGAAGGGCGACGTGGTTCTGTAATAGCCGTCCGGGCTCTGCTTCAGGCGGCTCTGAAACAGCGGCGTGCCGGAGAGGTCGCGGCCGCTGGAGCCGGATGGCCAGCGGGCCAGCATCGTGCCCTCGCCGGTGATCAGGCTGATGGCGCCATGCTCGCCGATCCACAACGAGCGATAGAAGTCGCTGAAATAGTCGCAAGGAATCGAGGACATGACGACACCGGCGAACGCGCCGGTTGCGGCATCGCTGATGCGCTTCGACAGCGCGATGGTCGGCCGGCCGGTGGTGCGCGAGTCGTGCGGGCCGCTGATACGCAGGCCGCTGTCGGGATTGTCCCGATGGAAGTTGAAATAATCTCGGTCGGCGTTGTTGTGGGACGGCAGCAGATCGGAGCTCGAATAGAGGGTGTCACCGTTGCGGTCGAGCACCTTGATCTCGCGGAGCTGGGGCAGCGAGCGCACCGTGCTCGCCAGATGGGCGTTGAAGCGCTCGGCGCTGTCCGGCTGGCGGTATTTGAGCAGGTCGACGATGCCGCTCATCGCGACGTCTGGCGCCTGGAACGAATGCACGGCGTGCTGGGTGAGCGAGTGGACGAGGTTCCGAATGTCTTCCTCGTTGCGCGTCAGCGCCGTCTCGCGACCGAGCGCGGCCTTCCACGCCACCAGTCCGAGCACGCATGCGCTCATCAGCACGACGAAGGCCCAAACGGCCATGGTCGAGTGGTGTTGCATCTTGGCGTGAAGACGTGCTGACGGCATCGGGCCTGACCAATGTTGAACCCGGCGATGATCGCCATCCGTCATTTCCGACTGGCTAATTTCCGTCCCCGCGCATGCGGAGAATTCGCCGCGTTATTAACGAGGCGTGGAGGCGATTGTCGGAAAGGGGCAAGTGTCCGTATTTGACCGGGGGCTCGCTCAGGAACGAGGGGCATCATCCGTAAAATAACGGCCCCGCGTCAGCGTCTCGGAAGGTGTTTCGCCGAACGCCAATCTGTAGCCGCGCGAGAAGTCGCCGAGGTGCCAGAAGCCGTTGCCGAGTGCTGCGGCCTTGACGCTCAAGCCGGTGCGTCCGGTCATGAGCTGGACGCGGGTGGCCCACAGCCGCTTGAGACGCAGATAGTGGTGCAGGCTCACGCCGTGCACGGCATGCGTTGCGGTCTGGAGCGTGCGCACGGAGACGCCGAGCGTGGCGGCAAGGTCTTCGCTGTAGAGCGGCCGGCTGCCGAACGTGGCCACAACGTCATCGAGGCGCGCGATCAGCTTGCGGTGCTTGTCGAACGATCCGCGTCGCGCGGCCAGCCCGTCGGCCGGCACCAGGGTGTCGTCGAGGCAGGCGAGCAGCGTCTCCTGGATCGGCCGGTTGAGCGCTTCGAACTGTCTGGGGTCGTTCGATTCCGAAGCCAGGCAAAACATGTTCTGGATCGTCGCACGCAGGCGCGCCATGGCTACGTCATGCGAGCGGAAGAATCCGAGTCCGCTGTCGTAATCCGCCCAGCCGCGATGGCGCATGTCCGAGTTGAACCGCATCATCAAATAGGTGTTGGCGCGCTGCTCGACCGATTTGATCGGAACCCTGCCGCGGACGACGTTTACCGTCGAACTGTCGATCTCGCGGCCGTTGGTGATGGAGTGAAACGAGAACGGGATCGTGAGGCCGACGCCGCGGTCGGTGCCGATATCGACCTCGAGGCAGCGGGCAAAGGCGCGCTGGAGCACGAAGAGCCCGTCCTGGAGCGGCAGGATGGCGCGAGACAGTGAGAAATCTCGCGGGCGAAGCGGCGTGCTGGTGCCGAGACCGAGCACTTCGTTGGCGCGAAATTCGTCGAAGTCCGAGAAGCGCTCGATACCAAGGACTCGCGAAGGTTTTAGCCGACCTAGCGGCATTTCGGGATCCTCAGAGGGTGAGCGGGCTGAATCCGCAGAAGGTATCAGATGGCCGACCCTTGGCCCTATTCCGGTAAACTACTGCGGTGCTTCATCACGCGACTTGCGGGTACGCCGCATTCTCCCGCCGCTCGCGCTCGCCGAGTTCACGCACCAGCTCTTGAAGAAACGACTCCGTGAAGGCGGGCAGGGTGCGCTCGGCGCGGACATAGATGCCGAGGTCGGACCACACGGGGCTCCCCGCATTGTCGAGCGGCAGGAACACGAGCTGGCTATCGCGCGACAAGCGGCCGACGCCGAGCTGGGTCTGGAAGGCGACGCCGACGCCGCGCGCGGCGAGCTCGCGCATCAGGTCGATCGAGTTGGCCTGGATCGCGGGTTCCGGCGTCTCGGGGAGCTGTGCGATCAGCGGTTGGAGCAGATGATAGATCGACAGCTCCGGCAACGCGTTGATGACGGGGAAGGCGAGGCATTGCGCCAGCGTGACTGTCTTGCGGCGCGCCAACGGATGCTCGCGGGCGACGAGTGCGCCAAGGCGAAACCGTTTCAGCGCGACCTGCCGCAGGTCTGGCGGATGCCTGAGCGCGATGGCAATTCCGATATCGGCCTCGCCGCGGCTCAGGGCTTCGAGCACGCCCGACGATCCCATCACCTCGGTGGTGAAGCTGACGCGCCGGGCGCGGCCGCGGTGCGAGGCGATCAGGTCGGGCAACACCGACTCGGTGAGCGACTCGATGCAGGCGATGCTGACCGTGCCGTGCCAGGTACCGGACAGGGACGCTACGTCGGAGCGGAAGCGGTCGAGGTCCTGGAGCACGTTCATGACGTGGCGGGCCAGCATCTCGCCGACCGTTGTCAGCGTCAGGCCGCGTGCATTCCGCTCGAACAAGGGCGATCCAACCTCTTGTTCCAGCTTGAGAATCTGTCGGCTGACAGCGGACGAGGCGACATTCAGGACGCGCGCCGCAGCCCGGATCGAGCCGGTGCGGCGGACGGCGTGGAAGTACTGGATGGCCGGTGAGTGAAATCGCATGGGACCCCCAGGCCAGACTATAGCTGTTGCCGAAACGGCAGCAACATGTACGAAATTCTCTGCCTTTTGAGAGCGCTGATTTCACCCTAGTGTCATGTGCGGACGGGCCTGTCGGGCCCGCGCGATGGCGCGCCCGCAACGATGCGGCAGGGGACTTTTGGGGTGGACGAGAATATCGCTTGCGAGCTGGAGCACGGGCGAGACGCCCGTCTGGTCGACCGCCGCCGCGCGGCCGCCTATGTCGGCGTGACCGCCGGCCGCTTCGAGCAATTGGTGCGCGACAACGTCGTGCCGCCGCCGGTCATGGTCGACAACAAGCGGCGCTGGCCGATCGCATTGCTCGACGTCGCCAAGGAAGCGGTCGGCAGCAGCATGCCGTCCCTGCCGGCGGCCATCGTCGATGCCGTTGCCGAGACGCGTCCCTGCGAGCGGGACGCCGTGCCGTCGTCGCGCGAATTGCCTGACCTGGCCTGGTTTGAGCAACGCGCGAGCTTCGTTCAGCGCGTCCGCCGCTCGCTGCTCTCGGGCAACGAAATCCGTCTGCTGCGCGAGTTCAAGGTGCTCAAGCAGAACCAGATCAGCATGTTCGGCTACTATGGAAGTTTCGAAGCCCTGATGGTGCGCGGCTACATCGTCGAACTCGATCGCAAGCCGCCGTCGAGCCGACCGCTGGTGACCTATCGTCTGACCGCGCAGGGCGAACAGGTGATCTCCGCACTGAAGGACGAGCCGCTCTTTTGACCGGGCGCGCGGATTATTTGAGAATCTCGCAAACCGTCTGATGCGCTCCGGTGGCGGGCTGCGGCCCGCCGGCGGAGCTGCGTTGCCACCAGATGTCCAGCGCGTCGCGGTCACAACGAAGCTTGACGCTCATGCCGCCGGCGAACTTGATCCAGTCGGCGAAGTGCTCCTTGCCGACGGCGATCACCACGGGAATGTCGGCGTCGAGCGCGCGCTCGATCAGATAGGACAGGCCCTTGCCGTCGCGCTCGCGCTTGCCGAAGCGGTTGATGATGACGAGGTCGGCGCCGTGGACAAGCGCATCCGCGATCCGCGCACCCGGCGCAGGACGGCGTCGGGATCCTGGTACGCTTCGTAGACCAGGGCGGCGAGGTCGCATTGCGCATCGAACATGATCCGCCTCCGTTTCCTTAAAAAGAGATCGGGGCCGCGGCATGTCTGCCGCGACCCCGGATGTCGGATCAGGCCGCCGGCGGCCCGTTGATGATCTGGAGCTGGGTGAATTCGGCGAGGCCTTCCTCGGCGAATTCGGTGCCGATGCCCGACTGCTTGGCGCCACCGAACGGGATGTGCGGGGCCATGTCGAGATGCTTGTTGATCCAGACCGTGCCGGACTCGAGCTGGGTCGCCACCTCGTGGGCCCGCTTGATGTCGGACGACCACACCGACGCGCCGAGACCGTAGGTGGTGGCATTGGCGCGGCGGATCGCGTCATCTTTGTCGGAATACTTGATCAGCGGCAACACGGGGCCGAACTGCTCTTCGTCGACCAGCTTCGAGCCTTCCTTGATGTCGCGCACGATGGTCGGCTCGATGAAGTATCCGGGCCGGTCCATCGCCGAACCGCCGGCGACCACCTTGCCGTTCTTGCGCGCGTCTTCGAGGAACGTCTTCACCTTCTCGTACTGCATCTTGTTCTGAAGCGGCCCGAGCTTGGTGCCCTGCTTGGCGCCGTCGTCGACCACCGTGCTCTTGGCGATTGCGACCAGCTCGTTGCAGAGCTCGTCATAGACGGATTCGTGCACATAGAGCCGCTTGATGGCGAGGCAGACCTGGCCGGAGTTTTGGAAGGCGCCCTCGAAGATGCCGGGCGCGACCTTCTTCGGATCGACGTCGTCGAGCACGATGCCGGCGTCGTTGCCGCCGAGCTCCAGCGTGATGCGCTTGAGCGTCTGCGCCGCGCTCGCCATCACCTTCTGGCCGGTCGCAGAAGAGCCGGTGAAGGAGATCTTGCGGATATCAGGATGCTTGGTCATCTCGCCGCCGAGATCGTGGGCGTCGGTGATGAAATTGAGCACGCCCTTCGGCAGGATATCCTTGATGAGCTCGGCGAAGCGCAAGGTCGCGAGCGGCGTGGTCGGTGCCGGCTTCACCACCAGCGTGTTGCCGGCAAGCAGCGCCGATGGCAGCTTGAAGCTGAGGATCAGCAGCGGATAGTTCCAGGGAATGATGGCGCCGACGACGCCGAGCGGGCGGCGATAGGATTCCACCTTGCGGTCGCCGGAGTCCTCGATCACCTTCATCGGCAGGTCGAGCGAGCTGAGGTAGCGGAAGAACGCGGCCATGCCCAGCACTTCGCCGGTGGCATCGCCAAGCGGCTTGCCTTGCTCGCTGGTGAGGATGTGGGCGAGCTCGCCCGAATTGGCCTCGATCACGTCGGCCATCTTGTTCACGAGCTTGCGGCGTTCCTCGATCGGGGTCGCGGCCCAGGCCGGGAAGGCGGCCTTCGCCGCGGCGACAGCTGCATCGAGCTGCGCCTTGGAGGCGCGCGGACACTGCGCCAGCACCTCTTCGGTCGCGGGATTGAGAACCGGCATGGTCTGGTCGCCGGGCACCATCTTGCCGTCGATGAGAAGATTGTAGTCGCTCATTGGCTTTGCGCTCCCTTGAAGAAACGGGCCGTTCGGGCCTCGTTATATCGCACCATATATCACGATCAGGTCGAACCGGCCATGGCGGTCGGCTCGATCAATTCCAGAAAAGCAGGCTGGACGGCGATGGACATGTCGATATATCCTGAAGGATATAGCGAAGTGTGTTCTGGGATTTGCGATGGAAATCAAGGTGAGGTCGCTCACGAACTGCGAGGTGGCACCCGATGGCGGCGCGATCTCGCTGGGCTTCGAGGATTCGGCGGGCAATTCCGCCGCCGTCAGCGTCTCGCTCAATCAGGTCGGCGCCCTGATCATGACGCTTCCGGGGCTGCTCGAGGCCGCGCTGAAGGCCCGCTACGGCGACCAGAGCCTGCGCTACGCCTATCCGCTGGCGTCCTGGGTGCTGGAACAATCGACCGACACGACTCAGCGCATCATCACGTTAGAGACCGAGGATGGCTTCAAGGTCCGTTTCTCGATCCCGAAGGCCGAGCAGAGCCTGCTGGGCGAGGCCCTGACCCAGCCGATGCCCGAAGTGTCGGTGCGGCCGAACTGACACGAGGTCAGTCGGCGGTCTCCGCCCTGGGCGGCAGCCGCCGGACCTGGAAGCCGGTCTTGCTCTGCTCGAAGCCGGCTGACGTGTAGAAGGCCAGGGTCGATGGCTTTTTCGAACCCGTCATCAGCATGACTTTATAACATTTGGCCTGCCACGCGGCGGCGACGGCTGCCTGCAGCACCTGCTTGCCGTAGCCGCGCCCCCTAAACGCAGCATGCGTGACGACATTCTCGATCAATCCGTAAGCCCGGCCACCGCGCGTCAGGTTGGGGATCACGACCAGTGTAGAGGACGCGACGACGGAACTGCCGGTGGTCCCGATCAAGGCCACGCTTCCGCGATAAGTCTGCAATTCGTCGAGGCGCTGCGCGGCGAGGTCGAGCGGCGGACTTTCGTCCGACGGATCGAGATGCCGGTAGAGTGCGAGAACTTGTGGAAGGTCGGCAGGCAGAGCAGGCCGAATGATCAGGCGCTCGTCCATGCGCGCCCGTCCATTCACGATTTGCGCGAGCGGCGGATGTCGGTCTGGAGCGCCTCGAGCTCCTTGCGGACGGCGCGTGCCGCGTCGCGCTCGATCTTGCGATAGCGCGTTACCAGTCCCTCGCCGAACGGCGTGAGCATCGCGCCGCCGCCGTTCTTGCCGCCGGCTTGCGGCTCGACCGCCACCTGCCCACAGATGCGGTTGATCTCGTCGACGAGATCCCAGGCGCGCTTGTAGGACATGTCCATGGCCCGTCCGGCCGCCGAGATCGAGCCGTGCTCCCGGATCTGCTCCAAAAGCTCGATCTTGCCGGGTCCGATCCGATCCTCGCTGTCGAGGTCGATCCGAACGCTGAGTTGGGGAAGCGATTTGGCGCTGGCGCGCGACATGATGGGTCTCTTCGACGAATGGCGAGAGAGATTGCCACTCTTGCCCGCCGCGGACAAGGTGAACGCGGCGCAACGCATCACCTCACCGCGTGCATCTCCAGGAACGCCTTCACGCCCGTGACATCGCCCGTGTTCGAGGGGACGTAGCCGGGCAGGCTCGCGACGGCGGCGCGAAAATCGGCGCTACGCATGATTTCGAGAATGCGCTGCATCGGCTCGGTATCGAGGAACGCGCGCTTGCAGACGAAGAAATAATCCTCGGTGAGGATACGGATGAAGTCGAGGCCGAATTGCCGGGCGGCGGCCTCGACGCCAAAACTCGCATCCGCCATGCCGCTCGCGACATAGGCGGCGACCGCCGCGTGGGTGAACTCGATCTGCTGCGCGCCATTGATGCGGCTCTCGTCGATGTCGTGCGCCGCAAGCAACTGGTCGAACAGCAATCGCGTGCCGGAATCGTGGTCGCGATTGACGAAGCGCACTTTTGGCGTGGTGAGATCCTCGATTGATCGGATGCCGAGCGGATTGCCGCGCGCGACCATCAGCCCCATCTCGCGCGTCACGAAACTGATGACGCGGTCCTCGCGCGGATCGAGCCATTCGCGCGCGGTGTTGATGCCTTGCGCGCGCAACGCGCCGTGCGGCAGATGCAGGCCGGAGAGATCGCAGGCGCCTTGCGCCAGCGAGACCAGCGAATTCTGGTTGCTGACATAGCGCAAATCGACGCCGATGCCGGGCTCGCGGTCGAGGAATTCGCGCAGTTTGGCGACTGCAAAGCCGTGGCTCGCATGGACGCGGATCACTGACGGACGCTGCTCGAGGAACGGCTTGATCTCGCTCGCAAGCTCCTGAGCGAGGTTCTCGAGTTGCGGCCCGAGCCTCGCCTGCATGCGCTCTCCCGCCCACACCAGCCGTTCGCCGAATGCTGTGAGCTTGGTGCCCTTGCCGCGACGGGTCTCGACCAGCGGCGTGCCGAAAAACTCCGACCATTGCTCGATCAGATTCCAGACATGCCGGTAGGAGAGGTGGGCGTCGGTGGCTGCGCTGGAGATTTTTCCGGTCTTCCGGATTTCGTTGAGAATGCCGAGCATGACCACCGCCGTGCGCGGGCTGCCCTCCCGGCGAAACCGCCAAACTGCCTCGATCTCGATCTGGAGCATGAAACGACCTTATGAAGTTGAGTTCATATGGTGAGTGGGTCATAGGCACACCATATCATATTTACTGCGGAAAAAGCCGGCCTAATCTGGTATACCAGAAACGGAGGAAATATGATGTCAGTTGCATATGACTTTGCGCGGTCTCCCGCCGCCGAGTTCATGGCCCGGCCCCAGAACCTGCTGATCGATGGCCGCCGCGTACCGGCGAGCTCCGGCCGCACCTTCAAATCTCTCAACCCCGCCACCGGCCAGGTCATCGCCACCGTCGCGGAAGGCAACGAGGTCGATGTCGATCACGCCGTTGCCGCCGCCCGCCGCGCCTTCGAAGGCCCCTGGCGCACGATGCGCGCCTCCGAGCGCGGCCTGATCCTGATGCGATGGGCGGAGCTGCTGAAAGCTCACGCCGACGAGATCATCGAGATCGAGTCGATCGACGCGGGCAAGCCGATCTCGGCAACGCTGCGCCAGGATTTTCCGGCTGCCGTCGACACCCTGATCTACTACGCCGGCTGGGCCGACAAGATCAGCGGCGACGTCGTGCCCGTGCGCGACGATGCCTTGACCTACACCGTGCGCGAGCCGGTCGGCGTGGTCGCGGCGATCGTGCCCTGGAATTTCCCGCTGATGATCGGCATGTGGAAACTCGCGCCGGCACTGGCTTGCGGCTGTACCATCGTGATGAAGCCGGCGGAGCTGACCTCGCTGTCGGCGCTGCGCATCGCAGAGCTTGCGCTCGAAGCAGGCCTGCCGGCGGGCGTCTTCAACGTCGTCACCGGTCCCGGCCGCGTGGTCGGCGACGCGCTGGTCAATCATCCCGATGTCGACAAGGTCACCTTCACCGGCTCGCCCGGCGTGGGCCGCGGAATCATGAAGGGCGCTGCCAGCAATTTCAAACGCGTCTCGCTCGAGCTCGGCGGCAAATCGGCCAACGTCATTTTCGACGATGCCGATCTCGAAGCCGCGTCCAAGGCTGCTGCCTCCGGCATCTTCTTCAATGCCGGCCAGGTCTGCTCGGCCGGCTCCCGCGTGCTGGTGCAGGAGAAGGCGTATGACGAAGTCGTCGAGCGGCTGGCTGCGCGTGCAAAATCGCTCAGAATCGGTGATCCCCTCGATCGCAAGACGGTGCTCGGGCCTGTCATCTCCGAGAAGCAGATGAAGTCGATCCTCGACTATGTCGATATCGGCCAGAAGGAAGGCGCGACCCTTGTCACAGGCGGTGAGAAGGTCGGTGAGCGCGGCTATTTCATCAGCCCTGCGGTGTTTGCGAATGTCGAACACGAGATGCGGATCTCGCAGGAGGAGATCTTCGGCCCCGTCGTCAGCGTCATCAAGTTCAGGGACGAGGCCGATGCTTTACGGATCGCTAACGGTACGGCCTACAGCCTTGCCGCCGGCGTCTGGAGCCGGGACATCGGCAAGCTCCAGCGTTTTGCCAAGCGGGCCCGCGCCGGCACGGTGTGGATGAACACCTATGGCTACACCGACGTGCGCCTGCCCTGGGGCGGCGAGCGCGACTCCGGCCTCGGCCGCGAGCACGGCACCGCCGCAATCGACAATTTCACCGAGCCCAAGGCGGTGTGGATGAATTTGGCCGTCTGATACCTCCCGAGCGGCCAATCCTGGAGCCCGCCTGATCCGCCGGGTCAGGTGGGCTCTCTTTTTCGAGATCGGTAAAATTGTCTGCAATCCGCTCAGCGGCGGCAAACCCTGCGGATAAGAACCGGAGCTGTTTAAACCTCCGCTTTGGAACCGACATGCATCCTGCCTGCAAAGGGTGGGGCATCAGCATGTCTATTCTCAAGGAGATCGTTGCTGCGGGCGCGGGAGTCTACGCGCTTCTGTGCGCCTGCGACGCAGTGTTCGGCGTCGGCGAGGCGCGTTTCGACGACGCCTATTATAGCAGCGACTTCTACAAGCCGCGGCCGAAGGAATTTCGCTTCGCCGGCGACACGCCGCCGGCCGTGCGCGTCAGCGACGCTTTTGCACAGTTCTCGCGGGCTGAAGCCAAGCCCAACAAGCGTTACTCGTCTCTGACGACGATCATTCGCTAAGCGGATCACGCCGCCCGTGCCGGCGGTCCTGCGGCTTCGAGCGCGGCAACTTCCTCGTCAGTGATAACGCGGCTGCGGGTGAGAAACCGCACGCCTTCGGGCGCCTCGGCCGAGAAGCCCGAGCCACGACCGGGCACGACGTCGATGATGAGCTGGGTGTGCTGCCAATACTCGAACTGGGCGGCGCCGATGTAGAAGTCGCAATCGGCGATCTTCCCGAGAAACACGTCCTGCGGGCCGACGCGGAAATCGCCGACTGGATAGCACATCGTCGCCGAGCCGTCGCAGCAGCCGCCGGACTGGTGGAACATCAGCGCGCCGTACTGGGTCTTGAGGCGCGCGACGATCTCTGCCGCCTTTGGCGTGATCTCGACCCGATTGACCATGATAGGCATCCTGCAAACAAAAGGTGGCGCAGGTGCGACGAACCGCACCTGCGCCAAGGCGGCGAACGATCAGAAGAAGCCGAGCGCCTTGGTCGAGTAGCTGACCAGGACGTTCTTGGTCTGCTGGTAGTGGTCCAGCATCATCTTGTGGTTCTCACGCCCGATACCGGACGCCTTGTAGCCGCCGAACGCCGCATGAGCGGGATAGGCGTGGTAGCAATTGGTCCAGACCCGCCCGGCCTGGATGGCGCGGCCGAACCGATAGGCGCGGTTGCCGTTGCGGGTCCAGACGCCGGCGCCGAGGCCGTAGAGCGTGTCGTTGGCGATCGACAACGCGTCTTCTTCGTTCTTGAACTTCGTGACCGATACGACCGGTCCAAAGATCTCCTCCTGGAAGATGCGCATCTTGTTGTGGCCTTCAAAGATGGTCGGCTCGACATAGTAGCCCTCGGCGAGCTCGCCCTCCATCTTCGCGCGTTTGCCGCCGGTCAGAACCTTGGCGCCTTCCTGCTTGCCGATGTCCAGATAAGACAGGATCTTCTCGAGCTGGTCGTTGGAAGCCTGCGCGCCGATCATGGTCGAGGCATCGAGCGGGTGGCCCTGCTTGATCTTCTTGGTGCGTGCGACCGCCTTCTCCATGAACTTGTCGTAGATGGATTCCTGCACCAGCACGCGGCTCGGGCAGGTGCAGACCTCGCCCTGGTTGAGCGCGAACATCGAAAAGCCTTCGAGCGCCTTGTCGAGGAAGTCATCGTCGGCATCCGCCACGTCGGCGAAGAAGATGTTCGGCGATTTGCCGCCGAGTTCCAGCGTCACCGGGATCAGATTGTCGGAAGCGTATTGCATGATCATGCGGCCGGTCGTGGTCTCGCCGGTGAAGGCGATTTTTGCGATCCGCTTGTTCTGCGCCAGCGGCTTGCCGGCCTCGATGCCAAAGCCGTTGACGACGTTGATGACGCCAGGCGGCAGGATGTCGGCGATCAGCTCCATCACCGCGAGGATGCCGAGCGGCGTCTGCTCGGCCGGCTTCAGCACCACGCAATTGCCGGCGGCGAGTGCGGGTGCCAGCTTCCACGCCGCCATCAGGATCGGAAAATTCCAGGGAATGATCTGGCCGACGACGCCGAGCGGCTCGTGATAGTGATAGGCGACGGTGTCGTGGTCGATCTCGGAAATACCGCCTTCCTGCGCGCGCACCACGCTCGCGAAATAACGCCAGTGGTCGACCACCAGCGGCATGTCGGCGTGCGTGGTCTCGCGGATCGGCTTGCCGTTGTCGAAGGTCTCGATCAGCGCGAGCAAATCGAGATTGGATTCGATCTTGTCGGCGATCTTGTTCAGGATGCGCGAGCGCTCCTGCACCGACGTCTTGCCCCAGGCATCCTTGGCCTTGTGCGCGGCATCGAGCGCCAGTTCGATATCGGCCGCGGTGGAGCGGGGAACCGAGCAGAGCTTCTTGCCGGTGATAGGGCTCGGATTGTCAAAATACTTGCCTTCGACGGGAGCGACCCATTTGCCGCCGATGAAATTGTCATAGCGTTCGCGGATAAGAAGCGTTTTCGAGACCTGGTCGAGCGCCTGTTGGAACATGATATTTCCTCCGTGGATTGATCGGCGTTCTCTGCGCCTTGAATCATGCGGTCTCGCGCATCGTTAAACGGGCGCTCCGATTGCGGCGGAGCACCACGGCGCAAAGTGAACCGGGCCGAAGCGTTTGCCGCTCCGGCAACGAGGGGAGATTTTGGATCATCCCGGCGAAACCGCGCGAACTCTGCGCCGGGCTGAATGGTTCGTCAACGCTGTATCCGATCAAATATGGCGCGCTGCCGCGGGGCATGAACGCGCAGCGCGATTGCTGCGCTGCGCGTTCAGTCGCGCGTTACTTTGGCAGTGCAATCGGCTTGAGCGTAAACGGGCCCGGGTCCTTGCTCTTGTTCTCGCCGATGACGTAGGACAGCTTGCCTTCCGCAACCCAGCCGGTGTCACCGATTTGGGCGACCGAAACCGGCTCGGTAAGGCCATCCTTGATCACCTCGACCCGCGCCTCGTCGCCGCTCACGGTGATCCTGTCGAGACGGCCGGCGCCCTCGATCAGCAGAAAGCCGTTGCCGAACGCGCGAAGTGCATCGGCGTGGTCCAAAGCACTTGACGGCTTCAGCTCGGTGATCGTGCCCGACTTGCCGTCCTTGACGGCGATCCGGAACAGTTTTGCCGGGATGAAAGTCGTCACATAGAGGTTGCCGTCGGAACCGACGGCGATGCCGTCGAGACCGACGCCATCCTTGGCTGGTGCCAGCGCCGGGTCCGTCGCCCAGACCTCGAGCGCGGTCGCACCAGGCTTGAGGCTGTAGACATAGGGGGCGAAGGAGTCGCTCACGTAAGCGGTTCCGTCGCCACTCACCGCGATGTCGTTGCAAAACGACTTCTCGTCCTTGAGCGCGAAGCTGGCCTTGGGTGCACCCGTTCGAAGGTCGAACGTCTTCAGAAACGCGCCTTTGCCGCTGCCGGGACTTGGAACGCCCATGCCTGACAGATCGTTCGAGCAGGCGTAAAGCGTTCCGCTCTTCTCATCCGCCAGCACCCCAAGCGTGGAGCGGCTGCCGTTAGCGCCGGGTGAGATGAAGGCATCGACCTTGCCGGTCGGCGTAATCCGCGTCACGCCGCCGTGATTGAAGCTGCCGACATAGAGCGCGCCATCACTGGTTGCCGTCACGCTCTCGGGAAAGCTCTTGTCGGGCACGCTGACCGGAGTAGGGGTTTGGGCTTGGGCAAGGTCTGCCGTCAGTGCACAGGAGGCGAGGATAGCAGCAGCCGCACCGAGGGCGCGACTGGTCGTGAGCGTTTCTCCCTGCCTGCGCGAACGCGAGGCATTGTCGTATTTTTTCATGATTGCGATTCCTGACGAATAAGAAGGGACTATTCTTCAGAGGCGAGCTTTGTCGGCCGTTTTGTCGCTTGCAGCTGGCGGATCCTTTTGCTCCTCCCCGGTCCGCCTTGCCGCCTACGATATATACCAGTAAATATAGCGATACGAAGGCCGATGGCCGGAATCAAAGAGGATCCCACGATGTCCCGTCACGTTGCACCTGTGCGCGAAGAGAGCGGCAGCGTGGAAGCGCCGCGCAGGTGCTTGAGTTGTAACGGGATCATCGCCGGCCTTGCCGACCAGGATCTCGGCATCGGCCTCAACATCAAGCTCGGCCTGGTCTCAGACGAATGCGCGCTGATCTGCAACGCGTGCACCGCAAAATTGATCCGGCAGCAGGTCGTGGTTTGAGGTCGAATGAAGCTGTTCATGTTCTACGTCGGCGGCGATTGCGGCAATTCCAATGTGGAGCTGCACGACATCAGGTTCTCGATCGGAACGACGCCGGAGGATTGTTTTGAGGATCTGCGCCGGCAATGGTGGGGTGAGCCGAAGAGCCTGCATCTGGATTGCTGGGGCGCGGTGGAGCAGGCCGATGGGTACGACCTCGAGCTGTCATCCACGCCGCCGGTTGGCGAGCAGGGCAAGCTGTTCTTCGTCAACCTGGGCGGCTACGATCCCGCGCTGTTCAGCGAGCTGCACAAGAACATCCTGATCGTCGCCGCTGATGCCGGCGCCGCCAAGGACCGGGCCAAAGCGCAGATCAACCATTGGCAGAAGCCGCACAAGGACAAGCTGTTCGAGGTCGAGAAGACCGTCGACATCAGTGCGCTGATGCGGGACCACGGCTATCATCTCGTCCTGCGGCAGGCTGTGCAGGAGAAGCCGTTTCAGTTCCAGTGCGACTACCTTCCGATCGGCGAATAGCCGGACAATCAAGGAATAGGGTCAGCTTATGAGAGCTTCACTCTCCATCATCTCCGCATTTTGTCTTGCGATCAGCGCCACGGCCGCGCGCGCCGAGCCGGCCCGCGTCTTTGCCGCGGGCAGCCTGACCGTGCCGTTGAAGCAAGCGATCAAGGCCGCAGGGCTCGATGCATCGCAGGTCGCCGATCCCGTCTTCGGCCCGGCGGGCGGCTTGCGCGAGCGCATCGAGAAGGGCGAGGTTGCCGACCTCTATCTGTCGGCCAACACCGAGCATCCGCGTACGCTGGCGGCGCAGCGGCCGCAGACGCTGGTGATCCCGTTCGCACGCAACAATCTCTGCCTGTTCAGCCGCGACACGGTTGGGCTCACCGAGTCCAATGCGCTCCAGACGATACTCGATCCCAAGATCCGGCTAGCGACGTCAACGCCGATCGTTGATCCCGGCGGCGACTACGCCTTTGCCGTGTTCAAGCGCGCGGAAAAAGTCCGCGCCGGGGCCGATGCCGTGCTCAGCCAGAAAGCTCTGAAGCTGATCGGTGGGCCGGCCGCCATCACACCGCTTGAAGGCCACTCGCCGGCCGCCAGCATCTTCCTCGCCGACAAGGCGGATGTGCTGCTGGTCTATTGCAGCGGCCAGCAGCAGACCTTGCGCGAGGTCCCCGGCTTGAAGGTCTCGCGCCTGCCGCTGGAGATCGACGTGGTCGCGACCTACGGGCTGGCGTTGCTCACGGACAATCCGGTCGCCGCGCGGCTTGCGCTGTTCCTGCTGTCGGACAAGGGGCAGGACATCCTCGCCGAAAACGGTCTTGTGAAGATCAGCCCAGTCGAGCGGTGATAAGAGCTGGCCGAACACCCGCGTCAACATCTCCCAAAGAAAGAGCAAGAAGATGGATACGTCAAATTCGGCAAGACCGGTCTTGGTGTCTCCCGCCTGTGCATTGGCTGCATGACCTATGGCATCCCCGACCGCGGCTCGCATCCGTGGACGCTCGAGGAGGAGAAGAGCCGCCCGCTGATCCGCAAGGCGCTCGATCTCGGTATCAACTTCTTCGACACGGCCAATGTCTATTCCGACGGCACCTCGGAGGAGATCGTCGGCCGAGCGCTGAAGGAGTTCGTCAAGCGCGACGACATCGTGCTCGCCACCAAGGTCAACGGCCGGATGCGGCCGGGCGCGAACGGGGCAGGGCTGTCGCGCAAGGCGATCTTTGCCGAGATCGACAACAGCCTGAAACGTCTCGGCACCGACTTCGTCGATCTCTATCAGATCCATCGCGGCGACCCGACGGTGCCGATCGAGGAGACGATGGAAGCGCTGCATGATGTCGTGAAGGCCGGCAAAGCGCGCTATATCGGCGCATCCAACATGTATGCATGGCAGTTCGCGAAAGCGATCTACACCTCGCGCATGAACGGCTGGACCGAGTTCGTCAGCATGCAGGACCACATCAATCTCATCAACCGGGAGGAGGAGCGGGAGATGCTGCCGTTCTGCCTCGACCAGGGCATCGCCGTGATGCCGTGGAGCCCGCTGGCGCGCGGACGGTTGACGCGGGAGTGGGCCGAGAGCAGCGCGCGGCTCGAGACCGACGAGTTCGGCAAGACGCTCTACAACGATTTTCCGGACTCTGATCGCCAGGTGACTGAGGCCGTCGGCAAGATTGCGGCGGCGCGTGGCGTTCCGCGGGCGCAGGTCGCGATGGCTTGGCTACTCCAGAAGAAAGGCGTGACCTCGCCGATCATCGGCGCGTCCAAGCCGGAGCATCTGACGGATGCGGTCGCCGCGCTGTCGCTCAAGCTCAGCGCTGAGGAGATCAAGGCGCTGGAAGCGCCTTACGTGCCGCATCGCGTCGCCGGCTTCTCCTGACAAGAGCGGGCTCATGATTCTCTATCTGCTGGCCTATCTCGGTGGCGTCCTGACCATCGTGAGCCCGTGCATCCTGCCGGTTATTCCGTTCGTGCTGGCGCGCGCCGATCGTCCGTTCTTGCGAAACGGGCTGCCGATGCTGATCGGCATGTCGCTGGCTTTTGCCGTCGTCGCGACGCTTGCGTCCGTCGCGGGTGGCTGGGTTGTTTCCGCCAACCAATATGGACGCGGTGCCGCGCTGATCCTGCTCGCATTGTTCGGCCTGACACTGGTGTTTCCGGAGTTGGCCGATCGCCTGATGCGGCCGCTGGTGGCGGTCGGCGCGCGCATCTCGCAGTCGGCGGACCAGCCGGGCGAGGACAGTCTTGTCGCGCCGCTCGTGCTCGGAATTGCCACCGGCTTTCTCTGGGCGCCTTGCGCGGGGCCGGTGCTTGGCCTGATCCTGACGGGCGCCGCGCTTCAGGGCGCCAATGCCGGGACAGCGCTGCTGCTTCTGGTTTACGCCGCCGGTGCCGCAACGTCGCTGGCGTTGGCTCTGCTGGTTGGCGGCCGCGTCTTCGCCGCGATGAAGCGCTCGATCGGCGCCGGCGAGTGGATCAGGCGCGGGGTCGGCGTCGCCGTGCTCGCGGCCGTCGTCGCCATTTCGCTCGGCCTGGACACCGGCTTCCTCACCAATCTCTCGGTCGGCAGCACGACGTCGCTGGAGCAGGCACTGCTCGACAAGCTGCACCCGAATGCGAAGACCGCGATGACCGGTCCGTCGATGCAGGCCAAGCCGAGCGGCGATAATGCATCCGACTTGCTGGTCGAGGATCTCGATCCTTCGCTCGACGGCGCGCAAACTTGGCTGAACTCGCCGCCGCTGACGCTGGAGCAGTTGAAAGGCAAGGTCGTCCTGGTCGACTTCTGGACCTATTCCTGCATCAACTGCCTGCGTTCGATTCCCTATGTGCGCGCCTGGGCGGAGAAATATCGCGACCGCGGCCTGGTGGTGATCGGTGTTCACGCCCCTGAATTCGCCTTCGAGCGCAATGTTGACAACATCAAAAACGCCATGGCGACGCTCAAGATCGGTTATCCCGTGGCGGTCGACAACGACTACAAGATCTGGCGGTCCTTTGAGAACCAGTACTGGCCTGCGCATTACTTCATCGATGCCAACGGCAAGGTCCGTCACCATCATTTTGGCGAAGGCGAGTACGCGGAGTCCGAGCGCGTCATCCAGACGCTGCTCGCAGAAGCCGGCAGCAAGAACGTCCCGTCCGACATTGTCGCCGTCAAGGCGTCGGGCGCGGAGGCCGCGGCCTCCGACAGCGCCGACGTCAAATCGCCTGAGACCTACGTCGGTTACGATCGCAGCGAGAATTTCGTCTCACCCGGTGGCGTGGTAAAGGACGAGAGCCACGTCTATGCCGCCGGCGAACCGCAGCTCAACGATTGGTCGCTCACCGGCAACTGGACGGTCGGGTCCGAGCGTGCGCAGCTGAACGCGCCCGACGGCAGCATCGTCTACCGCTTCCACGCCCGCGACCTGCACCTCGTGCTCGGCCCCGCAACCGAAGGCGCCAACATCCGCTTCCGTATCACCATCGACGGCAAGGCACCCGGCGCCGCGCACGGCATGGATACGGACGCCGACGGCAACGGCGTGGTGACGACGCAGCGCCTCTATCAGCTCATCCGCACGTCAGACGCTGTCGCTGACCACACCTTCGAGATCCGCTTCCTCGATCCCGGCGTCCAAGCTTTCGCCTTCACGTTCGGCTAAGCGCGCTGCCCTCTCACTCCCCCTGGATCCATTCCGCCACGCCACGCCAGAGCGTGTCGCGGTGTTCGGGGCGGAAGAAACCGAAATGGCCGATCGCCTTGGCCTCAACGTCGGATGGTTTCACCGTCAGCACCTCCGGTTTGATCGCGGTGAATCCGCCAGTGAGCAGCTCGACCGCGGGTCGCGTCGCCCAGGGATCGTCGGAGAAGCACAGCGCGCGCAGCTCGCCCTTGAACTTGGCGAAATTCTCCAGCGCCGGCAGTTTTGAATCGAAGAGATAGCGCGGGCTCGAGACCCATTCGGCCCATTGCAGGAACACGCCCTTGGGCAAATCCTCGCCGATGCCGGCCCAGCCCGGCGCGTAGCCGAGCGCGTGGACCAGCGGCACGCCGACAAAATTCATGAAAGCGTAGACGCGGTATTTTTCCGGCGAGGTCATCAGCCGCCAGGTCGCGGCCTGCGAGGCCAGCAATATGGCGCGCGAAATTTCCGTGTTGTTTTCGATCAGCCCGAGCGCCTGGCCGCCGAAGGAATGGCCAACATAGGCGAAGGGCAGGGTGGTGTAGCGCTCGCGCATCCAGCGCACCGCGGCGGTGACGTCGAGCGCGGCCCAATCCGACATCGAGGCCTTGAACCCGACCAGCGATTTCGGCTGGTTGTAGCCGACCATCGCGGGCTGCCGGGAATCGCCGATGCCGCGATAGTCGTAGGTCATGACCGCGCAGCCGCGGTGGGCGAGGTAGGAGGCAAAGCCGCGATAGATTTTTCGCGGGACGGCGGTCGCTGAGTTGATCAGGACGGCATGGCGTTTGGTGCCGCGCGGCAGGAACAGGGTGCCGGTCAGCGCATACCCGTCGGTCGCCGGGAAGCCGATCTCGTCGATGAAAACGTCGTCGCGCGCCGCGTCCATGGGCAGCCGATGTCCTTGGCCTGAGTTTCCTCAACTCCCCAGCAAATGCGAATTCGGCTTTCCTCGCAAGGGTTTGCAGTGCGAAATGGATTTACAACTGGCGGCCGGGGACGAGCCTGTGTATAAGGCGGCCCTCGCAACCCACAGATCAGGTTGCACTTTTCGCTTCACGGAGAGATTGCGATGTCCGAGCGGTGGACGCCCGAGTCCTGGCGCAGCAAGCCGGTGCTCCAGGTGCCCGACTATCCCGATGCCAAGGCCCTGGCCGACGTCGAGGCGCAGCTTGCGACCTTTCCGCCGCTGGTGTTTGCGGGCGAGGCGCGCAACCTGAAGAAGGCACTGGCGCGGGTCGCGGCTGGCGAGGCCTTCCTGCTCCAGGGCGGCGACTGCGCCGAGAGCTTTGCCGAGCACGGTGCCAACAACATCCGTGACTTCTTCCGCGTCCTGCTCCAGATGGCGGTGGTGCTGACCTATGCCGGCGCGGTCCCCGTCGTGAAGGTCGGTCGCGTCGCCGGCCAGTTCGCAAAACCGCGGTCATCGCCGACCGAGAAGATCAACGGCGTCGAGCTGCCGAGCTATCGCGGCGATATCGTCAACGACATCGCCTTCACCAGGGAAGCGCGCGTGCCGGATCCGCAGCGCCAGCTGATGGCCTATCGCCAGTCCGCCGCGACACTAAACCTGCTCCGTGCGTTTGCCACCGGCGGTTACGCCAATCTCGGCAGCGTGCATCAATGGA
The DNA here is from genome assembly GCF_000938285.1 of Bradyrhizobium sp. LTSP857. Taxonomy (NCBI): domain Bacteria; kingdom Pseudomonadati; phylum Pseudomonadota; class Alphaproteobacteria; order Hyphomicrobiales; family Nitrobacteraceae; genus Bradyrhizobium; species Bradyrhizobium sp. LTSP857. The sequence goes on along the minus strand of NZ_JYMS01000007.1, from coordinate 636,908 downwards.
TGCTTGGCTTCCTGAAAGACTCGCCGCAGTCCCGCCGCTACAAGGAATTGGCCGATCGCATCTCGGACGCGCTGAATTTCATGCGCGCCTGCGGCCTTGATCTCGAAGCCCATCCCGAGTTGCGCGCCACCGATTTCTACACCAGCCATGAGGCGCTGCTGCTCGGCTACGAGCAGGCCATGACCCGAGTCGATTCCACCACCGGCGATTGGTACGCGACCTCGGGCCACATGATCTGGATCGGCGACCGCACCCGTCAGCTCGATCACGGCCATGTCGAATATTTCCGCGGCATCAAGAACCCGATCGGCCTGAAGTGTGGCCCGTCGCTCAAGCCCGACGAGCTGTTGAAGCTGATCGACGTGCTCAATCCCGACAACGAGCCGGGTCGGCTGACCCTGATCAACCGCTTCGGGTCCGACAAGGTCGCCGACCACCTGCCGGGACTGATCCGCGCCGTGAAGCGCGAAGGCAAAGTGGTGGTCTGGTCGTGCGATCCCATGCACGGCAACACCATCACCTCCACGTCAGGCTACAAGACGCGCCCGTTCGACCGCGTCCTGTCGGAGGTGAAGTCGTTTTTCACCATCCACGCCGCGGAAGGCACCCACGCCGGCGGCGTGCATCTGGAGATGACTGGTCAGGACGTCACTGAATGTATCGGCGGCGCTCGCGCGATCAGCGACGAGGATCTCAACGACCGCTACCACACGGTCTGCGATCCTCGCCTCAATGCCGAGCAATCCATCGACATGGCTTTTCTGGTCGCGGAGCTGCTCAAGCAGGAACGCGCCGGTAAGGTCAGGCCGATGCCGGCCGCAGCGGGGCTCTAGGACCTTGCTGCGGATCTGGAAGGCCACGATCAACTCCCGCAACGGCCTGGCTTTTGCGTACCGTTCAGAGCAGGCCGTCCGCGAAGAGATTTTTGCGCTCATCTTGTCGCTGCCGCTCGCCTGGTTCGTCGGCTCGACTGCAACGCGCTCGGTTGAGCTGGTTTGCGCGGTCGCGTTCGTGCTGGTGGTCGAACTGCTCAACACGGCGATCGAGAAGCTCGCCGACCGCCTGACCATGGATCACGACAAGCAGATCGGGCGGGTCAAGGATATGGGGTCGGCCGCGGTTGGTGTCGCGCTCTTGATGGCCGGGGCATTCTGGATTCTTGCCATTGTCGAGCGGTTGGGTTTCGTTTAGCCATAGAATCGGACCAGGCTGGCCATGACCGAACGTCTCAACGCATTCGCGGTCACGCTCGCCCAGCTCAATCCGACCATGGGCGACATCGAGGGCAATGCCGCGAAGGCGCGAGCTGCGCGCGCGCAGGCCAAAGCCGATGACGCCGATCTCGTGCTGTTTCCGGAATTGTTCATCGCCGGCTATCCGCCGGAAGACCTCGTGCAGAAGCCGGCCTTCCAGGCGGCTTGTCGCGCGGCGATCGAAGGCCTCGCCCGCGAGACCGCCGATGGCGGCCCGGCCATGCTGGTCGGCACGCCCTGGGTGGAGGACGGCAAGCTCTATAATGCCTGCGCGCTGCTCGATGGCGGCCGCATCGCTGGCTTGCGCTTCAAATGCAACCTGCCGAACTACGGCGTGTTCGATGAGAAGCGGCTGTTTTCGCGCGGACCCGCTTCAGGCCCTGTCACCGTGCGCGGCGTGCGGATCGGTGTTCCCATCTGCGAGGACATTTGGCTGGAGGAGTCCGAGGACTATGAGAACGTGGTCGAGACGCTGGCCGAGACCGGCGCCGAGATCATTCTGGTGCCGAACGGTTCGCCCTATGCCCGCGACAAGAGCGACGTGCGTCTGTCAGTGGCGGTGGCGCGCGTCACTGAGAGCGGCCTGCCGCTCGTCTACCTCAACCAGGTCTGCGGCCAGGATGAGCTCGTGTTCGACGGCGCCTCGTTCGCGCTCAACGGCGATCTCTCGCTGGCCGCCCAGCTGCCGGCGTTCGAGGAGAGCATCACGACGCTTCGTTTCACCAGGATAGGGGACGACTGGCGTTGTACGGGACCGATCGCCAAGCAGCCCGAAGGCGACCACGCCGATTACGCCGCCTGCGTGCTCGGCCTGCGCGACTACGTCACCAAGAACGGCTTTCCTGGCGTGCTGCTCGGCATCTCCGGTGGCATCGATTCCGCGCTGTGTGCGGCGATCGCCGTCGATGCGCTCGGCGCCGATCAGGTCCACGGTGTGATGCTGCCTTATCGTTACACTGCGGCGAGCTCGATTGCGGACGCCGGCGAGCTCGCCGGGCATTTGGGGATCCGCTACGAGGTGCTGCCGATCGCGGAAGCCGTGAACGGGTTCGAGACCATCCTCGGAGGCATCTTCAAGAATCTGCCGCCTGACATCACCGAGGAAAACCTCCAGGCGCGTACCCGCGGCACGCTGTTGATGGCGATCTCCAACAAGACTGGCCTGATGGTGGTGACCACCGGCAACAAGTCGGAAATGTCGGTCGGCTACGCCACGCTCTATGGCGACATGAACGGCGGCTTCAATCCGATCAAGGACATCTACAAGACGCAGGCGTTTCGGCTGGCAGCGCTGCGCAATGTCTGGAAGCCCGATGGCGCGCTGGGGCCTGTGGGTGAGGTGATTCCGCCCGATATCATCACGCGTCCGCCGACGGCGGAATTGCGTGAGAACCAGACCGATCAGGATTCGCTGCCGCCCTATGACGTGCTCGATGCCATCCTCGAGCGGCTGGTCGAACGCGAAGAGCCGCTCGATCAGATCATCGCCGCCGGCTTCGATCGCGAGACGGTCACCCGCATCGAGCATCTGCTCAACGTCGCCGAGTATAAGCGGCGCCAGGCCGCGCCCGGAGTAAAGGTCACGCGCAGGAATTTTGGCCGCGACCGCCGCTATCCCATCACCAACCGCTTTCGCGACAATGGCGAGCCGTTGCCTGCGCCTGACGAGACACTGGTCTCGCGCGGCAATCGCGCTTCAATCGACGCGTTCGAGGGGTGAAGCTGCGAGTGTGAAGGGTGATTGCGCCCCACACTCCGCTGTCATCATCCGCGAAGGCGGATGATCCAGTACTCCGCGGCGGAAATCGTGAAAACCAACTGCTGCCGCGGCGTACTGGATGCCCCGCCTTCGCGGGGCATGACGGAGAGCGGCGCTTTACTTCTGCTGCTGCGGCAGGAAGCTCGGCCCGACCGAACGGATCGGCTTGTTCTCGGAAGACGTCGTTGCGGCGCTGGCGTCCGCGGGCGGCGTCGCGGCCGGTGCAGTGGCCGTCGCCGGCGCAGGCGTCGCGCCCTTCTTGGCAGTGGTCGCGGGCGTGCCCTTGGTGAGCTGCCGCTGCTGCATCTTCTTGGCGCTCTCCTCGGTGACGATGATGTCACCCTGCTGCTCGACGGCGGCCTTGTCGTCGGCGGATTTCAGCGCATCGGCCCAGCTCTGGCCAGCGGCCTTGCAGGAGCAGGACGGGTTGAACTCGCTGCGGAATTTGAATGCGGTCGGCAGCGCCGTGTAGGGCTGGCCGCTGATCGAGACCGCGGAGCTCATGTCTTCGCCGGGATTGCGATGGGCGTAGAGCACGGCCTCGGCCGCCGGGCACAGCGCCTTGCAGGTCTTCTCGTCGTCGGGGAAGCGTGCCGGCACGGTTGCGAACGAGATCGGGAAATAGGCACCATCGCAGGTGCGCACACACACCGTGCGGAAGGTGCCGGATTGCGGGCCGAGATCGGACGGCGGCGCGCCCGGCGGGTTGTTGGCGTTGTTGCCGCCGAACAGATTGCTCAGGAAGTTGCCGCCCTGCGACTGCGCGGCATTGGCGTATTGCGGGCCGCAATTGTTTTGCGCGAGCGCAATCAGCACGGAGCGGCGCTGGCTGTCGCGCTCGGGGCTGGAGCCGCCGGGACCGCCGCCGCGCAAGCGCTCGAGATTGCCGGTGATCTGGTCCAGATTGGCGCGCATCTGCTGGATCTGGGTGTTGACCGGGCCGCATTGCGCCGACTGGCCGTTGAACAGCGAGAAGAAGCCGGAGGAATCGCAGCCCATGCGCTTGGCCTGCATGGTGACGCGGTCGAGCTCGGCCTGCTGGCGCGTCTGGGACTCCTGGTAGCGGCGGATCTGGTCGTCGCGGGCGGGGTCGCCGCTCGCCCCACCGTTGAGCGCGGCGAGCTGTCCTTCCAGGCGCGAGCACATTGGGTTCGGTCCGAGCCCGCCTTGTGCGGGCGGAGCCGGCGGCGGGCCGGCCTGCGCGAGAGCATCGCTCGCGAGCACGACGGTGCTCAGGAGCACGGCCAAGAATGTGCTGGCGGCAAGGAGGGAGCGGTGACGGGACAGAGACAAAAATTCAGGCATATCCGCCATTCTAGCGAGGTCACGGCCCAATGTGACTTGAGGGGCCGAAGCGCGCCCTCCAATAGCCGCTTCCTGCGGCAGCGTCACGTCGTTTCAGGGGCCGAAGATTGGTCCTAAGGTCCGCCAGTTCCGAGCGAATTCAGCGCTGGCAGGTGATTGCGACATATTCGTCGCAATGGCCATGGGAGCAGTTTGCGCCGGATTTGGGGACAGAGCCGGTAATTTCGTCGGGATCGACCCGGCGGAAGGCCGAGGCCTGCGCAAAATCCCGCGACTGGCAGTAGGTGCGCGCGATCTGTGCGCCGCATGTCTCGCCCTTGGCCAGGCACTGGTCGACGCCGTAGCCGTCGGCCTGGTTGGCGATGATGAAGACGCGGGTCTCGGCGGACGCGCTGGATGCCGCAATGATGGAGGCGCAGGAAATAAGGGCGAGAAAGAATCGCATAAAAACACCGGGTGGCAAATGAGGAACCGCCAGTTCCAGAATGAGCCCAAATGGTTAAGGATCACGAACCAATGATAACGAGCTGGGCCCTTTGTGGAGATAAAGCGGCATTTTCGCGGCTCTCTTGACGCCAAGGCCCTTCGTGGCCCATATGTCGCGCATGAACGGTCTCCTCGCCATTTGTGGCATTTGCCGCGAGATTACGAGCTAGCGATTCGCTGGCTGGAGCCGTCTTTTCTCAAAACCATTGAGAGCACTGGACGCCCGGCCAACAGCCGACGGGTATCCATATGGAATTGCGTCTTTACGATACGCTGAGCCGGGACAAGCGCACCTTCGTGCCGCTCGATGCGAACAATGTCCGCATGTATGTCTGCGGACCGACCGTCTATGACTTCGCCCATATCGGCAATGCGCGCCCGGTGATCGTGTTCGACGTGCTGTTTCGGCTGCTGCGCCATCTCTATGGCGAAGCGCACGTCACATATGTCCGCAACATCACCGACGTCGACGACAAGATCAACGATCGCGCCGCGCGGGATTTTCCCGGCCTGCCGCTGAACGAGGCGATCCGCAAGGTCACCGAGCAGACCGGCAAGCAATTTCACGCCGACGTCGATGCGCTTGGCGCACTGCGGCCGAGCGTCGAGCCGCGCGCCACCGAGCACATCGCCGAGATGCGCGAGATCATCGAAAGGCTCGTCAAAGGCCACTTTGCCTATGTCGCCGAAGACCACGTGCTGTTCTCGCCACAGGCGATGAACGCGGCCAACTCCTCGCTGCCGCAATATGGCGCGCTGTCCAATCGCTCGCTGGATGAGATGATCGCCGGCGCCCGCGTCGATGTCGCGCCCTACAAGCGCGATGCCACCGATTTCGTGCTGTGGAAACCGTCCAAGCCTGGCGAACCTTCATGGCCGTCGCCGGCCGGCATCGCCGCGCCAGGACGCCCGGGCTGGCACATCGAGTGCTCGGCGATGGCCTGGAAGCATCTCGGCGAGCATTTCGACATCCATGGTGGCGGCATCGATCTCGTGTTTCCGCATCACGAGAACGAAGTCGCGCAGACCTGCTGCGCCTTCCACCAAGAGCGCATGGCGAACTACTGGATGCACAATGGCTTCCTCCAGGTCGAGAGCGAAAAGATGTCGAAGTCGCTCGGCAACTTCGTAACGATCCACGAATTGCTCGCGGACTGGCCGGGCGAGGTGCTGCGCCTGAACATGCTGAAGACGCACTACCGCTCGCCGATCGACTGGACCATGAAGTCGCTGGAGGAGAGTTCGAAGACGCTCGACGATTGGTATCGTGTCGCAGCCGACGTCGCGCCCACCAAACCGGCCGCGTCCGTGGTCGAGCCGCTGCTCGACGACCTCAACACGTCGCTGGCGATCGCGGCGCTGCACGGCCTGCGCAACAGCGATGTCAACGCCTTGGCGGGTTCGCTGCGGCTGCTCGGCTTCCTCTCCGAAAGCGCTTCGCAGTGGGAAGCTCGCAAGCAGCAGGCGAGCGGCGTGGACGCAGGCGAGATTGACCGCCTGATCGCGGAACGCGCGGCTGCGCGGGCGCGAAAAGACTTCAAGGAGTCCGATCGCATCCGTGACGATCTCGTCGCCAAGGGCGTCGTGCTGAAGGACGGCAAGGATGCCGATGGCAAGCCGGTGACGACCTGGGAGCTCGCGTGATGGCGCAGGCGCTCCCAAAACCCGCGCTGCGGCCGTTTTTGCCGATCGACGTGCCCTTGCTTGCCGCGATTTTTACCGCTGCGATCGAGGAGCTGACGGGCGAGGATTACGGCCCGTCGCAGCAGCAGGCCTGGATGGCGGTGGCGGAGGACGAGGAGTTCGGCAAGCGGCTCGCGGCCGACCTGACGCTGATCGCGACGCTGGAAGGTTCGCCCGTGGGCTTTGCGTCGCTGCGCGGTACTGACCACATCCGCATGCTCTACGTGCATCCGGCCGTGGCCGGGCAGGGCATTGCGACCATGCTGGTCGACGCGCTGGAAAGGCTCGCCGGCGGCCGTGGTGCCGAAAAGCTGACGGTTGACGCCAGCGATAATGCGCAGGGCTTTTTCGCCAAGCGCGGCTATGTCGCCATGCAGCGCAACAGCATCACCATCAACGACGAGTGGCTCGCCAACACCACCATGCAGAAGACGCTCGGAACCAATCCCGCGTCGGGAGCGCTGCAATGAGCAAGGAGCGTCTTTATCTCTTCGACACCACGCTGCGCGACGGCGCGCAGACCAATGGCGTCGATTTCACGCTGACCGACAAGCAAATCATTGCCGCGATGCTCGATGAGCTCGGCATCGACTATGTCGAGGGCGGCTATCCCGGCGCCAATCCGACCGACACCGAGTTCTTCGGCACCAAGCCGAAGTTCACCCATGCGCGCTTCACGGCCTTCGGCATGACGCGGCGGGCCGGGCGCTCGGTCTCCAACGATCCCGGCGTCGCCGGGCTTCTGGAAGCCAAGGCCGACGCGATCTGCTTCGTGGCAAAGTCCTCGGCCTACCAGGTCCGCGTGGCGCTGGAGACGACGAAGGAGGAAAATCTCGCCTCGATCCGTGACAGCGTTGCGGCTGCGAAAGCCGCTGGCCGCGAAGTCATGCTCGACTGCGAGCACTTCTTCGACGGCTACAAGGAGGACGCTAGCTTCGCGCTTGCCTGCGCCAAGGCCGCCTATGAGGCCGGCGCGCGCTGGGTGGTGCTGTGCGACACCAACGGCGGCACCATGGCGAACGAGATCGAGGCCATCGTCACCGAGGTCACAAAGCACATCCCCGGCGATCACATCGGCATCCACGCCCATAACGACACCGAGCAGGCGGTGGCGAACTCGCTGGCCGCGGTGCGTGCCGGTGCGCGGCAGATCCAGGGCACGCTGAATGGCCTTGGCGAGCGTTGCGGCAACGCCAATCTCTGCTCGCTGATCCCGACCCTGAAACTGAAGCAGGAGTTTGCCGACGCCTTCGAAATCAGCGTGACGCCGGAGAAGCTCGCGACCTTGGTAAAAGTCTCGCGCACGCTCGACGACATGCTCAACCGCGTGCCGAACCGCCATGCCGCCTATGTCGGCGAGAGCGCCTTCGTCACCAAGACCGGCATTCACGCCTCCGCCGTGATGAAGGATCCGCACACCTATGAGCATGTGTTGCCGGAGTTGGTCGGCAATCACCGCAAAGTGCTGGTGTCCGACCAGGCCGGCCGCTCCAATGTCATCGCCGAGCTCGATCGCGCCGGCATCGCTTATGAAAAGAGCGATCCGAAGCTGACGCGGCTGGTCGAGGAGCTAAAGGAGCGCGAGGCGGCGGGCTATGCGTATGAATCGGCGAACGCGTCATTTGATCTGCTGGCGCGCCGCACGCTCGGCAAGGTGCCGCATTATTTCGAGGTCGAACAGTTCGACGTCAATGTCGAGCAGCGCTACAACGCGCTCGGTGAGCGCGTCACGGTGGCCCTGGCTGTGGTGAAGGTCGACGTCGCCGGCGAGCACCTGATCTCGGCCGCCGAAGGCAACGGCCCCGTCAACGCGCTCGACGTCGCGCTTCGCAAGGACCTCGGCAAGTATCAGAAATACATCGAGGGCCTGAAGCTGATCGACTACCGCGTCCGTATCCTCAACGGCGGCACCGGCGCGGTCACGCGTGTGCTGATCGAGAGCGAGGACGAGAACGGCGCTGTCTGGACCACGGTTGGCGTCTCCCCGAACATCATCGACGCCTCGTTCCAGGCGCTGATGGATTCGGTAATCTACAAGCTCGTGAAGTCAGGGGCGCCGGTGTAAGATCCACGACGACTGTCATACCCCGCGAAGGCGGGGTATCCAGTACGCCGCGGCCTCTCAGTAGGTCTCGGACCTCTCGGAATACTGGATCGCCCGGTCAAGCCGGGCGATGACAGTTGGGGTGAGGGAAGGCAGGGCATGATCGACCACATCTCCGTCGGCGTCAGCAACCTCGATCGCTCCGCCGCATTCTACGAAGCAACCCTTGCCACCCTCGGCCTCACACGCCTCATAACCCGGCCGCGCACGATCGGTTTCGGCAAGTCCTATCCGGAATTCTGGATCAATCTGCGCGAGGCCATGCCGCCCGTAGCCCCGGAGAGCGGCGTGCACATCTGCCTACGGGCGAAGACGACGGCTGAGGTTGATGCGTTTCATGCGGCAGCGCTTGTGAGTGGCGGTGCCTCCGACGGTGCGCCTGGCATCCGCCCGCACGACCGCGTGCGCTACTACGCGGCCTTCATCGTCGATCCCGACGGCAACCGGATCGAAGCGGTGACGTTTCCGAGCGAGTAGTCAGAGCTTGCGCGCGACTTCGGGCGCGAGGTTCTTTTCCGCGTCGGCGATCTGTGCCGAGGCGGCCTTCAGCTTCGGCAGGATGTCCTCGATGCGATCGGCCTTGAGGATGTCGACCGAAAGGCCTGCGCGGATGAACTCGGTCTGGCGCATATGCGACAGCAGCGAGAACAGCGGCTCCCAGAAATTGTCGATATTGGCGAGCAGCACCGGCTTGGCGTGACGGCCGAGCTGTTTCCAGGTCAATTGTTCGACCAGTTCCTCCAGCGTGCCCACGCCGCCGGGCAGCGCCACGAAGGCGTCCGAGCGTTCGAACATCAGCCGCTTGCGCTCGTGCATGTCGGGGGTGACGATCATTTCCTGCACGCGGGTCAGCGCATTCTCGCGCTTCCGCAGGAACTCGGGAATGATGCCGGTGACGGTGCCGCCGTGATCGAGCACGGAGGTCGCGACCGAGCCCATCAGGCCGAGCGAGCCGCCGCCATAGACCAGGCGAATGTTGTTCTCGGCGAGCGCCTTGCCGAACGCCTTGGCGCCTTCGGTGAAGTGGGGATTGGTTCCGGGACCGGAGCCGCAATAGACACAGACGGTTTTGATCGTGCTCATTGGTGCCATGATGCATTGCAGCGAAGGGGCGTCAAGCCCAATCGGTGATTCGGACTACCCGGAAATCTACCGGTAAATGGCGGCAAACAATCGAATATTCGCCATCTGGCGGGGTGCGCTCGCCCCCGGAAGCTTCTATATGAGCGAAAACAGTTAATCGCAACGCGGCCCGCATCCGGCGGGCCCTCAGGCTTCTTGATGGACCAACCTCATTCGCCTCACGGCGCCGACGTGCCCGAGCCCGCCGGCGGTCCGCTGGAGCGGGCCACCCTGATGGGCACACTCGCGCATCTGTGGCCTTATATCTGGCCGGGCGACCGTTTCGACCTGAAGATGCGCGTGGTCTGGTCGATGGTGCTGCTGCTCGCCGCCAAGCTGATCACGCTGACGGTTCCGTTCAGCTTCAAATGGGCGACGGATGCGCTGACCGGGGCCAACACCGCGCCGGTGCAGCCTGACAACTGGCATCTCTGGGTGATCGCATCGCCGCTGCTGTTGACGGCGAGCTACGGCGTGATGCGCATCGTGATGGCGGTGCTGACGCAATGGCGCGACGGCATCTTTGCGCGCGTCGCCATGCACGCGGTGCGCAAGCTCGCCACCATCACCTTCATCCATATGCACGAACTCTCGCTGCGCTTTCACCTCGAGCGCAAGACCGGCGGCCTGACGCGCGTGCTCGAGCGTGGCCGCGAGGGCATCGAGGTCATCGTGCGCATGGTGATCCTCCAGCTGATCCCGACCATCGTCGAGGTCTCGCTGCTGATGGCCGTGCTGTTGTGGCAATTCGACTGGCGCTACGTGCTTGCGACGCTCATCACCGTCGCGGTCTACATGTATTACACCTACATCGCGACCGAGTGGCGGATCGGCATCCGCCGCAAGATGAACGATTCCGACACCGAGGCGAACACCAAGGCGATCGACTCGCTGCTCAACTACGAGACTGTCAAATATTTCAGCGCCGAGGCGCGCGAGGCGCAGCGCTACGACCGTTCGGTCGCGCGCTACGAGGAGTCAAGCGTCCACGCCTATACGTCGCTCGCCGTGCTCAACACCGGACAAGCCGTGATCTTCACGCTGGGGCTGACCGCGACTATGCTGATGTGTGCGATCGGCGTGCGCAACGGCACCAATACGGTCGGTGATTTCGTGCTGGTCAACGCCATGATGATCCAGCTCTACCAGCCACTGAATTTCATGGGCATGGTCTACCGCGAGATCAAGCAGGCGATCATCGACATCGAGAAGATGTTCAACGTGCTGGGACGCGAGGCGGAGATCAAGGACGCACCGGATGCAAAGCCGCTGGTCGTTTCCGCAGGCGCCGTGCGCTTCGAGGATGTGCGCTTTGCCTATGAGCCGGCGCGCCCGATCCTCAAGGGCATCAGCTTCGAGGTGCCGGCCGGCAAAACGGTCGCGATCGTCGGCCCGTCGGGTGCGGGCAAATCCACCATCTCACGCCTTCTGTTCCGGCTCTACGACATCTCCGGCGGAAAAATCCTGATCGACGGCCAGGACATCCGCGAAGTCACGCAGGCCTCGCTTCGCGCGTCGATCGGCATGGTGCCGCAGGACACCGTGCTGTTCAACGACACCATCCGCTACAACATCCGCTACGGCCGCTGGGACGCTGATGATGCCGAGGTCGAGGAGGCGGCGCGGCTGGCGCAGATCGACCATTTCATCCGCATGTCGCCGATGGGCTACGAGACCCAGGTCGGCGAGCGCGGCCTGAAACTGTCGGGCGGCGAGAAGCAACGCGTTGCGATCGCCCGCACGGTGTTGAAGGCGCCGCCGATCCTGGTGCTGGACGAGGCGACCTCTGCGCTCGATACCCATACCGAGCACGAGATCCAGGGCGCGCTCGAACGCGTCGCCAAGAATCGCACCTCGCTGGTGATCGCGCACCGGCTCTCGACCATCGTCGGGGCCGATGAGATCATCGTGCTGGACCAGGGCCGCATCGCCGAGCGCGGCACCCACGCCAAGCTGCTCGCGCACGGCGGTCTCTATGCCAGCATGTGGAATAGGCAGCGCGAGGCCGAGGCCGCACGCGAGAAACTGGCCAAGATGGCCGATAGCAGCGAGGCGCCCAACCGGGAGCCGCCGCCGGTCGAGGACGTCCTCACGACGCCTGTGGCCGCGGAGTGACCTTGTCTCCGGTCCCAACTCTGGCCTAAACAACACCGTGCGCGAGACGACCCGCGCCATCACCCCTTTTGCGGCAGATACCGATGTCCATTCTCGATTCGATCCAGCGTCAGATCCCGCCGATCCACAAGGAGGGCTATCCCTTCATCGGCGGCTTTGCGCTGGCAAGCCTCGTCCTGTTCTGGCTGTGGTCGCCGCTGGGTTGGATCGGCACCATTCTCACGGTGTGGTGCGCGCTGTTCTTCCGTGACCCCGTGCGGGTCACGCCGGTGCGCGATGGCCTCGTGGTGTCGCCGGCCGATGGCCGCGTCTCGATGATCACCATGGCGCTGCCGCCGGCCGAACTCGGGCTCGGCGACCGTCCGCTGCCGCGCATCTCGGTGTTCATGAGCGTGTTCAACTGCCATGTGAACCGCAGCCCGGTGGCGGGCAGGGTGGAGCGCATTGCCTACCGGCCGGGCCTGTTCATCAATGCCGAGCTCGACAAGGCGAGCGAGGACAACGAGCGCAATTCGCTGGTCATCTCGACACCGCAGGGCCGCATCGGCGTGATCCAGATCGCAGGCCTCATCGCCAAGCGCATCGTCTGCTTCGTGAAGGAAGGGCAGGCGGTCGGCGCCGGTGAGCGGTTCGGCCTGATCCGCTTCGGCTCGCGGCTCGACGTCTATCTGCCGGTCGGCACCAAGGCGCTGGTCTCGGAAGGCCAGACCGCGATTGCCGGCGAGACCATCCTGGCCGACCTGACCGGGGACGACCCGGCACGCACCTACCGCGCCAATTAACCATTGGGCCGATTTCAGGGCCTTCCGCCGCAATGGCGGAGGGGCACGTGGCTTGCTATATCTCGCCTTAAGGTGAGGACGAGCCAATGACGCCCTACGACTTCAAAGATCCAGACATACGCCGCCGGCGGTTCCGGCCGATCCCGGTGCGGATGCTGGTGCCCAACGTCATCACGCTCTTGGCGATCTGCGCCGGCCTGACGGCGATCCGGCTCTCGATCGAGGGGCGGATGACGCTCGCCGTCTACGCCATCGTGTTCGCAGCCGCGCTCGATGGCATCGACGGCCGCGTCGCCCGCATGATCAAGGGCCAGTCCAAATTCGGCGCCGAGCTCGACAGCCTCGCCGACTTCGTCAATTTCGGCGTCGCGCCCGGCCTGATGCTGTATTTCTGGCAGTTGCACGAGCTCGGCAATGCCGGCTGGATCGCGGCCATGGTATTTGCGATCTCCATGTGCCTGCGGCTCGCGCGCTTCAATGCCACGCTGGACGATCCGAACAAGCCGGCCTTCGCCGCCAATTTCTTCACGGGCATGCCGGCGCCGGCAGGCGCGATCACCGTGATGTTGCCGATCTATGCAGCGTTCCTGGAGCTGGGGCGCTGGCCCGCGGCCCTGACGGCCGGCTACACGCTGCTGATTGCCTTCCTGATGGTGTCGCGCCTGCCGGTGTTCTCCGGCAAGAGCATGCGCATGCGGGTGCCCCCGGAGCTGGTGTTGCCGGCGTTCGTCGCGGTGATCTTCTTCATCGCGCTTGTGATCGCCTATCCCTGGTACGTGCTCTCGATCGGGACGGTGCTCTATCTGCTCTGCCTGCCGCTCGGCTACAAATCCTATCGCGACCAGGCGCGCGCGATGGAAGCCACCGCACCATCAGGAGGTGAGGTCGCGTCGCCGCCTTCGGCGCCGACACTGGCGAACCTGTCGGAGCCGCCGCACGACGATCGCCGGCTGCACTGAGCGGCATCTGGCGGATATCTGCCATGAGAGCTTCCTGAGTTGGGTTGAGGCCCGATCTCGGCTATATCGCGCTGAGCCGGCGGCATCGCGTCAATCAGCCGCCAATCTGGGAGAGAATGCCGTGACTGATACCGCGACCGGGCCGCTGCCCGCTTCCGTCCTTGAAGCGCTGGGCCGCTATGATACTCCGACGATCTGCAATGCCATGGAGATCGTGGCGCCCGAGCGCCGGCTGATCGGCTACACCACCAAGCAGCTGGTTTGCCCGTTCCCCGATCTGCCGCCGATCGTCGGCTACGCCCGCACGGTTGCAATCCGATCGGTGCTGAAATCCTCGCTGCCCCCTGAAGAGCAATCCAGGCGCCGCATCGACTATTACGAATATGTCGGCACCGGTCACGGCCCGCGCATCTCGGTGATCCAGGACATCGACGGTCCCGACGTCGGCTACGGCGCATTCTGGGGCGAGGTGCAGAGCAGCGTGCACAAGGCGCTCGGCTGCCTCGGCGTCATCACCGACGGCTCGATCCGCGACATCCCGCAATGGGCCCCGGGCTTCCAGGCGCTCGCCGGCTCGATCGGCCCGTCACATGCCTGGGTGCATGCGGAGAGCTTTGGCGGCGAGGTGCGCGTTGCCGGAATGACCGTGAAGTCGGACGATCTGATCCATGCCGACCAGCACGGCGCCATCATCATCCCGCTCGACGTCGCGGCAAAACTGCCCGAGGCCGCCGAACTCTGCGGCCGCCGCGAAACTCCGATCCTCGAGATCGCCCGCAGCCCCGACTTCTCGCTCGAGAAGCTGAAGGCCGCGCTGAAGCGCTCGGCGGAGATTCACTAACAGCGGAGTGACACCATGGACATGCGCGGCAAGACGGTGCTGATCACGGGCTCGACCGATGGCGTCGGGCGCTATGTCGCAAGCCGCCTTGCCGCCGAGGGCGCGCGTGTCCTGATCCATGGCCGTGACGCTGCGCGGGCGAAAACGCTGATCGACGGGATCGTGAAGTCGGGCCACGCCGCGCCGACGTTTTATCAAGCTGATCTGTCGTCGATGGCAGGTACGCGCGAGCTCGCTGCGGCCGTGAAGCGGGATCACCAGCATCTCGACGTCTTCGTCAGCAATGCCGGCATCGGCTCGCAGAACGATGGGCCGCAGCGGCAGGAGAGCCGCGACGGTCACGAGCTGCGCTTTGCCGTCAACTATCTCTCGGGCTTCCTGCTCGCCCATCTGCTGCTGCCGTTGCTGAAGGCCGCGGCGCCGTCGCGCATCGTCAATGTCGCTTCACTCGGCCAGCATCCGATCGATTTTGACGACGTCATGATCACGAAGGGCTACAGCGGCTCGCGCGCCTATGCGCAGAGCAAGCTCGCGCAGATCATGCTCACTGTCGATCTTGCAGCAGAGCTCAAGGACGCCGGCATCACGGTGAACTCGCTGCATCCGGCGACTTATATGAACACGACGATGGTGCGGGCCGGCGGCATCACGCCGATGTCGACCGTGGAACAAGGTGGTGCTGCGATCCTGCATCTGGTTGCAGGCGAAGACGTCGCAGGTCGAAGCGGCCTGTTCTTCAACGGCATGAACGAGGCGCGCGCCAATCCGCAGGCCTACGACGCCGACGCACGCAAGCGCCTGCGCGCGCTCAGCCTGGAGTTGACCGGGCTCTAGTCACCGCTGGTTTTCAGCAGACCAAGCAATTGTCGCGTTGCGGCCGGGATCGGAGCAATGATCGGCTGATCGAACAGGGGCTGAATGGCTGTCGCCACCTGGCCAAGCGGTCCTCCGCCGATGATGACGGCTTCGGCGCCATCCTGTTCAAGGCACGCCCGCACAGAGACGATCAGTTCCTGTTCCAGCCGCGCGGGGTCGCGCACCAATTCAAGTGGATCACCCGGCGTCAGTCGGATCCCGGAATAGAGGTGATGCAGATCCAGCTCGCGCGCACGATCCTCAATTGAGCCCGCCAATTCGGGCGTGACGGTCGCGACACCAAACCGGCGTCCACCCGCGGCCGCCACGATCATGGACGCCTCGCAAATCCCGACAACCGGTAGCATCACTTTGTCCCGCAAGGCCCCCAAACCAGGATCGCCGTAAGCGCTGACGATGATCCCTGCGTAATTCTTGTGATCGGCGACGCCGATTTCGACCACTTCGGCGGCGGAGGCCGCAAGCGCTGCGACCGTCGTGATCATCTGAGGACTCCGCTGCGCCGTCGCGCCAACGACACGCACGCCGCCAGCGGCGCATGACGCGGCAATACTGACCATCATCTCCGTCGTGGCGACGGAGCTGTTGGGATTGATGAGCAGGATTTGCCGCATGACCCTTCATGCACCTTCAGGCAGCGCCGCGATATTCAGGTCTTCCATGGACTTTCCAAACGTCTCGGGGCCGAACTGGATGCAGGCGGCGAAGATGCCGTACATGACGGCAATCATCGCAAATACGCCGACCAGTCCATAGCTGTCCAGCACCCGGCCAGAGATAAGGGGCATCACGGCGCCGGCCGCCGTTCCGCTGGCCAGAATGAACGCGACGCCGAACGCCCGTGACCTCGTGGGATAAAGCTCGGGTGCGTAAATCCAGATGGTGGTGTTGAGCACGAGAACGAAGAACTGGAACACCGCGCCAAAGAACAACAACAGATAGATATTCACGCCGAGAAAGCCGAAACACAGCGAAGCAACGCAGGCACAAATCGAACCCACCGTAAGCACGAGCTTGCGCGGGAACATGTATCCGAAGGCCGAGGCCGAGACCGTTCCCAGAAAACTGCCTGTCTGAATGATCATTGTGAACAGCAGGCTGGTTGACAGCGTGTAGCCCTGCGCGACCAGCATCATGGGTAGCAAGGTCAGAACGGACAATTGCGCACCGTAGCTCATCAGGATGGCAATCGTGACCGGGATCGTTCGCGACGCATAGGGTGGCTTGAAGATCTCGCTCCAGGCTGCGTTGCCGGTCTTGAAGGGTTCGCCACCATCGCTGAGGTAGGACGTGACAGTCAGGCCCTTGGGATTGAGCTTGCCGGAGGCGAGGATCGAAAGCACCTTGTTGGCTTCGGCGATCTTGTTTTTCGACAGCAGATAGCGTGGCGTCTCCGGAATGTAGCGCCGATAAAACACGATCAAGAGCGACGGCAAGGCCAGGCTGAGGAACAGCCAGCGCCAGCCGCTCGGCCCGGGAAACAGCGTGAAGATCAGAAGACCAAAAGCGGGCGCCAGAAAATTACCGAGACCGCCCGCGCCGACGTTCACCAGACCAACTGCGGTGCCTCGAAATTTCGTCGATGACACTTCGGCAAGCATGGTGACGGCTGTCGATATCTCGCCTCCGAGCCCGAAGCCGACGACGGCGCGCCCGACGCAGAGCAAGCCAAACGAGGGGGCGGACGCACAGATCAACGAGCCGATCGTGAACAGCAGCAGATTGATCCCGAGCATGATCCGTCGGCCGTATTTGTCGGAAATGACGCCCGACAGCAATCGGCCGGCCGCTGCCGTGCCGAAGGTGATCGTATTGAGCAAGCCAATGTCGCCGCCGGTCAGTCCCCATTGCTCGCGCAGCATCGGTCCGGTGATACCTACCGTGTTCTGCTCAAAGCTGTCGAACAGACAGCCGATCAGGATGAGAAACACGATCTTCTTGTGAGCGGCCGTCGTGCCAATCTTGTTGAGCGCGCCCTCAAGCTCTCGAATCTTCGGCGTATCACTCGAAGACGTCGCAACCGGCCCCATCGCCATTGAAAGCCCCCCGTTACGAGTCTCGTATCTCGTGCGGTTCAATCGTAAATGGAATCTGCGTTGCAGGTTTTGTGCCGTATCCGCGCACCGCCCGGATCGCTCAGAGGCGCCACCGTCTGCCGCGATTCTAATCAGGAATTGGTGTTGTCGCTCGGAAATAGCACACCGGTCATGCCGCATAAGGCCTGGGCTTGCCCTTGTCAGTGCCGTAGTCCGGGCAGCGAAAATTGTCCGGCAGTTACTGATGCGTCGTGCCCGGACCGATGCCGTTGGCCGGATGTGGGCGGCGCAATCATAGTTAGCGAAGTGTTGAGATTGCTGTCGCTGGACGGCAATCGCTGCGCGATCAGCGGCGGCGTGCCGCACAGCCTCGACTTAACCTTTACGCGTCTTTAATCGCGGCTCACTAGGGTTTCCGATGCGGTTCGGGGTTGGGCCGCGCCATCGGCCAGGACGGCCGTTGTTGCGTTCGCGTTGGAGTCTCCCATGGATATCATGACGGGCGCCGGCCTCGTGGCGGGCATGATCGTCGTCGCGACGATGGTGTTCCTGGGCGGCGATCTGCACATGTTCATCAGCGAGCATGCGATGATCATCATCTTCGGCGGATCGGGCGCAGCGACCATGATCCGCTTCCCGCTCGCAGCGCTGATGCACGGCCTGCCGCTCGGCCTCAAATTCGCCTTCACGATGAGCCGGCTGTCGGCGCACGATCTGGTCGACGAACTCGCCCGCATCGCCGAGATCGCCCGCAAGCAGGGCCCGGTGGGGTTAGAAAAGGTCGAGACCGACGAGCCGTTCCTCGCCAAGGGCATCCGCTACGTCGCCGACGGCTACGACCTCGATTTTATCAGGGACAATCTGGAACGCGATCGCGACAATTTCCTGTTGCATCTCAACGAAGGCAGCAAGATTTACCGCGCCGTCGGCGACTGCGCGCCTGCGTTCGGCATGATCGGAACCCTGATCGGCATGGTGCAGATGTTTTCGAACATGTCGGATCCCTCGAAGCTCGGCCCGTTCATGGCGACCGCCCTGCTGGCAACTCTCTACGGTGCGCTGGTCGCGAACCTGCTCTGCCTGCCGATCGCCGACAAGCTGCATGGCAAGCTGATCGACGAGGAAACCAATCGCACGCTGATCATCGACGGCATCCTGATGATCCGCGACTCCAAGAGCCCGACTTTGGTGCGCGAAATGCTGCTGGCCTATTTGCCTGAGAAGCACCGCCACGCCGAAGGCGAGCCGGTTCCGGCGTAACGCCGGACGCCGGGATCTGACCCATGGCAAAGAAAAAACGCGAAGAAGCACACGGCGGCCATGGCTGGTTCGTGACGTTTGCCGATCTGATGGCCTTGCTGCTGGCGTTTTTCGTGATGCTGGTCGCATTCTCCACCCAGGACGCCAACAAGCTGAAGATCGTCGCAGGCTCCATGCGCGAGGCCTTCGGTGTCCAGAGCGAAGCGCGCTACGCCGGCATCATCGAATCCGACGGCCTGCCGACCCGCGCGCGGCTGAAGAACGTCGACCACATCCAGCCTGAGGAGTCCTCCAACACGCCGACGCCGGATCAGGAGGATCGCGACAAGACGTCCGGCGCCAAGATCAAGGTCGACCGCAATTTTGCGCTGGCGGCCGCCTCGCTGCGGCAGGCGTTGCAGGACATGCCGGAACTGACCGAGATGTCCAAGCACATCATGTTCGAGGAGACCAAGCAGGGCCTCAACCTCGAGATCGTCGACCAGGACGGCCGCTCGATGTTTGCCGACGGCTCCAAGGTGCCCTACGACCGCACCCGACGGCTGATCGAGAAGCTCGCCATCCCGCTGAAGGCGACCCCCTTGCGCGTCTCCATCGCGGGCCACACTGCGGCCGGCTTCGTGCCGACCCGCAGCGACTACGGCGCCTTCGATCTGTCGGCCGACCGCGCCAACGCCGTGCGCCAGATCCTCGAACGCGAGGGACTGCCGTCGGCGCATATCTTTGCCGTCGCCGGCAAGGCGGACACCCAGCCGCTGTTTCCGGACGATCCTTCGCTCGCCGCCAACCGCCGGGTGACCATCACCTTGATGCGTGAAGATCCGCCGCTGCCGCCGAACTTGAAGCCATAAATCCCTTGCGCTACCATTTTACCTGAGGCCTATCGTCGCTATGGCGACGAACGTGGCCGCGCCGTCACAGCATCTGCCGCGGCGCCTGCTATGGTGGTGTGCCGATTGACAGGCGCACCGGAAGCGTCAAAAGGCGCCGGATCAATTCCAGGGACGAAGCGTTTTCCCCTTTCATGACGGCGAGCATCACATCGACCGAGACCCAGGAAGGGCCGGTCACCTCCGGTTTTTGGGCTCTTACGCTCGGGAGCATCGGCGTCGTTTTCGGCGATATCGGTACCTCGCCGCTCTACGCGTTTCACGAGGCCGTCAGGGGCGCCGCCCATGGCGAGCCGGTCACGCGGATCATGGTGCTCGGCGTGCTCTCGCTGATCCTGTGGGCGCTGCTGATCGTCGTCACCGCCAAATACGTCCTGCTGCTCTTGCGCGCCGACAATAACGGGGAGGGCGGCACGCTTTCCCTGATGGCGCTCGGCCAGCGTGCGCTCGGGCGGCGAAGCTGGTTCCTGCTCGCGCTCGGCGTGGTTGGCGCCTCCATGTTCATCGGCGATTCCATGATCACGCCGGCGATCTCGGTGCTGTCGGCAGTCGAAGGCCTGAAGCTCGCGACGCCGGCCTTTGAACACTATGTCGTGCCGCTCACCGTCATCATCCTGGCGCTGCTGTTCGCGGTGCAGAGCAAGGGGACGGCGCTGGTGGCGTCCGCCTTCGGGCCGGTGATGGTGGTCTGGTTCACGGTCCTGGCGGTGCTGGGCGTCGTCCACATCGCCGACGATCCGTCGGTGCTGGCTGCGATCAATCCCTATTACGCGCTGCAATTCCTGCTGTCGCACGGCACGATCGGCCTCGTGACGCTGGGCGCCGTGTTCCTGGCGGTGACCGGCGGCGAGGCGCTCTATGCCGATCTCGGCCATTTCGGCCGCAAGCCGATCCAGTCGGCCTGGATGTTCTTCGTGCTTCCCTCGCTGCTGATCAACTATTTCGGACAGGGTGCGCTGGTGCTGTCCGATCCCAGCGCGATCGAACACTCCTTCTATCGCATGGTGCCCGAGCATTGGGTGTTGCCGCTGGTCGGACTTGCGACCGCGGCGACCGTGATCGCGAGCCAGGCGGTGATCACCGGCGCGTATTCGCTAGTCTATCAGGCGGTGCAGCTCGGCCTGCTGCCGCGCTTCGAGGTGCGCTACACCTCCGAAAGCCATGCCGGCCAGATCTATCTGCCGCGTGTGAACCGGCTGCTCCTGATCGGCGTGATGCTGCTGGTGCTGTTGTTCCACACCCCCGGCAATCTGGCGTCGGCTTACGGCATCGCGGTCTCCACCACCATGGTCGCCGACGGCATCATGGGCTTCATCGTGATCTGGAAATTGTGGAACTGGCGCGCCGCGACGGCGGCGGCCGTGATCCTGCCCTTCGTCGTGGTCGACATGACCTTCTTCAGCGCCAATCTGCTCAAGCTGCTCGAGGGCGCCTGGGTGCCGCTGCTGTTTGGAGCTGCGATGGCGGGGACGATCTGGACCTGGCGGCGCGGCTCGGGAATCCTGATCCAGAAGACGCGTCGGATCGAGGTGCCGCTGGACGATCTGATCCGCAGCCTGGAGAAACGGCCGCCGCACATCGTCAAGGGCACGGCGGTGTTCCTGACCAGCGATCCCGCCTTCGTGCCGACCGCGCTGCTGCACAATCTCAAGCACAACAAGGTGCTGCACGAGCACAATGTGGTCCTGACCATCGAGACCGCGCACACGCCGCGGGTCGACCTGTCGGAGCGCTTCCGCATGGAGAAGGTCAGCGACAAGTTCTTAAAGGTCCGCCTGCGCTTCGGCTTCATGGAGCAGCCGAATGTCCCCAAGGCGCTGGCGATCGCGCGCAAGCAGGGCTGGCAGTTCGACATCATGTCGACGTCGTTCTTCGTGTCGCGGCGCTCGCTGAAGGCGTCGGCGCAGTCGGGCATGCCGCTCTGGCAGGATCATCTGTTCATCGCGCTCAGCCGGTCGGCCAACGATGCCACCGACTATTTCCAGATTCCGACTGGGCGGGTGGTTGAAGTCGGGACCCAAGTCACTATTTGAACGCAATCGGCGGACCCATGCAAATTTGCATGCCGAGGGCCCAGAATCGGGCTAGGCTATGCCACCAGCGCAGGACTATAAGCCGCGCGCTCCTCCGCCGTTGTGCAGTGAAGCATTTTTCAGAGGCCACCAGGCTCTCCCATGACAAGTGACGTAGCAATTCCCGCCCCGGAAACGGCGGCGGCCAATGGGCATGGCGACGCCCACACCACCGCCGGTTTCGGTGCGCTGACGCTCGGCAGCATCGGTGTTGTCTATGGCGATATCGGCACCAGCCCGCTCTACGCGTTCCGCGAGGCGGTGATGGCGGCCTCCGGCGTCGAGGGCACGCCTACGCCGGCGGCTGTTCTCGGTGTGGTGTCCCTGATCCTGTGGGCGCTGATCGTCGTGGTGACGCTCAAATACGTCGTGATTCTCCTGCGCGCCGACAACAATGGCGAGGGCGGTACACTCGCCTTGATGGCGCTGGCCCAGCGCGCGGTCGGCACCGGCGGGTCGACCATCGTCCTGCTCGGCATCATCTCCGGCGCGCTGTTCTACGGCGATGCTGTGATCACGCCGGCAGTCTCGGTGCTGTCGGCCCTCGAAGGCATGAAGGACGTCACGCTGCGGTTCGAGCCCTACATCGTTCCGCTGACCGTGCTGATCCTGCTGTTCCTGTTCGCCGTGCAATCGCGCGGCACCGCCCGAGTCGCGGCGTTCTTCGGACCCGTGATGTGCGTCTGGTTCGCGGTGATCGCGGTGGCGGCGATCCATCCGATCATCGCGCAACCGCAGGTGCTGTTCGCGCTGAACCCGTTCTATGCCGTGTCCTTCATGCTCCATCACGGCATCATCGGCTTCGTGACGCTGGGCGCCGTGTTCCTGGCGGTCACCGGCGCCGAGGCGCTCTATGCCGATCTCGGCCATTTCGGCAAGCGGCCGATCCAGACCGCCTGGCTGTTCATCGTGCTGCCGTCGCTGGCGCTGAACTATCTGGGGCAGGGGGCGCTTGTCCTCGGCGATCCGCAGGCGATCGAGAGTCCGTTCTTCCAATTGTTCCCGCAAGGCTGGGCCCGCGGCGGCATGGTCGTGCTGGCGACCGCCGCCACCGTCATCGCGAGCCAGGCCGTCATCACCGGCGCCTATTCGCTGACGCGTCAGGCGATCCAGCTCGGTCTTCTGCCGCGCTTTGAAATTCGCCATACATCAGAAGCCCATTCCGGCCAGATCTTCATCCCGCGCATCAACCAGCTGCTGCTGGTTGCCGTGATCATGATGGTGCTGCTGTTCCGTTCCTCCAGTGCGCTGGCCTCGGCCTATGGCATCTCCGTCACTGGTACGATGGTCGTCACCGGCATGATGGGCTTCATCGTGATCTGGAAGGCCTGGAAGTGGTCGCCGCTGTGGGCTGCAGCTCTGATTGCGCCGTTCCTGTTCCTCGACCTGACCTTCCTGGCCGCCAACCTGCTCAAGGTGTTCGAGGGTGGCTGGGTGCCACTCGCGCTCGGCTCTTTCATGATCCTTCTGATGTACACGTGGCGGCGCGGCAGCCGGCTGCTGTTCGAAAAGTCGCGCAAGCTCGAATTCCCGCTCGCCGACCTCGTGGCGATGCTGGAGAAGCGTCCGCCGCAGCGCGTGCCCGGCACAGCCGTGTTCCTGACCAGCGATCCCCTGAGCGCGCCGACTGCGCTGATGCATAGTCTGAAACACTACAAAGTGCTTCACGAGAAGAATGTCATTCTCACCATCGAGACCGCGCAGACTCCGCGTATCGATCCGGCCGAGCGGGTGAAGCTGGAGCAGATCAGCCCGACCTTCTCCAAGGTGACGCTGAAGTTCGGCTTCATGGAATCGCCTAACGTGCCGAAGGCCCTGGCGATCGCCCGCAAGCTCGGCTGGCAGTTCGACATCATGTCGACCTCGTTCTTCCTGTCGCGGAGGGCGCTCAAGCCGGCCGCCCATTCCGGCATGCCACGCTGGCAGGACCGGCTGTTCATCTCGCTCAGCCGCTCCGCCAACGACGCCACCGACTATTTCCAGATCCCGAGCGGCCGCGTCGTCGAGGTCGGGACGCAGGTCACGATCTAGGCTGCTCCCAAAGCTGCACTTCAAGTCGCTGCGATTTAGCTTTAACTTGCGCCGTAGCGCTCAAGTCTTTGTAGCGCTTGATTTTCGCCTGCCGAGAGGCGAGGTTGCCGCCGGCCGGGGCGCCCCGGCTGGCGCCCGGACGTTGGAGGATGATTTGACAAACCAGGTACAGGATCTGACCCCGGACGAGGTCGCCAAGGGTGTCACCGAAGGGCGCTATCTGCTCGTCGACGTCCGTGAGCCGAACGAGGTCGAGGCCGAGGCCTATCCCTACGGCGTCGTCGTGCCGCTCTCGACCTTCGATCCCAAGGCGATCCCCGATCCGCAAGGCAAAGATGTCGTGTTCGCCTGCCGCTCGGGCAAGCGTTCGGTGACGGCCTCGCTCGCCGCGCAGGCGGCGGGCCTGCCTTACGACAAGCATCTCGCCGGCGGCATGCTGGGCTGGAAGGCGGCGGGCCTTCCCAGCAAGGTCGGCGGCTGATCGGGCCCAATGTCTAACAGGATGTCCAAAAGCTCTTTCCTGAACAAGGTCTTCGCTGACCTTCCCGTCACCATCTTCGAGGCGATGTCGCAGGCTGCGCGCGACAACAACGCCATCAATCTCGGCCAGGGCTTCCCCGACGATCCCGGTCCGGAGGACATCCGCCGCGCCGCGGCTGATGCCTCGCTCAACGGCTACAACCAGTATCCGTCGATGATGGGGATCCCGGAGCTGCGCCAGGCGATCGCGACCCATTACGGCCACTGGCACGGGCTCAAGCTCGATCCGATGAGCGAGGTGATGGTCACCTCCGGCGGGACCGAAGCCTTGACCTCGGCCATCCTGTCGGTGGTTCAGCCCGGCGACGAAGTGGTCTGCTTCCAGCCGGTCTATGATTCCTACCTGCCGATCATCCGCCAGGCTGGCGGCATTCCGCGCCTGGTGCGGCTCGAGCCGCCGGGCTGGCGACTGAATGAGGACATGCTGAAAAGCGTCTTCAATTCAAAGACCAAGGCGGTGCTCTTCAACAATCCCCTGAATCCCTCCGCGGTGGTCTATCCGCGCGAGGACCTCGAGCTGCTCGCCCGCTACTGCCAGAAGTTCGATGTCATCGCGATCACCGACGAGGTCTGGGAGCACGTCACCTTCGACGAGCACAAGCACATCCCGCTGATCACCATCCCCGGTATGCGGGAGCGGACCATCAAGGTCGGTTCGGCCGGCAAGATCTTCTCGCTGACGGGCTGGAAGATCGGCTTCGTCTGCGCCGCACCGCCGCTGCTGCGCGTCGCCGCCAAGGTGCACCAGTTCCTGACCTTTACGACGGCGCCGAACCTCCAGGCCGCCGTCGCCTACGGCCTTGGCAAGCCGGACGAGTATTTCCTGTCGATGCGCAAGGATCTGACGCGGAGCAGGGACCGTCTGACCAAGGGGCTGGAGAGCCTCGGCTTCCCCGTGCTGAAGTCGCAGGGCACCTACTTCCTCACCGTGGACCTGTCGCCGCTCGGGCTCAACGAGAGCGATGCCGAGTTCTGCTGGCGGATCGTCAAGGACTACAAGGTGGCGGCAATCCCGGTCTCGGCGTTCTACGAGCAGGACCCGGTGACATCGGTGGTCCGCTTCTGCTTTGCCAAGAAGGACGAGACGCTCGATACCGCACTGGAGCGGCTGTCGGACGCGGTGCGCGGACGCAAGAGGTAGGACGAAGATGACGAACGTCAGCCGCGCTGGTTTTGGCTTTGGTCTCGCGATCGCCGCAGCGCTGATGTTCATCACGGAAGGAGCGGCCGCCGAGGAGCGCGTCGTCAACTTCTACAACTGGTCCAACTATATGGCGCCGGATGTCCTTGAGGCCTTCACGAAGGAGACCGGCATCAAGGTGGTCTACGACACCTTCGACGCCAACGAGACGCTGGAGACGCGCCTGATGGCCGGCAAATCCGGCTACGACGTCGTGGTGCCGACGGCCTATTTCCTCCAGCGCCAGATCAAGGCCAACATCTTCCAGAAGCTCGACAAGTCGAAGCTGCCAAATCTCTCCAATGCCTGGTCCGTGGTGACCGATCGCCTCGGCATCTACGATCCCGGCAATGTCTACGCCGCCAACTACATGTGGGGCACGACGGGCATCGGCTACAACGTCGCCAAGGTGAAGCAGATCCTCGGGCCCGACGCCAAGATCGACAGCTGGGACATCGTCTTCAAGCCGGAGAATTTGGCGAAATTCAAAGACTGCGGCGTCCACATGCTCGACTCCGCCGACGACATCTTTCCGGCGGCACTGAGCTATCTCGGGCTCGATCCGAACTCGACCAAGCAGGCCGACCTCGAAAAGGCCGCCGACATCGTCGCAAAAGTCCGCCCGTCCGTGCGAAAATTTCACTCATCCGAATATCTGAGCGCGCTCGCCACCGGCGAGATCTGCTTCGTGGTCGGCTGGTCCGGCGACATCATGCAGGCCCGCGCCCGCGCGGCCGAGGCGAAGGGTGGCATCGAGATCGGCTACACGATCCCGAAGGAGGGCGCGCAGATGTTCTTCGACAACCTCGCGATCCCCGCGGATGCCAAGAACGTCAAGGAAGCCTACGAGCTGATCAACTATCTCTATCGTCCGGATGTCGCCGCGAAGAACTCGGACTTCCTGTCCTATGCCAACGGCAACCTCGCCAGCCAGAAGCTGGTCGACCCGAAGATACTCAACGACAAGAACATCTATCCGGACGAGGCGACGCTCGCAAAACTGTTCGTCATCACGGCGCGCGAGCCGGCGACGCAGCGGATCATCAATCGGCTCTGGACGAAGGTGAAGACGGGGCGATAGATAAAGGGGCGGATAGGCGCGCCAAATGAGTTATAGATGAGCTTTCTATAGCTCAATTTTTGGCATATATTGAGCTATAGGAAGGAGCCCTATAACTCATGGCTTGGAATTGGGAGGAGCCAACTTGGCCGCATTTTACCTATGATGCGACCGCCCTGGAGTCGCTCGAGGCCGAATTCCTCCTTCGCTCCGGCGAATTTATCGGCGCCTTCAAACATGTCAGCCAGGGCGACCGGGAGAACCTGCGTATTGAATTGATTGGCGATGAGGCTCTGAAGACGTCGGAGATTGAGGGCGAGATACTCGATCGTGACAGCGTCCAATCGTCGTTGCGGTACCAGTTCGGCCTCGGTGCTCAGCAAGCCGGCGGGTCTCCTGCCGAACGCGGCATCGCGCAAATGATGGTCGACCTGTATCTCAACTTCTCGAAGCCCCTGAACGACGAGACGATGTTCGGTTGGCACAGCATGTTGATGAGTGGGGACCGAACCATCAAGACGATCGGCACCTACCGCACTCATCCCGAACCCATGCAAGTTGTCTCCGGGGCCATCGGTCAACGCAAGGTTCACTTTGAGGCACCGCCTTCCGAGAGCATGGCGAACGAGATGGCCGCGTTCGTCCAGTGGTTCAACGACACTGGACCCGAGGGGCCTTACCCGTTGCCGGCGCTCACGCGCTCCGCCATCGCGCATGTCTACTTCGCCAGTATTCATCCTTTTGAGGATGGAAATGGCAGGATTGCTCGCGCGCTGGCAGAAAAATCACTTGCGCAAAATCTGGGCCAGCCAACGCTAATTGCTTTGGCCTACACGATCGAACGTAGGAGGAAGGCTTACTACGATGCTCTTGAGTACAACAACAAGAGTATGGAGGTAACGAATTGGCTGCTGTACTTCGGCAACACCGTTCTCGAAGCGCAGGAAAACACCAACAAGCGAGTCGACTTCTATATCGCGAAGACGAAGTTCTATGAGCGTCTGCGCGGGCAATTCAACGCCCGCCAGGAGAAGGCCATCGCCCGCATATTCAAGGAGGGCATCGATGGCTTCAAGGGCGGCCTAAGCGCTGAAAACTACATCAGCATCACGAAGGCTTCCCGCGCGACGGTGACACGTGACCTTCAAGATTTGGTCGCGAAAGGCGCGCTGACCAGAACGGGTGAGCTTCGGCATACGCGTTACCACTTGAAACTGGATTAGCGACGGCCCGCGCACCGAAGCGCTTACCGCCACCTTCGATGCAGCCACAACCACTGCTCCGGATGCTCGCGCACCCAGCCTTCCACGACGTTGGTGATCGCCTGCGTCGTGCCCTGGATGTCGATCTTGCCGTCGGCGTCACGCACCGGCGGGACCTCTTCCGTCAGCTCTGCTTCGAAGCGGCCGCCGGGCTGGCGGATGATGCGCACGCCGTGGATCGGGCATTCGACCTGGCGGAGCAGGCGCGCAAGCATCGGATTGGCGCGGGTCTTGCGGCCGAAGAAGGTGACCTCGACGCCGCCCGTCAGATACTGGTCGATCAGCATGGCGACGTGCTTGCCGTCCTTCAGCGCCTGCGCGAGCCGCAGCGGCGCGTCGCGGCCCGCCGGAATCAGCGTGCCCATGTTGACCTGGCGCATCTCCTGGATGATGCGGTCGGCTGAGGCGATGTTCGGCCGGCGATAGAGGATCGCGGTGTCGAGCCCATGTGCGACGGCGGCGAGCGCCGGCAGTTCCCAATTGGAAAGGTGCGCAGCGAAGATCAGCGCCGGCTTGCCGTCGTCCCGGATGTGGTCGAACAGCTCGATGCTGCGCGCTGACAATGTGATCCGGCTATTCTCCGGATGGTCGCGGTCATAATCCCAGACATGGTCCATATGGGCGAATTCGCCGCCGACGCGGCCGAGATTGTCCCACACGCCCATCAGGATCTGCTCGATCTCCTCCGGCGACTTTTCCGGAAATGCAGCCGTGAGATTGGCGCGGCCGATGCGGTGCTCGCGCAGGCGCGGGCCGATCAGCTTGGTGACGCGGGCGAAGAAATCCGCGGTCTTGACCGGATCGAAGTAGCGCGTGGTGCGCAGCATGCCGACGGTCGTGGCCCCGATCAGGCCACCACTGAGCGATTTGGCGGCCTCCCGCGCGCGGGCCTTGATGCTCGCAGGAAGCAGCGCCATGGGTCCGGTCAGGCCGGTTCGCGGGTCAGGATCAGCGAGGCGTTCTGGCCGCCGAAGCCGAACGAATTCGACATCACAGCGGTGACGCGGGCGTCACGCGCCTTGTTGCCGACGACGTCGAACAGGATCGTGGGATCCGGATTGTCGTAGTTGATCGTCGGCGGAATGCGCTGATGCTCGAGTGTGAGCAGGGAGAAGATCGCCTCCACCGCGCCGGCGGCCGAGATGGTGTGGCCGACCATCGACTTGTTGGAGGTGACCGGAATCTTCTGCGCGAGATCGCCGAACACGGCCGATGTCGTGTTGTACTCCATCTTGTCGTTTTCGGGCGTCGCGGTGCCGTGCGCGTTGATGTGGTCGATCTGGTCCGGCGTCATGCCGGCATCGGCCAGAGTCTTGTTCATGCAACCGATGATCGGCTTGCCATCGGGCGAAGAGCGGGTGCGGTGGAAGGAATCGGTGAGCTCGCCGCAGCCGGCGATGACGCCGAGAATCTTTGCGCCGCGTGCGGTCGCGGCTTCATAGCTCTCCAGCACGAGGGCGCCGGCGCCTTCGGCCATGACAAACCCATCGCGGTTCTTGGAGAAGGGGCGGGAGGCGGCCTGCGGCGGATCGTTCTGGGTCGACAGCGCCGACAGCAGCGAGAAGCGCACCAGCGCTTCCGGATTCACCGTGCCGTCGGTCGCCACGCACAGCGCGGCATCGGTCTCGCCGCGGCGGATCGCCTCGACGCCGAGCTGGATCGAGGTTGCGCCCGAGGCGCAGGCCGTCGACAGCGAGATCGGCGAGCCCTTGGTGCCGAAGGTCTCGGCGAGGTAGGCCGCGACCGAGCCGAACATGAAGCGGTGATGATAGGCGCTGTACTTGCCGCCGCCGGAGATGCGCAGCAAATCGTCGTAGGTGAAGTCGGGCGAGCCGACGGCGCGGCCGAGCTCGCGGCGCTGCGGCCATTCGACCTCGACCGGTGCAACCGCAAGGAAGAGGGGACCGGGGAAGTCGCCCTTGGCGCCGATGCCGGCCTGGTCCAGCGCTTCCTCTGTTACCAGCTCTGCCATCCGCTCGGACAGTCCGGTGGAGGAGAACGGATCAACGCTGACGAAATCGACCGTGCCAGCCATCGTTGTCCTCAGGCCGTCGACCGGAAAGCGCGTGATGGTGCGGATGCCGGATTCGCCGGCGACCAGCTTCGCCCAATTGTCGGCCTTGCCGGCGCCGAGCGAGGTCATGATGCCCATGCCGGTGACGACGACGACGGGACGTCCGAGTTTGTCGCGTGGTGCAGTCATGGATCCCCCAAACGAATTAGAGCATGATCCGGAAAAGTATGACGCGATTTTCCGACAAGATCATGCTCAAACGACAACCTGCTAAAGCGCAACGCGCTTTAGCTAAACCGCCTCGACCAGCGCCATGCCTTCGCCGCGCCAGTGTCCGGCTCCCACCACTACGATCTGGGTAGGCGCTCCCTGCATTTCAATCTCGGTGCCGGTCGAATCGTTCGGCGGGAACAGCGCGCCGCGCGAGATCGAGAGCGCCGCGAGCGCCATCCCGAGCGGGAATTGCGTCTCCATGGCGTGGCCGAACATGGTACCGGTCGATCGCACCGGGAAGTCGGCATGGCTCTTCAGGAAGCCGCGCTCCTCGGAGGTCGCGGGCTCGGCGCCGGTCGCGCCCGTGATGATCGCGCCCTTACCCTCGCGCTTGGGCAGCTTCGCCCACAGCTTCTCCAGCGTTGCGGCCATGTCGCCCGGCTGCTTGCGCCTGGCGAGATCGGCGACGACGCTCGAAAGCTTTGCGAACGGCTTTGCGCCGCGCGCTTCGGCGTGCGCCCGCGATTCCAGCACCAGGAACGCGCCGGCCGAGCCGAGCGCGAAGCCGGCGTGGTCCTTGCGCGCCCAGACGGGGGCGAACTTGTCCTTCAGATTGAAGTCGCCGAATTCGTAGAGGACCATAAGGTCCTTGCGCTCGCCATTATGCGAGCCGCCGATCAGCGCAATGTCGCTCTCGCCCGAGGCGATGCGCGACAGCGCGATGCGAGCTGCGTCGGCGCCCGCGACTTCCTCGCCCATGAAGGTGCGCGAGGTGCCGCCAAGGCCGTGCACGATGGCGATGTTGCCGGCGAGGAGATTGGAGAGCTGGGCCAAAAACAGCGTCGGCCGCAGATCGCTCATCAGCCGCTCATTGAGGAAGCCGGGCGCGTTCGCCCCCTTGGCCTCGGCCGTGAGCACGCCGGTGTCGACGTTGAGATCGCGCTCGCCGCCGCCGGCGGCGACCACCATGTCGATCTTCGACAGAATGTCCTTGTTGCCCTTGATCCCGGCGGAGTCGAGCGCAAGGCCCGCGGCATAGGTGCCGATACGCTGCCAGGCTTCCATCTGGCGCTGGTCGCCCTTCTTCGGGATCTGGCTGTCGAAGGAGACCGGCATCAGGGGATGCACGATGTAGGGCGCAAAGCCCTTCTCGTCCACATTGATGCGCTTCTCCTGGAGCGCGGCCCAGTTGGCGTCCAGCCCCTCGCCGAGCGAGGTGGCAAGGCCAATGCCGGTGATCCAGACTTCCGTCTGGCCGGGCTTCGAAGCAGTGTCAGTCATGGCGATACGGCCTGTTGCGGAAAGCCGACGCGCTTGGCGACCGCGTCCATGTATCCGCGAATATCCGAATTGGGGAAGGGGATCAGCGTGAAGGTGAGCGCCGAGTTCGCGCGCAGCTTGCCGCCGACCCTGATCTTGGCCTCGGTCATGGCGTAGCCCGAGCCCTCGTGGACGACGCTCGCCTCGAGGCTCATGAGATCGCCGGGGAACACCGAGCCGCGCACTTTGGCTTCCTTCACCGCGGCGAGAATCGGCATGCGCTCGAACTTCAGGACGCCGAGCAGGAGGAAGCCCGAGGCCTGCGCCATCGATTCGATCAGGAGCACGCCGGGCATCAGCGGATAGCCCGGGAAGTGCCCCTCGAAGACGGTGCTCTCCATCGGGACCTGCGCCTCGACGACGATCTTCTTCTCGTCGACGTTGAGGTCGACGATGCGATCGATCATGTGGAAGTATTCGAGTTGCATGGCCGCGCGCTTAGGCGCTCGCGCCCTTCGCCGCAACCAGTTCGTCGATGCGGGCACACAGATTCTTCAGCACGAAATACTGCTCGGTGGTCGCCTTGCCGTCGTTGACCTCCTGGGTCCACTTTTCCAGCGGCAGCTTGATGCCGAACTGCTTGTCGATCGCGAACGCGATGTCCAGGAAATCGAGGCTGTCGATGCCGAGATCATCGATGGCATGGCTATCCGGCGTGATCGTGTCGCGCGGGATGTCGCAGGTTTCAGCGATGATCGTAGCGACCTGATCGAATGTGGAGGACATCACTAAGCCTTTGATATATTGCGGATATTTGTCAGATTTTCCAGAGTGGCAGGGTGGGTGGGCATCGCGCCCCGAATGACGCCCTCAAACCCCCCTCTGGCCGGGTCGGAAGCCCGTATATCGGAGCGCCGCCCTGAGTTCAATGGAGCCGGACAGGCCTAGGGACAGGGCTGGGGATGCCGGTCGCGGGGCCGGGCGGCCTAGATATGCGGCGTCGTGATCTTGACGCAGTCCCGGCGGCCCATCATCACGCAATCCTGGGTCCGGCGCAGGTCGGCAATACTGACCGCGAGCCAGATCCCGATCGCAGTCAGCGCGATGGTGAAGGCCAGCGCCGCGATATTGGCGAGCATGCGGTGGCGGAAATCGTCGGGGTCCTCGCGGGGCTGCTCATAGCGCGACAGGTCGAGCGGCTCGGGGGCTGCGTGCAGCGGTTGCACGATGCCGCTGCCCCGGTGGACCACCGGGGACGGCGTGGTGCGCGGCCTGAACTGGAGCACCCGGTGCTCCTCGTCCGAGGTTATGGGCCGCTGGGATTTCATGGCGCGGGGATCACTCCGAAGCAGCGATTTTTAAATAGCATACGTGACAGAGGGGTTGCAGGAAATCTTCTCAACGCGCACGTGCATTGCGCGTTCGCATGATCTTTCATCAGCGCAGCGAACGACCAGCGGAACTGGTTGTCATCCCGGTGTCAGGGACGCGCGGGTTGCGCTGCAACAACGATCGAGGTGATCGCGCGAACGCATTTTGCCGCCGCAACGCCCATGGCATAATAGGGGAACCTTGGACAACCAGATGAGGGCCCTTCGATCATGACCACCAACGCGCGCGAGCCGAGAGTGCATCCGGTGCCGATCCTGTCGCTCCGGCCGACGCAGATGACGGTCGGCATGCGCGAGGTCAAGGAGAAGCGCAAGCGCTGGCGCGAGCATGGCAAGAAGAAGCAGTCCGACCTGCTCGGCACCCACATGATCCCCGTCGTGCACGGACCGGACGAGCGCTACTACGTGATCGACCATCATCATCTCGGCCGCGCGCTGCACGACGAAGGCATCAAGGAGGTTCTGGTGACCGTCGTCGGCGACCTCAGGATGGTCGAGCGCGAAGCGTTCTGGGGCGTGATGGACAACAAGCGCTGGGTCTACCCTTACGACGCCAAGGGCGAGCGGCGGCCGTTCCGCGATCTGCCGAAATCGGTCGTCGATCTCAAGGACGATCCGTTCCGCAGCCTCGCCGGCGAGCTCCGCCGGATGGGCGGCTTTGCCAAGGACACCACGCCGTTCTCCGAATTCCTGTGGGCCGACTTTCTGCGCCGAAAATTGTCGCGCAAGGCGATCGACGCCAATTTCGACAAGGCGCTGGAGAAGGCGCTGGCGGCAGCCAAGAGCAAGGACGCGATCTACCTGCCGGGCTGGTGCGGGCCGGCGTCGGACGATTAAGCCGAACTGGGTGTGAGGACGGCCCCAGCCTTGGAAGGGTGATGGGCTGGGGCCGCCGCGCTTTGCGTCCGGAAACGGAGGCGAATCCAAACCGGAGCATCGGCCTTCAGCGGGCGTCTCGTTCCCGATGAAGAGCGTGGGTGAGCCTAGGCCGAGCGCTCGCGCGCTTAATGTACACTTTTGAACGTTGGGCGCCCGATCCCTCGCGACATGCTTTGCACCGGGTAAAGGAAGCCTCGTCCGGCCGTTACGGTGCGATCATTTCGGACTTTGCAGATCATGCGAGGACAGCCAGCGTTCCATCTCGGAGGCGGCTTCGCCGTCGCGGGCCTTTTGCAACAGCGTGTGGCGCTCCGTGCCGGCCGGCAGCTTCTTCGCGGCGGCGCGGGCCTCCTGCGTGAACTTGTTCAACCGTTCCTGGAGAGGAAGGACAGGTCGCGTGCGGTTGCGCTTCTTGATCATGGCTTGGCCTTTCCGGCCCAAACCAACCATGCGGATGCGAGCGGCGTCCTTAACTTTTGTTGGAACCGGAGGTGCGGATCGCGGGTTTTGATTGCAGCGGCGCCACGCCGCCATGGCCTCAATTCATGCAATCGGAGCGATCTCGCGTGCCCAGCGATACGATCCGCGCTGCGCTGGTCAAGCGCTTGCGCATCTCTGCCGGTATCTCGGACGAGGATGTCAGAGAAATCGAAGCCCTCCCGATCGCGGTGCGACAGTACCCGGCGGAAACGCCGGTCGTGCGCGATGGCGAGCGGGCAACCGAATGCTGCCTGATCGTCGAGGGATTTTGCGCACGCTCCAAGACGATCGCGAGTGGCAAGCGGCAGATCCTCTCCTTGCACATTGCTGGCGAAATCCCGGACCTGATGAGCCTGTTCTTGCACGTGATGGACCATGATCTCTCCACGCTGACGCCGTGCACGCTGGGCTTCATCAGCCATGAGACGCTGCGAAAATTGCACCACCGCAGGCCCGTTGTGGCTGAGATGTTCTGGCGGGACACGCTGATCGACTCCGCAATGTTCCGCGAATGGATCGTCAATGTCGGCCAGCGTCCCGCGCCGGCACGGCTCGCGCACGTCATGGTCGAGTTGCGCGAACGTCTCAGGCTGATCGGGCGCGTTGACGATACCGGCTTCGACATGCCGCTGACCCAGGAGCAGATCGGCGAAGCGCTGGGGATCACCGCGGTCCATGCCAATCGCGTGATCAGGCAGCTTCGCGAGGAAGGAATCGTTGAGCTGCAGCGCGGCCGGGTCACGGTGCTCGACGAATTCCGATTTCTGGAGCTAGCCGATTTTGACCATCGTTACCTGCATCAGTCGCCAACGCTTTGATCAGTCGCGCTGAAAGATCTTGGCGCCGGGGTAGGCGCGTCGGGCGTAAGTCACGACCAACTCGCGATCCTGGGTCGCGAGGAAAGGAGTCCGGATCTCGCATGAGCCGACGATGAGGTGCCACAGGCCGTTGAGCTTCTGAATGGCGACGGTCATTTGCGTGCTCTTCGTAGAGACTGCATTCCCGCAAGAGCTGCCTGTCGTGGCTGTCATGCGATTCTCGATCGTGATCGCGCGCGAGAAATTCCCAACACGGCGCGCGCTCGGCGTAAAACGATGGTGACTAATGTTAGTCGCGCTGTTCGCGCGTGACGTTCGCGCTCAGCACGCGTCGCTTTGGACTAGTCCGGGAGCACAAGAGCCGCCAAAACCGTACTGCGGCACGCGGTTTCGCGAACCGGAGCAAATCACAGTCTCTTGAGCGAAATCATTTTCCGGGTGGCATGAAGGCGTCCTGAAACAAAGCCGTCCCATTCTAAGCGACTACCGAGCCTCCAAAGGAGGGAACAATGCGTCGTCTTGCTTTCGCCGCCGCCGTGCTTGCGGTCGTCTCAGTTGGGTTTCATTCGTTCATTTCGGCTTCGCTGGCCGCAGTTCGCGACGCCAGGACAATCACGTTTGCCGAACGCTTTGCCCCGGCGCTCGAGTTGATGGCGAAGCAGAAGCAGTGACGGCGTAGCGCGCTGCCGCGCCCAACGCTTACTTCTTCGGCAGGCGTCCCATCAGATAGAACTCGTCGTTGGGACGCATGCCGGTGAAATTTGCGAGCCGGTTCGACAGCGCGAAGAAGGCCGAGATCGCGGCGATGTCCCAGATGTCGTCGTCGCTGAGGCGATGCGGCGCGAGCGTCGCAAAATCCTCCTCTGAGATCCGCTGCGCGTCCGCGGAGACCTTCATCGCGAAATCGAGCATCGCTTTTTGCCGCGGAGTGATGTCGGCCTTGCGGTAGTTCACCGCGATCTGGTCGGCGATCAGTGGGTTCTTGGCGCGGATGCGCAGGATCGCGCCATGCGCGATCACGCAATACTGGCACTGATTGGCCGCCGAGGTCGCCACCACGATCATCTCGCGCTCGGCCTTGGTGAGCCCGCCGTCCTTTTCCATCAGCGCGTCGTGATAGGCAAAGAACGCGCGAAACTCGTCGGGGCGGTAGGCCAGCGTCAGGAAGACGTTCGGCACGAAGCCGCTCTTTTCCTGCACGGCCAGCAGCCGCGTGCGGATGTCGTCCGGTAATGTGTCGAGGGCGGGGACGGGGAAACGTTGCGTGGCGGGCTTTGTCATGGGCATGGATTCCGGCTTGGGGCGGCAACCATAGTCGATGCGGGCCACCGCCTCAACGTGCCACACGCTCAGTGTCATCGCCCGATTTAATCGGGCGATCCAGTATTCCAGCGACAGCGATGGGATACGGAGAAGCCGCGGCGTACCGGATGCCCGCTTTCGCGGGCATGACGGCGGAGTGTTGGGCGAGCAAGTAGCCCTTACCGCAGCGGCTTCTTCAGCAGCGAGAAGCGATCGGGATCGAGCCCCATCGACGGTTGCAGCATCGGGGCTTCGGCGGGGGCGAGCGTCTTGGCGGGCGGTTGCGAGAACACCGGGTCGTTCGGCACGTCGCGCTGTGAGGTGGCGCCGCGCCAGCGCTCGAGTACGGCGCCGACGAAATGCATGTCATGACCCGATGTCACGGAAGGAACGCTGCTGATGGTGGCTTCGCCGCGGGGCAGTTGGTGCGGCGGTACTTCCTTGAAGCGCAGCCGCGTCGGCAGTGCTACGCCTTCGCCGAACGCCAGCACCTCGCGGGTGCCGAGCGAGGGCACGAAGGACAGCAGGTTCGCGGCCGCATCCGACACCGCGGCGCGCAGCAGCGCCTGGTCGCGCTCGTTGGCGAGACGCATCGTGAACAGCGTGTTGCACTGGGAGATGATGGTGGCGTCGAGCTCTGCGGGGCGCTGGGTGATGAGGCCGAGATAGACGCCGTATTTGCGGCCTTCCTTGGCGATGCGCGACACCGCCTTGCGGGTCGGCCCGAAGCCGACATTGCGGTCGGCCGAGGCGTAACGGTGGGCTTCTTCGCAGACGAACAGCATCGGCGACACGCCGTCGCTCCATAGGCCGAAGTCGAAGGCCATGCGGCACAGCACCGAGACGACGGAGTCGATGACCTCGGCCGGAAAGCCGGCGAGCTGCATCACGGTCATCGGCTTGCCGTTGGCGGGCAGGCGGAACAGATGGCTGATCACCTCGGCCATGGTGTCGCCGCCGACATTGGCGTTGTCGAACATGAAGGCGTAGCGCGGGTCGTTGCGGACCGCCTCGATGCGCGAGATCAGCTTGTGATAGATGATGCGCGAGGAGCGGTTTTCCAGCTTGCCCATGCGCTCGTCGATCAGCGAGATCAAATCGACCAGGCGGTACGGCACCGGCGTATCGACGGTGAAGCCGATCTGCTTGGGATCGATGCGCTTCAGGCCGAGGCGATCGGTGTTCTGATACTGCGTGTAGATGCCCTTGGCGATCGGGATCACCTCGGCGAGGACATCGAGCTCCTCGGGCACGCCGGCGCGGCCGCCGAACAGCACGTCGACGATTTCCTCGAAATTGAACAGCCAGAACGGCAGCTTCAGGTTCCGCGGGTTGAGCACCAGCGCGCGATCGCCGAAGCAGCGGCCGTATTCGTTGTGGACATCGAGCAGGAAGATGCGCAGGTTCGGGCGCGCTTTCAGGATCTCATTGAGCAGCAGCGACACGCCGGTGGATTTGCCGACGCCAGTCGATCCCAGCACGGCGAAATGCTTGGAGAGCATTTCCTCGATATCGACGTAAGCGATGACGGAGCGGTCCTGCTGGAGGAAGCCGACATTGATCTGGTCCGATCCGGTCGGCGCGTAGATGGTGCGCAGCTCCTGGCTCGTGATCAGGTCGACGGAATCGCCGATGGTGGGATAGTTGGTGACACCGCGCTGAAACTTGGCCTTGTCGGCGGCATTGTGGATTTCGCCGAGCAGGTCGACGGACGCGACGGCAATGTAGTCGGCGCTCGAGAGGTTCTCGCAGGAGACCTCGGTGATCATGGCGACGATGACCGAGCTGGCGCAGCGGATGCTGACGAACCGGCCGACAGTGGCCCGAATCTCTGAAACCGGCAGCTGGCTTTCCGCCAGAAGCCCAACCCGGGCGAGCGACCCGCGTACCGAAATCACGCGTCCAAAGGATGTCACTAGAATGAACCTGGCAAGTCCGAGGAGTTTAACCCTGACTATGCGAGCCGCGGCTGCACAAACTGTTAAGCGGCGGGGGAGGAGCTTTGTTAAATGTACCGAAATTCGGCAGGGTGGTTTGTACCTAATGCATACTTATGGGCAGAAGCGGCCGGAAAATGCTGCTTTTCTGGGCCAATGAGCCTGAAAACGATTAAGGAAGATTTTACCATCCGCCCAGTCGGCCGATGGGCCCGCGAGCCGGAAGCCGTCGCTGCCGCGGTGGTGCCGAGGCAGGGCAGCACTGGTTTGGTTTGTTGACGGGACCTAATCATTTGTACATTAGTACAAATGAACCCGCGGCCTCAGCGCCGCCCGGGCGCGCCCATGATCATTGCGTCGCGCGCCCGATTGCGCAATCCGGAGAAGCGGATCGAAAGCCCATGTCTTGCTAGCCAAGTTTTGGAGGACATCATGCAGACCGAACCGATCCTCGATCTCGCCCATCTCGGCCACATGGAACTGCTGACGCCGAAGCCGGACGAGAGCCTGAAATTCTTCGTCGACGTCATGGGCATGACCGTCAGCGGACAGAAGGGCGAGTCGGTGTATCTGCGCGGCTGGGACGACTATGAGCGCTATTCGCTGAAGCTCACGGCGTCGAAAACCTCCGGCATGGAGCACATGGCGCTGCGCGCGCGCAGCCAGCAGGCGCTGGAGCGCCGCGTTGCCGCGCTGAAAGGCTCCGGCTTCGACATCGGCTGGATCGATGGCGACATGGGGCAGGGCCCGACTTTCCGCTGCAGGGATCCCGACGGTCACATCGTCGAGCTCTATTACGAGACCGAATGGTATCAGGCGCCGCCGGAGCTGAAGCCCGCGCTGAAGAACCAGGCGCAGCGCTTTCCCGCGCGCGGCGTCAATGTCCGCCGTCTCGACCATCTCAATTGCCTCGCCGTCGATATCAAGGCCAACCGGGAGTTCTTCGAGAGCTATCTCGGCTGCCGCCTGACCGAGCAGATCGTGCTCAATGACGGTCGTGAAGCGGCGATGTGGCTGACGATGTCGAACAAGAGCTACGATTTTGCCTATTCGCTCGACCACTCAGGTACGCCCGGCCGTTTCCACCACGTCACCTACGCGCTCGACAGCCGCGAGGAGATTCTTCGCGCCGCTGACATCTTCCTCGAGAACGGTGTGCACATCGAGACCGGCCCGCACAAGCACGCGATCCAGCAGACCTTCTTCCTCTATGTCTACGAGCCCGGCGGCAACCGCGTCGAGGTCGCCAACGCCGGCGCGCGCCTCATCCTCGCGCCGGACTGGAAGCCGATCGTGTGGACGGAAGAGGAGCGCAAGAAGGGCCAGGCGTGGGGATTGAAGACGATCGAGTCGTTCCACACCCACGGCACGCCGCCGGTCGAGGCGAAGACGCACGCTTAATGAGTTGAGGTGCGCACGCGCGCGATTGTCTCGCGCACGCTCGTCCACGCCGGCTTGTCCGGCGCGAACTGTCCGCGCAGGAAGGTGACGAGCTGCTCGACTTGCGCGTCGCTCATGCTGTTCTTGAACGCCGGCATGTAACCGAGGTCGCTGGAGACAGGCTCGGCAATGCCGTGCAGGATGACCTGCACGAGATTGTCAGATGTCGCGCTGTGCAGATTGCTGTTGAGCGCAAGCGAAGGCCGGCTGCCGAACAGCGGCAGGCCGCCGACCTCGTGGCAGACCGCGCAGGCGCCCTGATAGAGCCGCGCGCCAGTGGAAGCGGCGATAGTGACCTGCGTTGCAGCTTCGAGCTTCGCGGCGAGCGCATCCTGCGTCGGCGCATCGGCGGCAGCGTCGTTGAACGAGTTGAGATAGATCGCCATCGCGCGGATGTCGTGGTCGGGCAGGGCCGTCAGATCCCTGACGATCGGGGCCATCGGGCCGGCGGCCACGCCGTGATAGCGCGACTGGCCGGTGCGCAAATACGCGAAGAGCTCGTCCTCGCTCCAGGGAATCGGCGCGTGCGAGAGCGAGGTCAGGGCCGGCGCCTCCCAGCCCTCGGCAAATCCCCCGGCCAGATAGGCGTCGCGCTGCTCGGCGCCG
Organism: Bradyrhizobium sp. LTSP857; assembly: GCF_000938285.1. Classification (NCBI taxonomy): domain Bacteria; kingdom Pseudomonadati; phylum Pseudomonadota; class Alphaproteobacteria; order Hyphomicrobiales; family Nitrobacteraceae; genus Bradyrhizobium; species Bradyrhizobium sp. LTSP857. Next base: position 596,952 of record NZ_JYMS01000007.1, on the reverse strand, counting down.
AGCGCATTGCGCGGCGAATGGCAGGCGCTGCAATGGCCGAGACTCTCGACCAGATAAGCGCCGCGATTCCACGGCTCGGATTTTGCGGGATCAGGCTTGAACTCGCGCGTCTGATGGAACAGCGCATTCCATCCCGCGAGCAGCGGACGAAGGTTGAACGGGAAGGCCAGCGTGTTCGCCGGCGCCGTGGCGCGCACCGCGGGCTGGGCCATCAGGTAGGCATAGAGCGCCTGGAGGTCGGCCTCGCTCGTCCTCGAAAAATGCGTGTAGGGGAAAGCGGGATAGAGCTGCCGTCCGTCGCGATGCAGCCCGTCGCGCATCGCGCGCTCGAAGGCAGAATAGGACCAGGCACCGATGCCGGTTTCGACATCGGGCGTGATGTTGGTCGCGAAAATCGTGCCGAACGGCGTCTCCAGTGCGCGCCCGCCGGCATTGATCGCGCCGCCGATCGTGGTGTGGCACTCCGCGCAATTGCCGAGTGCGGCGAGCAGCTCGCCGCGCGCGATCGTCGCGGCGGAATAGACCGATGTGTCGGGCCGCGCGATCGGCGCGATCGCCCGTCCGGGCAACAGGGCCGCGCCAACGCCGATGGCGGCTGTGCAGACCGCCGCGATCGTTGCAAAAATGCCGGCGCGCTTGGCGAATGGGTTTTGCCAGATGCGAGATGGCGGCGGCGCAGCGGGCGCCGGCAGCGCCTGCGGCGTGGCGGCCGCGTCGCCGTGCAGTCCCCTGAGGATGCGCTCCGGCGTGAACGGCGGCTCGCGAAAGCGCACACCCGTCGCATCGAAGATCGCATTGGCAATTGCCGCCGCGCTTGGCACCGAGGCGGACTCGCCGACGCCGAGCGGCGGCTGGTCCGGCCGCGGCAGCATCAACACGTCGATCTTCGGCACGTCGGGGAAGGGGATGATCGGATAGGCCCCCCATTCCCGTGCCGCCACCGCGCCGCGCTCGAACGAGACCTCTTCCATCAGCGCGCGGCTGGTCGACTGGATGACGTTGCCATGGATCTGGTGGCGCACGCCGTCCGGATTGATCATCAATCCGGAGTCTTGCCCCGCGACCACGCGCGTCACGCTGACATCGCCGGTGGTCTTGTTCACGGCGACGTCGGCAACCCAGGCGGACCACGCCGCGCCATAGCCCGGAAACTTGCTGTGGACATAGAGCGCATAGGCAAAGCCGCGCCCGTGCACGACATCGCCGTCTTTCTCTTCGCGGATCGGCCGCGGCGTCCAGCCCGCACGCTCGGCGACCGCATTGACGAGATCGACCGCGCGCTGGTCCTTCAGGTAGCGCAGGCGATATTCGATCGGGTCGATTCCGGCCTCGGTCGCGAGCTCGTCGATGTAGGATTCATGCGCAAAGGTGTTCGGGAGCGCCGAGACGCCGCGGAACCAGGAGGCGCGCACGATCGGCGCCATGTCATGGGCGACGACGCGCATATGGTCGTAGTCGTAAGGCGGGATCGCGGTGCGGTCGCCCATCTGGAGCACGGCGCCCTCGGACGAGATTCGTCCCGTCAGCAACAGCGCCAGCGTCGGTGCCGCGTTCGAGGGGTAGCGCGTGGCGAGATCGTAAGCAGCGATCCCGCCGTCGGCATTCAGGCCGCCATTGACGTCGATGAGCTGCGCGGTGCCCTTGGGCTCCCAGGCGTGCTCCTGTTCACGCGTCAACTGAACGCGCACGGGTCGGCCGACCGCGCGCGACAGCAGCAGGGCGTCGGCGGCGACGTCGTCGGCGCAGTTGCGGCCGTAGCAGCCGGCGGCCTCCAACCGGATCACATCGATCTCGCTCTCGGGACGCTCGATCAGCAGTGCGAGGTCGCCGCGCAGCACGTGCGGGTTCTGCGTGCCCGACCAGACGCGGATGTTGCCTTCGCTGCAATCGGCGACCGCGCAGGATGGGCCGATCGACGCGTGCATCTGGTACGGCCAGACGTAGATGCGTTGCATATGCTTGCTCGCGCCCGCAATCGCCGCATCCACGTCGCCCTTGTCGATCAGCGTGCGCGGTGTCGATGGATTGGCGCGCAGCGCGGTCTCGACATCAGCAAGATCGGGCAGCGTGGGCGTCGGCTTCCAGCTCACCTTGAGCTGCTCCGCCGCGCGAATCGCATTCTCCTCGCGCTCAGCGACCACGCCGACGAAATCGCCGATACGCACGACGGCAATGACCCCGGGGATGTTGCTCACCGAGGATTCGTCGACCGCGATCAGGCTGGTGCCGACGAATGGTCCGGCATCGACGCCGGCATAGGGTGGCCGCACCACGCGTCCGTGCAGCATGCCGGTCACGCGGATGTCGTGAACGAAGGTCAGTTCGCCCGTGGCCTTGGCCGGCAGATCGACGCGCGGCATCGACTGACCAACGATGGTGTAATCGCCGACCGCCTTTACCTGCACGTCGTCGGCAAGCTCCAGGCGAATGGTCTCGCCGCCGATCAACTCGCCATAGCTGACGCTGCGATTGTGTCCGCGGATGAGGCCGTCTTCGATCGTCAGCCCCGCAGCCGGCAACTCGAGTCGTTGGGCTGCGCGGGCGGTCAGGAAGTGCCGCGCCTGCGCCGCGGCCTTGCGCAAGGGAACTGCCGTGATCTGGATGGTTTCACTGGCAATCGTCGCGCCCTGGTTCGGCACGATGGCGGTGTCACCGAGCACGACGATGACGCGTGCGAACGACACGTCGAGCTCTTCGGCGACGATCTGGCCGAGCGCAGTGCGGATGCCGGTGCCGAGATCGACATGACCATTATAAGCATTGACCGAGCCATCGGCGGTGATCCGCACGAAGGTCTCGGACGTAACCTCGTCCACGGTGCGGACGACGACAAGCGAGCCGGATGGCCGCTCAGCTCCATTCGAAAGAGGGGAGGCCATCAATTCCCGGCCTCAACGAGTTGGCCCGACGCGCGCATCACCGCACGCAGAATTTCGACATGCGTGCCGCAGCGGCAGAGATTGTAGCGCAGTGCCTCGAGTGCCTCCTGCTCGGTCGGCTGCGGGTTGATCGCGAGCAGCGCCTTGGTGGTCATGATCATGCCGTTGAGGCAGTAGCCGCATTGCGCGGCCTGCTCGTCGATGAACGCCTGCTGCACGACGTCCGGCTTGTCGCGCGTGCCGAGCCCTTCGAGGGTCGCGATGTCGCGTCCTGCGCAGCCGCTGACTGGAATGACGCAGGAGCGCGCAGCAGTGCCGTCGATCAGGACAGTACAGGTGCCGCATTCGCCGAGACCGCAGCCGTATTTCGGGCCGTTGAGCTGAAGGTCGTTGCGCAGCACATAGAGCAGCGGCGTCTCCGGCGCGGCCGTGACGTCGTGGATCCTGCCGTTTACGGTGAGGCGGATCGGTGTCTGCGTCATCCTCATTTCCAAGCTCTGGTTCGCAAGCTCTGGCGACCGCGCGGTCGTAAAAATTCTACGTCGCGACGATACCGTTTGTACACAAACGTGCAAGCCGCCATGCCGCAGTGCAGCGCAGTTGCCCGCTTTGTGGACAGAACCGGGAGGCAAATGAGCTTTTATTCGGCAGCGGCATCTTTTCGCGCGCGGCACCGCTTGACAGCTATCGGGACCGCGCGCAACATCGTTCGTGTACGAATGATAAACCCCGTCGTGATCCGCTGGCTTTGACATGGTGACTGAAACGACGAGCGCTGCCACCGACAAGATCCGCTGCGATGCCTGTCCGGTGATGTGCTACATCAAGCCGGGCGCGGCCGGCGCCTGCGACCGCTATGCCAATGATGATGGCAAGCTCGTTCGCGTCGATCCGCACATCATCCTTGAACGCACGGTGTCGCACGGCGGCAAGCTGGTGCCGTTCAGTCGCACCGAGGATTGGGACGGCACGATCGTCCACGGGCCCTCGACCTTCGTGACCGCGATCGGCGCGGGCACGACCTATCCCGACTACAAGCCGGCGCCGTTCATCGTCTCGTCCGAGGTCGACGGCGTCGACATGGTCACCGTCGTGACCGAGGGCATCTTCTCCTATTGTGGTATCAAGGTGAAGATCGACACCGACCGCTATCTCGGCCCCGAGACTGCGACCGTGCGCGCCCAGGGCGAAGCGGTCGGCCACGTCACCACCAGCGAATACGGCTCGCAGATGTTGTCGCTCGGCGGCGTGCATCATCTGACCGGCGGCTCCAAGAAGGAGGGGCGCCTCACCTGCGACACGCTGATGGACCTCGCCAATTGTAAGGCGGTAGAGCTGACTGTCGACGGCGGCGCGAGCGTGGTGGTGCAGGCCGGTCAGCCGCCGATCGTCAACGGCGCCAAGGAAGAGCGCATGCGCGTCGGCTGCGGCTCGGCGACCATCGGCATGTTCGCAAAGCAGTGGCACGGCAAGGTCGACGAGGTCGTCGTGGTCGACGACCACATCACGGGCGTGCTGAGCGAGCACCAGGCCGGCAAGCTGCTCGAAATTGCCGACACCGGCATCAAGATGAAAGGCCGACGCTCGACGCCCGGCCGCTATTTCCAGGTCGCCGATCCCGGCACGGGCTGGGGCGGCACCAATATCTCCGATCCGCTCGCGATCCTCGGACCGTTCGATGCCAAGGAAGCCAAGGCCGGGCTGACCATGCTGATGGTCTCCACGACTGGCGAGCACTCGTCCTATTACGTGCTCGACGAGGCCTTGAAGCCGGTCGAGACCGAGATGCCCGCTGATCTGAAGTTCTCGGTTGAGCGCATCCAGGAGAATTGCGAGCCGGCGCTGTGCACGGTGTTGTTCATGGCCGGTGCCGGCGGCTCGCTGCGCGCGGGCGTCACCGACAATCCGGTGCGGCTGACGCGCTCGGTGAAAGATGCATTGACACGCGTCACCAGCGGCGGCGCGGCGGTCTATGTCTGGCCGGGCGGTGGCATCACCTACATGGTCGACGTGACGCAGATGCCCTCAGGCGCGTTCGGCTATGTGCCGACGCCGGCGCTGGTCGCGCCGATCGAATTCACGATGAAGCTGTCCGATTATGCCGCGCTCGGCGGGCACATGGATTATGTGAAGCCGCTGTCCGAGGTGAGGGGCGGTGACGATGTCCGCCAGCTGCCCTGGCAGAACCCAATCCCGGGACGCCGGGCATGACAAGGCTCCCGCAAATCGCGTTGCTGTCTGATGGCCGGCGGCTGCATTTGCAGGATGGACCGATCGATCTTATCGTTGAGGCGAGGGGAGACGCAGGCGAGGTGCGCGCAGCCTATGAGGCGGCAGCGCGCCGGTTCACCGGTCTGCTCGACGAGCTCTGCGCTGAGCTGACGGAGCTGCGCAAAGCGGCGGAACCCGGGACGTGTTTGCTGAACGGAATTGTCGGGCGTCGCATGCATGCTGCCGTCGCGCCTTTTGCTGCCGATTGCTTCATCACGCCGATGGCTGCGGTTGCCGGCAGCGTGGCGCAGGAGATGCTTGGCGCGATGCTGGCCGTTGCATCGCTTGATCAGGCTTACGTCAACAATGGCGGCGACATTGCGCTGCATCTCGGTGAAGGCGAGCATTTCTCGGTCGGCCTGATGGATCGGCCCGATCGCGACGGCGTGATGCGGACAATGATGGTCGATGCAAACGATCCCGTGCGGGGCATCGCGACCAGTGGCCGCCACGGCCGCAGCTTTTCGCTCGGCATCGCCGATGCCGTGACGGTGCTTGCCGCGACCGCGTCGCAGGCCGATGCGGCCGCCACGGTCATCGCCAACGCTGTCGATCTGCCCGGGCATCCCGCCATCGTCCGAAGGCCTGCGAACGAGCTTCAGCCTGACAGCGATCTCGGCGGGCGTCTTGTGACCTGCGCTGTTGGTGAATTGTCGCGGGCCGAAATCGCGACCGCGCTGGAATCTGGCGCGGAATGTGCACGACAAATGTTCGATCGCGGATTGATCGAAGGTGCCGTGTTGCAGCTTTGTGGTGATATGCTTGTCATTGGAACAAAAGATATTGAGCGGCAACGATCGCGCCCGGCAGTGCTGGAGAACGCGGTTCATGCCTGAACGGGGAAACGAAGCATGAGCGCGATCATCCGCAAGATCGTCACCGTCGTCGAAGAGACGCAGATGGAGATGGGCCGCCAGGTGTCGCCGCCGACCCGGCGTGCGGCTGCGATTGCCGTGATCGAAAATCCCTTCGCCGGAAAATATGTCGAGGATCTCTCGCCGTTGATTGCGATCGGCGAGGAGCTCGGCGATCTCCTGTCCAAGCGCGCGGTGGCTGCACTCGGCATCGATGGTTCCAAGGCGCAGAGCTATGGCAAGGCGGCGGCCGTCGGCGAGAACGGCGAGCTGGAACATGCGGCTGCGATTCTTCACCCGAAGATGGGGGCGCCGGTACGCAAAGTGCTGAGCAAGGGCGCCGCTCTGATCCCGTCGTCGAAGAAGCGCAGCGGCCCCGGCACGACGCTCGACATTCCGCTCGGACACAAGGATGCAGCCTTCGTGCGCAGCCATTTCGACGGCATGGAAGTGCAGATCAACGACGCGCCGCGCGCCAACGAGATCATGGTCGCCGTCGCCGTCACCGACAGCGGCCGTCCGCTGCCGCGCGTCGGCGGGTTGACGGTTGCCGAGGTCAAGGGCGAAGACGGTTTGAGATAGAAGACGCAAGAGAGTTCAAAACTGGAGGTTGGGATGCGAGTAAGAAACTATTTCGTTGGTGCGGCCTTCGCGCTTCTGGCGGGCGGCATGGCTCATTCGGCCATGGCGCAGGAGATCAAGATCGGCGAGATCAACAGCTACTCGCTGCTGCCGGCCTTCACCGAACCCTATCGCAAGGGATGGCAGCTCGCGGTCGAAGAGGTCAACGCGGCCGGCGGCATTAACGGCAAGAAGCTTGTCGTCATCTCCAAGGACGACGGCGGCAAGCCGGCAGACGCGCAGACCGCAGCCAACGAGCTCGTTTCGAGCGAGGGCGTGGCGATGCTCACGGGCACGTTCCTGTCGAACATCGGTCTCGCCGTCAGCGACTTCGCCAACCAGAAGAAGGTGTTTTTTCTCGCAGCCGAGCCGCTGACGGACGCCGTCACCTGGTCGAAGGGCAACAAATACACCTTCCGTCTGCGCCCCTCCAACTACATGCAGGCGGCGATGCTGGTGGAAGCTGCCGCCAAATTGCCCGCAAAACGCTGGGCGACGATTGCGCCGAACTATGAATACGGCCAGTCGGCGGTCGCGGTGTTCAAGAAGCTGATGTCGGAGAAGCGTCCGGACATTCAGTGGGTCGACGAGCAGTGGCCGCCGCAGGGCAAGATCGACGCTGGCCCGGTGGTGCAGGCGGTTGCCGCCGCCAATCCGGAAGCGATCCTCAACGTCACCTTCGGCGCCGACCTCGTGAAGCTCGTGCGCGAAGGCAATACCCGCGGCCTGTTCAAAGGGCGCGAAGTCGTCTCCTTCCTGACCGGCGAGCCTGAATATCTCGATCCGCTCAAGGAAGAGACGCCCGAGGGCTGGATCGTCACCGGCTATCCCTGGTACTCGATCAAGACCCCCGAGCACGATGCGTTCCTCAAGGCCTACCAGGCCAAATACAACGACTATCCGCGCCTCGGCTCGATCGTCGGCTACCAGACCATCAAGTCGGCCGCCGCGATCCTCGCGAAGGCCGGCTCGACCGATCCGGAGAAGCTGATTGCCGCGGCGGAAGGGCTGTCGATGCCGTCGCCGCTCGGTGAGATCACCTTCCGCAAGATCGACCACCAGTCGACGCTCGGCGCATACGTCGGCAAGACCGCGCTGAAGGACGGCAAGGGCGTGATGGTGGATGCCACCTACAAGAAGGGCTCGGACTATCTGCCGAGCGACGCCGAAGTCGAGAAGCTGCGACCGAAGGATTGATCTGGCTTCACTCTCCGCTGCCGTAGGGTGGGTTAGCGAAGCGTAACCCACCACGCCCGTCCAGCGGCAAGAAGTTGGTGGGTTACGCCTTCGGCTAACCCACCCTAGAAAGACCTCTCTCCGCAAGCGGAGAGAGGTGACTTCCAAACACCAACCCGGACCGCCGATGGCCTTTTATGTCGTCCAGTTTCTGACCGGTCTCGCCAGCGCAGCGTCGCTGTTCCTGGTGGCGTCGGGCCTGTCGATCATCTTCGGCGTGACGCGGATCGTGAATTTCGCGCATGGCGCCTTCTACATGATCGGCGCCTACATCGCCTTCACGCTGACGGAACGGCTTTCCGGCGCCTTCGGTTTCTGGGGCGCGATCGTTGTCGCAGCGTTCGCGGTGGCGCTGATCGGTGTGCTGGTCGAGATGGTCCTGCTTCGGCGCATCTATCACGCCCCCGAACTGTTCCAACTGCTCGCGACCTTCGGCCTGACGCTGATGGTCGAGGACCTCGTGGTGCTGATTTGGGGGCCTGACGACCTCGTCGGACGCCGCGCGCCAGGCTTCAAGGGCGCGATTGATTTCTTCGGTCAGAACATCCCGAGCTATGATTTGTTCCTGATCGTGCTCAGCCCGGTCGTGCTAGGCATTCTCTGGCTGCTGTTCCAGCGCACGCGCTGGGGCGTGCTGGTGCGCGCCGCGACGCAGGACCGCGACATGGTCGCAGCGCTCGGCGTCAATCAGAAATGGCTGTTCACGTCAGTGTTTGCAGTCGGTGTCTTCCTCGCGGCGCTCGGCGGCGCGCTCCAGATCCCGCGCGACGCCGTTCATCACGCCATGGACCTGCGCATCATCGTCGACGTCTTTGTCGTGGTCGTGATCGGTGGCCTCGGCAGCATTGTCGGCGCCTTCGTCGCCGCGGTGCTGGTGTCCGAGCTCAACGCCTTCGGCATCCTGATTTTCCCGAAGATTTCCATCATTCTCGTCTTCCTGGTGATGGCGGTGGTGCTGATCGTGCGGCCCTGGGGCCTGTTCGGCAGGCCCGAGGCGCCCGCGCGCAGGACGCCTGGTCTCACCGTCAATCCCTGGCGCCCGCTGACATCGAACGAGCGGCTGGCTGCGCTTGCGGCGCTCGTCGTCGCGGCGTCACTGCCGCTGTTCGCCGGCAATTACGCGCTGACCGTCGGCTCCGAGATCGCGATCTTCGTGATTTTCGCGGTCAGCCTGCATTTCCTGATGTCGGTCGGCGGGCTCGCATCCTTTGGTCACGCGGCCTATTTCGGGCTCGGTGCTTACGGCGTCGCCTTCCTTGCCAAGATGGCGGGGCTGCCGATGATCGCCTGCCTGTTGCTGGGGCCGCTGCTCGGCTGCATGGGGGCCGCCGTGTTCGGCTTCTTTGCCGTGCAGCTCTCCGGCGTTTATTTCGCGATGCTGACGCTCGCCTTCGCGCAGATTGTGTGGTCGATCGCGTTCCAGTGGGTGAGTGTGACCGGCGGCGACAACGGCATTCTGAGTATCTGGCCTGAAAAATGGGCGGCGAGCCCGTCGCATTTCTACTGGCTGGCGCTCGGCGTCGCGGCGCTCGTGACGATCGCGCTGCGGGTCATGGTGTTCTCGCCGTTCGGCTACGCGCTCCGGGCCACGCGCGACTCGGTGCTGCGCAGCGAGGCGATCGGCATCAATGCCAAGCGGATGCAGTGGACCGCCTTCGTGATCGCGGGCACAGCGGCCGGCATCGGTGGCGCGCTGTTCGCTTACCTCAAGGGCAGCGTCTTCCCAGACAATCTCGGCATCTCGCTCTCTGTCGATGCACTGGTCATGGTGCTGCTCGGCGGCGTCGAGACGGTGTCGGGCGGGGTGATCGGCGCCATCGTCTACAAGGCGCTCAACATCTGGCTGGTCAGCCAGACCGATCTGTCGAAACTCGTGCTCGGCGGCTTCATCATGCTGATCGTCGTCGTCTTCCCCAAGGGCATCGTCGGCATGCTGGAAATGCTGGCGCAGCGGCGCAGGAAAACTTCGCCGCCGGGGTCACCCTTGCTCGCCAAGCCGATCGAGTCCGCCGAATGAGCGTCGCACCCCCACTTCTCGCGGTCGAAGGCCTGACCAAATCCTACGGCGGCATCCATGCCGTGCGCGGCGTGTCGTTCTCGTTGCGCGCCGGCGAGATTCTGGCGCTGATAGGTCCGAACGGCGCGGGCAAGAGCACCTGCTTCGACATGCTCAACGGCCAGAACCGACCGGATTCCGGCCACGTCCGCTTGCTCGGCGAAGAGACCACCGGCAAGAAACCGCGCGAAGTCTGGCGCATGGGCGTGGGACGTACCTTCCAGATCACGGCGACGTTCGCGACCATGACTGTGCGCGAGAACGTGCAGGTCGCGCTGATCTCGCACGGCAAGCAATTGTTCAATCTCTGGGGCTCGGCGCCGAATGTCGATCGCGGCGAGGCCGGGCGCCTGCTCGAACTCGTCGGCATGGGCGGCTATGCGGATCGTCCCTGCGGTGAACTCGCCTATGGCGACCTCAAGCGGCTCGAACTTGCGGTCGCGCTGGCGAACCAGCCGAAGCTGCTTTTGATGGATGAGCCGACCGCCGGCATGGCGCCGCGCGAGCGCGTCGAGCTGATGCGGCTCACCGCGCAGATCGCACGGGAGAAGTCGATCGGCGTGCTCTTCACCGAGCACGACATGGACGTGGTGTTCGAGCATGCCGACCGCATCATCGTGCTCAACCGCGGCATGCTGATCGCCGAGGGCTCGCCGGCCGAGGTGCGCGGTAATCCGCAGGTCCAGGCGGTCTATCTCGGCGAGGGCCTGCTTTACGATGCCGAGCATCGCGAGGGAGCATCGGCATGAAGCTCACGGTGCAAGACCTCAACAGTCATTATGGCCCGGCCCATATCCTGTTCGACATCGGCTTCGAGGTCGGCGACGGCGAGGTGGTGGCGCTTCTGGGCCGCAACGGCGCCGGCAAGTCGACGACGTTCCGCTCGATCGTAGGCCTCGTCGCGCAGCGTTCGGGCCGGATCATGTTCGAAGGCAAGGATGTCTCGGCACGTCCGACCCATGAGATCGTGCGCGATGGGCTCGGCTATGTGCCGGAGGAACGGCGCATCTTCACCGATCTGACGGTGGAAGAAAATCTCGAAGTCGGCCGCCAGCCGAAGCGGACGAACGCACCCTATTGGACGCGCGACAAGCTGTTCGCGTTGTTTCCAAATCTGGGTGAGATGAAAAACCGTCCGGGCGGGCGCATGAGCGGCGGCGAGCAGCAGATGCTGACGATCGCGCGCACGCTGATGGGCAATCCGTCGCTGGTGTTGCTGGACGAACCGTCGGAAGGCCTGTCGCCGAAAATCGTGGAGCAGATGGTCGACGCCATCCTGACCATGAAGAAGGAGGGCGTCAGCATCGTCGTCTCCGAGCAGAATTTGCATTTTGCGCGATTGATTTCCGATCGCGCCTATATCATCGAGCGCGGCCGCATCTGCTTCGGCGGCACCATGGCCGAGCTCGATGCGCGTCCGGATATCCGCGACGCGCATCTGTCGTTGTGAGGGGCGGGGAGCGGATGGCGAGAAGCGTCGCGGCGAAGAAGAGCGTGAAGCAGGGAAAGCCGTCTTATGTGCTCGACGAGCAGGTCGGCTTCATCCTGCGCCAGGTCTGGCAGCGCCACAGCTCGATCTTCTCGCGTGACATCGGCACCAATCTCACGCCGACGCAATGGGCGGCGCTGTCAAAACTCGCCGAGACCGGACCGTGCTCGCAGAACCAGCTCGGGCGGCTGACGTCGATGGACGTGGCGACCATCAAGGGCGTGATCGATCGGCTCTCGGTGCGCGGCCTGACCGAGACGAGCCAGGATCCCGAGGACGGACGGCGCCTGCTGGTCAGCCTGACGCGCGCCGGTCAGCAGCTAGCGGAGAAGCTGGCGCCGAACGCACTCGCAATCACCCGCGAAACGCTGGCGCCGCTTGATGCGAGGGAGCGCGAGACACTGATGGCGCTGTTGAACAAGCTGCGGTGAACTCGGTCTTGTAGGGTGGGCAAAGGCGCGAAGCGCCGTGCCCACCATCTTTCAGCGCCTTGTAGAGGCGTTGGTGGGCACGCTCCGCTTTGCCCACCCTACGGCACTTCCGCCCGATCAATGACCGCCGACGATCTCCGGCACTCTCCCCGCCGGCGGCGTGTTGCGGCTGCGCTGGGTCCGCACGATGCCGTCGATGATGGTCATGCCGATGCCGGGGAGGTCGCCGAGCTGGACGCTCTCCAGGATGTTCTTGCCGGCCGAATGCTGCGCCTTGTCCATGATGACGAAGTCGGCGGAACGGCCGATTTCGATCAGGCCGCAATCGAGCTCGCGCATCCGCGCGGTGTTGCCGGTGGCGAGACAAAACGCGAGCTCGGCGGGCAGGTCGCCGAGCGAGGACAGCATCGAAACCATGCGCAGGATTCCGAGCGGTTGCACGCCGGAGCCGGCCGGCGCATCGGTGCCGAGGATGACGCGATGCAGATCGCCCATCTCGCGCGCGATGCGCAGCGTGAACAAGGCTGAACGCTCATTGCCGTTGTGAACGAGCTCGAGGCCGCGCTTGCAGCCCTCGCATATACAACGGATCTGGTCGTCGGGTAGCGCCGTGTGGCCGCCATTGATGTGGCCGACCACGTCGGTGTCGGCTTCCAGCACCACGTCCTTGTCGATCAGGCCGGAGCCGGGGATCGAGGGGCCGCCGGTGTGGATCGTGCTCTGGATGCCGTATTTGCGTGCCCAGCCGACCATTTTTCGCGCGGTCGGGCCGTCCTTGACGCCGCCGAGGCCGACCTCGCCGAGCAGCTTGACGCCGGCCGCGGCCAATTCCTTGAAATCCTCCTCGACCATCTCGCATTCGATCACGGGCGCGCCGGCATGAACTTTCACGCCGCCGGGCCGCAAATTCCAGAATGCGCGCTGCGCGAAGATCGCCATCGCCTTGAGGCCAACGACGTCGCGCGGCCGGCCGGGCATGTGCACCTCGCCGGCCGAGATCATGGTGGTGACGCCGCCATGCAAATTGCTGTCGATCCAGCCGATCTGGTTCTGCCGAGGTGTCCAGTCGCCCGCGACGGGGTGGACGTGGCTGTCGATCAGGCCGGGCGCGACGGTGGTGCCGTTGGCTTCGACCACGGTGGTCGCGCCTTCGGTATCGAGATCCTTAAAGCGGCCGATTGCGGTGATCTTGCCGTTCTCGGCGACGATGGTGTCGCCGTCCAGGATCGGCTTTTCCAGCGCGCCCGACAGGATCAGGCCGATATTGCGGATCACGAGCTTCGAAGGTCCGGTGGCCTGGGGTGCGTCATGCGCCATGGAATGGGTCCTTGTCCTTAATTGCAACGCTTTCGATCTTGGGCAGCCTTGACCGCGGGATCAAGCCGGATTATTCATTTGTATACTAATGATCGTATACGAACGATGCATAGCTGACCGCCTCGAAAACCGCACAGAAGCGACACGGAAGGGTGAGATGAGCAATTTCAATCAGGAAAGCGTTTTGAGTGTCCACCACTGGACCGACACGCTGTTCTCTTTCAAGACCACGCGCAGCCCGACCTTCCGCTTCCGTAACGGCGAATTCACCATGATCGGGCTCAAGGTCGGCGAGAAGCCGCTGCTGCGGGCCTACAGCGTCGCCAGCGCCAATTACGAGGAGACGCTGGAGTTCTTCTCGATCAAGGTGCCGGACGGCCCGCTGACCTCGCGGCTCCAGCACCTGAAGGAAGGCGACGAGATCATCGTCAGCCGCAAGGCCACCGGCACGCTGGTGATCGACAATCTGGAAGAGGGCCGCAACCTCTACCTGATCGGCACCGGCACCGGCCTCGCCCCGTTCCTGAGCGTGATCAAGGACCCCGAGACCTACGAGCGTTTCGAGAAGGTCGTGCTGCTGCACGGCTGCCGTCACGTCAAGGAGCTCGCCTATGGCGAGATGATCACCGAGCATCTGCCGAAGGACGAACTCCTCGGCGACTACATCCGTGCTCAGCTGATCTACTATCCGACCGTCACCCGCGACCCCTTCCGCAACCGCGGCCGCATTACAGACCTCATCACCTCGGGCAAGCTGTTCGCCGATATCGGCCTGCCGGGGCTTGAGGCCGCGCATGACCGCGTCATGATCTGCGGCAGCCCGGCGCTGGTCACGGACACCCGCGTGCTGCTGGGTGAGCGCGGCTTCATCGAGGGCAATCACGGCGAGCCGGCCCAGTTCGTGGTCGAAAAGGCCTTCGCCGAGCGGTAAGTCGGGAATTCGCGCGCAATAACACCGCATTTTCGCCGCCGCACGGGCGTTGCGGTGCCGATTCGGCGCACGATACACTGTGGGGGCGAATCAGCGGAGTTCCCACATGGTTGCGGACAGCGACAGCAACATCGCCTGGCACCGGGTCCAGTTGAAGAAGAACCGCGCCGAGTTGAAGGCGCTGGAGACCGCGCGCTTCACGATGGGCGAGATTGCGTCCTCAAAGCGGAACGGCCAGACCCAGAAGGCGATCGCGGAACTCAAGCGCAAGATCGTGCAGTCCGAGCGCTCGATCGCCGATTACGACAAGCGCACGCGCCGTCCGCTGACTACCGACCTGCAAAGCCTCAGCAATGGCAGCTGGAGCCATTGGGACGCCTATACCAGTCAGCGCAAGGCCGGGCCGCGCTCGCCCGGACGCGGATAGGCTCGTTTCGTACATCCCGTTGTCGTGCGGGTCGGGTTCCGGCCCTTGCGCGAGCGCCCGGTCGCACCATCTGGTTGAGGCGCCATCAACGACGCCGGTGATTCCATGGCACCGCGTATCGACTTCACGAGCGACACTTTCTTTCGCGATCCGCCGAAGGGGATTGCAGCATTGCGGGCCTCCGGTCCCGTGGTCGCGACGCGTTTTCCCCTGATCGGCGACGTCTGGATCACCACCACGCATGATGCGACGGCGGAGGTGCTGAAGGACGGCACGACCTTCACGCTGCGCAAGGAAGATGGCGAAGTCGCCGGCCTGCGCTGGTGGATGCCGAAGCTCGTGACCACCATTGCCAAGAACATGCTGACCATGGACGAGCCGGATCACACCCGGCTGCGCAGTATCGTGGACGAGGCCTTTCGCCGCCGCGCGATTGTTGCGATGGAGCCGCGCATCCGCACCATCGCCGACGGACTTGCCGACGAACTGTTCGCCGATGGCAGTCCCGCCGATCTCGTCCAGCGCTACGCCCGCATCCTGCCGCTATCCGTGATCTGTGAACTGCTCGGCCTGCCGCCAGTGGACCGTCCCAGGTTCATTGCCTGGGCGAATGCGATGTCGTCGCTGACGAATGTGGTCAGCTTCTTCCGGTTGATGTTCGCTTTCCGCAAGATGCGCAGCTATCTCGAACAGCAATTGCGACTGGCGCGCGCACAGGGCGGCGAGGGCTTGATCGCGGAGCTGGTCCAGGTCGAGCGGGAAGGCGGCCAGATCACGCCGGACGAAATGGTCTCGATGGTCTTCCTGTTGCTGGCCGCGGGCTCCGAGACCACCACCCATCTCATCAGCGGCTCGGTCTATGAGCTCCTCAGGAATCCGGCTCTGCGCGATTGGCTGGAACAGAACCGAAGCCGCATCGCTCTCGCCGTCGAGGAATTCCTGCGCTTCGTCTCGCCTGTACAGTTCTCGAAGCCCCGCTATGTGCGGCGAGACATCGAGCTTGCGGGAGTGCCGCTCAAGAGGGGCGATCGCGTCATGGTCATGCTCGCCGCGGCGAACGTCGATCCGGCGGTGCACGAGCAGCCTGAGCGCCTCGACCTCACGCGCAAGCCGAACCGCCATATCTCCTTCGGCACGGGCATCCATTTCTGCCTCGGCCACCAGCTTGCTCGGATCGAGGCCGCTTGCGCGCTGGAAGCGCTGTTTGTGCGCTGGCCCAAGCTCGGACTTGCCGTCGATGCGTCCCAGATTCACTGGCGCAAACGGCCAGGTATCCGCGCCATAGCGAAGCTGCCGGTCGTCCCGGCGGACCGTCAGCCGGTCGATTTGTCCGATCCCACAACATCGCGTTCCCAGCCGAACACCGAGCGGCCGTCGAGTTCGGGCGAGGCCGCTCGTTCGCCGGCGATATAGGCTTCAATGGACGGTCCGCGCGCAATTCGCTCCAGACGGCGCGCCTGGTCGTCGAGGCGCTTGATCGCTTGCATCTCTTCTTCGCGCCCGAGCTTGGCGCTTTGGATCGCGCCCTTCAGCACGCTAATGGTCTCGTCATAGACCTTGATTGGGACGGGGTAGGGATGCCGGTCCTTGCCGCCATGGGCGAGCGAGAAACGCGCGGGATCCCTAAAGCGATAGGGCGCGCCATGCACGATTTCGGCGACCATCGCCAGCGAGCGCACGGTGCGCGCGCCGACGCCGGGCGTCAGCAGCAGTTCCGGAAAGTCGACCGGGCCGCGCTCGGCCGCGGCCGCGAGTGTTCCGTGCAGGCGCCGCGCGAACACGTCTTTCGGGCGCACGTCGTGATGCGCGGGCATGATCAAATGCGGCAGCATGGCTTGCGCGGGCTCGACGCCGGTCAGCCGTTCGAACTCGGTGACGATGCGATCGGGGCCGAGATCACTCAACAGCTCGAGCTGCGCGGTGCGTGAGATGTCGGCGCGATGGTCGGTGAGGTTGACGATCTCGCCTTGCTGGGGGCCGTCAATCGCGCTGTGCGGCGTATCGACAAAACTCTTCAGCGCCTCGGAATGCCAGTGATAGCGGCGGGCCTGCCGCATGTCGCCGTTCATGCCCTGCTGCACCACCGTCCACTTGGCATCGGCGGTGACGAAGAAGCCGTGCAGATAGAGATCGAACCCATCCTGTACCGCCGCGCTATCGACCTTCGCCACCAGGCGGCTGGCGCGCGTGAGCTTTGCGCCATCGAATCCGACGCGGTCACTGAGGTGCATCAGCTCATCCGGTGTTTTGCGCGAATGCTGGCCGCGGCCGCCGCAGACATAGATGCCGAGCTCATCTTGCAACGGGCCGAGCCCGCGCTTCAGCGCGCCAATCACGGAGGTCGTGATTCCCGAGGAGTGCCAGTCCATCCCCATCACCGCGCCGAACGACTGGAACCAGAACGGGTGCGATAGCCGCTGGAGGAATGCATCGCGCCCGTAATGATGCACGATCGCCTGCGTGACGATCGCGCCGAGGCAGGCCATGCGGCTCGCAAGCCACGGCGGAACCCGTCCGGTATGCAGGGGAAGATCGGCGCTGCCGGTTCGGCGAGTCATGATTGCCTAGGAATAGCGCAGTTCGGCGACGGTTGCACCAGAGGGATGCTGCATTGCACGGAGCGGGGGAGCGAAGCCACCGGGAACGCGTTGAGACGCGTATGCAATTGCGGGGACATGAATGAATCGCCACGCCGTCATGACCGACATCGACAGGATGTTCGGCTGGATACCCTCATGGTTCGTCGGCCTCTGCCTGGTCGCCGGCGCGATGCTGCTTGCTTTGACCCTCTACCGTGTCGCCGTGTGGCTTCTCAATCGCGCCTTCGGAACCCGTTTGTCCCTCCTCGGTGTATTCATCGAGCGGACATCCGGTCCCGCGCAGCTGGCGTTATGCCTTGCTGCTGTCGCCCTGGTCCTGCCGCTTGCGCCGCTCGACGACGCGTTCCGGACGCCGCTGACGAGCTTGTTCGTCGTCGCCTTCATCGCGCTGATCGGCTGGATCTCGATTCGGATCGTCGATATGAGCGCGGCGAGGTACTTGCAGAATTTTCGCGACGTTAGCGAGAATTTTGTCGCGCGCAAGCATGTCACCCAGGTGCGCGTGTTCAAGCGCGTGACCGACACCATCATCGTCGTCATCACGGTGTCGACCGCGCTGATGACGTTCGATTCGGTGAGGCAGTACGGCGTCAGCCTGTTCGCCTCGGCAGGCGCCGCCGGTATCATCGTCGGTCTTGCCGCGCGGCCGCTGCTCAGCAATCTGATCGCCGGCGTGCAGATCGCGATCACGCAGCCGATCCGCATCGAGGATGCCGTGATCATCGAGAACGAGTGGGGCTGGGTCGAGGACATCGCCTCGACCTATGTCGTGATCCGGCTGTGGGACTGGCGCCGCATGGTGGTGCCGCTGTCCTACTTCATCGAAAAGCCGTTCCAGAATTGGACGCGCGATACGGCATCCCTCATTGGTGTGATCCCGCTCCACGTCGACTACCGCGCCGACGTGCCGCGCATCCGGCGCTGGCTGGAGGAGGCCATCAAGGACTCCGCGCTCTGGGACGGCGCCGTGGTCAACCTCCAGGTGATCAACGCGGATTCGCGGACCATCGAGCTTCGCGCCCTGGTCAGTGCGCGGAATGCGCCGCAATCCTGGGATCTGCGCTGCGAGATGAGGGAGAAGCTGATCGCCTTCATCCGCGACGAGATGCCGGAAGCACTGCCACGCGAACGCGCCATCCTGATTCCGTCGGGAGGCGACGACACCGACTTCGTGCGCCGGCCCGCCGCGCCGGAGAAGATGCGGGCGAACGCGCGCAATTGAACGCCTTCGCCTATTCGCGCGTCGCCTTGGTCGCGCCGCGCAAGCCGGCCTGCTGCTGGATCGTGTCCAGCGCGCCGGACGATTGCTCCTCCGCGACGAAACGGTTGAGCAGGGGGAGCGCGCTCTCGCGTCCCTTCGGGATCGCGATCGCCATATGCTCCGCGCCCCAATTGCCGTCGAGGATCCGCGCGCCCGGCATCTGGTCGGATATCTCGAACAGCGTCGGCTTGTTGGTGGCATAGAGGTCGATCTCGCCCCGGCCGAACATTGTGATCGCGACCTTGACGCTTTCGGCGGGGACTATGGTCGCATTCTTGAACTTCGCGGGCAGGGTGCGCTCGGAGGTCGAGCCCTTGGTGACGCCGATCTTCACCCCTGGCTTGTCGATATCCTCGATCTTGGCGATCGGGGAGTTCACTGGCACGAGATAGCCGAGCTCGATCGCCAGCACAGGCTGGCTGAAGCTGACGTCGTTGGCACGGGCCGGCGTGGCGTTGGTCACGGTGAAATCGATCTGGCCGTCGTGGATCGCGGTAACGATGTCGGCGACGCGCTGAAACCTGACATAGTCGATGGGAACGCCGAGCCGCTTTGCCAACTCGCTGCCGAGATCGTAGCTGAGGCCGTGCGGCTTGCCGGCCGCATCTGTCACCATCGAGGTCGGGCTGCCCGGATAGATACCGACGCGCAAGATGCCGCTCGGCGCCAGGAGTTTCGCTTCGCCATCGGCGCGCGCGGATACACCGAGCGAGCCGATGATTGCGATCGCGAGCAGGGCAGTGCGCGCAAGGCGCACGGGATGAGAGAAGGTCATCATGTGAGAGTCCTTCACTGCGCGTGGATGTCTGCGGCCTTCAGCACCGGCTCCCATTTGGTTGCCTCGGCATGCATGTAGGCGTCAAAGTCCTTGGCGGACGAGCCGACGGGCGCTGCGCCGATCTTGCCGAGCGTCGACAGCACGTTCGGGTCCTGCAACGCCGCCTTCAAATCGGTTTCGAGCTTTGCCACGATCTCAGGCGGCATCTTTGCCGGGCCCAGCACGCCCCACCACACCGAGACGTCATAGCCGGGCACGCCGGCCTCGGCGACCGTCGGGACATCCGGCAGCGCCTTTGAGCGCTCGGCCGAGGTCACCGCGAGCGCGCGCACCGGACCGCCTTCGAGCTGACTGATCGCCTCCGCAAGCGGATTGATGCTGAGCGGGATATCGCCTGCGATCACGGCGGTCAGCGCCGGCGCGCCGCCCTTGTAGGGAATCGCGACGATCTTGGTGCCGGACATGTATTTCAACAGCTCGCCGGCGAGATGCGCCGAAGTGCCGTTGCCGGACATGCCGTAGGACAGCTTGTCCGGCTCCTTCTTTGCGGCGGCGAGGAGATCACTGAGCGTCTTGTACGGGCTGTCCTTCGCCACGACGATCGCAAGCGGTGAGGAGGCGACTTCGCTGATCGCAGTGAAATCCTTGAACGTGTCATAGGGCACGCTCGCATAGATGAACTGGTTGAGCGGATGGCCGCTCGCGACCAGGATCAGCGTGTAGCCGTCGGGGCTGGCCTGCGCCAGCGCCTGCGAAGCGACGATGCCGCCGGCGCCGGGACGGTTGTCGACCACGGGCTGCTGGCCCCAGGTCTTGGCCAGCGCCTGGCTGAGCGTACGCGCGAGCACGTCAACCGCGCCGCCGGCCGCATAGGGCACGAGGATGTGTACCGGCTTGCTCGGATAATTGTCGGCCTGCGCGGCGCTCGCTGCCAGCAGCAGACCCGCACCGACCGCGAGCCGGCCGATTGTGTTGTTCAAACCCAGCATTTTCTTAGCACTCCTTGAGGCATTCGCGTCCCTGCGGCGGTCTCTGAGCCGCGCCGGACGTTGCCCATGGTTTTTGTTGACGAGACCTGATCTTTTGTACGATAGTACAAATCACATGGTAAGCAAGCCCACCAGCAAGGAAACGGCCCGCAAGCCGAACATGCGCGAGGCGATCCTCGCCGCGGCCGAGGAGCTGTTCGCCACCAACGGCTTCAACGCCGTCTCGGTGCGCGATATCGCGCAGGCCGCCGGCGCCAATCCCGGTAGCGTCACCTATCATTTCAAGACCAAGGACGGCCTGCTGCTGGAGATCTACCGGCGCCATTGCGGGCCCATGAATCTTCGCCGTTCGGAATTGCTCGCCGCCGCCAGGCGCGTGCGCGATCTCCAGGACCGGCTGGAGGCCATCGTGCGGGCCTATGTGGTGCCGGCCTTCACCTCGGGCAGCGATCTCGCCGGCGGCGGCGCACGCTTCACGCGGCTGAGGGCGGTGATGTCGGCGGAAGGCAACGAGGTTGCGCGAAAAATTATCGCGCAGACTTTTGACGATACCAGCCACGCCTTCATCGACTCGATCCACGACAGCCTGCCGCATATTCCGCGCAACGAGATCGTCTGGCGCAGCCACTTCCTGCTCGGCGCACTCTATTATTCGCTGGTGACGCCGGACCGCGTCTCGCGCCTGTCGCGCGGCGAGGCCGATGGCAGCGATGCAGCCATGGCCATCGAGCAATTGGTGCAAGCCACCGTTGCCGCCTTCCAGGCGCCTGCGCTGGATCAGGCCGCGCCGGCACGACGGCGGCCTGTTGCAAGCAAGACTTGAAAGAAACCGCCGAGGGGAGGCGCATCCAGCGTTTCCGCTCGCAAGCGGACCATGTGAGTGAGTGTTGAGGAAATGAACAGGCGAGAGTACTTGCATCTCTTGACCGGACTGGCCGGCGCGGCGCTTGCGGGCGAAGCGCGTGCGCAAGCCGCTGAGCCGAAGGCGATCCCGACGATCGAGCCACCGGATCCAAATCCCAAGGTGCCGTCTTTCAAGCTGCCGCCAAAATCCTGCGACACCCACACCCATATCTTCGGGCCGGCCGCGCGCTATCCCTTTTCACCAAACCGGCCCTACAACACAGCCGATGCGCCGCTGGAAGCATTCCGCAGCGTCCACGAGAAGATCGGCGTCGAGCGCTGCGTGATCGTCAATGCCACCGTGCACGGCACCGACAATCGCGTCGTCACCGACGCGATTGCGCAGAGCGAGGGTGCCTACAAGGGCATCGCCAACGTCAACGACGAGATGTCGGACAAGGAGCTTGCGGCGCTCGACAAGGGCGGCATCTGCGGCTGCCGCTTCGCCTTTCTGAAGCGGCTCGGCGGCGTCGGCGACATGGGCAAGTTCCAGCGCATCGTGCACCGCATCGCCAAGCTCGGCTGGCACATCGACCTTTATCTCGAGCCGGGCACGATCGCCGAATTCGCGCCCATCCTCACCGCGCTGCCGACGCCCTATGTGATCGATCACATGGGTACGGTGCAGGCCGCGAAAGGGCTCGACGATCCCGGCTTTACCGCGCTGCTCGATCTCCAGAAAAAAGACGAAAAATGCTGGGTCAAGATCACGGGCCTTGAGCGCGCCTCTGCGGCCGGCAAGCCATTCCATGACGCGGTGCCGTTCGCGAAGGCGCTGATCGACAATGCGCCGGATCGCGTCATCTGGGGCACCGACTGGCCGCACCCCAACGTCAAGTTCATGCCGAACGACGGCGAGCTCGTCGACCTGATCCCCCTCTATGCGCCAGATGCGAAGGTCCAGCACAAGCTGCTGGTCGACAATCCGGCACGCCTGTTCAAGTTCACCTGATGGCCATGATGTACACACCGACCATTCCGCCACCCGCTCCGAACACGCGCACGCCGAAATTCAAGCTGCCGAAACTCTCTTGCGATGCGCACTGCCACATCTTCGGCCCCGGGGCGAAATATCCCTACGCGCCGGATCGCTCGTACACGCCGCCCGATGCGCCGCTCGCGGATTTCAAGGTGTTGCACGCCAAGCTCGGCGTGGAGCGCGCCGTCATCGTCAATGCCAGCGTGCACGGCACCGACAACACGGTGGCCCTCGACGCGATTGCGCAAAGCAACGGCGCCTATCGCGCAGTGGCCAATATTGACGACACCATCTCCGAACGCGGGCTTCGCGTGCTGCATGAGGGCGGCTTCCGCGGCTGCCGCTTCAATTTCGTGCGACACCTTGGCGGCGTTCCCGACAAGCGCGTATTTGACCGCATCATCGCGATGGTCACGCCGCTCGGCTGGCACATCGATCTGCATTTCGATGCGATCGACCTGCCTGAATACGCCGACATGCTGACTAAGCTGCCGTTGAGCTACACCATCGACCATATGGGGCGGGTGAAGGCGTCCGAAGGGCTCGACCAACTGCCGTTCAAGATTCTGATCGATCTGATGCGGCGCGACGAGAAGTGCTGGGTCAAGATCTGCGGCTCCGAACGCGTGTCCTCGGCCGGCCCGCCATTTACCGACGCCGTGCCGTTCGCGCGAAAAATCGTCGAGACTGCGCCCGACCGCGTCATCTGGGGCACTGACTGGCCGCATCCCAACGTCAAGGCGATGCCGAATGACGGTGACCTCGTCGACCTGATTCCACTGTTCGCACCGGAGCCGGAGTTCCAGCAAAAGATCCTGGTCGATAATCCGGCGCGCCTGTTCGAGTTCGACACATGACGGCGCTTGCGATCGACAAGCCGCGCGGCCGCGCCTGGTGGAAGGAGCTTTGGATCCAGGTGCTCATCGCCATGGTGGCCGGCATCGCGCTTGGGATCGTCAATCCCGAGGCAGGTGCGAAGATGCAGCCGCTCGGCGACGCCTTCATCAAGGCGATCCGGATGCTGATCGCACCGATCATCTTCTGTACGGTCGTGCACGGCATCGCTCACATGGCCGACATGGCACGCGTAGGGCGCGTCGCCGTCAAAGCCATCATCTATTTCGAGATCATGACCACGATCGCGCTGATCATCGGTCTTGTCGCGGTCAATCTGCTCAAGCCCGGCGCCGGCATGAACATCGATCCCGCGACCATCAACGCCAGCGCTGTCGAGCCTTATGTCAAGCAGACCGCCGTGATCGGCTTCGTGCCGTTCCTGATGAACATCGTGCCTGCAACCTTCATTGGCGCCTTTGCCGAGGGCAACATTCTTCAGGTGCTCTTCATCGCCGTGCTGTGCGGCTTTGCGCTGGTGCAACTTGGCGAACGCGCCGCGCCGCTGGTCAATTTGATCGACATCGCCGCCAAGATGGTCTTTGCCGTCGTCGGCTTCGTGATGTGGGCGGCGCCGATCGGTGCATTCGGTGCCATTGCGTTCACGGTCGGCAAGTTCGGCATCGGCTCGCTGGCTTCGCTCGGCAAGCTCCTGGGCGGATTCTATCTCACCTGCGTGATCTTCATCGTTGTGGCGCTCGGCCCTGTCGCGCGGCTCTGCGGCTTCTCGCTGCTCAAGCTGATCCGCTACATCTGGGAAGAGCTGCTGATCTGCATCGCCACGACCTCGTCGGAGACGGTGCTGCCGCGGATGCTGACCAAGCTCGAGAAAGCCGGCTGCGAGAAGAGCGTCGTCGGGCTCGTGATCCCGACCGGCTATTCCTTCAATCTCGACGGCACCTGTCTCTATCTGGCGGCTGCCTCGGTGTTCCTGGCACAGGCGACCAACACGCCGTTCGGGCCTGCCGAGCAGATCGAACTGCTGCTGATCCTGCTCGTGACCTCCAAGGGTGCGGCGGGGATTGCGGGCGCCGCCTTCGTCGTGCTGGCGGCGACGCTGTCGGCCACCGGCAGCATTCCCGTGACGAGCGTCGCACTGGTGCTCGGTATCCATCGCCTGATGTCGCAGGGGCTGACGCCGACCAATCTGATCGGAAACGCGGTGGCGACCATCGCGATTTCCAAATGGGAAGGCGCGCTCGACGCCGAGCGCTTGAAGCGCGTGCTTGACGGCGAGGAACCCGCGACTGCTGCGGCGTGATGAATTGGCTTCCTGCGCGACGCAGGCAGCTTAAGATGCTTACGAATGAGAGAGGGGAGTTCGTCCCATGAAAACAGGTCTCGTGGTTACGGCACATCCGGGCGATTTCGTCTGGCGTGCTGGCGGCGCCATCGCGCTGCATGCGAAGAAGGGCTATCGCATGAAGATCGTCTGCATGTCCTTCGGCGAGCGCGGCGAGAGCCAGTTCGCCTGGAAGGAAAAGGGCGCGACGATGGAGTCGGTCAAAGCCGGCCGCAAGGACGAGGCGGAGCGGGCCGCAAAGCTGCTCGGTGCCGAGATCGAGTTCTTTGACTGCGGAGACTATCCGCTAAAGCTCACCGAGGCTCATTTCGACCGCATGGTCGATATCTACCGCGAGCTCAATCCGAGCTTCGTGCTGACGCACGCGCTGGAAGATCCCTATAATTTCGACCATCCGAACGCCGCGCATTTCGCGCAGGAGACCCGCGTGGTGGCGCAGGCGATGGGCCACAAGCCCGGCGCACAGTACCAATATTCGGCGCCGCCTGTGTTCCTGTTCGAGCCGCACCAGCCCGAGCAGTGCAATTACAAGCCGGACGTGCTGCTCAAGATCGACGAGGTCTGGAAGGAGAAGTACGAGGCGTTCCAGATTCTCGCCGCGCAAAAACATCTCTGGGGCTATTACGAGCGCGTCGCGCTCAACCGCGGCATCCAGGGCAGCCGCAACACCGGCATTCCCATGACCTATGGCGAGGCCTATCAGCGGCTGTTCCCGACGGTCGCGGAGGTGCTGGCATGAAGCCGGTCGTCGTTCGCAACATCAAGCGTGCCGATCCCGCCGGCATGGCGGAATACGGCGTCTCCACCGTGCACGAGGCTTATGGCCGCCTTGGCCTGATGAAGCCGTATTTGCGTCCGGTCTGGGCAGGTGCGTCGATTGCGGGCCCCGCGGTCACCGTGCTGGCGCAGCCCGGCGACAACTGGATGATCCATGTCGCGGTCGAGCAGTGCAAGAAGGGCGACATCCTCGTCGTCGGCTGCACCACCGACAATACTGATGGCATGTTCGGCGAATTGCTCGCGACCTCGCTCCAGGCGCGTGGCGTGCAGGGGCTGATCATCGATGCCGGCTGCCGCGATGTCAAAGCGCTGCACGAGATGAAATTTCCGGTGTGGTCGCGCGCGGTCTCGGCCAAGGGCACGGTCAAGGCCACGCTCGGCTCGGTCAACATTCCCGTCGTCTGCGCCGGCGTCAACGTCGATCCGGGCGACATCGTCGTGGCCGATGACGACGGCGTGGTGGTGGTGCCGAAGCGTTACGCCGCCGAAGTCGCCGAAAAGGCGAAGAAGCGCAATGCGGACGAGGGCGGCAAGCGCAAACGTCTCGGTTCGGGCGAATTGGGCCTCGATATGTACAGCATGCGTGAGGCCCTGGCCAAAGCAGGGCTCGTCTATGTCGACAATCCCGAGGACGTCTAGGCGGGACAAGAGAAGCGGAGCGGGCGGATGGATCGTCTCAAACTGAAAGCCGTGCTCGGCAGTCACCCCCATGTCCAGGCGGTGAAGAGCGGCGAGCTCCGCTCCGACCGCTTCGACCTCGACTTCATCGAATACACGCCGACCAACACGGCGTTCAAGCCGATGGTGCGCGAGCAGGCGTTTGACGTCTGCGAGATGGCGATCGTCACCTATCTGATGGCGAAGGCGCATGGCAAGCCGCTGGTGCTGCTGCCGGCAGCCATGCTCGGCCGCTTCCAACATGCTCATGCGCTGTACAATCCCGCGCATGGAACGCTCGGGCCGAGTGATCTCGAAGGCAAGCGCGTCGGCATCCGCTCCTTCACGACGACCACGGGCGCCTGGATCAGGGGCATCCTCGCCAACGACTATGGCGTGAATCTCGATAAGATCCGTTGGGTGACCTTCGAGGATCCGCACGTCGCCGAATATGTCGACACCACCGAGCGCGCGCCGAAGGACAAGAAGATCTTGCAGATGCTGATCGACGGCGAGCTCGACGCCGTTCTCGGCGAGGCCCCGAACGATCCCAAGCTGAGGCCGCTGTTCCCCGATCCGGCTGCTGAAGCCGCCAAATGGTACGTGCGCCGCGGCGTTGTGCCGGTCAATCATTACGTGGTCGTGACTGAACAGCTTGCGCGGGCGCACCCCGATGTGGTCGCGGGCGTCTATGATCTCCTCAAGCGGAACAAGACCCAGGTGGAGCCGGCCAGTTCGCCCGATATGGTTCCGTTCGGAGTTGAGGCGAACAGAAAGCCGTTGGAGCTGATCGTCGACTACGCATTCCAGCAGGCGCTGATTCCGCGCCGCTATGCGGTTGAAGAGCTCTTCGACGAGACAACGCGAGGATTGAACTGATGGCAGATCCGAAACGATGGCACATCGGGCTGGTCGGCTACGGCGAGGTCGGCAGGATTTTGGCCGAGGATTTGCGCCAGCAGGACATCAAGGTCGTAGCCTTCGACATCAAGCTTGGAGGCGAGCAGGGTGCCGCACTGAAAGAGCACGCTAAGAAATTTGGCGTGGCGCTGGCTGCTTCGCACGCTGAGCTCACCGCGAAGTCAGACTTCATCGTCTCCGCGGTCACAGCCAGCCAGGCTGTGTCGGTCGCAAAAGCCTGTGCGGGTGCACTCAACCAGGGCACCTGGTTCCTTGATTTCAACTCGGCCTCACCGGGTGCCAAGCAGCGCGCCGCGGCGCTGATCGACGGCGCCGGCGGGCGCTACGTCGAGGGCGCGGTGATGACCTCGGTGCCGCCCTATCGCATCAAGGTGCCGCTGCTGCTCGGCGGGCCCGGCGCGAAAGAGCTGGAGCCGCTCCTGAACACGATCGGCTTTGCGGCCAAGGTTGCCAGCGACAAGCTCGGCGTGTCCTCGGCCGTCAAGATGTGCCGCAGCATCATGATCAAGGGCCTCGAGGCCATGGTGATCGAGAGTTTTACCACCGCGCGCGCTTATGGCGTCGAGGATGCCGTGCTGGCATCACTCACGGAGACATTCCCCGCCATCAATTGGGAGAAGCAGGGCGCTTATTTCTTCCAGCGCGTGATCGAGCACGGCCGCCGCCGTGCCGAGGAGGTGCGCGAGGTCGCCGAGACCGTGCGCGAGGCAGGGCTGACGCCGTGGTCGGCGCAGGGCACCGCCGAACGGCAGGCCTGGGTGGCCGATCTCGCCGACGAAGGCCTGTTCGGGGAGAGGGGCACCAAGGAGTTTGCCCGCAGCGCCGATTGGCGCACCGAGGCGGATCGCATTCTGGCGAAGGTCAAGCGTTAGAGCATGATCCGGAAAAGTGTGCAGCGGTTTTCCGAAAAGATCATGCTCAGACAATAACCTGAAGCGCGCGCGCTCAGCTCAGGATCCTGCCGCCGTCGCGATAGTCCGAGATCTCGTCGCGCGCGAGCTCGATCAAGTCGATCAGGCTCTTGGCCTCGCGAACGACGTCTCTGTCCCGCTCGGTGCGAAACTCGGTGAGGATCATGCGAATGCACTTGTCGGCGGTATCGAGTGTCCACAGTGCGCGGGCCATCTCGTCCTGCGTGTGAATGGACGAGATATCAAGGCCAGAGAGGACTTCACCGATGCCGTTCAGTCGCTTGACGGCTGTTTCGGCGGGTGTCTTGGCTCGAATGGACTGGTAATCGATGCTGCTAAATGCGCTGAACATATCCAAACTTCCCCAATTGAACGCGGAGGGTCAGTGCAAGGTCTTAGTAAGATTACCTGACCCTTCCCGCAACGCGTTGGGCTACGGTCCGGGATTCTACCGGACTCAGCCGGCGCCCGGATCAGCGGTAATATCGGACGGACTTTAGCCCTACGGGTTAGCTGCGTTTCCCGACCATCTTACCGTTCGACGCGACAAGCTTGCCCTCCTTGTACACGGAGCGCGCCTGCGGAACCGCGACGACAGCCTCGGGAACATGGGCGGCGTTCAACGTCACAAAATCGGCCTTGGCGCCGTCGCGCTGGCCGTAGCCCTCGAGTCGCAGCGCCTTGGCGCCGGCTTCGGTGACGACATCGAACGCCACGCGCAGTTCTTCATCGATGTTGAAGCCCGAGCGATAGCCGAGCGTCGTCGCCCGGCGCAGCATGTCGCCGTCGCCATAAGGCCACCAGGAATCACGAATGTTGTCATTGCCGCTGAACACGGTCACGCCGGCGTTGCGCAGCGCCAGGATCGGCGGGAAGGGCCGCGCGCCCGGCGCATTGGTCATGATCGCGACGCCGGAACGGGCAAGGATTTCGGCGATCTTCTTGAGATGATCTGCGGAGATGTCGCCAAGTCCGTAGGCGTGGCTGATGGCGACATGGCCTTCCATGCCGAGCGCGCGCGTGCGGGCCGCAATCTGCTCGATCTCGAACGCGCCAAGCGTGCCCATGTCGTGCAGGTGAATGTCGACGTCGACACCATGCTTGCCGGCCACGCCGAACACGACGTCGAGATGTTTCTCGACATCGCGATCAAAACTCGCGGGATCGAGCCCTCCGACCAGATCGGCACCGAGCCCGATGGCTTCATCCAGCAATTGTGGCGTGCCCGGGCTCATCAGGATGCCGCTCTGGGGAAAGGCGACGAGCTGGATGTCGATCAGGCCCCTGTACTCCTCACGCACGCGCAGGATCGTCTCGAGCGATTTCAGGCCGACCGAGCCGTCGACCATGACATGGCTGCGCATCTGCGTGGTGCCATGCCCGATGCAGAGATCGAGCTGGTTGCGGGCGCGCACATCCATCGGTGCGGCCTCGGCGATGTTCTGGGCCTGGAAGGCCACGCGCTCATGCACGTCGAAGCCGTCAGTGCAGGGCTTGTGCGGGCGCCAGGCATCGCCATAGAAGCTTGTGTCGAGATGGATGTGGCCCTCGACGAAGCCGGGAACGACCAGGGCATTGTCGAGGTCAACCGTCTCGTCGCCCGTGGGTGGCTGGTCAGCAGGCATGATCGCGGCGATACGGCCGTCCTTGACCGCGATGTGATGTCGCGATCCGCCGTCGAAGCGGGCGTTGAGGAATATCTTGTCGTAAGCCATCCGGTTGTTCCGTTGGTTCAGGTCTGCGGCTTGAACAGCGTCGGCTGCGGCCGCTCAAAGGTCTGCCGGCCGCTCTTGAAGCCCATCACGATATCCGGCAGCTCGGCGATGGCAAAGCGGCTGTCCTTTGTGTCGAGCACGACGAGATCGGCGGGCTTTCCGACCGCGATGCCGTAGTCCCTCAGGTTCATCAGCCGCGCCGGTAGCTCGGTGACGAGATCGAGGCAGGTGTCGAAGTCGCCGACGGAGGCGTGCGCGACATTGGCGTAGAAGTTCGCCATCCGCATCAGCGAGGCATCGCCAAATGGCGTGAAGGGATTGAGCACGTTGTTGGTGGCGACCGAGCACACGATGCCGTCGCCCGCGAGCTTGTGCGCGAGCGTCAGCCCGCGCGGCGCGTTGTGGGTGGCCTCGCGCCCCATCAGATAGAGATCCGTCGCGGGCAGCACAGTGACGGCGACGCCGGCTTTCGCCAGTTGAGCGGTGGCTGCCTTCAGCCGCTCCGGCGGCAAGGCGGAGAGCTTTGTGGCGTGGCCGATCGCGACGCGACCCTGATAGTTGCGCTGTTCGGTCTGCCGGCAGACTTCGTCCAGATGCCACCAGGACGGATCGAGATCGAAGTCGAGATGAAGATCGACGTCGACGTCGAATTCTTGCGCGAGATCGAAGATGCGCGCGAGATGCGCGTTCGGGTCGGTGTCGGTATAGGGGCAGCCACCGATCGCCTCGCCGCCGTCCCGCAGCGCCTGCACCAGCAGTTCCTCAGCTCCGGGATCGTTGGTCAGGCCTTCCTGCGGGAAGACGCAAAGCGAGAGGTCGAGGGCCCAGGCATAGTCGCGCTTCAGCGCCTTCACCGCTTCGAAGCTGCGCAAGCCGATGCGCGGATCGATCTCGACATGGGTGCGCATGCGGGTCGTGCCGTGCACGATGGCGCGCTCGATCACCCTGGCGCCACGCGCATAGACGTCCTCGGCGCTGAAGTCGCGCTTCATCGCCGAGACGGCGCGGATGGCATCGCCGAGCGAGCCGTGGATGTGTCCACAACGCTCGAGCAGGCAGGCCTTGTCGAGATGGATGTGGGTATCGACGAAGCCGGGCAGGGCCAGCCGTCCCCCGACATCGATCTCGATCGCCTCGCAGGCAAGTTTTGGCTCAATCGCAGCGATCCGGCCGCCCTTCACGCCGATATCGACGGGCGTGGCGGATGATCGCAACAGGGCGTTGCGGAAGATCAGGTCGAAGGCGGTCTGGGTGGTCATGCAATGAATCTTCGGAGGCGAGTTATAGCAGTGGGCGAGGCTTCAGGTCGGCAGCAATGTAGCGGGGGATCTGGTCAAAATATATGCGTGCTTTCCCCGACCTGGACGGTAGTATTTCGCGAATTTGTCCGGGAGATACCGCCATGTCCGTAGCCGTGAAAAGCGAAAAAGCGCCGTCGTCGGACGCCGAGATCGTGGAGGCCTATCTCACGGCCTCAATGATTCCCGATCCCGATGCCGCGGCAGCCTACATGAAGCCGGGCACGGTGATCACCTTTACCGGCGGCCGCGAGTTCGACCACCCTCGCGGGCCAACCGGCTTCAACGCCAAACGTTATCGCTGGGTCAAGAAGAAGATGGACCGCTTCGACGTCTGCCCCGGCGCGGACGAGACCGTGGTCTACAGCGTCGGCACGCTCTATGGCGAGTGGATGGACGGCACGCCGTTCAAAGGCAACCGCTACGTCGATCGCTTCGTCGTCAGAGGCGGGCAGATCGTCAAGATGGATGTCTGGAACGACAGCGCCGAGCGCATCCTGGTGCAGCGGGGCATCGACGCGTAAGGGCAGACTGGTTCGAGCAGCACGTCTCCGGCCAATAGAGCAGCGCTAAAGATGACGCCCGCCTTCGGACAAGGCGGGCGCTGGTAAAAGTTCGAGTTTGAGCGTTGCAAGTGTGAGCGCTGAACGGCGATTACTGGAGCGCCTCAAGTTTGGTGTTCTTGCCGTCGACCACCTTGAACACGACGTAACGCGGCTGCATCTGCCCGTTTGGCAAGAACTGAACGTCGCCGAACACGGTGCCCTTGACGGCCTTGCCGCGGATCGCTTCCGCCACGGTCTTACGGTCGAGCGACTTGGTCGATTCAACGGCCTGTGCCCACACCTGCACGGCCGCGGCGCCCAGTGCTGCGCTCTTGTCGGGATTGATGCCATAGGCCTTGTTGTAGGCGGCCACGAACGAGGTGCTCTCCGGCATGATGGTGAACGGGGGCAGGTCAGGGAAGAAGATGTCGGCCGAGATCACTCCGTTATTGGCGTCGCCGGCCACCCTAAATACCGTGGTCAGCATAATGCCGACAGCTCCGACGAAGGTCGATTTGATGTCGGCCTGGCGGTATTGCTCGACCATCGCCGGCAGGCCCGACGAGTTCGACGAGTTGGTGACGATGATGGCGTCGGCATTGGCGCCTTTCAGGTTCGTGAGCTGCACGCGAAAATCGGTGTCCTTGAATGCGAACTTCTCGGTCATGACGACTTCGCCGGAAAAGTTCAGCTTCTTGAACTCGGCTTCGACCGCGGTCTGGAAGCCGTTGCCGTAGACGTCGTTCTGGGTCAGGAAGGCAACCTTCTTCGCTTTCATCGTCTCGACGACGTATTTGGCGATGATGCCGGCATCAAAGCCATTCGAGCTGTTGATACGCAGCGCGTAAGGGTTGGTTTCGCCGCTGAGGATCAGGTCCGATTTCGAGACCGCCGTGATGTCCAGGACGCCGCCGCGGGCGAGGATCGGCTGCATGGCGAGCGTGACCGGCGAGTTCCAGCCTTCGATGACGACATCCGCCTTCTCGGCGATCATCTCGTTGGCTCGGCTGACGCCGACCGCGGGTGTGCTCTCGTCGTCCTTGGAGATCAGCGTCAGCTTGCGGCCGAGCAATCCGCCCTTGTCGTTGATCTGCTGGACCATGAGCTTGACGGCATTGGTGACGGTCTGGCCATCCGGACCGGCGCCACCGCTGAGCGGAAAGATCGTTCCGACTTTGATGTCCTGTGCCATCGCCGGAACTGATGCGAGACCCAATAGCAGGGCGAGTGCCAGTTTTGTCTTGTTCATGTGCTTTACTCCCAATGTTGTCTTTAAGTCGTTTTCTTGGTGATACGGCGATACAAACCCACCAGCCCTGCGGGCCAGAAGATCAGGACCAGGGCCAGCACCGAGCCCAGCACGATTTTGTTCCAGTCACCGCCAAGCGAAAACAGGTTTTGCTGGACGATCAGAAGAGCGGTGCCGATCAACGGTCCGAGCAGGATGCGGCGGCCCACCAGCACGATGGCGGTGAGCATCATCACCAGGAAATAGGACTCGAACATATCGGGTCCGACATAGGCGCGCTGATAGGCGTATAGCCAGCCCGCAAGGCCGGTGATCGGGGCTGAAATCACGAAGACAGCGAGCCGGATCCGGCGCGGGTCGACACCAAGGCTCGCGGCGAGTGCTGGGTTCATCTGCACCATCAATGCGGTTGTGCCGAGCCGGGAGCGGCGGAAGCGCGCAATGAAGGCAAGAGTCAGCAAGAGTAGTGCGAATGCAATCGGCCACAAATCTTCCTGCAGCGCTCCGGAGAACGTGGTGACGAGCAAGGGCAGTTTCAGCGGAGGAATTCCGACGATTCCGTCGGAGCCGCCGACGGTGTCCCAATTGAAGGCGATCTCGTAGGCGACCACGGCGGCCGCATAAGTCACGAGCGAGAACACAAACTCGCGGGTTCGCAAAGTGACGGCGCCGAGGAACGCCGCGGCGGCAAGGCAGAGCACAAGCGTCGCGGCCGCTGTCGCCCAGCCGTTGAGGCCATATTTGACCGAGAGGTTCGCAGCGGTATAGCCCCCGATCGCCCAGAACACGGTGTGGCCAAGGCTGACCTCGCCGAGATAGGACAGCACGATATCAGCGCCGTAGCACATCACGGCAAAGATCGCGATCGTGGTCAGCGTCGAATAGGCGACAGATGTGCCGCCAAGGAGACGCGGAAGCATGAAGCCGATAACGACGAAGGCGGCGACCGCCGCGATGCGGAGAAGTGGGATCGAGCTCGATTGCCGGGATTCGATCACAGTCATTTGGTCGCGAGCCCCGCAGGACGGATCACCAGCAACGCCAGCAGAAGCGCAAAGGCCGCCGCCGTGGTGTAGGCTTGCGCGACGAACGCGCCGAAGAAGGCTGTGAACAGGCCGAGCCCGAGGCCAGCGACGAGCGCACCTCCGATCGAGCCGATGCCACCGAGCACGACCACGACGAAGGTCATGATGACCTCATTGAAGCCCATGCTGGTCAGGATTGGCGAGCGAGGCGCAACCAGCGCCGCGCCGAGCGCGACCACCGAGCATTCGAACACGAAGACCAGCAGATAGACGGTTTTGGCGTTGATCCCGAACAGTTCTGCGAGCTTCGGGTCCTCCGCGACGGCACGAATGACTGAGCCGAAGCGCGTGCGTTGCGTGAACAGCCACACGGCGCCGTAGAGGGCGAGCGTGACGACCAGCACCAGCACGTCCTGCCAGGTAAACCAGAGCGGACCGATATCGACTTTGGCCCTCGCCAGAGTGCCAGGCAATGTCTGTGGATTGCCGCCGAAGACCAGGGCGCTGCCGCCCTGGAGGACGTAGCCGAGGCCCAGGGTCACGATCATCAGGCTGGTCAGGTTCTGCGTCATGACCAGGCGCATCATTGCGATTTGCATCAGCAGGCCGACGGCGCCCAGCACGACGATGGCTGCGATGATCGCCAGCGGATAGGGCAGGCCGACCCTGGTGATGGCGTACCAGGTGACGAATGCGCCGAGCATGTAGAGCTGACCATGTGCAAAATTCACCAGACGGGCAACCCCGAGCAGGATGGTCCAGCCGAGCGCGATGCAGGCATAGCCCGAGCCGAGCACGATCCCGTTGATGATCTGCTGCGCGATGTTCACCTCAGTGCTCCATCCGCGATGGTACCGAGATAGGCCTCGATGATGCGATGGTCTGCTGCCATGACATCGGTCGGGCCTTCGCCGATAATCCGACCGCGTTCGAGCAGGTAGAGATGATCGACCACCTTGAGCGCCGCCTTCACATTTTGCTCGACGAGCAGCACCGGCAGGCCGTGATCGACGAGCAGGCGAATTCGAGACAGGAGATCGGTGATCAGCCGGGGCGCGAGGCCGGCGGAAGGCTCGTCAAGCATCAGCACGCGAGGGCCGGAGAGCAGGGCGCGTCCGACCGCGAGCATCTGGCGTTCGCCGCCGGAGAGGGCTGCGCCCTTGTGAGAGCGACGTTCGGCGAGCCTGGGAAAGAAGTCGAAGACCTCCGGGACTTTGAAGGTATGCCGGCCCGTCGTGTCTGCCGGTGGACGCACCAGCGCCAGGTTCTCATCGACGGTCAATTCCGCGAAGATGTTCTTGCCTTCGGGCACCAGCGTGAGGCCACGAGCGACCCGTTCGTGGGCGGCGAGCTTTTCGATGTTGCGTCCCTCGAGCAGAACGGTGCCGGTGACGATGGCGCGGCCGCGCGACCAGCCTGCGAGCGCATTGACGAGGGTGGTCTTGCCGGCACCATTGGCGCCGACGAGGCCGACCATTCGGCCAGCGGCGACGCCGATATTGACGCCCGACACCGCAACATTGCCGGCGTAGCGAACCGAGAGATTATTGCTTTGCAGCACGGCGCTCATTCGTCGCGCCCCAGATAGGCTTCGCGCACCCGGACGTCGCGTTGGATGTCTGCCGGCGTTCCCGTTGCAAGCATCGCTCCCTGGTCGATCATGACGATGCGATCGGCAATCGACATGATGAGGTCCATGTGATGTTCGATGACGACCAAGGCGAGGGCACGCTTGCGCAGGCCAATCAGCACGTCGGCGAGCTTCTTCATGTCGCCGCCGCTCAATCCCGCGGCCGGTTCATCCAGCAGGAGCACCTTTGCACCGGTCCCATAGGCCAGCGCGACCGACAAAAGTCGTTGCACACCGTAGGGAATGTCTCCCGGGAGCTGGTCATGGTACTGCCGGGCGATCCCGAAAAAATCAAGCAGCTGTGCGGCCGCTGTCTCGGCCGCACGGCGAGAGGCGGCCTCGCGCCAGGGGGCGAACAGGGACGTTGCCAGATTGGCAGAGAAGTCGCGGAAGATAGCCGAGACTGCGTTCTGCAGGACCGTCAGCTCGCCGAAGAACGAGTTCTGCTGAAAGGTGCGACGCAGGCCGCGGCTGGCCAGATCGAATGTCCTGAGGGCCGAGACATCGTGATTGTCGAGGAAGGTGCGGCCGCGATGGGTAACGGCGTTGGTGACCGCGGCGAAGCAGCTGCTCTTGCCGGCGCCATTCGGGCCAATAATGCCGAGGATCTCGTCGCTATGAACTGACCAGCTCACGTCGCGCAATGCGACGAGAGCGCCATACTGCACGGTCAGTCCTTCGACGCGCAGGACTTCGCTCGCGTCGCGACGCGTTTCCCCGGAACTTGCCACGCGGCCGTTCATCCTTTGTTTTCCCGGTCGCACTTCCAACGATCGGTACTTTTTTGGCGCGGCAGCTCACACGGCAAATGATTTTGGATCAAATCGCAAGAGACAGGCGGCCTCGCGGGTGAAGGTATTGCGCGCGGGATGTGAAAACTTGTGCTGACTGGTTGTCGGCCGGGCGTGTTCATGCCGCGACGCACTCGACCTTGGCTGCGCTGCATGATCTTTCCTCTCGCCGCGGTACATACAAAAGCGCGATAGCTGTTAGACGGAACCTCGTCTGGCGATCGGGTCGGCCGTGGGCTATGACCTTCCGTGTTGTGCACTGGCGCAGCAGATGACCCCTTGAGGAGCCCTCCAATGCGTTTTCCGATCGTTCTCCTGGCCGTCACATGTCTTGCGGGCGCGGCTTCAGCCGAAGATCTGTCGGGCACGCTCCAGAAGGTGAAGGAAACGAAGAAGATCACGCTCGGCTATCAGGAGGCGTCCGTGCCCTTCAGCTATCTGGACGGAAACCAGAAGCCGGTCGGCTTTGCCATGGATATCTGCCTCAAAATCGTCGACGCCGTGAAGAAGCAGCTCGGCATGCCCGACATCGCCGTCGACTATCTCGCTGTGACTTCGTCGAACCGCATTCCCCTGATGGTCAACGGCACGCTCGACCTGCATTGCTCGGCGACCACCAACAATGCCGACCGCCAGAAACAGGTCGCCTTCACCAACACGCATTTCCTCAGCGCGACGCGATTTGCGGCCAAGAAGGCCGCGAAGATCAACACCATCGACGATCTCAAGGGCAAGGCCGTGACCGCGGTGGCAGGCTCGGTCAACCTGAACCAGCTCGCCAAGGTCAATACCGAGCGCAATCTCGGCATCAAAATAATGCCGGCCGTGGATCAGGCTGAAGCGTTCCTGCTGCTTGAGACCGACCGCGCGCAGGCCTACGCACTCGACGACGTTCAGCTTGCGGTCGTCATTGCGCGCTCGAAGGAGCCGGCCCTGTTCATGATCAGCGAAGAGACGTTTTCGAAGGCCGAGCCTTTCGGAATCATGTTGCGGCGGGAGGACGCGCCGTTCCAGGCGCTGGCCGATCGCGCCACGGCCGAGCTTTACGCAAGCCCGGAGATCGAGGTGCTCTACAGGAAATGGCTGGAATCACCGACGCCGCCGAACGGGCTCAACTATAATGTCCCGATGTCGCCGGCCTTGCGCAACGCCTTCAAGAAGCCGAGCTCGAGCTTCGACCCTGATGTCTATGTCGTGAACTGAGGCGAGGGCTAGCGCGCTCGCGGCGTATCGAGCAACTGGCCGGCGAGCGCTGCGCCGACCACTGCGATCGCCGCCATCGCTAGCGCCCAGGCCACGAACAGCCGATGGCCGATCAGCGCGCCGCTGATGAGGGGAGCGCTGATGTTCGCGCCCGACATCAGCGATTGGTTGAGGCCCATGATCATGCCCTGGCGGTTGACCGCAGTTGAGCGCGACAATTCCGCCGTCAGCGTGCTGCGGGCAAACATGGTGCCGACGATGATCAGCGTCAGGTAGACCGCGAGCAGGCTGATGTTGTTGCCGGCCGATAGTCCCGCAAATCCCAACCCCATGCAGGCGAATGCCACCATCACGATACTGCGGTCGGAGGCGACGAGGTTCGCGCGCGTGATCAGGAGACCCTGGACCACCATGTTGATGAAGCCGGCATAAGCAAACATCCAGCCGAGCTCGCGCGCGCCGAAGGGATGTCCGTCCCAGGAGAAGCGTGCCGACAGGAACAGGCCGATCTGCGACAGGAACATCGAATTGACGAAGAAGAACACGATGAGTAGTCCCAGCAGCCGCCAGGCGTAGCGCAGGCCGAGCAGGCTGCGGGTCAGCGTCGGCTCGGGCACGCGATGCTGGTAGAGCGGCTCGGACGCCGGATGATCCGGCGGGAGCAGGGCGATCGTCGCCAAAATGCTGATCAAGGAGAGGGCGGCTGCCGCCCACACCGGCGCGGTCTGGCCGTAATGCACCAGGAAGCTTGAGAGCGCGGGGCCGAGCAGGAGTCCGGTTCCGATCGCGCCGCTGGTCATGCCGAGTGCCTGCTTGCGTGTCGCAGGCGCGCTGTGCTCGGCGGCGTAGGCATGAGCGACCGAGATGTTGCCTGAGGTCAGGCCATCGATGATGCGCGCCAGGAACACCAATGTCAGATTACCTGCCATCGCGAGCAGGACAAATCCGATCAGGGTTCCGATCTGGCTGACGACCAGAACCTTTCGCCGGCCGTAGCGGTCCGAGAGGATGCCGACCACGGGACCGGCGATAAGCTGGCAGACGGCATAGACCGAGATCAGCGCGCCGATCAGGAACGGCGTGGCACCGAGTCGCTGCGAATAGAACGGCAGCAGCGGCAGGATGATTCCCATCCCGGTGGCATCCACGGCCACGACGACGAAGGTCGGGACGAGCGTCAGCGCGCTGTCGCCCGCCATCTCCTCCCGTGCTTCGGTTGTGGAACCCTGGCCCATCCTGCGTTGTCCTCGTTCGCTTTTTCGTGATCAATCGAGCTATGCAAGATATATAGTTGCAGGCTAATAGTTTGCATCCTATCTAATTTGCATGGCTCCCTCGCAGGCTCATATCCACGGCGAAATCGGCCGGCTCATCGCGCGACTCGCCCGCATCTGGCGTCGCGAGGCGGATCAGGCGCTGTCCGATCACGGCCTGTCCTATGCGACCGCAATTCCTCTCCTGTTGCTGTCGGGCCAGGGCGAGAACGTCCGCCAGGGCGTGCTTGCCGACGAGCTTGGCATCGAAGGGCCGTCGCTGGTGCGGCTGATCGACCTGCTCCAGGTCGAGGGCCTTGCGGAGCGTCGTGAGGACCCGACCGACCGCCGTGCCAAAACGCTACACCTCACGAAAGCAGGCGAAGCCAAGGTCGAGGAGATCAACCGCGTATTGCGGCGCGTACGGGCGAACCTGCTCAAGGATATCGGGTCTGAAGAACTTGCGATAACCTTCGAGACGCTCCAGCGCATCGAGCGGCGGGCAAGTCGCCTGCATGAAGCCAAGACATCGGCCAAGACAGTTCCAGAGGCGCAATAGTCATGCGCGCGGAAGAGCCCTTCCTGGTCCGCCATGCGGACCTCATTTTCGCTTTGAAGACGTTTGCCGCGTCGATGTTGGCACTCGTCATTGCGCTCGCCATGGACCTGCCGCGGCCCTATTGGGCGATGGCAACCGTCTACATCACATCGCAGCCGCTCGCTGGCGCCACCAGCTCGAAGGCGTTTTTCCGGGTGATGGGCACGCTGGTCGGTGCCACCATGACGGTGGCGCTGGTGCCGAACCTGATCGATGCACCGGAGCTGCTGTGCCTTGCCATCGCGCTCTGGGTCGGGCTCTGCCTGTATCTCTCGCTGCTCGACGGCACGCCGCGCAGCTACGTCTTCATGCTGGCGGGATACACGGTCGCGCTGATCGGATTTCCCTCGGTGTCCGAACCGGGCGCGATCTTCGACACCGCGGTCGCGCGTGTCGAGGAGATCTCGCTCGGCATCATCTGCGCCAGCCTGGTCTCGACCATCATCTTTCCCCGCAGCGTCGCGCCCGCCGTGGCCCACCGCGTCGATACCTGGCTGTTGGATGCACGCCGTCTCAGCCAAATCGTGCTCATGCGCGAGGGCACCAACGAGACCCGCCGCGGCAAGCGCCTCAAGCTTGCGACCGACATCGTCGAGATCGACACGCTCTCGACCCATCTCGCCTATGACCGGCTGACCGACCGCAATGCGGTGACTGGCCTCGGTGAAATCCGGCTGCGCATGCTGATGTTGCTGCCGGTGATCGCCTCGCTCGAAGACCGGCTGGCGGCGCTCGGCGAGGAGGCGTTGCGGCGGCAGCCCGAGCTGAAGCGGCTTCTGGAGGATCTCGCGCAATGGATCGTGAGCGACGTCAGCGCGCGACAGCCGGCCGAGCGGCTCCGCGCCGCGATCGTGGAGCGGCAGGCGGTCCTCCATGACAGCGCCTCCTGGGAGCGGATCATCACCACCAGCCTGTTGTCGCGGTTGCGCGAGCTCGTCGACCTTTCGCGCGATTGTCGTGCGCTGACCGAGGCGATCGCCGAGAACCGCGACGTCTCGACCCTCGATCTCGCCTTTCATTCCGAGGCCGGCGCCGCGCCCGTGCGTCACCGCGACCGCGGCCTTGCATTATGGTCGGCGGCCGGTGCGGCCGTGGCCATCTTGATTTGCTGCGCATTCTGGATCGGGACGGGATGGCCCGACGGCGCGTCGGCGCCGATGATGGCGGCGGTCGCCTGCTCATTCTTTGCCGCGCAGGACGAGCCCGCGCGCTTCATCCGCAGCTTTGGCCTGTGGTCGCTGGTCGCCATCGTGGTCGTTGCGGTCTATCTGTTCGCGCTGGTGCCTGGGATCTCCCATATCGAGGTCTTGATCGTCGCGCTGGCGCCGACTTTCCTGCTCTACGGCTTTTTGATCGCCCGGCCGGCAACGGCGGGGACGGGCATGGCGCTGGCGGCCAATACGGCGACACTGCTTGCGTTGCAATCGACTTACATCGCGGACTTTGCGTCCTACGCCAATTCCGCCGTCGCGTTCTTCGTCGGCGTCGTGATCGCGGAGATCGTGACGCGGATCGCACGCGGGGTCGGCGCGGAGTGGATCGCCAATCGCCTGGTGCTGTCGAGCTGGATCACGATCGCGGTCGCCGCCGAACGGCGCGGCAAGCGCGACCGCGCGGAGTTCGCCGGCCTCATGTTGCACAGGCTTGGGCTGCTCGTGCAGCGCATCGCATTCCTCTCGGAGAGCGATCGCCGCGATGCCGACAGCCTCGTCCAGCTCCGTATCGGGATCAATATCATCGACCTGCGCCGCGCGCGTTATGGGCTCGCAGCATCGACCATTTCCGTCATCGACGACATGCTCGACCAGCTAGCTGCGGCCTGCCGCAGCTATGCCGGCGGCGGAATGCCGGCTGAGTTGCTGCGGAATGTCGATCTGGCTCTGGCCCAGGCGGTGAAGGATCCCAATGACAGTGCGCGCGAAGATGCCTTGATCGGCCTCGTCGGCATAAGGCGCGGCCTGTTTCCGGACGC
This sequence comes from Bradyrhizobium sp. LTSP857, assembly GCF_000938285.1. Classification (NCBI taxonomy): domain Bacteria; kingdom Pseudomonadati; phylum Pseudomonadota; class Alphaproteobacteria; order Hyphomicrobiales; family Nitrobacteraceae; genus Bradyrhizobium; species Bradyrhizobium sp. LTSP857. The sequence continues at coordinate 556,185 of NZ_JYMS01000007.1, read as the reverse complement.
GCCGGCCTACCGGCCGCGCGCAGGCGAGAGTGTTGCGGCATGAGGTACGTCATCGACATCTACGGCGTGCTCGTGCCTTCGCTGCTCTTGTGGATCATCGTCGCCTATGCGCTCAGCGCGCTGTTGCGCCGGCTCATGCAGCGCTTCGATCTCTACCGGCTGGTCTGGCATCGCGCGCTGTTCGATTTCGCGATTTTCATCTGCCTCCTGGGCGGCGTCGTCTATCTCTCGGAGTATATCTCATGAAAGGAAGTGTCGCCGGGCTTGGTCGCCTCGCGCTGACAATCATCGCCGTCGTTGCGGCGCTTGCCGTCGGCCGTGAGCTGTGGGTCTATTACATGGAGCAGCCCTGGACGCGTGACGGCCGCGTGCGTGCCGACGTGGTCCAGGTCGCGCCTGACGTGTCCGGATTTGTCACGGACGTATTGGTCAAGGACAACCAGAAGGTCCATCGTGGCGACGTGCTGTTCCGGATCGATCGCGAACGCTTTGCGCTGGCGCTGCGGCAGGCCGACGCTTCGGTCGCCGGCCATCAGGCAACCCTCGATCAGGCCAATGCCGATTTGAAGCGCTACAGCGCGCTGACGACCGATGCGGTGTCGCAGCAGAAGCAGGAGCAGGTGCTGGCGACCCAGCTCCAGGCCAAGGCGGCCTTCGATGCGGCGGTTGCCGACCGCGCGGTCGCCCAGCTCAATCTCGACCGCAGCGAGGTCCGCGCTTCCGTGAACGGTGTGATCACCAACATGGATCTGCGTCCCGGCGCTTACGTCACGGCCGGCAAGGGCGTCATGGCGCTGGTAGATAGCGACACGCTGCATGTCGAGGGCTATTTCGAAGAGACGAAACTCGCGCGCATCCGCATCGGCGACAAGGTGCAGATCCGCCTGATGGGCGAGAAGGGCACGCTCACGGGCCATGTCGAGAGCATCGCCGCCGGCATCGAAGACCGCGATCGTGCCGAGGGGGCGAGCCTGCTTGCGAATGTCAATCCCACCTTCAGCTGGGTACGCCTCGCCCAGCGCGTGCCGGTGCGCATCGCGCTGGATCCGGTGCCTGACAGCACAGCGCTGGTCGCCGGCCGTTCGGCGACGGTGGAGGTGTTGAACTAGCTGACGCGAATAGCGCTGCGCATGATTGCGCCCTCGCCCCTTGCGGGAGAGGGCATCTCCGCCGGTTGACACATACTCACTTGGGTGAGGGGTCTGTCTCCGCGGATGCAGACCCCTCATCCGGCGCTTCGCGCCACCTTCTCCCGCAAGGGGAGAAGGGAAGAGTGCGACGCCGTCGCCGCGCACCTCTACGCGTTCGAATATTTCTTCAGCTCCAGCCGCGCGATCTGGTTGCGATGGACCTCATCCGGCCCGTCCGCAAGACGCAGCAAACGTGCGGTCGCATAGGCCTGGGTCAAGCCAAAATCGTTCGACGTGCCGCCGCCGCCATGGGCCTGGATCGCCCAGTCGATGATCTGGCAGGCCATGTTGGGCACGGCGACCTTGATCATCGCGATCTCGGCTCTCGCCACCTTGTTGCCGACCGTGTCCATGGCGTAAGCCGCGTTGAGCGTCAGCAGCCGGGCCTGCTCGATCATGATGCGGGATTCCGCAATACGCTCCCGCGTTACCGTCTGCTCCGAGACCGGCTTGCCGAAGGCAACACGGCTGCGCACGCGCCGGCACATCTTTTCCAGCGTGCGTTCGGACAGGCCGATCAGACGCATGCAGTGATGGATGCGGCCGGGGCCGAGGCGGCCCTGTGCGATCTCGAAGCCGCGGCCTTCGCCGAGCAGCATGTTCTCCTTCGGCACCCGCACATTGGTGAAGATGACTTCCGAGGCACGATCGGGCACGCCGTAGAAGCCAAACACGGGGAGGGGACGTTTCACCTCGATGCCGGCCGTATCCATCGGCACAAGGATCATGGATTGCTGCTTGTGGCGGTCCGGATTGTCCGGATCGGTCTTGCCCATGAAGATGCAGATCTTGCAGCGCGGATCGGTCGCGTTGGTCGTATACCATTTGCGCCCGTTGATGACGTAATGGTCGCCGTCGTGCACGATCGAGCTCTCGATGTTGGTCGCATCGGATGATGCGACCGCGGGCTCGGTCATGGCGAAGCAGGAACGGATCTCGCCGGCGAGCAGCGGCTTCAGCCAGCGCTCCTTGTCCTCTTTCGTGCCGTAGCGCTCCAGCACCTCCATGTTGCCGGTATCGGGCGCCGAGCAGTTGAACACTTCCGGCGCGAGATGCGAGCGGCCCATCACCTCGCAGAGCGGAGCATATTCGAGATTGGTGAGGCCTGCGCCATGGCCGGATTCCGGCAGGAACAGGTTCCAGAGGCCTTCCGCGCGGGCGAGCGGCTTCAGCTCCTCGACGACGGGAAAGACCTTCCACGGCCCGAGCTCTTCCGCCTCGCGATAGAAGCGTTCCTCGTTCGGATAGATGTGCTGGTCCATGAAACTCTCGAGCTTGCGCTTGAGCTCGACGACCTTTGGCGACATCGGGTAGAGCATCTCTCGTCTCCTTGATCGATGGACGGCGGCGGCTAACGTTTTCAGGTCAGTCGATTTCGAGATATTCCGCATCGGGCAACTTGGGGAAGGGCGCCGCCGGGAGCGTCTGGTACCAGAACCCGACCGAGGCGATGTCGTCCTGAAGCGGCAGATACTTCGCTTCCTTGAGGCCCGTTCGCCAGCCGAGCGCCTGGATCGTCACGCGCAAATCGCTCTGGAAGCGGATGGGATCCGGGATGTGCCAGCGATACATGCCGAACCGTTGCTGCGATTTGTAGACGCCATCGGGGCGGATCACCTGCGGCAGGCCGGCATAGGGCGTGGTGAATTCCTGATAGTGGGATTGCTGCACGGCGCCGCGGCCGGAATGCGCGACATAGGGATCGAAATTGTAGGCACCGCAGAAGTAATCCTCGGTGCCGGTGCCGCAGATGGTCGGGAATTCGCCGTCGCCGTCGATGAAGAATTTGATCTCGCCTTCGCCCCACCAGCCATTGTTGTTGACGCCCCAGGCCATGTAGGTGCCGACATACTGGCCGCGCCCGGTGACGCCATCGAGGATGGTGTAGACGTCCTTGTAGGGCAGCGGGTTGGTGCGCCGGAACTGCGCGTGGAAATAGGCGCAGTCCTCGGGCACATCGGTCAGGGTGTAGTTGATCTGGTAATAGACGGTCAGCGCCTCCTCGCTGCGGTTCTCCAGCGTGAAGCGTGCGCGCTTGCGGAACGGCATCTCCCAGTAGCAATTGAACGCGCGCCCGGGATTAACGCAGACGGCCAGCGAGGACACTTGCGCGAACTCCTCCCATCCGCAGGCGAAGAAATCGCCGGCCGGACACTCCACGCTCGGATACTCCTGGCCATCCCAGTAGATGCGCAGGATCGAATGGCGCAGACGTCCGCGCGCCAGCGTCATCCAGATCTGCTGGATCGCACCCTGGCCCGCGATGTCGGCGAGCGTGAGCGTCGCGCCGGGCTCGATGACGACATAGGGCGAAATCTTCCAGCCTTGCCCGAGGTCGCGGGCCTGGGTTGCCGCGGGCCCGTCGACGGACATGCCGCCCTTGCCCTTTTCGCCGCTGAAGTTTTCGGGGCTGATCGAGCGCGTCAGCGCGTTCGATAGGCGCGACAGATTGCCGAGATGCAGGCCCAATCCGGAAAACGCCATGGTGTCCTCGATAAGAGGTTAGCGATGACCCGATATATCGCTCCCGAATCTACCAAATGATGAAGATGATCGCGCACAGAAGGACCGCGTGCGATCGTGCGGCGGCCTACCCAGCGCGATAACCCCTGAATTTCTCGCGCAGTGCCGATTTGAGCACCTTGCCGGTCCCGGTCATGGGGAATTCGTCCAGGAATTCGACAGCGTCCGGCATCCACCAGCTCGCGATCTTCGGGCGCATGTGCTCGAGCAGCGTCTTGGCGTCGACCGTCGCGCCCTTCTTGCGGACGACGAGGAGGAGCGGGCGCTCCTGCCATTTCTCGTGCGCGATAGCGACGACGGCAGCCTGCAGCACGTCGGGATGGGACAGTGCGATATCCTCGAGCTGGATCGAGGAGATCCATTCGCCGCCGGACTTGATCACGTCCTTCGAGCGGTCGGTGAGCGTGACGTGACCCTGGGCGTCGATCACCGCCATGTCGCCGGTGATCAGCCAGCCGTCGCGGTCGAGGCCTTCCTCTAACTTCATGTAGCCGGATGCGACCCACGGACCACGGGCACGCAGATGGCCGACGCTCTTGCCGTCGCGCGGCAGCTCGTTGCCGCCGTCGTCGACGATGCGCAAGTCGGTGCCGAAGCAGGCGCGGCCCGAGACCTGGCGGCGGTCGAATTTCTCGGTATCGCTGAGATGCTCCGAGCCCGGCCGCAGGCTCGGCATCGAGCAGCCCAGCGCCTCCGTCATGCCCCAGGCCTGGATATAGTCGACGTTGTAGTCGCGCTTGAGTTTTTCGACCATCGCGCGCGGGGGCGCCGAGCCCGACGACAGCGTTGCGCGCAGCGTCGAAAATTTGTTGCCGGTACGGCCGAGCCAGTCGAGCAGGATCAGCCAGAAGCTCGGCACGCCCGCCGAGAGCGTCACCTTCTCGCCTTCGAGCAGCTCGTAGAGCTTGTCGGGCTCGTAATTGCGGCCCGGCAGCACCAGCTTGGAGCCCGTATAGGGCGCGGTGAACGGCATGTTCCAGCCATTGCCGTGGAACAGCGGCGCCATCGGCATCATCACCTCGCGCACGCCTTCGCGATGTCCGGGAATGAAGTCGAAGCTGCTGCACGTCATGGTCTGGAGGATTGCGGCACGGTGTGAATAGATCACGCCCTTCGGATTGCCCGTCGTGCCCGATGTGTAGCAGATGGTGGAGGCGGATTTTTCGTCGAACAGCGGCCAGGCAAAACCTGTCTCGCTCTCCTTTTCCAGAAGCTCGTCGTAGCAGTGCACGTTCGGAAGCTTCGTCTCCGGCATCCGCTCGCGCGACGACATGATCACGTAAGCTTCGATCGCCTTCAGTTGCGGCGCGATCGCCTCGACGATCGGCAGCGTGGCGCGATCGATGAAGAGGATACGATCTTCGGCGTGGTTGATGATGTAGACGAGCTGCTCGGGAAACAGCCGTGGATTGACGGTGTGCAGCACATAGCCCATGCCGGGCGCCGCATAGAACATCTCGAAATGACGATGTGTGTTCCAGGCCAGTGTGCCGACGCGGTCACCTCGCTTCATGCCGAGCCGCTGCAAGGCCAGCGCCATGCGCTTGATGCGCGGATGCGCCTCCGCATAGGTGGTGCGATGGATGTCGCCTTCGATCTCGCGCGCGACGATCTCCGCTTCGCCGTGATAGTCGGCGGCGTATTGGATCAGGCCGCTAATCAGCAGCGGCATGTCCATCATCAATCCCTGCATTGTCCCCTCCGGAAAGCCATGTCTTTGCAAGTCATGTCGTTAAATGTCATGTCGTTGCATGACGCATTTGGTTGCGTGCAAGGTAGCGGAACGTTCTGCCGCGTTCACGCAAAAAACGGTGGACGCGATTGCGTGCATCACTTTTTCAGGGCTAACTGCCGTGAGCTGTCGGCGAAGCAGCGCCCGCCGTGGAGGAGATCGATGTCAGCGGAAAGACACAAGACCGGTGCAGCCGGCGCGCCTATCATCGACATCGAAGCCTTGCGTGCGCGCTATCGCGACGAGCGCGACCTTCGCCTGCGCACCGAGGGCAAGGCGCAGTATGTCGAGGTGGCCGGCGGCTTTGCCCGCTATCTCGACGATCCCTGGGCCGATCCCGGATTTGCGCGCGCTGCCATCACCGAAGAGACCGAAGTGCTCATCGTCGGCGGCGGCTTCGGCGGGCTGTTGTGCGGCGCGCGTCTGCGCGAAGCTGGTATCGATGATTTCCGTATCGTGGAAAAGGCCGCCGATTTCGGCGGCACCTGGTACTGGAACCGTTATCCGGGCGCCGCCTGCGATACCGAGAGCTACATCTATCTGCCGCTGCTGGAAGAGACCGGCTACATGCCCGTGCGCAAATATGCGCGGGCTCCCGAGATCTACGAACACTCCCGCCGCATCGGCCGTCACTTCGGTCTCTACGAGCGTGCGCTGTTTCAGACCATCATCTCGCAAATGGCGTGGCAGGAGCGCGATGGACGCTGGCTGGTCGAGACCGATCGCGGCGATCGCATCCGCGCGCGCTTCGTGATCCTGGCTGGCGGTCCGCTGAGCCGGCCGAAGCTGCCGGGCATCCCGGGCATCGAGACCTTCAGGGGACACAGCTTCCACACCAGCCGCTGGGACTACGCTTACACCGGTGGCACCGCCGAGGGCGGTCTCACCGGCCTTGCCGACAAGCGCGTCGGCATCATCGGCACCGGTGCCACCGCCGTGCAATGCGTGCCGCATCTCGGCCGCTCGGCAAAAGAGCTTTACGTCTTCCAGCGCACGCCGTCGGCGATCGGCGTGCGCGACGACCGGCCGACGGATCACGCTTGGGCGGAGAGCCTCAAGCCCGGTTGGCAGCGCGAGCGGATGGATAATTTCACCGCCGTGATTTCGGGCGAGCCGTTCGAACAGGATCTGGTGCAGGACGGCTGGACCGGCTTGCTCGGCGAAATCCTGCTGGCGCCACGCCGTCAGCCGCATAAGGTCGCCTCGATGGAAGAGGCGCTGAAGGTGATCGAGCAGGCCGACTATCGCAAGATGGAAGAGATAAGGGCCCGCGTCGACGCGGTGGTGAAGGACGAGGCCGCGGCTGCTGCGTTAAAACCCTGGTACAAGGCGTTCTGCAAGCGGCCGTGCTTTCACGACGAATATCTCGACACCTTCAATCGTCCAAACGTGCATCTCGTCGACACCAGGGGCAGAGGCGTCGAGCATGTCACCGAAAATGCGGTCATCGTCGACGGCAAATCCTACGAGCTCGACTGCCTGATCTATGCCAGCGGCTTTGAGGTCGGCACCGACTACGCGCGCCGCATGGGCTTCGAGGTCTATGGCCGCGGCGGCGAGAGCCTCTCCGAGCGCTGGCGCGACGGCGTGAAGACGCTGCACGGCTTTTACAGCCGCGGCTTCCCGAACTGCTTCCTGATCGTGACGGTGCAAGCCGGCCAGAGCGCCAATTTCCCGCACATCATCGACGAGCAGTCGCAGCACATCGCCTATGTCATCGATCGGGTGCGCAAGCGCGGTGCGCGAACATTGGAGCCGACGCTTGCCGCCGAGAACGCCTGGGTCGACGAGGTCGTCAAGGCCGCGCTCGGCCGCCAGACCTATCTCGCCGAATGCACCCCCGGCTACTATAACAATGAAGGCGTGTTCGATCCGATCGCCGCACGGAACAGTCAATATTGGCGCGGGCCGGTGGCGTTCCTGCGGCTGCTCGCCAAGTGGCGGAAGGAGGGCGGGCTGGCCGGATTGGACTTGACGTATGACACCGCCGCAGAGACCGACGGCTCACCGGTCCCGGCGTGACCTCCATGATCCCGGCTCCCACTGGCGCAACGCGGCTCTTTGTCATCGTCGGCGATCCCATCGCGCAGGTGCGCGCGCCCGCGGGTGTGACGGCGGCCTTCGCTGCGCGCGGCCATGATGGCATCCTCGTTCCCGTGCAGGTCTCGACCGCCGATCTGCTCGATTTCCTCTCGGTCGCAACCCGGTTGAAGAACCTCGACGGCATCGTCGTGACCATCCCGCACAAATTTGCCTGCTACCAGGCCTGCGCCAGCGCCAACCATCGCGCGCACTTCCTGCGCACCGTGAACCTGATGCGCCGCCGCTCCGACGGCGGATGGCATGGCGACATGGTCGACGGACTAGGCTTCGTTGGTGCAGCGCGTGCCAAGGGCATCGATCCCAGGGGTATGCGCGCGCTGCTGGTCGGGGCGGGCGGCGCGGGCTCGGCCATTGCACTCGAACTGGTCGAGGCCGGCGTCAGCGAGATCGCCATCCACGACGCAGCGACGGAGCGCCGCGACGTGCTGATCGCGCAGTTGAACAGGCTCGGCAAGGGCCGTGCGCTGGCCGGCTCCGCCGATCCCTTGGGTTTCGATTTCGTCGCCAATGCGACTCCCGCCGGAATGAAGGACGGCGACCCGCTTCCGGTCGATGTCACGCGGCTCGCCCCGTCAGCCTATTGCGGCTGCGTGATCACCAAGCCCGAAATTTCGCCGTTCATCGCGGAAGCTCGCAAACGCGGCTGCGTCACTGCGACCGGCATCGACATGTACCAGCAGCACCAGAGCATCATGGTGGATTTCCTGCTCGGGACCGATGGCGGGCGATAGACGTTTGATTCATGTCAAGCGCATTGCTTGCATTGATTGCATCGGTCGGGGCTTGAGCGCGCGCGGCTGACGTAGGATCATGCCCGCGCGCGAGCCGGTCGCGCAAATCGAGGGAAGGGAACGCGTAAATGACCAAGGGCAGGACCGTTGCGACGGCGGTGATCGGCGCGGCCGCGCTGCTGTTGTCCCTGGCACCCATGGCGGAGGCCGCGCAATGCGGTAACGGGCCCGGCGGCTTCGAGGCCTGGAAGCGCGAGTTCAGCGCGGAGGCGCAGGGCAAGGGCATCGGCCAGACCGCGATCTCGGCGCTGATGCAGACCAATTACGCCAGTGCCACCATTGGAGCCGACCGCAGCCAGCACAGTTTTTCGCTCTCGCTTGACCAGTTCCTCGCCAAGCGCGGCGCTACCACCATCGTCGCGCGCGGCCGGTCACTGAAGCAGTCGCAGGCCGCGCTGTTCGCCTCGATCGAGCAGCGCTACGGCGTGCCGCCGGGGCCGCTGATCGCGATCTGGGGCATGGAGACCGGTTTCGGCAGCCAGCGCGGCAACCAGAACATGCTCTCGTCGATCGCGACGCTCGCCTATGACTGCCGCCGTCCCGAATTCTTCACCGACCAACTCTACGCGGCGCTGAAGCTGATCGACCGCGGCACGCTGTCGGGAGCAACCCGCGGCTCCATGCATGGAGAGGTCGGCCAGACCCAGTTCATGCCCAAGAACATCCTGGCCTACGGCACCGGCAATCTCGAGGTTTCCGCCAACGCGTTGAGCTCGACCGCGAATTTCCTGAAAGCCCATGGCTGGCGTGCGGGAGCCGGTTACCAGCCGGGCGAGCCGAACTTCGCTGCCATCGAGGCCTGGAACGCGGCGGGCGTCTACCAGAAGGCGATCGCGCTGATGGGTCGGCAGATCGACCAAGGCGGCGGGGCGGCCGCAGCGCGCTGACTGGCTCCGCAAGGCGTGACTGGACTGCAGGTGAGAAAGTTGTTGCTATCAGGAACTGACGGCACGAGGTTTGCTTTGATCAAGTTAAGGGCTGGGCATGAGGAGACTCAACATGGCTACCCAGATCGTGATGGACCAGACCGGCGATACGCGGCACGAGTTTGATCCTGAGAATGCCGAAGCGTTGGCGCGGGCCGAACAACGCTTTCGGGAGCTGACCGGAATAGGCTTCACTGCCGCGCTCCGAACCGGGCCCGGCGAAGTCACCCGGATCAGATCGTTCGACCCGACCGCGCATGAGACGCTGTTCTATCCCCGCCTGGTCGGCGGTTGATCTGAACTGCTCATGATCGCGGCATTCAGGCTTCGCGCGCCGGCGCGAGCGCGCCTGCACGCGCTCCGCGAACTCTACCGGCGCTTCTTTGGCGAGAACACGCCCGACGCTCGCGGCCGCCGGCTTTTGTCCGAATGGCTGTCGCCGGAGCAGCGCGCACAATTCGAGCAGCACCGGCATTTTGACGTCATCGGCTGCGACACCGGCAAGCGATACCGCATTCACTACGGCACAGCCGCCAACGTCCACGAGATCGACGATGCCGGGATGGCGACGATGGGATGGTGCTTCGTCCCCTCAGGCTTCCTCGTGCCGGGCGACGTCATGCTGGCGCAGAAGATCGCGCTCGAGACGGACGAGAAGGGGGCGTTGGCGCTCGCGAACCGGTTTCCGCCGGCAACGCATTCGGAGCATTTTTACCGGCGGCCGTTTTAGCGCTGGGGGCCGGCGAGCCGGCCCGATCAGAGGTGCGTGGTCCGATACGCGTCCAGCGCGTGCGCTGCGAAGACACCGATGCTGCAAAGCGCGAGAACGGCTGAGATCAGTTCGATCATAGCGCGTCCTCCCCAAGCGACTGGGCGACGAGATGCTGGCAGCAGGAGTAATCCCGGATGAGATCGAGGAGGAATTGCATGGTGGCCGTCCCTGTTTAATTTTGACAACAGCATAGCGGCCGCTTTGTTTCAGGCGTGTTTCGTCGATTTGGGAAAGGGGTTTCGCGGGGAACTGGGGCTGGTTTCTGAGCGGTCGACCCGCTACATCCCGCTGTCAGTTTGTCCCTTTGGCCGTGCGCATCGCGCGGGCGGCGCATCATATTTCGAGGCAAAATAATGGCACAGGTCGAGTGGTTCGACGATCTCACCGTCGGAATGCGCTTCGAATCCCCCGAGGTTGCGGTCACCGAGGCCGACATCAAGCGCTTCGCAGCCGAGTTCGATCCGCAGCCGATGCACCTCGACCACGAGGCCGCCCAACAGACCCTGTTCAAGGGGCTGGCTGCGTCGGGATGGCACACCGCTTCCATCGCCATGAATCTCGCGGTCCAGACCCGGCCCTTCGGCCCGCACCCGCTGATCGGGGCGGGCGTTGACGGACTGCGCTGGATGCTTCCGGTGCGGCCGAACGACCGGCTGCATCTGGTCGGCGAGGTCATGGGCCTGACGCCGTCGAAATCGAAGCCGCAAGGCATCGCACTGGTGAAATGGACGATGTTCAACCAGAACGGCGAGGAGGTTTACACCTTCACCCCGATCGCTATCGTGCCGCGGCGCGGCTAGGGCGGTTCGCGCCGGTCACCGCCATCAGCCGGCTGATGGCCTTGCGGCCCGCCGGGAGAGGTGGTCAGCTTGGCCCGGGGAAAACGCTGGAGGCTGACATGAGACGATTCCTTTTTGCTGCTGCGCTGCTTACAGGCGCCTTGAGCGCCGGGCCTGCGCTCGCGCAACAATCCAAGGTCGGCGACTGGAGCATCGAGAAGCGCGGCCAGGACACCCACTGCAATGCGAGCCGCGGCTACAAGGACAAGGACGACGAGAACCGCGACTACGTCATCGTCATCACCTATTCCGACAAGGCGATCGTGATCGTGATGATCTATGACGGCTGGGAGTGGGACAAGGTCGGCGAGATACTCAAGGCTGACGTCGGCACCGATGATTCCGACATCATGTCGAAGGCGAAGTGGGAGGTCATGGACAAGACCACCGTGCGCGGCATCTTCGAATACGATCAATCCATCATGGACCGGCTGTCGAAGGCCAAGCGTCTCACGCTCGATTTCGAGGACGATGACGACGACAGCATCGAGATGCAGATTCCGCGCGCCGGCGAAGCACTCGCCGCGCTGAAGTTCTGCGAGGAAAACCGGAAATAAAGTGCTGCCCGCGCAGCGAGCGCGATTGAGCAAGCCGGCAGCGCGCCGGGCGCGTGACCCACAGCACACAGCCCGCGCGCTGTTCGCATTTATCCTAGTCTTTGGCGCATACGTCCAAGCCGCACCCTCCGGTTGACGTTACCCAAGGACGATGTTCGAGATTCCAGCATTTTTCTCTGACGTATTTTCTTCGTCGTGGACGACAGTCGGTCCGTCTGTCTCCTTCGTTAGCCCCCGCAGCGCGAGACCGCGCAGGTATCGCCGGGGCACCACCCAGATCGCGTCGTCCGGCCGATGACGATCCTCGAGGCGCACAGGTTCTCGTCGCTCGTTGGCGACATCTACGATGCGGCGGTTGATCCGGCGCAGCGAAATGCCGCACTGGAACAGGTCGCGGGTTTCGTCGGCGGGTCGGCCGTGACCATTCTCTCGCGGGACGCAGCCAGGCTCTCGATCGAGATCCACCAGCATTTTGGAACGGAGTCCCGCTTTCGCCAGCTCTACCGCGATCGATATGTGGAGCTCGATCCGCTGCTCGATCGGCACCTCGATCTTGCCGGTGAGCAGGCCATCGGTGTGACCGATATCATGCCCTATTCGGATTTCTTGGCGACGAGCTTCTATCGCGAGTGGGTGGAACCACAGGGCGCAGTCGACCTCGCGACCGTCACGCTCGAGCGATCGAATGCGCGTACGACGGTTCTCCAGGTGATGCGCGGTCGGTCGCGAGGAACCGTCGATGACGCGATGCGCGAGCGCATGCGGCTGCTTGCGCCGCACATCCAGCGCTCGCGAGTCATGGGCCGGCAGATCAGGGCGCGCTCCCATACCGTCGAGGACCTTGCTGATGTCCTCGACGGCTTGAGCACGGCGATCTGCCTGCTCGACGCGGAGGGGCGGGTCGTCCATGCCAACGCATCCTGCCGGCAGCTGTTTGTCGACGGCGATCTGCTTGCGATCGTCGGCGATCGCATTGTGGCCCGTAACACCCAGGCAGACAAAATATTCCGCGGCCTGTTCGATGTCATCGCTGATGGCGGAGCCCGTTCGAACGGTCGCCGTCGGATCGATCTGATGACATCAGTCGACGGTCAGCACTATCTGGTCCACGCCTTTCCCCTTGCGCACCAGCGCAGCCTGCAACGAGATAGCGCAGCCACGGTGCTGTTTCTGCAAAAGGCTTCGATGCTGCCTCTGCTCGCACCGGAAGCGATCGCGGCAGCGTTCAGGCTGACACCGTCGGAACTCCGCGTCTTGATGGCGATCGTCGAGCACGGTGGCGTTCCGGACATCGCGGCAAAACTCGGCATCGCCGAGACGACGGTGAAGACGCATCTCGGTCGCCTGTTCGAAAAGACCGGTGCCGGCAGGCAGGCGGATCTCGTGAAGATCGCCGCCGGCTTTGCCGTGCCGTTCGCACAGCGGACCGGCACTGACGATATCGTGTGATCCAATTCACATCGCGCGCCGCGAATTAGCGCAATCTCAATCCATTGTGATGAACGAGGCGGGCGCGTCCTCCGAACGTATGACGCGTATCATTTGATACTTTCGTATGTAGCGTTTCTTGAAATGAGAAGAGCGATACGCGCCACCAAGACAATGCGCGATGGCACCGGATACGAGTGCGAGGAACAACAGCGCGTGGCCGAACCTGCTCGTCGTGGGAGAGATTGCAGTGAACGGCAATGATGATTTTTCTATTCTCAATGTTTCGACAAACGACGTTCCCGAGGGCGAACGTGTCACGATGCTGCGGGAATTCTACCGCCGCGGAGTGGTGAAGGCGGAGATCAACGCAAAGGAAGGGAAGCCGTTCGAGGCGCGCTTCACATCTCATGCCCTGCCGGAAGTGCAGCTGATGATTGGAACGTTGTTTGGAGCCAGACTCATTCGCACGAAGCAGCTGATTGCTGACGGCGACGACAGCCTTGCCCTGATCGTGAATCGATCGGGAGCGATCGGGATATCTGCGCGAGGACGTGATTTGCTGCTTCAGCCGGGAGACGCGGCTTTGACGAGTGCTGAAGATGTCATGACCCTTGAGCGATTGTCGCCTGGAGATTGTCTCTCCTTGCGCGTACCGAGGCGGGTCCTGGCGCCGATGATCGTGGATGTCGAAGATGCGGTGATGCAGCTCACGCCGGAGGGCGCCGCTGGCGTCGGGTTGCTCGTCGACTACGCGGCTGCCCTGGTCAGAGAAGAGGCTCTGGCGATGCCCGCGCTCCGTCGGCTTGCCGTAGGACATCTGCATGACCTGCTGGCGCTCGTTCTCGACCCGACCGATGAAGCTTTCGAGATCGCAGGACGGCGAGGTGTCAAGGCAGCCCGGCTACGAAAAGCAAAATTCCTCATCGCTAACAATTGCTGGCGGCAGGACCTGTCGGTTGCGACTGTTGCCCAGGAACTCGGCGTCACACCGCGCCATCTCCAGCGCTTGTTCGAGGCCGATGGCAAGACGTTCTCGTCCTTTCTGATCGAGCAGCGACTCAAGCGTGCCCATCGCATGCTGCGGGAACCGGAGTTTGTCGAACGTCCGGTCTCCTCGATCGCCTACGACGTCGGCTTTGGCGATCTCTCTTATTTCAACCGCTGTTTCCGGCGGGCCTATGGCGCCACGCCAAGCGACGTCAGGAGCGGCACGGTGGAGTGATCGCGCTCCGGCGTTTTGACATGATCCTTGATCGTGAAGTCATGACTCAGTATTGCGTGCGGCGCCGTCCGTCGGAGTGTTGAATGCGCCGTTTCTTCTTCGACCTTTTGGTCGGCAATGTCGTGAAGATCCCGGCGGCATGGTGTTCGAACATACCAAGGCGACATTTGTGGTGGCCGACGAGATGGCGAGGCATCTCTTCGTCTGGCGTGACGATTTGCGCGACCGCGACGCCTGGATCCGCGTGAGGGATGCCGGCGGGCGCGAGATCTATCGCGCCGCGGTGTGGTCGGAGAGCGCGGAGAGGGCAGGCTGGGATACTTGAATGCGACGCGTGCCGGCCGGGCCATCCGCCCGGCCGGCGCCTCATCCGATCGGAGGATGCCGCAGGCTTTGGTTGTGCTATGCTTCCCGGCATTGATCACAGAAGCTATTTGTAGCCATGCACGGACCCCGGAAACTGCCTGAACTGGTCGAGTCCATCTACGATGCCGGGCTCGATCCCTCGCGGTGGAACGACGTCGTCGCCGGCATTCGGGACTTCGTCGGAGGCCAGGCCTGCGGGCTGTTTTCCAAGGACTCGATCAGCAAATTCGGGGTCACGCATTATTATTGCGGGGCCGATCCGCACTACATCCAGCTCTACTCCGAGACCCATTCCAAGTTCGATCCGCTGACGGTGCTGCCGCCACACGGCCAGATTGTAAGCATTCCGGATCTCGTCAATTTCGACGAATATCGGCGCGGGCGCTTCTATCAAGAATGGATGCAGCCGCAGGGTTGCAGCGATGCGGCCAATGTCGTGCTCGAGAAGTCGAGCTCGAGCTGCCCCGTGATGATGACGGTGTTGACCGGGCGGCGCATGGTCGATGCCGGGATGAGGAACCGGCTGTCGCTGATCGTGCCGCACGCCAGCCGCGCGCTCCTGATCAACCGCGCCATCACATCGCAACTGTCGTTGGCAAGCGCACTGGCGGATGTTCTGAACAACCTCGCCGACGGCATCTTCCTGCTGGATGCCTCCTGCCACGTGGTGCACGCCAATGCGGCTGGCCATGCGATGATTGCGGCCGACGAGGTCGTTCGCACTGTTGCCGGCCAATTCGCCACATGCAGCACCGAGGCCAATCAGGTGCTGCGCGATGCCTTCGCGGCGCGCGGTGAAATCGCTCTTTCAACGGCGAGAGGGCAGGCGATTCCACTCCTCTCGCCGAAGGGAGAGCGCTACGTCGCGCATATCCTGCCTTTGGCGTCCGTGATGCGTAACGGCGGCGAACGAGGGCTCGATGCCGTCGGCGCGTTGCTCGTGCGCAAAGTCGGGCTCGGCAATCAATCCTACGGCGAATTGATCGCGCGGGCGTTCGATCTGACGCCGGCTGAGCTGCGCGTCTTGCAGTCGATCGTCGAGGTCGGCGGCGTGCCGGAGACGGCGGCCACGCTTGGTATCGCCGAGACGACGGTGAAGACGCATCTTCATCGTGTGTTCGCCAAGACCGGCGCGAGCCGGCAGGCCGATCTCGTCAAGCTCGCGGCAGGATTTTCCAACCCGCTTGTCCACTGACGCATCAGTCGTGGCGCGAAGAGCGGCAACGCTGCGCCCGCAATTTCATCATCAGAAAGTTATCGCGCGTCATTCGTTTGGGTGACGCGATTTGCTGCGTTCTCCCCTACGAAACGGCACACGATTTCTTGTCGCGTTCGATCCTTGTGTGAAGCAACTCATAGCGAGTGGACGTGAATCTCGTCAGTCTCGCGTATAGGTTGAAAGGAAATCGTCATGCGAGCCACGTCACGGACCCTGGCTGACAAGTTCCACGACGTCGTCGGTCGCATGATCGCAGCGCTGCACCAGCAGCGTGCAATCGATGCGCGGCGCGTCTTGCACCGATACCGCCATCTGCTGGAGCCACCGCATGAGACATTGCCTTTGAATGAAATCATTTCTGTCTGCCATGAAGAGGATATTTCAGGACATGCCCACCGATCTGATGAGCGCAAGCACGCAGCCAGTTCCCCGACGCTCGAAGGCGCGTAACGTCAATATCGTCGCGGTGGCGCTCACAGCCGCGCTCGTCACCCTTCAGCTGGTTGGCCTGGCAATGCTGGAGCGGTCGCACGCGCATGCGATGCAAATGTCGTTTCCGCGCGAGCCTGCATTGTGCGCGGAAAGCGCCGCAGCGCCGGTATCGCAGATTCCTTACGACTGACCGGAGGGCGCATCGTGCCGGATCTCACGACCGACCTGCTGCTCAGCGTTGCTGTGTTTGCGGGAGCCTTCGTCTCGGGGCTTTCGGGGTTTGCATTCTCCGCCGTGGCTGGCGCGATCCTGTTGCGCGTGTTTCAGCCGCTGGAAGCCGTGCCGCTAATGATGGCGTGCAGCATCGGCGTACAGGCGACCAATCTGTGGGCGCTCCGGCGCAGCATCCGCTGGGAAGGAAGCCTGCTTCTGATCGTCGGCGGCCTGATCGGCGTTCCCATTGCGGTGTCGCTGTTGCAGTCGACCGATACGCATCTGCTCAGGCGCGGCTTTGGAATCGTCGTCGCGCTGTACGCCGCCTACATGCTGCTGCGGCCGACGCTGGTGACGGCCGGTGAGGCCGTCGGCCGGCCCTGGGTTGCGCTGATCGGATTCGGCGGAGGGCTGGTCGGCGGACTGACCGCCATGCCGGGTGCGATCCCGACCATCTGGTGCGACATGCGCGGGATGCCCAAGAGCGAGCAGCGCGGCCTGGTGCAGCCGTTCATCGCTGCGATGCAGCTCTTTGCAATCGTCCTGCTGGTCGGACATCAGGATCTGTCGTCAAAAGTCTTGGTCGACCTCGCGATCAGCCTGCCGGCGCTGTTTGCCGGCTCCGCACTCGGCGTGATCGCGTTTCACCGGGTCAACGAGACGGTCTTTCGCAAGACCGTGCTCGTTCTGCTGCTGGTGTCCGGCGCATCGCTGATCTTGACCCACTAGACCGTTCCGACGCTCTAGTGACCAAGACCCTGGACCGGCGCCGCACTGGTGTCGCTGGTGTGATGCGTCAGCGGCTTCATGCCGGTGACGGTGCGCAGCAGCACATAGAACACCGGCGTCAGGAACAGGCCGAACACGGTGACGCCGATCATCCCGGAGAACACCGCGACGCCCATGGCCCGCCGCATCTCTGAGCCGGCGCCGGTCGAGAGCACCAGCGGTAGAACGCCCATGATGAAGGCCATCGACGTCATCAGGATCGGACGCAGCCGCAGCCGGCTGGCCTCGATCGCCGCCCGTATCGGCGTGCGCCCGGCGAATTCGAGCTCACGCGCGAATTCGACGATCAGGATCGCGTTTTTGGCAGAAAGGCCGACGAGCACGATCAAGCCGATCTGGGTGAAGACGTTGTTGTCGCCCTTGGAGAGCCAGACGCCGAACATCGCCGCCAGCAATCCCATCGGCACGATCATGATGATCGAGAGCGGCAGGGTCAGGCTCTCATAGAGCGCCGCCAGCACCAGGAACACCAAGAGGATCGCCAGCGGGAACACCCAGAGGCCGGAATTGCCGGCGATGAACTCCTGATAGGTCAGGTCGGTCCATTCGAAGGCGAAGCCGGGCGGCAACGTCTCCGCCGCAATCCGCGTCGCGACTTCCTGCGCCTGACCTGAGGAGAAGCCGGGCGCGGCGGCTGCGTTGATGTCGGAGGACAGGAAGCCGTTGTAGCGGATCGCTCGCTCAGGCCCCGCGCTCTGGCGGATCGTGAGCAGCGCCGACAGCGGCACCATGTCACCGGATGACGATCGCACCTTCAACTGCCTGATGTCGTCGGCGCGCGCGCGGAACGGCGCGTCGGCTTGCACATAGACGGAGTAGGTGCGGCCAAACTTGTTGAAGTCGTTGACGTAGTAGGAGCCGAGATAGATCTGGAGCGTGTTGAACACTTCCGTCACGGGGACGCCAAGCTGGAGCGCCTTGGTGCGGTCGATATCGGCAAACAGCTGTGGCACGTTGACCTGGAAGCTCGAGAACACGCCGGCGATCTCCGGCGCCTTCTGCATCGCAGCCGTAAATGCCTTGGTCGCCTCGTTCAGGGCCTCATAGCCGAGACCGGCCCGGTCTTCGATCTGAAGCTTGAAGCCGCCGATGGTGCCGAGGCCGTTGACCGGCGGCGGCGGGAACATGGCGATGAAGGCTTCCTGAATGCCGGCGTACTTCTTGTTGAGATCGGCTGCAATGGCATTGCCGCTCAGGGCCGGTCCCTTGCGTTCGTCGAACGGTTTGAGCGTCGAGAACACGATGCCGGCGTTGGAGGAGTTGGTGAAGCCGGCGATCGACAGGCCCGGAAACGCCACCGAGCTCTCGACACCGGGCTGGGTCAGCGCGATGTCGCTCATCTTGCGGATCACCTCTTCGGTGCGATCGAGCGCTGCGCCGTCGGGCAGCCGCGAGAAGCCGACCAGATATTGCTTGTCCTGGCCCGGCACGAACCCGCTCGGCACCTGCTGGAACAGGAAGGCGGTGAGGCCGACCAGGACCACATAGAGGCCCATCACCGCGGCCTTGCCCGAGATCACCTTGGTGACAGTGCCGCTGTAATTCTCCGATGAGCGTGTGAACGCCTTGTTGAAGCCACGGAAGAACCAGCCGAGGCTCTTTTCAAGGACGATCGTCAGCCGGTCTTTTGGTTCATTATGTCCCTTGAGCAGCAGCGCCGATAACGCCGGCGACAGCGTCAGCGAGTTGACGGCGGAAATCACGGTCGAGATCGCGATCGTCAGCGCGAACTGCTTGTAGAATTGCCCGGTGAGGCCGGAGATGAAGGCGAGCGGCACGAACACCGCGATCAGCACCATCGCAATCGCGATGATCGGACCGGACACCTCGCGCATTGCCTGATAGGTGGCGTCGCGCGGCGACAGTCCGCCCTCGATATTGCGCTCGACGTTCTCGACCACGACGATCGCGTCGTCGACGACGATGCCGATCGCGAGCACCAGCCCGAACAGGCTGAGCGCGTTGATGGAGAAGCCGAACAGGTGCATCACGGCGAAGGTGCCGACGATCGAGACCGGCACCGCCAGCAGCGGAATGATCGAGGCGCGCCAGGTCTGCAGGAACAGGATCACGACCAGCACGACCAGCGCGATCGCCTCCAGCAGCGTATGGATGACAGCCTCGATCGAGGAGCGCACGAACTGGGTGGGATCGTAGACGATCTGGTAGGACACGCCCTCCGGCATGTTCTTTTTGATCTCGGCCATGGTGGCGCGGACGTGGTCGGAAATCTCCAGCGCGTTGGAGCCCGGCGCCTGGAAGATCGGGATCGCGACCGCCTGCTTGTTGTCGAGCAGCGAGCGAAGGCCGTATTCGGACGCCCCGAGCTCGATGCGCGCGACGTCGCGTAAGCGAACCACCTCGCCACGCGTGCCGGTCTTGACCACGATGTCGCCGAACTGCTCTTCGTTGGCGAGCCGGCCTTCCGCATTGACGGACATTTGCAGGTCGATGCCCCTGACGTTCGGGGAGGAGCCGACGACGCCGGCCGCGGCCTCGACGTTCTGCGCCTGGATCGCCTTGACGATGTCGCTCGCGGTCAGGCCGTGCTCGGCCGCCTTCTGCGGATCGACCCAGACCCGCATCGAATAGTCGCCGGCGCCATAGAGCTGGACGTCGCCGACGCCGTCGATCCGGGCCAGCCGATCCTTGACGTTGAGCACCGCGTAGTTGCGCAAATACGTCATGTCGTAGCGGTTGTTCGGCGACAGCAGATGCACGACCATGGTGAGGTCGGGCGAGGACTTCTTGGTGATGATGCCGAGCTGGCGCACCACCGCCGGCAGGCGCGGCTCGGCCTGCTGGACGCGGTTCTGCACCAGCTGCGTCGCCTTGTCAGGATCGGTGCCGAGCCGGAACGTCACTGTCAGCGTCATCGCGCCGTCGGTGGTGGCCTGGCTCGACATATAGAGCATGCCCTCGACGCCGTTGATCTGCTCCTCGATTGGCGTCGCTACCGTCTCCGCGATCACCTTGGGATTGGCCCCAGGATAGCTCGCGCGCACCAGCACCGACGGTGGCACCACGTCCGGATATTCCGAGATCGGCATCGCGAACAGCGAGATCAGACCGGCGAGAAAGATCAGGACCGACAGCACGCCGGCGAAGATTGGACGGTCGATGAAAAATTTCGAAAGATTCATGGCTTTGCCCCTGCGCGAGAGACAACTTCCCCGTTGATCCGGGACGCGGGCCAAGCCCGCGAACCCGGAATCCGGGAGTGATGTCCTCGGAGTCTAAATTCGATATTTCGGGGCGCGTTATGCACGCCCCGAAATGACGTAACTAGCGTTGCACCACGTCCTGATTGCTGTGGTTCGCCGCCTGCTGAGGTCCACGCGCGCCCATCGCCGCGACCTCGGTCTTGAGGAGGGCGCCGGGACGCACGCGCTGGAGGCCGTTGACGACGATGCGCTCGCCGGGCTTCAAGCCCGCCGTCACGATGCGAAGGCCATCGACGGAGCCGCCGAGCGTGATCGGCCGATAGACCGCGCGGCTGTCGTCAGAGACCGCCATCACGAACTTCTTGTCCTGGTCGGTGCCGATCGCGCGCTCGTCGATCATCACCAGCGCCTGCTGTTTTGGTTGGCCCATGCGCACGCGGGCAAACTGGCCGGGAATGAGACGCCCGTCCCCGTTGTCGAACACCGCGCGGACGCGGATGGTGCCGCTCTGGCCATTGACCTGATTATCGATGAGCTGGATGTGGCCTTTCGCCGACGAGCCACCGGACGTCGCCATCGCGACCGGGATCTGGTCGAGACTGCCGCGCTTGCCGGAGACCTCGGAAATCGAGTTCAACGCCCGCAACACGACTTCCTCATCCGCATCGAACGACGCGTAGATCGGATTGACCGAGACCAGCGAGGTCAGCACCGGGGAGGCGGTGCCGGCGGCGACGAGATTGCCGACGGTGACCTCGATCTTGCCGACGCGGCCGTCCACTGGCGCACGCACTTCCGTGTAGTCGAGGTTGAGTTTTGCGGTTTGAAGCGTTGCCTCGGCCGCCTTCACGTTGGCGATCGCCTCGCGATAGGCATTGTCACGCTGGTCGTAGTCGCGCCGCGTGACGACGGCGTTGCCGACCAGCTGCGCGCCACGCTCGAGCTCGCTCTGGGTGAAGACCACGCGCGCCTTGGCGGCCTCTAACTGGGCGTTGGCCTTGTCGACCTCGGCCGCGTAAGGCGCCGGATCGATCTTGAACAAGAGGTCACCGGCCTTCACCAGCGTGCCTTCGGTGAAGTTGGCGCTGAGGATCGCACCCGCAACGCGCGGGCGGAGCTCAACGCGTTGGATGGCCTCGAGCCGTCCGGAGAAGTCATCCCACAGCACGGTCTGCCGCGGCTCGATCATCGCGACGGTGACGGAGACGGCTTGTTCGGCCGCAGCCGCCGTTGCAGTCGCTTGTGCTGCACGAAAGTAATGGCCGGTTGCAATCGAACCGGCCACGGCGAGGGCGCCCACGATGGCAACGCCGCCAAGAAGACGACGGAAGCGGCGAGGGCGAGAGGTATTTTGGGACGGGGGCATTTGCGCGCTCCAGAATTGTAGTGTTCACTACAGATGTGGAGCTGGATATCGCAGCGCAAGATACTTATGTACCGCTCACTAAGAAAATTGTCACTGCCTACCGCAAGAATTGGAAGGCGGAAGAGAAAATAAAGCTAGAACAAATAGATAGGATCAAGCGTTAGGTTAGGGGATAACGCCGATACCGAGGAGAACAGGCACATGGGCATGGGACGCCCCCGCGAATTCGACGCCGAGACGGCGTTGGACCAGGCGATGGAAGTGTTTTGGCGCCACGGTTATGAGGGCGCCACGATTGCTCAACTCACCGAGGCCATGGGCATCAACCCGCCGAGCCTCTATGCCTGCTTCGGCAACAAGGAAGGTCTGCTGAAGGCCGCGCTCGACCGTTACACCAAGCTGCGCGGCGGCTGGATGGACGAGGTGGTCGCGTCACCCACCGCCCGCGAGGTCGCCGAGCGGATGCTGATGGGCATCGCCGACAAGCAGACCGATCCCGCCAATCCCCCCGGCTGCCTGCTCGTGCAGGGCGGCATCGCCTGCGGCACCGGCTCCGAAAACGTCCCCTTCGAGCTCGCCGCCCGCCGCGCCCAGAACGAAGACCAGCTCCGCGACCGCTTCGTGCGCGCTAAGACGGAGGGCGATCTCAAGCCGACGTCGGATCCCGCTGCGCTCGCGCGCTATGTCTCGGCCGTCTCCGTCGGCATGGGCGTAATGGCATCTTCAGGTGCCGACCGCGAGGCGTTGCGGCAGGTCGCGAGCGTGGCCGTTCAGGCGATCGAGGCGCAGTCGAAGCAGGAGTAGGGCGCGATCAATCTGCCTGGCAAAAAACGACGCCCCGATGCAGGCATCGGAGCGCCGGGCAGTGCGATCAGCGTTGAGCAAAGACCAGAGATATCCTCACG
Organism: Bradyrhizobium sp. LTSP857; assembly: GCF_000938285.1. Taxonomy (NCBI): domain Bacteria; kingdom Pseudomonadati; phylum Pseudomonadota; class Alphaproteobacteria; order Hyphomicrobiales; family Nitrobacteraceae; genus Bradyrhizobium; species Bradyrhizobium sp. LTSP857. Next base: position 533,645 of record NZ_JYMS01000007.1, on the reverse strand, counting down.
AAGCTTCACTCAAGACCGGCGAAGCGGTTTCCTCGGCCTTGAGCTCTTCGAGGCTGCGATGCCGGGGCTCGATGCCGAGCGCCCACACCGTGATGATCTGCACCACCAGCAGTCCAATCATCAGCGCCATGACGCCTGCCACGCCGCGCGATTCAAAGAGCGACACGACGAGGAACGGTGTGACGATCGTGGCGCCGCGCCCCAGCGTATTGACGATGCCGGAGGCGCGCAGGCGCACCTCGGTCGGAAACAGCTCGGGAATGTAGATGCCGAACAGGAGTGCGACCAGGACGTAGATCGGCACGGTCAAGGCGAAGCCCACGGCCGGCAGCAGGATCGGATCGGAGATCATGGGGTAGAGGATACCCAACGCCACCGTGATCAGGGACGCGCCGATGATGGTCGGTTTCCGGCCCCAGCGGTCGGCAGTCAATGCGCCGATGCCCGAGCCGATCGGCGCGCCGAGCGCCATCAGCAGCGAATAGCCGAAGGACGTTGCGATCGAGAGGCCTTGCTTGACGAAGAACACGGGCAGCCAGGTCACAAAGCCATAGAGCAGGGTGTTGATCGTGATCAGGCAGACGGCGCCGACGATCATCCGCGACAGCAGCGGCGCGGTGAACAACGTGCCGAGATCGGGGGATACCGGCACCGGCGCCATCGCGGCAGGCGCAGGCAAGGGCTGACCCTGGGCCGCCTCCTTCTCGATGGCCTGCATGAGAGTTTCCGCCTCAGCGGTGCGTCCCACGGCTTCCAGCCAGCGCGGCGATTCCGGCAACGATTTGCGCATGTACCACACGATCAGCGCGCCGATGCCGCCGAGAATGAACATGGAGCGCCAGCCAAACTGCGGTACGAGCACGGATGCGACCAGCAGCGCCACGGGCAAGCCCGTCACGACGCAAACAGCCATGAGGCCGAGCCATTTGCCGCGCGTGCGCGCGGGCACGAATTCAGTCATGGTCGAATAGCCGACGACGTTCTCGGCACCTAATCCAACGCCCATCACGAACCGGCAGGCGATGAGGAAGGCCATGTCCGGCGCGAACGCCGCAGCGAGCGAAGCGATGCCGAAAAGGAGCAAATTGAATTGATAGGTAAAGCGGCGTCCGTAGCGGTCGCCGAGGAAGCCGGTGCCGAACGATCCCAGCATCATGCCGACGAAGGTCGCGGAGATGAAGGCCGCGTTCTGGGCGAGTGTCGAAAATCCGGTCTTCAGCGTCACGCTGAGCACGGTCCCGGCGATGTAGATGTCGAAACCGTCGAAGAACATGCCGATGCCGATCAGCAGCATGATGCGGCGATGGAATGGTCCGACCGGAAGCCGATCAAGACGGCCGCCTGCGTTCACCGATGTCGACATTGACGCTCTCCCTTGACTGTTATCCCCGTCGATGCGGCCCGCCTTCTCTAGGGGCGATCTGCCGCTTGAAATTTTTTTGTTAGTTCAGCCGCTTCTGGCTGGCCGTGTCGCGATACCAGTCGAACGGCTGTTCGTGGGTCGCGACCATCACGCTCTTGGTGTTGAAATGGTCGTCGAAGCTTTCGGTGCCGCATTCGCGGCCGATGCCGGAATCATCGACGCCGCCCCAGGGCGATGCCGGGTCGAGCCGGTGGTGGTCGTTGACCCAGACGATGCCGGCCTTCACCGCCGCGGCGACACGATGGGCGCGCGCGACGTCGCGGGTGCGGATGGCCGCCGCGAGGCCGAAGGGTGAATTGTTGGCAAGCCGCAGCGCATCGGCCTCGTCCCCGAACGGCGTCACCGAGGTGAAGGGACCGAACACTTCCTCCTGGAAGATGCGCATGTCGGATGTGACGTCAGAAAAGACCGTCGGTTCGACGAAATAGCCGTTGTCGTGGCCGGGCACCTTCGCAGCAATGCCTCCGGTGATAAGACGCGCGCCGTCTTCGTGACCGTAGCCCGTATAGGTCAGAACGCGGTCGCGCTGCCGGGCCGAGATCACCGGCCAGTTGCGTGTTCGGATCGAAGGGATCGCCGATGCGGATTGTGCGGGTCTTGGCCTTCAGCTTCTCGACGAATTCGTCGTAGATCGTGGCCTGAACGATATGGCGCGAGGCACAGACGCAGGTCTGTCCAGCGCCGATGAAAGCACCGAACGCGGCGTAATTGACGGCGCGGTCGACGTCGAAATCGTCGAACACCATCACCGGCGTCTTGCCGCCGAGCTCCATGGTCTGGTGCGCAAAGACTTTTGCGGCCGCGCTGCCGGCGATGCGGCCTGCCTCTGTGCCGCCGGTCAGGACCAGCTTGTTGATATCGCCATGCTCGGCCAGCATCTTGCCTGCGCTCTGGCCTAATCCCAGCACGATATTGAAGACGCCGGGCGGAAGGCCAGCTTCAGTGAAGATCTGCGCGAGCTTCAGTGTTGTCAGCGGCGTGTATTCGGACGGCTTGACCACGGTCACGCATCCGGTCGCCAGCACCACGGCGAGCGACTTGCACAGGATCATCAGGGGATGATTGAACGGCGTGCAGTTGGCGACGATGCCGATGGGGGTGCGGAGCGTGTAGTTCAGATAGGCGCCTTCGACCGGGATTACGGAGTCGCGGCGCGCCAGCGCAACGCCGGCAAAGTAACGGAAGAAATCGGGTAGGCGGGAGAGCTGCGCGCGGGTCTCGTTGATCGGCCGGCCATTGTTGAGGGTCTCCAGCCGGTAGAGGCTGTCGAGATTAGCCTCGAAGGCATCGGCAAGCTTGTTGACCAGTCTGGCACGTGCGCGCGTGTCCATGCCGCCCCAGGCTTTGCCTTCGAACGCCGCACGCGCACTCTTCATGGCGCGATCGATGTCCTCGATGGTCGAATTGGGGATGCGGGCGATCACGTCGCCGGTCGCGGGATTGCGGACGTCCAGCATCGTGCCGTTGCCGGCTTCGACTTCACGTCCATCGATGAAGTTGCCATGGATTTCTGCGTCGATGGACGCAGGCTTCGACGGAATGTTCATGATGACCTCTCTTCGACGATGACGGCGCTGCGCTTGAGCGCCGGCAGCACGCGTTTCTCGGTGGCCCCGATGTGGGCCTTGATGATGCGCGCCGCGGTTCGCGCCTCGCGCTGCTGCATGGCCTCGATCAGCGCAACGTGCTCGGCGACGAGCTTGGCCGGGTCGTGGCCCCTGAGATTGGAGACGCTGACGCGGACCAGCCGGTCGGCCTGGCCGATCAGATCGCACAACGCCGTCGCCATGCGGCGATTGCCGGACGCGTTTGCCAGCGCGGTGTGGAAGCCGCGGTTGTAGGTGATGAAGTCCTCATGGCTACCGGAGAAGCGGCGAAATTGGTCGAGCGATCTCAAAACGCTGTCGGGGGCGCTCTCGATCGCTTCAGCAACACAGGCAGGCTCCAGCGCAAGACGGAAGCGCAGGAGGTCGCGGGCGTCGGAGAGCGAGATCGGCGTGACCCGATAGCCCTGGCGTGGCTGCACCGTGACGAGGTGCTCGCGCTGGAGCCGCAAAAGCGCATCCCGAACCGGTTGCCGGCTCACCTCATAACGCTCGGCCAGGTCCTGCTCGCGCATTTCATCGCCCGGCGCGAAGCGGCAAGCTAAAATATCAGCTCTGAGAAGATCATAGATATTTTCGCGCAAAAGCATGTTTTTGGGTCACTCCATGCCATTAATATTCCAGTCGTGATATATCACGTCAAGTGCCAAATGCTTGAATTCCCGGCGATTTGATTTATCAATCTGACTGTCAGGGTGCGCAGCTGTGTGTGATCCGACCGACGCAGTACGAGAAAGACCGGACATGGACAGGCTTTTTGCCAACGGCACCGTCAACGCAACGCAATCGGGCGATGGGCCGCTGCTTTTCCTGTTCCACTCGTTGTTGTCGGATCGTGCGAGTTTCGACGCGGTCGTGCCTGAGCTTGAGAAATCGTTTCGGACCATCGTGCCGGAGCTGCCGGGTTTTGGCCGCTCGCATGCGGTGGAAGGCGGACTTGTCGCGGTCGCGGACCGGATGGCAGAGGCCGTGAAGGACGCTGCGGGCGGCGCGTCGGCGATCGTGCTCGGCAATGGCTATGGCGGCTTCGTCGCCTTGCAGATGGCGATCCGTCACCCCGAGATCGCCAGCAAGCTCGTTCTCGCCGATTGCGGCGCGGCGTTCACCGAGCCCGGTCGCGAGGCCTTTCGCAACATGTCGAGAGTGTCTCGGGAGAAAGGACTGGCGGCCATCACGGATGTCGCGATGCGACGTCTATTCGCTCCCGACTTTCAAGAGCAGCATCCCGAACTGATGCAGGGGCGGCGTGAAGCCTTTCTGCGGACCGATCCGACCGTGTTTTGCGCCGCCTGCGACGCGTTGGCTGGACTCGATCTCCGCACCGAGCTTGCCGGGGTGAAAATCCCGGTCCTCGTCCTGGTCGGCGAGCACGACGAAGCGACGCCTCCGCCGATGTCGCATGAGCTGGCGGCTGGATTACCGCACGCCGAACTCAAGATCATTCCGGGTTGCGCGCACGTGCCCCAGCTTCAATCGCCAAGACAATTTCTCGATGCGGTGAAGGACTTTCTGCTCTGAGCTCGCAGGCCGTATAAGGGCGGATAAGCTCCCCGGCCTCGCAAAAGAGAAGACAATGTTCGCCCTGACATTTCTCGGGACCTCGGCCAGCGTTCCGTCCGCGGAGCGCAACCATCCGGCCCTTCTCGTGGACGCGGCGGGCAAGCGCATCCTGATTGATTGCGGCGAGGGCACGCAGCGCCAGTTGTTACGCAGCGGTGCCGGCTTTCGGCGTCTTGACCGGATTCTGCTGACGCACGGCCATTTCGATCACGTGCTCGGCATCCCCGGACTGTTCTCGACGCTGGGGTTGCGACAAAACTCCGAAGTGATGACGATCCATGGCGGACAGGGCACGCTCGACATCGTCGTCCGGATGCTCGCAGGCCTGTGGGGCGCGGGCAGGGCGCCGATCCCGGTGGAGTTCGCAGCCTTGACGGAAGGGCAGGTCGTCGACGCCGGTGATTTCACCATCGACTGCTTTCCGATCCGCCATCGCGACACCGACAGTTTTGGTTTCTCTTTTCAAAGCCCCGCCCGCCGTCATCTTCGGTCCGATCTCCTCGCGGCGCTTGGTGTGCCGGACGGTCCCATGCGCGGAGAATTGGCTGAAGGGCGGCCGGTGGTGATTGAAGGCGGCCGAACGATCGATCCGGAGGATGTTCTGGGGCCGCCAAGTGGCGGCAGGAAGCTCGTGGTGATCGGCGACACCGAAACCACCGAGGGGTTGTCAAAATACGTCGCCGACGCCGACATGTTGGTGATCGAAGCGACCTTCCTCGATCGTGACGCATCGACCGCGCGGGACTACGGCCATCTCACCGCGGCAGAGGCGGCGTCCTTTGCGGCCGCCAACAACGTCAAGCAGCTCGTGCTGACCCATCTCTCAGGGCGCTATCAGGATGAAGAAATTCTGGCCGAGGCGGCAAATATCTTTCCGAACACGCGGATCGCCGCCGACTTTGATCACCTTGTCGTCTAGCTGCGATCTATCGCGACACTCCTGATTGGGATGTCGCCCTGATGAAGGCGACGGATGGCGAAGGCGCGAGTCACATCCTCGAGCTCGGCGGTCCCGGCACCTATGACCGATCGCTACGATCGGTCGCTTCGGGTGGCAAGATCGTCCAGATCGGTGTTTTAACCGGGTTCGGCCCGAAGCCGGATCTCGCGCGCCTGCAGTGGGAGAACGCCGACATCATCGGCGTCACCGTCGGATCGCGCGAACATTTCACCGCCATGAATCGTTTCCTGATCGACAACGCGATCCACCCGATCGTCGATCGGGTGTACGGCTTCGACGAGGCCCCCGAAGCGTATGCCTATCTCCGCACCGGCTTGCACTTCGGCAAGATCGTTGTGAAGCTTTAGGCCTTACAGGCCGGCCGCCACACCAAGGCGGCCGAGGCCTGGGAGTTTTATTGCAGGGCGCCGGAGGTCGAGGCCAAGCACGGCGCCGAAGAAGTTAATCTCAAGACCTTCCACCCAGCCGAACGTCAGCCCGAGATAACCCGAGAGCGAGGCATAGAAACCGGTTCCCGAGGCGGTCAGCCCGAACCATCGCCCGGAATAGGGATAGTCCTTGCCGATCGCGGTCGGTGGCAGCACCGCGCGAAGTTCGGGCACGGCATCCAATGCGGCTTGAACGAAGGTGTTCGAATTCGGCCCGGGCCACGCGCTGTAGTCACCGTAGGTTCGAAATTTGTAATTCTCGATGACGTGCCGCATCTTCGGAATAAGGGCTTCGGCACTTGGGCCATCAACGGCCACGACGGTTTCCGGTGTGGCTCCGAACCACCGGCCGTCGGGCGCAAAGCCGTTGCTCCGGATCGGTTCGCCCCATGCGGTGTAGTCGTAACGGCTGTAGCTGGTGGCATCCTTTTCCTTGACGACGATCCATGTGTGGACAGCGAATATACTGCGCCATCGCACCGTACGCGCAGCGTAAATTCGGATCAGGGCATCGGGATTGGAAGCGGCCGGTGGCAACAGGCCCGCGCTCGACCGGTCCGCCGTCTGCCAGTTACTGCGACCGTCTCCGACCCAGTAATACCGCGCTGCCGACACGCCGATCGGCACGAATACGAGCAGGAAAAACGTGAGCACTGCTTTTCTCAAGGGAAGGTCAAGCTTCGGGAGGCGAACCTTGACGATATAGTTCTCGAGAGCTCTCGTGCAATGACGTCTGGGAGCGCAGATCATCCAGCTTCGATCAGGCCCGCCGCCGTCGTGATCACATTTTGGCGAAGACGTACTCAGTTCGACAATCCCGACTTGATCGCAAGCTCCTGCACCTGGCTCGTCACCTGCATCAGCCGCGGCAGCGCCTCATCGCGAAAGGTGGGCATGTCCATGCGCATGGCGTCCACGGTGACACTCAATCCCGCGATCACAAAACCCTGGGCATCGAGGATCGGCGTTGCCAGCGTGCGCAGGCCATAAGCGTTCTCGCCATCGGAGACGGCATGGCCTTTCCGCTTCACGAGATCGAGCCGGTCGAGCAGCGCGTCGAGATCGGTCAGCGTTCGCTCTGACAATTTGACACGGGGCCGCGCGTCCAGCCGCCGGATTTGCTCGTCGCGGGCGAGATGCGCCAGCATGGCATGGCCGAGGGCGGCACTGTAGGCGGGAATCCGCGAGCCCGGCCGGCGATCCATCTTGTGGCGATCGAGGCCCGCGCCGACGCGCGCGAGATAGATCACGTCGCCGCCGTCGAGGATGCCGAGCGACGCCGCATCGCCCACATCAGGCACGAGGCCGCGCAGCAGCGGCTCGACGATCGTGCGCAACGATCCGTGCGACAGCACGGTGTAGCCGAGATCGAGACAGGCGACGCCGAGGCGGAACCGGCGGCTTTGCGGAACGGCCTGGAGATAGCCGAGTTCGATCAGGGTCTGGATCAGCCGGAAAGCCGTGCCACGATCGAGATCGGCCTGTGCGGCAACTTCACTCAAGGTGAGCTCGAAGTGCTCGCTGGTGAAACTCTTGAGCACGGCGAAGGCTTTGCCGACAGAAGCGACATAGTTCTTTGGATTGGTGTTCTTTGGATTAGTCTTGGGATTCGTCGGGGGCGTTTCCGCTGCGCGCTTTGCGGCCTTCTTTTCGACCTTGGCCATGCCTGAATGTCCTGCCATGACAGCTGTCACCCTTGACGCGGCGGCAGGCTGATCTTACCAACGTGTCAGATCATAACAAATGTTCGCATTCCGAACAATATCGATTTGACGATCGGAGGAAGTTTGTCGACATCATCGCTGCACCCTCATGGTGTGTTTTCCGCCGCGTTGACGCCGCTCGACGCCGAGCTCGCCCCCGATCATGCGCGTTTCGTCGCGCACTGCCGCTACCTGTTGGACGAAGGCTGTGAAGGCATCGCGCTGCTCGGCACCACCGGCGAGGCGAACTCCTTCTCGGCCACTGAGCGCACCGCACTTCTCGAGGCGGTGGTGGCTGCCGGCATCGCGCCGCAGCGGCTTCTCCCCGGCACCGGTGTCGCTGCGCTCACCGAGACCATTGCGCTTACGCGCCACGCGCTCTCGGTCGGCGTCGACACCGTGGTGATGCTGCCGCCGTTCTACTACAAGGGCGTCACCGATGATGGCGTCTATGCGTCCTACAGCGAAGTCGTGCAGCGTATCGGCGACGCGCGGCTCAAGATCGTGCTCTATCACATTCCGCAAATGTCGGCGCAGCCGATCTCGCACGCGCTGATCGAGCGGTTGCGCGCGGCGTATCCGGCCACCTTCGTCGGCATCAAGGACTCATCCGGCGACTTCGCCAACATGACCGCGATGGTCGAACGCTTCCCGGGCTTTGCCGTGCTGGTCGGCGCAGATCCGCTGCTGTTGCCGCTGCTGCGCAAGGGCGGGGCGGGCTGCATCACCGCGACCTCCAATCTCATCGCGCGCGACCTCGCCTATGTCTACAAGCACTTTCGCGACAGCGATGACGACGCGGCGCTCAAGGCGGCACAGGCGCGCATCGTGAGCGCGCGCGAGCTGGTCTCGCGCTTCGCGCAGATGGCCTCCCTGAAGGCGCTGGTTGCCGAACGCACCGGCCATGCCGGATGGCAACGCCTGCGGCCGCCGCTGGAGTTCCTGCCGTCAGCTCAGGTGAAAGAACTGCTCGCGAGTGCTGCCGCATTCGCGGCTGCTGTCTAGGCTGGGTGCGGACGACGAGGCGATCAGATGTCCGATTCTTTCGAGGATGCGTTGACCGGGCTCGCCGCTATTGTCGGCGACAAGCACGTCATTGCATCCGCGCCCGATCAGGAACCCTATGTGGTGGACTGGCGCGGTCGCTATCACGGTCGTGCGGTTGCGGTGGTGAAGCCCCGCTCGACTGCCGAGGTTGCGGCGATCGTCAAATATTGCGGGGAGAAGCGCCTTGCGATCGTGCCGCAGGGCGGCAACACCGGCATGTGCGGCGCCGCGACGCCGGACGATCGCGCGGGCAATGTCGTGATCCGGCTCGACCGCATGCGGGCCGTGCGTGACGTCAGCCCGCTCGCCAACACGATCACGGTGGAAGCCGGGTGCATCCTCGCTGAGGTGCAGGACGCGGCGAAGGCCGTCGATCGCTATTTCCCCCTGAGCTTGGGTGCCGAAGGCTCCTGCCAGATCGGCGGCAACATCTCGACCAATGCCGGCGGCACCGCCGTGCTGCGCTATGGGCCGACGCGCGATCTTGTGCTCGGGCTCGAGGTCGTGCTGCCGGACGGCCGCGTCTTCAACGGCCTGCGCGCGCTGCGCAAGGACAGCACCGGCTACGCGCTCAAGCAGCTTTTCATCGGCGCGGAAGGAACGCTCGGCATCGTCACCGCGGCGGTGCTGAAACTATTTGCGCCGCCGCGCAGCTCGGCGCTGGCGCTGCTGAAATTGCAGGGCGTCGAGCAAGCGCTCGAGATCATGCAGCGTCTGCGCGGCGCAGTCGGCGACCGGCTCGGCAGCCTCGAGATCATGTCGCGCTCGCAGATCGAGGCGATCGCCGCGACCGTGCCGCACGTGACCGTTCCCTTCGCGCTGACGACGCCGTGGTATCTGATCGTCGAGTTGACCGACACGCTCGCCGGCGTCGACCTCAACGAGCCACTGGCCACGGTGCTTGCGGACGCGATGGAGGCGGGGCTCGCCGAAGATGCGATACTTGCCTCTAACCTTTCGCAAGCGAAAGCGATCTGGGCGGTCCGTCACAGCGTGTCCGAAGGCAACAAGCGCAGCGGTTATGTGGTGTCGCATGACAGCGTTGTTCCGCTGGAGCGCCAGGCGGCCTTCGTCACCAATGTCGAGGCCCGGATCAAGGCGGCCGTGCCGCATGCCAACGTCGCGATGCACGGCCATATCGGCGACGGCAACATCCACGTCGTAGCCCTGATCGACCGGGCGCGTTGCCAGGACCCGGATGCGACCGCCAGGCTGGTGGCCGAGATCAACGAGATCGTCGATGACGAGACCGCAGCGCAGGGCGGGGCGATCAGCGCCGAGCATGGCATCGGGATCACCAATCGCGGCCGACTCGCCCGCGTTGCCGATCCCCTCGATATCGAGCTGATGCGCGGCATCAAGCGATTGCTCGATCCGAACGGCCTGATGAATCCCGGCAAGATTTTTGGCAAAGGAGCGACATGACGATGACGAGCGTCCGCCTGCTTGCCGACGATCTCACCGGCGCGCTCGACACCGCGGCGGAGTTCGTCGGCCTGTGCGGGCCGTTCGACGTCACCTGGCAGGATGCATCTTCAACGCCGGGCGCGCTGAGCCTGGCGATCGACAGCGGCACCCGTGAGCGCTCAAAAGCGGAGAGCGTCGAGATCGTCGGGCGGCTGGCGCCGCTGCTTCAGGGGGCGACAATCGCCTACAAGAAGGTCGACAGTCTCCTGCGTGGTGCGTGGGCGGCCGAGCTCGGCGCCTGCCTCCGGGGCGGGGACTGGGCGTCCTGCGTTGTCGCGCCTGCCTTCGACTATCAGGGACGCCGCACCGCGGGTGGCCAGCAATTCGCGCGGACTCAGCAAGGCGAGTGGCATCGCGTCGGCGACAATCTGCTGGATCAATTGAAGCAGGACGGCATCGAGGCGCGACTGGCTGGGGCTGACACGCTGTCGCAAGGCGGTGTTCAAGTGTTCGACGCCGAGAGCGACCTCTGCCTTGATCGCGTCGTCGAAATGGGGCGGCGAATGCCTGGGCCCGTATTGTGGTGCGGGAGTGGCGGCCTGGCCGGTGCACTCGCCCGCAATCATCGTGCTGATGCACCACTGCAATTGAAGCGGCCCGTGCTGGGCCTTTTCGGCTCCGACCAGCCCGCCACGGCCTCCCAACTCGCGGCATGTGGCGAAGCCACCATCGCGCTGGCTGAAGGCGAGGGGGGCGCCAGGGTTCAGCGCAAATTGGCTGACAATGGCGTGGCAATGGTGCAATTCGCACTTCCGGACGGCCTGTCGCGAGCCGAAGCTGCGCGGCGGATTGCAAGCGAAATGACGGCGCTGATCGCGGCGCTCGAACCGCCCGGCACCTTGATCGTCGCTGGCGGCGAGACCCTGAAGGCCGTATGCCTTGCGCTTGGTGCGCGTGCGCTCCAGGTGACAGGACGTATCGTGCCGGGATTGCCACGCTCGGTGCTGCAAGGCGGCCGCTGGGCCGGCGTTGACGTCATCTCGAAATCCGGTGCGTTCGGTCCCAGCGAGCTGTGGCGGGACTTGCTCCGGGACAATCATCTGCTCAGAATGGAGCGTCCAATATGACCTCTCGTCACCTTGCTATCACCATGGGCGATCCCGCCGGGATCGGACCGGAGATCATCGTCAAGGCCTGTGTCGGATTGAAGGAGCGGATCGCGAGCGGTGATCTGCGCCTGCTGGTCATTGGCAGCGGTGCGGCGTTGGACGGCGCGAAGGCCGCGCTCGGTTCTGCCGTTGTGATTCCGGAAGTGAAGGCCGATGATCGCGAATGGCCCAACCTCTGTTACCTGCAAGCCGACACAGAGGGTGACCCGATCAAGCCCGGCGTGCTGAGCGCTGACGGGGGGCGCTTTGCCTACAAGGCGATCGAGCAGGGCGTGCGTCTGACGCAGGCAGGCCGGACCTCGGCCATCGTCACGGCGCCGCTCAACAAGGAAGCCCTCAACAAGGCCGGCTATCACTTCCCCGGCCACACCGAGATGCTCGCACATCTCACCGGCGTGCGCGGCTCGGTGATGCTGCTGGCCCATGGCAACATGCGCGTCAGCCATGTCTCGACCCATGTCGCCCTGGAAGACGTGCCGAAGCGTCTGACGCCGGAACGATTGCGGCTGGTGATCGACCTCACCAACGATGCGCTGCTGCGGCTCGGCATTGCCAAGCCCAAGATCGCGATTGCCGCGCTCAATCCGCATGCCGGCGAGGGCGGCCTGTTTGGCCGGCAGGATATCGACGTCTCGGCGCCGACGATCGCCAAAGCGGTCGCCGATGGTCTTGATATCGTCGGTCCGGTGCCCGGCGACACCGTCTTCGTCAAGCTGCGCGCCGGCCAGTTCGATGCCGTGGTCGCGATGTATCACGACCAGGGGCACATTCCCGTCAAACTGCTCGGCTTCCAGGTCGATCCCGCGACCGGCCGGTGGCAGGAGCTGTCCGGCGTCAACATCACGCTGGGCTTGCCGATCATTCGCACTTCGGTCGATCACGGCACCGCCTTCGACATCGCCGGCAAGGGCATTGCCAATGAGCACAGCCTGATCGAGGCCATCGACTATGCCGAACGGCTGGCCGCTGGCGCCGCCGCTTCCAAATCATGAGATCGAACGACCCATGACCAACGCCTTCACGCCCATCGAAATCCAACGTCCCACCACGCTGGAGTTCGGCTGCGGCACGATCTCTGCTGCGGCGCGCTTCGCCGAGCGGATCGGTGCCAAGCGGCCGCTGGTGATTTCCGACTCCTTCAATGCGCGCCGCGTCGACACGCTGGGGCTGCCGGGCGCGGTGAAGGTGTTCGGCGACGTCAAGCCCGAGCCCGACCTGCCCAATCTCGAGAAGGCGGTGGCGATGGCGAAAGAGGTCAAGCCTGATCTCGTCGTCGGCTTTGGCGGCGGCAGCGCGATGGATCTCGCCAAGCTGGTCGCGGTGCTCTGCACCAGCGATGTGGCCTTTGCGGACATCGTCGGGCCTGAGAAGGTCGTCGGCCGCAGCGTGGCGTTGATGCAGATTCCGACCACGTCGGGCACAGGCAGCGAAGCCGGCACCCGCGCGCTGGTCACCGATCCCGTCAGCCAGAACAAGCAGGCAGTGCAGAGCCGCTTCATGCTCGCCGATATCGCGATCGTCGATCCCGATCTCACCATGACCGTGCCGAAGGAGGTGACTGCGGCCACCGGCGTCGATGCATTGGCGCATTGCGTCGAGGCCTATACCAGCCGCAAGGCGCATCCGACGATCGATCTCTATGCGCTCGAAGGCGCGCGGCTGGTCGGGCGCTACCTCAAGCGCGCGGTCGCCGACGGCAGCGATCGTGAGGCGCGCGCCGGTCTTTCCCTGGCCTCGCTTTACGGCGGGTATTGCCTCGGTCCCGTGAACACGACCGCCGGCCATGCCGTGGCCTATCCGCTCGGCACACGCCACCACGTGGCGCATGGGCTCGCCTGCGCCGTGATCTTCCCGCACACACTGGCCTTCAACATGCCGGCGGTCGAAGCGAAGACGGTCGCGGTGCTGGGCGCGCTTGGTCTGTCTGAGCGCAACGATCCGAAACTTGCTTTCGACGCGACGTATGAGTTCTGCAAGAACCTCGGCATCGAGATGCGGCTGTCCGCGCTCGGCGTGCCCAAACGTGATCTCGGCGTGATGGCCGACGAGGCGCACGCCATTCGCCGTCTGCTCGACAACAACCCGCGCGACCTTGGCCGGGATGAGATCCTCAACATGTACGAGGTCGCGTTCTAGCCAGTCCCGCTGCTTGCGGCAGCCAATCAAAAACACAGTGAAAATAGAGGAAGCTTCGATGAGATCGATGTGGCTTGGTCTTGCGTCAGCACTGCTGCTGGCGACGTCGCCGGTGCAGGCGCAGGATGGCTATCCGTCCAAGCAGGTGACGGTGATCGTTCCCTTCGCCGCCGGCGGCACCGCGGATATCTTCGCCCGCATGGTCTCCAACCATTTGCAGATGAAGTTCGGCAAACCGTTCGTGGTCGAGAACGTCGGCGGCGCCGGCTCGATCCTCGGCGTGACGCGGCTGGCGAAGTCGGCACCCGACGGCATCACGCTGGGCCTTGCCAGCACGTCGGCGCTTGCGATCAATCCGACGCTGTACGGCCCGAAGCTCAGCTACCAGCCGGACAGGGATCTCGCGCCGGTCGCCCAGATCAGCGTCGTGCCCAACGTCCTCGTCGTCAACCCCGACAAGATCAAGGCGCGGACCGTGCCCGAGCTGATCGCCTATCTGAAGGCGAACCCGGACAAGGTCTCGTTCGGCTCGGCCGGTGTCGGCACCTCGCAGCATCTCGCCGGCGAGCTGTTCCAGCAGATGACCGGCACCAAGATGGTGCACGTGCCCTACAAGGGCTCGAGCCAGATGCTGACGGATCTGTTGAGCGGCCAGATCGATCTCGCCTTCGACAACGTGCCGCTGCTGCTGCCGCAGGTGAAGACAGGGCAGCTCGCGATCCTCGCGACCGCGACGCCGAAACGCGCCGCGTTCGATCCGGAAGTCCCCGCCGTTGCCGAATTCCTGCCGGGCTTCGAGGCCGTGGCCTGGCACGGCTTCTTCGTCCCCGCCGCCACGCCGAAGCCGATCGTTGAAAAGCTCTCGGCCGAGATCCGCGCCTTCATGCAGCAGCCGGACACGGTGCAGAAGATGGCCGAGCTCGGCGCCGTCGCCGTCGCGCTCGATTCCGAGCCGTTCGCGGCCTACATCGCCTCCGAGACGGAGCGGTGGAAGAAGGTGATCGAGGCCGCGAATATCAAGCTGGAGTAGGGGTTGCGGCCGCGCGTTAGTCTTACCCGTCAAGGTTTACGGCATATCTTTCTCGGAGAAGCGCGCTTTCGGGTTATCCTCAGCGTTCAGAGGTTAACTTCATTTTGAGAGTGCAATGTCCCGTTCCGCCGAATTGATCGTTGAAGGATATGTGAGGCTCGACGATCGCGATGCTCTTCACGACATGTTGGTGCACCGGCAGGATCTGCTGCGGCAGCTGACGTCCGTCACCGGCATCGACCCGAACCAGGCCATTACGCAGCTCAGCGAGGAAATAGCGATCATTGAAGCCGGACTCGCGACGCTTGCGCCGGAGTAGACGTGTTCTGAGCCCCGCGGGGCGATCAACAGCGCCGGTGACCGCAGTGCTTGCCAGCCCGGGGGCGAGCGGGTAGAAAGCTGCCACGCCTGAGCCGTGATTTGCGCCAAACGCGCTTCCGGCCGCAGCCGGACAGATCAATAAGATATTGAATTTGTTCGGCTATTCCGTTGGGGAATGGTGTAACGGTAGCCTTTCCGTTTTTCGGCTAAACCATTGAAATTACATATCACGTTTTGCCGTCGGCTGCGGTTTTGACCTGAGCAATTCCGGGTACTTCCGACTAGTTTGCAAAACGCCCTCGGGGTGCAAAGTTGCGCAATTGCGCAACTCGGCTATTATGGCGTTATGAGTCTCGATTCTTCAGAGTTTCGCACCCCTGGCCAGTTCATTTCAGCGCTGATGGATCAGCGCGGATGGTCGCAGGTCACTCTCGCTGTCGTTCTTGGGTTGGACAAATCCAGCATCGCCCGCCTAGTTGCGGACAAGCGTCCGGTTGATGCCGATCTGGCGCTTACGCTTGAAGAATTGTTTGAGGTGCCAGCGGAGCAGTTTTTGTCCATTCAGCACCGGTACGATCTGGCGCTGGCCCGCGTGACGCGGCGCCCTGATCCCGGCCGTTCCTTGCGCGCGAACCTTTATGGCAAGCTGCCAATCTCAGAAATGATTAAGCGGGGCTGGATCAACGCACCGGACATTCGTGACCCGTCAGTAACCACAGAACTTATGCGGTTTTTCGGGGTGAACCGAATTGAGGATATCGAGGTCCTTCCTCATTCCGCCAAGAAGACAGAAGTTAACACCCCTGCAACCGCCATCCAGTTGGCTTGGCTATATCGCGTAAAGCAGATCGCGAGTCAGATGCTTGTCGCGAAGTACGACGCGGCCGCCCTGCCGAGCGTG
The DNA here is from genome assembly GCF_000938285.1 of Bradyrhizobium sp. LTSP857. Taxonomy (NCBI): domain Bacteria; kingdom Pseudomonadati; phylum Pseudomonadota; class Alphaproteobacteria; order Hyphomicrobiales; family Nitrobacteraceae; genus Bradyrhizobium; species Bradyrhizobium sp. LTSP857. Next base: position 517,955 of record NZ_JYMS01000007.1, on the reverse strand, counting down.
CTTGGTAAACTTAAGGGGTTGCTGGGAGCGGCTGAGGAAGCGCGGAAAGTCCCCCGTGTATTGGCAGATCACGGTATCCGTTTTCTGATTGTGGAAACGCTTCCGTCTGCGAAGATTGATGGAGTCTGCTTCTGGCTGGGCGACAATGCGCCCGTAGTCGCAATGTCGCTGCGCTTCGACAGGATCGATAATTTTTGGTTCGTCCTGCGGCATGAGCTCGAACATGTTCGTCAGTGGCACGGACTTGGTAAAACCTACATGTTGGATGCTGAATTGGAGGGCGACAAGGCTGGCACGGGTGATCATATCGAAGCTGAGGAGCGGCAAGCAAATTCTGCTGCGGCAGACTTTTGCGTTCCTCAGAAGATGCTGGATGCTTTCATTGCCCGAAAGGCACCTTTGTTCGCGGAGCGTGACATCTTGGCTTTTGCAAAGATGGCCAACGTTCATCCAGGTTTAATAGCAGGTCAGTTGCGTCACCGGATCGGTCGCTATGATCGGTTCGGCAATCATATTACAAAAATCCGTTCGATCGTCGCGCCGAATGCGATCAGAGACGGCTGGGGGGATGTTCAACCACTCGGCATCTTATGAGGACGGACAGAATGTCTCGACGCAAGGAAATGCAGCGTCTCATCCGCGCATATAAGGAAGAGACGAAAGTAACTGAAATCGACATGAAGAGAGTCGCGAAATGGGCGGCTGGACGGGGATGGCCTCTGCCATCACCGCCTGATCCGCTTGATCTGCTGGCAAAGCAGTTTACCGAGGCGGCTCGCGAAGTTGTCGAGTACGACAAAAAGACGGGAAAACCTTACCGCATCTATCACGCGCTCAAAACCTCTCACGGAGGAACTCAGTTGCATTTCTTCGTTGATATCGAAGAGGCAACGCGCACACAGATGCATGTCTCGCTAGGTCTTCGTCGAGAGCAAATGGTCAGCGACGGGTTGATGCTTTCTTATGACCAAGATCACTGGAACGATGTGCATCCGGACGAAGAACCGATTCAGCTTCCTATGGATCTGAGCTTCGACATCGAACTGCGCAAGCATGCGCCAGACGAAGGCGAAAGCGCCGCCTAGCGGCCACTCGTCGTGACTCGGCAGACGTAAGGCCACGAGCGGCGCTGCGAGGTACGGAAAGAAAAAAGCGGCTCACAAGGAGCCGCCTTTTCCACTTCGACTGTCTCCGGGGGGAGGGTGCTAGCACCCCACATGGCCCAAAGCGCATGGTCGTGACCGTAGTGTCTAGAACGCCCAAGTCAAACTGAGACACTACCACTGTTCACGACGCGCAACTTCGCTTGCCCGTCCGCTCCGACCTTCATCTGATCCCTAAACCGCATGTAGTGCTCGACGTTCTGCCTGGACATGCCAATGTCGTTCGCGATCTGGTCGACGTCGTAGCCGGCCTCGGCGCGGGCGAGGATGCCGGTGCCGCGCAGGCCGTGAATAGTCGGATGGTCGGCATCCTCCGGATCGATATCCCACTCGTACTTCTTCACCTGGCCGGCCACCCATTGCTTCCAGCGCTTGCACAGCGCACGGCCGTGCTCGGTGTCTTCCAGCCACCTGTTCCAGCGCGCGCGTAATCCGTCGCCGGTGTAGGCGACCCCCTTCGGCGAGTAGAGATAGAGATCCTGGCGGAAGCGGTCGATCGGCTTCAGCCATCGCGCGTTGGTGAAGCGTACCGGCGTCTCGGCCCAGCGGTCGAGCTCGATCGCGTCGGCGATCGCCAGCGGAATGTGAAACGCACGCCGGCGCTTGCGCGTCTTCTTCGGCCGGCACCAGATGCCGTTGCGCTCGCGATGCTCCGGGCCCATCCGGATCATGTCGCTGCCGCGCTGGCAGGTCATCATCCCCAGCCGCAGCATGCGCACCAGGTCTGGCGGCGCGTGCGCCTGGACGTGCGCGATCGCGAATGCCGGCCAGGGCACATGGCCGCGGTCGGGAATGTCGAAGTCGCGGACCTTGTCGAACGGGTTGGCCTCGGCGAGCGCCAGAGGGATGGCCCAGTCCCAGATGGTGCGGCCGACAGAGAGCATCTGGTTGGCCATGACAGGCCTGTCTTTCATCGCATCGCGTGCGGTCTGCACCACCAGTGGCACGAGCTCTGGCACGGCGACCAGGCCCCATGTCTCCAAGGACTCAAAGCGGCGCATGTGGACGTCGTAATTGTCGCGCGTGCCGTCGGCGAGCCGCTTGAATTCGTCGCTGTCGCGGTAGCGGGCGATCAGGGCGCCGACAGATCCGGGCGGCAGCTCCGATGGCATGGCATCGCGCCGGCGCTTCACCTCGCGCCAGAATGCGTCTGGCTGCGTGTCGGCGCTCGGCAGCTTGATGCGCTCGCCTTCGCGCTCCGTGCCGCGGCCGGGATTCCAGTAATAGTAGGTGTAGACCTTGCCGTTGGTCTTGCGGACGACGGTCTTTTCGACGCCTTCAGGCAGCGTCACGCCGGCCACCCGGTTTCTTGCCAAAGTTCGCCGCTCCCTTGAGGGCGGCGTCGAGCCCGACGACCGTCCTGCCTGACAGCTTACGGTCAACATCTTCCCAGCGCCAGCGGGGCGAGCCGGTTGGAAACGCGTCACAAGGGGCTGGAAGATGTCCGTCCTTGACCCACTGGTCCCACGTATCCGGCGAAATTTGAAGCTCAGCTGCGCCGGTTTCCCGGCTGACGTAGGCCGGGGTGCGATCGCCGCGTAACAGATTGTCACCCTTACGCACGGTCATTCCGCATCCCCGTTGGACCGTATGGTCGCCGATGACCAATGCTCCAAACGACCCGGTCAAGATAAGCGGCAAGATCGGTCATGACCGAAGTACGCATTGACCGATTTACTGCCGCCGATCCTTTCCGAGTTGATTGCTGACCAGGACTAAACGAGCGCGAAACTTGCTGCATTGCCCTCAAAAAGTGAGCCGATGCGGATGTATTCGAGGGTGGTCGTGAAGGATTTGTGCCGCAATTGACGCTGAATCGCGTGGCCAGGGGCGCCGTTCTTGGCAGCCGAGGTTGCCAGTCCGGATCTGAGCGAGTGGCCGGAAAAGCCGTCCGCCAGCGCGCTGGCTTTTTCGGCCGTGAGGCCTTCGGCCAGGGCCGTCTTCCCTATGACCCGCTTCACAACCAAGGCGATACCCGCGCCGGTGATCGCGCACGCTCCCATTTTGCCGTGTCGACTGATGGGGCGGAATATTGGTCCGGCCGTGATGCCTGAGACCGCGAGCCAAGCTCTGTAGGCACGCACAGGGCAAACGGCCTCATCCCTTCCGAACGGGATGCCGATCGCCTCTTCCTCGCCCGCCTGGTTCGTTTTTGAGCTGGCCAGTTGCACAATGAGGCCGTCGGCGGTTTCCTCGATCCATCCGGGCGCGTGTGGACCCTGCGCTGTCCAAAGGCCAGCGAGCTCAGACCGGCGGAGACCGGCAGCGAAACCTATTAAAAGCAGGGCGCGATCGCGGTGCCCCTGCAAGGTGTTGGCCGTGGCCTGCATTGCCCTTCGCAAGTCGGGCGACATCAGCGGCGCCTTCTTGGTCTTGCGGACATGATGCTTGTTTCGCAGCCCCTGCCAGAAGATGCGAAACCGCTCGTCGGATGTGTCGAGTTTCGCTCCGCGGGCTCGATGGATCACCCGGATGGCAGTCAAGCGTCGAAGTAAGGTCGAGACCTTAAGGGTGCCGGCGAAGGCGGTCAGGTAACCGCGCTCATCATTTTGACTGTCACGTTCGGACCTGCCTTCGCAGATGGCAGCCGACTGACCGCCTCGCCTCGCGGCAACACAGTCTTCGTTGGAAGTAAGCCAGTCGACGTAGCGGGCCAGAATGCGAAGCGCCGGTCGATTACGTTTGTTAATCCCAGTCTGAGCCGCAAGGTCTATCTGGTACCGGCCAACCAAGAGCCAACGGTGGGCCACGGTATCCCCATCCCGCCCGAGGGCTTCTGGGTAGCTCCGTACATTCAGGATGGCTCCAGGCCCTCTAGCGCGTGGAAAGCGGTGGCGGGAGGCGAAGGCGAACCCGTTCCTTTAGAGGTGCTCGAGTTCTTCTGAATCTCGCTCTGAATCTCCCCGGCGCGGCTACGCCGGTTCGTGCGCGACTCCCCTTGGAGTCGTACGCTCATGTTGAAATTGCGAGCGCTGTTCGCGGCAGTCCTTGTTGCAATTGGTACCGTTGCCATCTCCGCTTACCCTTCCGCAGCGGGATGTGGATCAGACAATCCGAACTGCATCGTGCCGACGGCGCCGCTCGGCACTACCAACAACCAGGCGGCCTCGACCGCCTTCGTTCAGAATGCGATCGCGGCCGGCATTCCCTATGCCGACATTACCGGGCTGCCGGCGCTGACGCTCCTCGGCTCGATCGTCGGCGGTAACGCCGCAGCGCTGACGCCGGCGCAGGTAACCGCGAATTTCTGCGTCGTGTTCACGACCACGCTGTCGGGCTGCGTGCCGGGGCCGACCGCGGTGAGCGGCCGCTATCTCGGCGACGACCATGCCTGGCACGCAGTGCCGACCCAGACGATTCTCGCCGGGACCGGCGTCTCGCTCAGTGGCACCTGCAGTGGGGCGTTGCTGAATTGCACGGTGAGTGCCCCGGGCACCACGCAGCTGATGCTCGCCTCACGCGCCGCAGCTGCCGCGCTGAACCTCTCTGGCCTCAACGCGATCCAGACGCTCGGCTACGCTCTCCCCGGCGATGGCGGCGGGGCGCTGTTTCAGAACAACGCCGGGGCCATCACGTCCATCTCCGTGACCACGGGCGGCACCGGCTGCACCAATGGCACGACCGCCGGCATCTATTTCACGGGCGGCGCCGGCCGGCGCGCCCAGGCGACCGTGACTGTTGCAGGCACCGTCGCGACCGCCATCGTCTTCTCCGGAACCGGCGGGCGGGGCCTTGGCTACACGGCCGGGAATGTTCTGACGGCCGTCAACGTCCCCGGCTGCTCGGTCCAGCCAACCTTCACCGTCAACACCCTCGGCAACGCGCCGTTTCTCGATGCCCAGGTCAACGGCACCACGGTGAGCGGTGCTGGCTCCGGCTGCACCCCGGGGACCTACTTCGGCTACAGCCCGGTCGGCGGCGTCGGCTCCGGCCTCGAGGGCATCGTGACCATCGGTGGCGGCGGCACCATGTCCTCCTTCACCATCACCGGGACCGGCGGTGGCGGCTACCGCCTTGGCGACGTCCTGACCTTCACGGCGTTCTCTCCAGCGATCCCTGGCTGCGCTACGCAGCCGTCGCTCACCATCGCCTCGTTGAACGCTCCCCTGGCCAGCTTTACCGACGCGGGCGGGACGGGCTGGCAGATCATCTCGGCCGGCGGCGCTGCCGATATCAACATCCGCCAGTTCGGCGCGGTCCAGAACTACGTGAAAGCCAGTGGCGATGCCGGAGCGACCGACGACGGCCCTGCCATTCGCGCCTGCCTGCGCTCTGCGTCGATCGGGAGCTGGTTCCAGGACGCCGGCGGCTATGGCGGCGGCGTCTGCGTCGTGCCCTCCGGAGCCTCGCTCGTCTGCAACGGCCTCGAGGTCCCGGCCTATGTCACTCTTCGCGGCAACACTCGGGGTGGCAGCGTTCTGAAGCAGTGCGATAGCGACAACGTCAACGCCACGAACTTCATCACGCTGGGCGATCCGCAGAATCACCACAACGCCTTCGATGCCATTCTCAAGGACCTCGTCCTGTTCGGCGGCGGCAGTGTGATGGGTACGGCCTATATGGTCTACTCCAACAGCACACAGTCGGCCTACACCCTCGACAACGTCGCGATCTATTCCGTGGCCCGCGGCTGCATCAAGTACGAGATCGGCTATGGCGGCCCGTCCGGCTTCGGGGTTCATGGCGGCCTTTGTGTGCCGAACGGCACATTGTCGCCGTCGCCAGCGATCGTCCTCTCGGGGAACTTCTCGTTCACCTTCGACAACAACTGGCAGACCAGCGTCGGCGGTCCGAAGTGGTCCGGCACCGCGATCAGCCTCGGGGCCGGCGGCACGTTCCAGATGAACACAGGCGCGCACTGCGAGAACCTCGCCATCTGTGTCGACTACGATGGCAGTGTCGGAGCTCCCATGATGGTTTCCATCGTCAGTAATGTCGGAAACGTCGCTGTCGATAAGTACGTCTCGATCCGCACTAGCTCCGTCACCGGCGTGGGCCTTCAGGGCTTCAGCGCCAACGGCGTTGCCTGCAATGTCTACAAAGTCGCCACCGCCAGCTGCGTCAGCACTGGCAACATCCCAGGCCTATCCACCTTCTGAGTGCCCAATGCTTTGACCTCGCCCCTTAGACAGCCGGGACCGGTTCAACGCACACCGTCAACAACAATGGCTCGTTCACCCGGAAATCTGCACGGCTGGAATTCGTTCTAGCTAAGCGACGTGTCGCTAGCGATAACGTCCGATTATCGAGGGCTTGTCGGCTCTTGGGTCAGAGCTGACCTTCGAAAGGAGGACGACGTCTCCGATGGGCCAACAGCAGACTCAGCGATTTAGCAAATTCATCGTCATTCAATCACTTCGTCGGCACGGGCGAGCAGCGTTGCCGGCAACGCGAGACCAAGCGACTTGGCAGTCTTGAGATTAATTACCAGATCGAATTTGGTTGGCTGTTCGACTGGCAATTCGGCGGGAGCAACACCTTTGAATATTCTAACTACGTACTGCGCCGAGCGCTTCCACATTGCCGACAAACGTGGACCGTAGCTTGCCAGCCCGCCAGCTTCGACGAATTCGCTGATTTGATAGATGTCAGGAATGCGAGCGGCTGTAGCAAAGGCGACGATCGACGGGCGAATGGAGTCCGCTAGGACGAATACGGCGTCACATCGTTCATTCGTAATATCTCGGAACGCTCGATCCAGATCGGCGGGCGTTGCAGCCATTATTGGAACAATTGAAAGATCCAGAACTTTGGCCGCGTCTCTTGAGATCACAACCTGTCCTGGGTGTGTCGCGTTGGATGACATCAAGACGGCGATCTTTTTAGCGTTTGGGAGAATGGACTGAAGCACGTCGAAAATTTTGGTGATGCTGTCTCCGTACATATTTGCCAGACCGGTGATATTTCCTCCGGGATGCGAAAAGCTTTTCACGAAGCCGGACCCAATAGGATCGATTGCCGGGGTCATGACAATTGCAATGGATGATGTCGCACGTTGCGCTGCAGCAATTGCTGGCGTCGCTACAGCAACGATTACATCAGGACCTAACGCCACAAGTTCGTTTGCCAAGTCTGGTAAGCGCTCGTTGTTTCCTTCAGCTGCCCGCCGGTCGATATGAAGGTTCTTGCCTTCGATGTAGCCGAGGCCATGCAACTCCTGTCTGAAGACTTCGATCAAATCGCCGGTGGGGCCGGTCAAAAAGCCCGGGACCAGAACCCCGACGCGCCAGGTTTGTTGTTGCTGTGTTCGCGCCTGCGCCGGCCATATGGCCGCAAAACATCCAAGTGTTGCAGCCCCACCAAAAATGAGAGCACGACGTCTCATTTGTCGCCTTGTCGGGACGGCGCCAGATATTCGACCGTCCAAATGCACCTTCCGGATCAAACCATTTTACCTTTCCGGCTTGAGCTTTGGAAGAGGGGAAAACGTTTGAGCAACTGGTAGTGCGAGACGCATGTCCGAGTTGGGTCACGAGGCGACCTCGTCAGCTTGGTCGGTCTCGAACCGAAGCGGACGTCGCCACCGGTAATGCCTAATTATCGAAACTCAGCCGGGGTGTGCTTGTGTCCAGGCGGACCCCAGGGTTCGGCGGATGAAGCGGCGGCCGAGGAGCGGAAGCGCGACCGGCAGCGGCTGATGTCGCACCGCCGGCGGTTGAAGCGTTAGACACGCAAAAGGCCGCAGTGGAATCCCACTGCGGCCCGCGCTTGATGTCAAAACGAACCGGGTAAAAAGATCAACGTGAAATATGCAGCCAGCCCCGGTACGGTCGGTCTACCCCTCGACCTTATCTAAACGCAAATCGATTCTTTTCGCGGCGCGGCGAAACCGTTTCTCGTGCCTAACGTACGCGGCCAACTTGGAACGCAATGGAACCTGGTCCGGTTAACGTTGGCGGCCGCCCCGAGCAATATTGAGCAGCGGCGGCAATCCGGGTGTGCTGCACTTTCAGCCACGCAAAGCAAGGCCGACCCCGCGCTGCGCTCTGCCTCCAAGATGGCCCCAGTCCCGCGAGCCCCGGACTGGGGCCGCTCTGTATCGAACGTGTGAATTTTGGCGCTGGCCTGTTTTAATCCCTAGGGGCCTAAGCTGAATTTCGCAGTGGCCTGATTTGAGGTGAGCAGTTTTGCTCAGACATCAGCCCGTGACTGCGCAATACGCTCTCACATGAGATCGGAAGAGAGACGACCCGACCGGCCCTGCGAGGTTTGCACCCGCCCTATGACCTACTTCAGCACGATGGGAGCTATGGGATCGTACCGTAAGGCTTCGGTCTACCGTTGCGAGCATTGCTGGCGAATAGAGGTCGACAAAGAGTAAGGCTGCCTCAGTTGAAGCGGGAGTGAGCAATTTTGCTCAGACACCACGATACGCGTATGCAATTTGTATCGGCTATCACCGCCCCGCCCTCGGCAGCTATCGGTGACTGAGAGATCTTTGCTCCCGCCAGAACGCGGAGCCGTTTGATGCTCAAGCTCACCACATCGTTGACAGAACGCCTTACCCAAATGGCCACGGTCGCTCGGAGCCGCGCAGAGGCAACGCCTCCCGGGCCCAAACGGGAAGCGTTGTTAAAAGCCGCGCGACTGAGTGAGAACGCCTTGCACATTCAGCAATGGCTAAGCTCCCCCGGCCTCCGCACCCCAACCTGAACCCCACTCGATCAGCAGGCCGCCTCAGTTGGCGGCCTCTCAATCTTTCACATCGGTCTTCCGTTGATCTGTCGGCCAACGATACCGCCCGAGGGTGCGGTCGGCTCTGTGTTGGCTGCTGGTCGCTGGGCCTAGTCGATCACCGATTGGGCGCGGGCTGAGGCGCGGCAACGCCATTGGAGATGCCGGTTCTTGCGTCGGTATTGCCTGTTGTCGGGTTAGTATTTGTGCCTGCCCCCGTGGTCGGGGCACCGGCCGCCCCGGCGCCGGACGAAGATGTTCCCGAACCTGCCGTACCCGCTGATGACGCCGCGCCTGTGCCAGCGCCGGCTCCGCCCGCTCCACCTGCGCCACCTGCCTGCGCGTGCGCGAAACCGATCGACGCACCGGCGAGCAGCGCACAGATGGCTATCGAAAAAATTGTCTTTCGCATGTTCCAACTCCGTTTGACCTTGTGATTATCAAGCGAAGTCGCGTGCGGACGTTCCTAAGGGAGAAGCCGGATATGGCTCCGTCTCCGAGATGGAACCGCCCTGCGGCTTTTCCCATTGCGCCAAGCGGTAGGCTGCTTTCTCCAGCGCTGGTCTGCTTCCGAGCGCGGTGGCCGGCTTTGAAAACCGGAGTGGCCTGTTTTGCTTTTCGGGCGCATAAACGGGGATGCCAGAATCTCATCACCGATCCTGTCAGTGCGGCGCAGTTTACAGCCGCACCGAATCCATGGCTCCGGGCCGACAAATTGCCAGCTTCGAATGCGCGGTTTGTGGAAACACCCTCGAGAGCTGGAACAGTGCTTGGGTCCCAAGCTACCGCTTGATTGCTGGTCCTGTCCGGCTTCCGGCCGAGTGAAGTTCATCATCGAGATTTACGCGACCGCTTCGGACGAGTCGGAAACCCTACTTCATCGAACGACGATCAGCGCCATCAACCCGCTCGCAGCGCGCAAGCAAGCGTCGCTCCTGCTTGCCGGCAGGAAGAAGGCAACGGGCGCGCGCGTGTTGAACGGACAGGGCGAGGTAGTCTATAAAATCGATAAGTAAGGCCGCCTTAGTTCGTCACATTTCCGGTCGACTTCTGCACACAGTGCTTGTCACTCGACAGCCCGCGTCGCAGCAGCTCCCTAACCGCCGCTGCGCGGCTCGGAAACCGCTCCGCGAACCAGAAGTCATCAATGGCCTGCTTGTCTTGCTTCGACAATTCTACATGGAGACGGACAACGCGGTTTTGCTGCATTAGCACGAAACGAAAAGCCGAAATTATAGTTCCAGTCAGGAGCGAGTAGGCCGCCTCAGTGGCGGCCGGTTCATCCCGGCGGGCCTCAATTTAGCAGTGGCCTTGTTTATGAATTTTTGACGAGTGAGCAAAACGATACAGCGGGCGGGGCCTCCGCGGTTCCATCCTTACGAAATCACCGCTCGACCTTTGGCATCCATCGGTGACTGAGAGCACCACGCTCCCGCCTCCTCTAGAGGAGCAGCGCCATGCCTCGACGCGGTTTCAACCAAGCCACTTCTCTTGAAGACCGCCTTGCCGAACAGGTGAGGCGTCTCCGCGAAGAAGCCGAATTACTCCCTCACGGACCGGTGCGCGAGGCCGCTCTCCGCAGGGTAAGGCAAGCCGAAACCGGCTCGAACATAAGCGAATGGCTGAGGTCGCCAGGACTACAGCCCCCAACGTGAATGTTGAAGCGACCGGCGCTCTATACTATCCCGATGGGATGTCAGAGCAGGACGTTGCCAGATTCCGCGCTCAAGCCGATGAGTGCCGCCAACAGGCAGAACGGGCAGTGAGTGCCCTCGATAAAGAGGCTTGGCTGCGGCTGGCGGGCGAGTGGATCAAGCTCGCACAGAACGCCGCAGGTGATCGCGGCAGCGAATAAGACTGCCTCAGTTGGCGGCCTCTTTCATTCATCTTCCGATGCTGTGGTGCTGTGTGTGCAGCCTGGTCCGATCCCCGGTTAGCTGCTCGACATAGTCGTCGATCGCGGCGATCAGCCGCTGTGAGTTCGGCGCATGGAGCGCATCTGCCTTCGATAATCCCCAATTATCGAAAGCTTGGACGCCCCCTTGATGCGCGTGCTTTTCGTGCTTCACGTCTTTTGCACACGAAAAAGACGCGAGGCTGCTTGCCTCAATGAATCGCTCGTGATTCGATTCTGTCGATGATAAGGATGGTCCTTCTCACGTTCGCTGTTTGTGGTCTGGTGCTTGCTGGCGAGCTTGGCCGCATTGTGCTGGCTGCTGCGTGTGCAGGGACGCTCTACCTTTCATTCCGTATTGGCTATTCGATCGGTGCCGAAGAGCGTGAGGCCGCGATCATCGCTCTGACGGCGCCGTTGGAGTAAGCCGCGGAGGCGCATTTCCGAAACTCACGGGCTGGTTTTGTTCGCGTGGAGTAAAGGGCGATGACGGGCGGCGATCCAGGCTAGAGGACGGACGATCAAAGGATTTCTCGAGTAAAGCCTAGCGGGGCGGGCGACGGCTGCCACGCAATGTAAACGGACTGGTGAAGAACCGGCCGCCGAGATCATAGATGGGGCTAGACCGCGAACGCCTGCGCGGCTATATCAGCGCCAGCAAGACGCCGATTTGCAAAACTTTTGTCGCGGCTTGCAAAACTTCCGAAGAAAGTCTTGTAATATCAAGTGCTTCGGTGGGGAATGGTGTAACGGTAGCACAACAGACTCTGACTCTGTTTGTCTTGGTTCGAATCCAGGTTCCCCAGCCAATTATAAGTCACTGACAATACAGGATTATTTGGCCCTAGATCGCGTCGATTTCGGGCGCGTTCGTGTTGCGCCTGTTGCGCAAAATTCCTCAATCCTTCCAACGATTCCCCGGTGCTCCCGGCGGCTCGGCGCGACACGGGGCGCGACACGCTTGTGAATTAGGAGAATAGCCCAAGCCACCCACTTCGCGTGCGGTCAGGCCGTGTAACCATCAGGCGTTGATTCGTTGGCTCGGTTAGAGGTGGCGGCGTTGAGCATATTGCGTGAAATCCAGGCGGCGATCCTTCAGGATAATCCGAATCTCGGCACCATCTTGCTGAAACTGCGTTTCCTGGCCTCCCGGCTGGGGAGTGAACCGCTTGAGGATTGGGTTAAGTACGAGGCGGAGGGATATCCCAAGGACGCGGACATTCCGGGGTATCGAGTGGCAAGACTTTCGTTCCGCGGCAGTTGGTCCGGTCCCTTCGGTTCGGGGATCAATAACGCGCCGATTCCCACAGCACTCGTCGAGAAACACGCGAGCAAAGAATGGACCCGATATAAGATTAGGGAAAGCATCGCTACCGTTCAGGAAATGGCAGCCAGAGAACAATCAATGGGGATCGACGCTTCAAACTTGATCCTCTTGCTACAGGGCAAAGTTTACGAGGACTACGCCTGCAATTCCATCGTTGCCGAGATGTCATCAATAGCGATTCGCGAGATCGTGCAGACAGTTCGCGCTCGAATTCTTGAACTGACCATCGAGCTTGAAAAGCGTGTGCCTGAAACTGTCGAAATTACCTTGCAGCAAGTCATCAGCAGCAAGATGCCAGAGACCGCAGCGACCGTTACACAAATTTTCAATCAAACGGTCTACGGAAACGTCACGCATGTCACCGCAACCGATGGCGCTCAAGTGACCCTTGCCATCACGGCCGGGAACACGGTTTCGATGGTGAGTGAGCTTGCAAAGGCCGGACTGCCGGACGAGGCGGCAAAGGAGATCACCAGCATCGTCGCTGCTGAGGGACCTCCGACCGCGGATAGGACCCTCGGACCGAAAGCTTTGGGATGGATCAAGAAAAACGCGCCGAAGGCGGCGTCAGGGGCATGGAAAATTGGCTCCGCCGTAGCAACCGATTTGCTCAAAGAGGCGGCGTTGAAATACTACGGACTAAAGTGACGGCGAGTCACTCGAAGCGTCCTTTTCGATAGGATTGTTGCTGCATGTCAGATACGAAACCAATCGGCCAACGCTTTTCGCAGGTCTATTTGCGCCGGGATGAACTGCTACAGGACAGCCAACGCGCGCGACGTCGGCTTGCTGCCTGGCTTGGGGCATCGGAAGATGCCAGTGATCTAGGCGAATTTCTCGTCGCCGAATTAGGCATCGATCTCGTGTATCAGTATGGGTGGGATTGGGTTGCTAGCTTAGCCAAACTTGGTACGCCAGATTTTTTGGATAGCATCACGCTCGCCTATCGCCACTTCACGCAGAAAAAGCGCGGTGGAATGCGGGATCCAAGTTCAAATGAAAAATTTCTGGAGGTATGTCGGCGAATTTTCACCGAAGAATCATTATCGTACACGATCGACGACGCCGGCGGTGTGCATTTCAAAGTTGATGGCGAGTTCGCAGCCAATACCAATGCGGCTGTCAGCGCGATAAATGGGGCTCGTTTCGGCAATGCGCGGGCCGAATTCGAGAAAGGCTTATCAGCGCTATCCGGCGCGACACCCGATGGAAAAGAAGCAATTCGCGGTGTGTTTGGAGCAGCTGAGTGCATATTCAAGCTGATGTTTCCGCGTACTGCTAAATTGATATCTGCCGATGTGGCGAAGAACTTAGGCGCTGCTTCCCAATCTCTCTACGCGTCGGATCCTGCGGCTCAGAGAGCAGCAAGCAAGATGGTCGCTTCGTTCGCGGATTGGGTTGATGCCTGCCACAACTACCGGCACGAACAGGGCGTAGAAGATCCTTCGCAACCACCGCTCGATTTAGCGATAGAGTTGGTCAGTGCGGGAGCCGGGTTCGTGCGATGGCTAGCAAGGTTCGACAGGCACTTAGGTGTCTAATGTCGGCTGTTATCTGACATATCATTTGGTTAGATAGACAAGACGGAGCGATTGACCGTCGGCCTGTTGGTTGCGATGAACAGCGCGATGCAGATCGCCAAGATCAAGTCGTCATGCGCGCCCGATCGCGCGTTGTAGGTGACGCGACCGCTCTCCGAGACCTTGCGGCCGAAGTCCCGCAATTCGTCCTTAAGTGCCGCCGATTCCATCAGGTCCGCTGCGATCTTGAGTTCGCCACTGTGCATTCGCGACTCGAGCCCAGAGACGAGAAATCCCTTCGGCACGTGGTGCGTGTCGCCACCATTCATCGTCACTTCGTTGCCGGCGGTGATCAGAACCTTTTGCGGACGCAAGCCCCGCTGGCTCGAATTGATCGGCATCAGGCCGACCGCAGCCCGTGAAATCAGCGAACGTTGCGCCGACCAGCGGTTCGCGTCCCAGCGTTTTTGGCGACGTGCTCGATTTGCTGGTCGCGACCCTTTCCACTTCAAACTAGGGTCTGCACGTGAAATCGCGCCGCGATGTATCCACCTCCGGTGAACTACGGCTTGCGCTCCCGCTGCGGTTGCGCTTGGATGAGGCCAACAACAAGAACGAACTGAGGGGTAGGGGACATGAGGGCAGCAGCGCTCGTTGCAAGCTTGGTATTGACGATCGGTCTCATCTGCCACGCGGATGCTCGCGGCGGAGGTCACGGTGGTCGTGTCAGCTACGGCGGCGGGCATCACACAAGCAGTCATGGTGGCAGCTATTTTGGTGGGGCCGGCTCATCCCACCGCGGCGGGACGTACATCAATTCGAGAACTGGCAACCAGTACGGCACTCATCAATAGCAGTGGGCCCAACGGCGAAATCGAAACGGAATGGCAGGCTGCGGTAGAATCTCGAGATGGAATATGTACGCTTCGCGGTGAAGTTCACGTCGCTCGCACTTTTGTTCGTGACGGCCGTTACCTATGCTTTTCTTGTCTACAACGGTGACATTCCGAAACCGGATTTCGACGCGGTCGTAAAACTGCTTACGCCTTCGATTGCGACGGGCGGATCCGCGATCGTTGCATTTGCCATCGCAGCTTGCTTTTTTCTTACCGCTATCGCGCCATTTATTTACGCGGCGAGGTCCGGCGACTTTTTTACGGTCATCGTGAGCATTGTCGCACTGGTTGTCTGCTTCGCATTAATTGCCGCAAGCCGAACCGTGATCGACGTAGTGCTGGCGGCTATTGTTTACTTCACCAGTGCCCTGATCTCGGTCGTTATGTATTCGACGAACCGCATCGCTGCGGCAGTTTCGAAGTAATGATCAACCTTGACGCCACGGAAAGCCGACGTGCGTCGATCGACTCGCTGGGCTGAGCGGACTTGTTGAAGTCGATTCTTAACAAAATTGATGGCGGGGAAAATGTTCAAAGGTGTGGGCAATGGCCAATTTTCAGGCCTCGATCGATACACAATGTTCGCGCGGGTGTTTCCGGTCGCAGTCGTTTCCTTTCCCCTGCTTCTAGCGGTTAGTGCGTGGATCCCTTTTGCACAATGGCCTCTTCGCTTGGCGGGAGGCGGTTTGGTCATGGTGATTGCCGCATTTGCTTTGGCTCAGCTGGCGAGGGATGCAGGCAAAGCCATCGAGGCCCCATTATGGGTCCATTGGGGAGGGCCCCCGACGGCGCGGATGCTACGTCATTCAGATGACACCTTCGACCCGAGCGTAAAATCATCCATCCATAAACAGCTGGTAAAATTAGCCGTGTGCGAATGCATGCCCTCTGCGGCGGAGGAAACCGCTGATCCGGAAGGTGCAGAAGCCACGTACAGATTCTGTTCAGACTGGCTCCGCCGCAAGGCATTGCAGCTTAAAGGAGTGTCTCCATTCGACGTCGTGCATCAAGAGAACGTAAGCTATGGCTATCATCGCAATGTTCTAGGAATTAAGACGACAGGCATCGCAATCGCGCTTTGCTCTATCGTGTCTATCGCGGCAGCATTTGCCTTCAACAGATTTCCAGTCATCGAACTATTATTGGCGCTGGCAATCGCTGGCTATCTGGCCTTCGCAATCACTGAGCGTCGGCTCAAGAGCTGCGCTGACAGTTATTCGCACCGTCTGCTTAGCGCTGTCGATGCCATCCCAGTCAGCGGGTCGGGCAATCGTCGGAGCAGAGCTGTCAAATAGCGACCCACCAAAAAATTGCATCAGGAAGGGAAGCCAATGGACGACTATTTCGAGATCGACTTTTTGGACGTGGAAGCCAAGAAAAGTGGTGACGCAATCTGCGTCCGATATAAAAAAGCCGGCAATACCTTTATTCACGTAATCGATGGCGGCTACCAACAAACCGGCGATGCCGTTGTTCAGCACATCCGGAAGTATTACAACAATCCCACTTTCATCGACCACGTGATCGCGACCCACCAGGATGGCGATCACGCTGGTGGCTTGATCAAGGTGCTTGAAGATTTTGTCGTCGGTAAGTTCTGGATGCTGCGGCCATGGATCTATGCGGAAGAGCTCCTACCGAAGTTTGCTCGATACACGACCGTTGACGGTCTAAGCGCCGCCCTACGAGAGTCTTACCCTAATCTGGCTAACCTCGAAGAGATGGCTCAAAGCAAAGGAGTCGATATCGAAGCGCCTTTCCAGGGGAAATCAATTGGCGCTTTTATCGTCATGGGACCGACCAAGGAGCGCTATCTTGACCTAGTGGTCAGTTCGCAGAAGACGCCACAAGCGGTCAAAGAAGTGGCCGGCGTCCTCGCGGATGCTGCAGGTTATCTGACGGAGGCCATCGAGAAAGCTCTAAGGAAGAGAGGTTGGGGCGTCGAATTTTTTCCGCCCATGGGAACAAGTAACGAAAACGAGATGAGCGTTACCCAATTCGCGTACTTAAATGAGAAGAAGATTCTGCTCACAGCAGATACGGGTCGAGACGGCCTGCAAGAAATCATCGACTACGCGCCGTTCCTTGGTCTGCAACTTCCAGGCGTGGATAGATTTCAAGCTCCGCATCACGGCGGTCGTCACAACGTAACGTCGGAATTGCTTGATGAGATTCTCGGGCCAAAGCTCGAGATCAAGCCAGATCAATTCCAATTTATAGCCGTGATCAGTTCATCAGACGAGGACCCTGATCATCCGCGTAAATCCGTCGTACGAGCGCTGTGGCACAGGGGAGCCAAAGTGCTCACAACAGAGCATGGGCACAAAGTTACTTGGGGCGGCACCCCGCCGGTTCGAGGCTGGAATGCCGCCGACGCCGTCCCCTATCCCGAAGAACAAGAGGAGTGGGATTAAAAGTGGGCCACTACCGTGTCCTGGAGTCCGATAAGGGCCCTTAACGGACTCCAGCGGATCGAGCCACGCTTGAAGAGCCGACTTCGCCCGACAGACGAAAGTGCGTGAAACAAAGGATATCTCAATAATCCATGCAGACATCAGACATTTTGCCGAACGGTTTCTTGTGGAATGAGGCTGAATTGGAGGCTGGCCATCCTCTAAATGACGGTCTCGCAAGCTTGGCTCTGATTGGCGACGACCTATCCATTACATTGATCGGAACAGCGTTCATCGTTTCAAGCGAAAAAACGAGCTGCTTCGCGGTGTCCGCGGCGCATTGTTTCGAAGACATCCGAGATCGTCTCCACCCAAATAAACACCATCATCCTTCAACACCGCGCGAATTTCTGCCAGCGCCGAGCGACGTTGAGTTGAAACATGTCAAGGCGATCTACATGAAAGATAGCGCTGCCTATTTTTGCGATTTGGGCGTCGCTATCTGGGATGTCGGAACGGATCTGGCTGTTTTCCGCATCCACGCACCGCCAGAAACTCCTGATTTATTCGACACCTTTTTTTGGCTAAGCGACGACATACCTGCCGTCGGTGATCCAATAGTGTTTATAGGCTTTGGGGAAATGCAAGTAACGTCAGACCAGGAAACACTCCACTCGGGACAAATAGCGCGGCGGTTGGTAATGCGGGTCGGCCTAGTCGAAGCTGTCTTTCCGGACGGCTATTACATGTTAAAGGGGCCATGTATCGAAACCAGTGTCTCGATCTACAGCGGCATGAGCGGAGGCGCCGTGGCGCGCTGGCGGCGGGACGGAAATATTGAGCCTTTTGCCTTCATAAGCCACGCGCCCGAGCCACAGCCGCTGCTTGAGAGAGACAAATCGGGCCACGCCATGGGCTCGATTATCAACGCAATCCTCAAGATGGTCGGAGAAAAAAAGCAGGCTGTTGGTCTAAGGATCAACCATGCTGGAGTGGGTCGAAATTCTCAGTTCGCGGCTGATTTTCCTTTTTTTCCTGACAACTGAGTTGGAGCCCGATAGGTGTCGGCACCTTCCGGCCGCGAATACAGCATTCTCGGAGCTCGTATGAAGCTGTCCCTCAGTTCCCTTGCGTTGTTCAGCCTGCAATCAAACGGTTTTCGCTGCCAGTCTGCCAACACCTGAGATATGGCCTGCGGTCGTCAACTAGATCGGCGCCGTTGATAGTAAATCGAAGAGGCCACCGTGAAGCGAGACATGGACTACGTTCGAGAGCTACTTCTGAAGATCGAGGCCGCAGACGAACCGATCGAAGGTTCGGAGAGCATGGTGGCCGCAGACGCGAGCGAAAACGATAGGCGCAAGCTGGGCTATCACTTGGAGATGCTAATCGACCAGGCCGGCCTCGTAACGGGCAACGAAGGGCATTACATCGTCGGCGCCAGCGAAGGCGACGGGCTTTGCTGGCACGACGTGAAGCTGACTTGGCAAGGGCACGAGTTTCTCGAAACCGTACGAGATCCCGAAGTGTGGTCGCGCACCAAGGCCGGCGCCACAAAAGCGGGCAACTTCGCAATCGGCTTCATGGTCGACCTTGCTAAAGCCTATGCCAAGCACGTCGCCAAAGAGCGGCTCGGGCTCGATCTCTGACATCCAGAAGTCCGATAACTCATGCCCTGGAATTGGCGACCTCAGAACGTCGCTCAGGCCGCATAAGCGCGGTCAGCCATACACTCAAGATGACCTAACCGGGGGCCGTCACCGGACGCGTACGCATCCTACGCAATGGGGGCCAGCCATTATCGCGCTGAAGCTTGGCTTCTCGGGCCGTGCCAGTGTGCCAGTATCGGCGCGCGCCGACTTTGATGAAGGAGGTCGCGTGGTTACCCAGATGGCGTCGGATAGCGCGATCGCGTTCGCAAGCTATTGCGGTTCACCACGCGCCTGAAGATGTCACGACCCCGGCGCGGCCGGCAAGCGCACGGGGCAGGCCGGTACCGCTGCTGCCGGCTCGACATCAATGACCCGCTCATCCGGCTCGCCCGGCGCTTTCGGATCGGCCTGCGTCTGTCCGGGGGCGGGGACGCCCTTGCGCAGTTTGTCTTGCCACTCTCGCACGATTGCGACGGTGAGACCCGATAGCTTCACGCCGCCAAGGTACGGGTTGATGTGCAAATTGAGGTGCTGCTGATAGCCGTCGACCGTGGTGCGTTCCAGATCGCCGCAGCTATCAATCCAATTGCGGCCGGCAGCCTCAATGGCGATCGATTTCGATGCCGGTACGTGAACGCCCTTGGAAACGTCGACACGAACTTGCGCATGGAAAGCGTCGGCGTCCTTTTTGCGATCGAAGAATTTGACGTGCCGTTTGCGCTTGCCGCGCTTGTCGAGTTCGGGGGTGCTGTATTGGACCAAATAGGCTTGGCGTGGCTCGCCGCTCTTTGTCGTCCAAGTGTGCGTCCGAACCGACATCTGCATTCCCCGCTATTGCCCGGAACTCCCTTATACTGCAGGCGCAACAAAGGCGCAATACGCGGGGTATTTTCATAGCAAATTCAATACTCCATTCGAGACTCTGACTCTGTTTGTCTTGGTTCGAATCCAGGTTCCCCAGCCAATTCCTGGCGCTTTCCCGAGCTCACAATGTCCACCGCATCCTGGCTGGAAAGCTCGGCTCGCCATGGTCCGGTTCGCGACGGTTTGCCTCATCTGAAGATCGCCTTCGCGAGTCGGATTGCCGGGCATCGGATCGTCCTTGGAATACGCAACCCAAGGAGATCCGTGATGACCTATGTCGATGGTTTCGTGCTGGCGGTACGCAAGGACAAGATCGAGGCCTACAAGGCGCTGGCGCGCACCGCCTGCGCGGTGTGGATGGAGCACGGCGCGCTCGACTACGTCGAATGTATTGGCGACGACGTGCCCTATGGCGAACTCACCTCGTTTCCGCGCGCGGTGATGGCGACGGAGGACGAGGTCGTGGTGTTTTCCTGGATCATTTACCGCGATCGGGAAACCCGCGATGCCGTCAACAAGAAGGTGATGGCCGACCCGCGGCTCAAGGCCGCCGACATGCCGTTCGACGGCAAGCGCATGATCTATGGCGGCTTCACGACGCTGTTGCAGGCGCGTGACGCCGTCGATTGAGTGAGCCGGACCGCGGATAGCCGTAGCCCGGATGAAGCGGAAGCGAAATCCGGGGCGGCTCTTCCCGCATTCCGCTTTGCTCCATGCGGGCTACAATTTCTTGCGACGGCAGCAGTTGTCTCGCTCACACCAAACGACGCCAGATTGAGCGCCGCTTGCGGCCAGCGCAATCGCTGCTCCCTTATGCAGCATCGTCGCAATCCGTTTCACCTTGCCGGTTCTGGGCTGGCATGCCATCCTCTCATCGCCAGGTATAATCAAACGGAAGCGGGCGCTTAAGCCCATGGCTTCCAAAAAATCTTGGTTGGGGAAACCCTTTGGGAGGTCTGATTTCATGACATTGAAGCACGTCACCGGGCTGCTTTGCGCGGCCGCGATGTCCATTGCGCTCGCCGCCGGCGCGCGAGCGGAGGACAAGGTGGTCAAGATCGGTGTGATCCTGCCGATGTCCGGCGGCACCGCCTCGATCGGCGCGCATGCCAAGGCGGCACTCGAAGTCGCCATGGACATCATCAACAACGCCCATCCCGAGCTCGGCAATCTGCCGTTGGCGAAGAACGCGGGCCTTGCCGGCCTCGGCGGCGCCAAGATCGAGGCCGTGTTCGCCGACAACCAGGGCAATCCCGCGACGGGCCAGAACCAGGCGCTGCGCCTGATCACGGAAGACAAGGTCGCGGCGGTGTTCGGCGCCTATCAGTCCGGCATCACGCTGACCTCGAGCGCGATCGCGGAGAAATACGGCATTCCTTATCTCAATTCGGAGTCGGTCGCCGCCAATCTCACCGAGCGCGGCTTCAAATGGTTCTTCCGCACCACGCCGATTGCGACAGATTTTGCCAAGGCCTATGTCGACTTCCTCGCCGACATGAAGGCATCCGGCGCCAAGACCGATGCGATCGCGCTGGTCCACGACAATACCGAATACGGCACCTCGGTCGCCAACACCATCAGCGCCGCCTTCAAGGAGAAGGGGCAGCCGGTCGCGCTCGACGTCGCCTATCCCGTCAACGCGACCGACGTGCAGGGCCAGGTGCTCCAGCTCAAGGACAAGAAGCCCGACGTGATCATCATGATCAGCTATACGTCGGACGCGATCCTATTCGCCAAGACCATGCAGTCGCTCGACTACAAGCCGGCGATCCTGCTTGCGGACGATGCCGGCTATTCCGATCCGTCCTTCATCAAGGCTGTCGGCAAGATCTCGCAAGGCGCGTTCAACCGCTCGTCATGGTCGGTGGGCCCGGCTGGCTCGCCGTCGGCGATCATTGCGGACATGTACAAGAAGAAGAGCGGCGAGGAGATGGACGACACCGTCGGCCGCCAGATGCAGGGCTTCTTCGTGCTCGCCGACGCGATCGACCGCGCCGGCTCGACCGATCCTGCAAAGATCCAGGCGGCGCTGAAGGCGACGGACCTCAAGCCTGAGCAATTGATGATGGGCTACAAGGGCGTAAAGTTCGACGACAAGGGCCAGAACATCCTTGCCTCCGGCCTGATCATCCAGCTTCAGGACGGTGAGAACTACACAGCGGTGTGGCCGAAGGCCAACGCCGAAAAGGCACCGGTGCTGCCCTACAAGGGCTGGTGAGATTTTTGAAGGCGGGGCCGCGCGCCCCGCCTTTCTCAAAATGATTTGATCAGAGCAACGCAGCTCATGTCCTTTGTACTCGTGCAGGTGATCGTCGGCGGGCTTCTGCTTGGCGCCGTCTACGCCCTGTTTTCATCAGGCCTCACGCTGGTGTGGGGCATGATGAACATCGTCAATTTCGCGCATGGCGATTTCGTCATGCTCGGCATGTATGTCGCCTATGTCGTCTACACGCTGATGGGGGGAGGGCCGCTTCTCGGCGCGCCGCTGGCGACGCTGGTGCTCGCGACCGTCGGCGTCGTCGTCTATTTCGCCCTGATCCGCGACATCATGAAGGGGCCGATGCTGGCGCAGATCCTCGGCACCTTCGGGCTCGCACTTTTGCTGCGCTATTCCGTGTTCTGGTGGTTCGGCGCCAACTTCCTGTCGATGCCGCAGAACATCGTCGGCGGCACCTTTGCAGTCGCGGGCTTGCGCATCGAGGCCTCGCGACTGCTCGCGGGTGTCGTCGCGATCCTGGTGACACTCGGCCTGCATCTGTTGCTGACGCGCACATCGCTCGGCTCCAAGATGCTGGCTGTGGCGGAGGATGCGACCGCAGCGCAACTGATGGGCATTCGGCCCGACACCATGCAGGCGATCGCCTGGGGAATCGCGGCCGGCGCCACCGGCCTTGCCGGCGCGCTGATCGCGAACTTCTTCTACATCGTGCCGACGGTCGGCGAGACGCTCGGCATCGTCGCCTTCGTCACGGTGTCGCTCGGCGGTTTTGGTAGCGTGCCGGGTGCGCTGGTCGCAGGGCTTCTGATTGGCGTCATCGAGTCGCTGTCCGGCTATCTGATTGGCGCGGTCTACAAGGACATCGTCGTTTATGTGTTGTTCCTGCTCTTCCTCTGGTTCCGGCCGCAAGGCTTGATGGGGAAGATGTGATGCCGCGCCTGATCTGGCTCTCGGTCGTCGCAGCGATTGCGATCGCCTATCCACTGCTGCTGTCCTCGCCGTTCCAGCAGCGCCTCGGCGCGCTGGTGCTGCTCTATGCGATTGCGGCCTCGGCCTGGAACATTGTCGGCGGCTATGCCGGCCAGGTCTCGGTCGGCCATGTCGTGTTTTTCGGTTGCGGCGCCTACGCCGCGATGGGGTCCTACGCAAAGTTTGGTCTGTCGCCGCTGTTCGGCATCCCCGGCGGCATCGTTGTCGCGGTCGCGCTTGCCGCGATCATCGGCGTGCCGACGCTGCGCTTGTCCGGCCACTATTTCAGCATGGCGACGATCGCAGTCGCCGAGACGATGCGGCTGATCGTCACCAACACCGATTGGCTCGGTGCTGCCGTAGGCCTCTCCGGCCCGACCGTGCCGCGCAACATCTTCGATCTCTCGTTCCTGTCGTCGCTGCCGTACTATTATCTCTTCCTGGCGATCCTCGTGATCACGCTTCTCATCACCTGGTGGATGACCAACAGCCGGATGGGATTCTATCTGCGCGCGATCAAAGACTCCGAGCGGGCCGCGCGCTCGCTCGGCGCGCCCGCCAGCCGCACCAAGCTCTATGCCTACATGCTGAGCGCGGCGCTGACGAGCGTCGCCGGCGCGCTCTATGCGATGATGTTCGGCTTCGTCGATCCCGAGTCCGGGCTCGGCATCCTGATCTCGGTGAAAATCCTGATCATGGCCGCACTCGGTGGAGCAGGGCTGCTGTTCGGCCCGCTGGTGGGCGCCGCGATCCTGGTGCCGCTGGAGGAGATTTCCAACAGCTGGCTCGGCGGCAGGGGCGCCGGGCTCACCTTCGTGCTCTATGGCGCGATCATTGTCGTGATCGCGCGCTTCCAACCGGGCGGCCTGCTCAGCCTGTTCATGCGGCGAGCCAAGCCCAAGACCGACACGGGAGCAAGTCATGCTCCTTGAGGCACGCGGGATCACCAAGGCGTTCGGCAGCTTCAAGGCGGTGGACGACGCCTCCGTGACCTTGGAGCAGGGCGACATCCTCGGCCTGATCGGGCCGAACGGTGCGGGCAAATCCACCTTCTTCAATTGCCTCACCGGCGATCTCAAGGCCTCCTCCGGCTGCGTGCTGTTCGAGGGGCGCGACATCACCGACTTCACGCCGGAGCTGCGCGCCGGGCTCGGGCTCGCGCGCACCTTCCAGGTGCCGCAGACCTTTGAAGGCATGACGGTGCTCGAAAACGTCATGATCGGCGCCTTCCTGCGCACCTCGCATCGCAGGGAGGCCGAGACCAGGGCACGCGCCGTGCTCGAGCGCGTCGGCATGAGCAGGCTTGCTGATACGCCGGCGCGTTCGCTCGGCACGCCCGGCCGCAAGCGGCTGGAGATTGCGCGGGCGCTGGCGACCGAGCCAAAGGTGCTGCTGCTCGACGAGGCCATGGCGGGCCTCAATGCCCATGAGGTGAGGCTCGCGATCGATCTGGTGCGCGACATCCATCGCTCCGGCATCACGCTCGTCATCGTCGAGCACATCATGGAAGTCATCATGTCGCTGGCAAGCCGCGTGATGGTGTTCCACCAGGGCAAGGAGATCGCGCGCGGCTCTCCGCGCGAAGTCACGTCCAATCCGGCCGTGATCGAGGCCTATCTCGGCAAGCGTGCCGCCAAGGCCGCCGCAGGCCATACGCCGGTCGAGTTGATGGGCGGGCCGGACCTATGAGCGGGGCGTTGCTGCGGATCGAACACCTCGAGGTGCGCTATGGCGATCTCATCGGCGTGTCTGACGTCTCGCTGGAGGTGCCGGAGGGCAGCGTCGTCGCACTGCTCGGCTCCAATGGCGGCGGCAAGACCACGACGCTGAACGCCATCGCCGGCCTCATTCCCGTGCATTCCGGATCGATCAGCTTTCGCGGCGAGGACATCGCCGGCGAGAGGGCGTTTGCAATCGTGCGCAAGGGGCTGGCGCTGTCGCCGGAAGGCTGGCGGCTGTTCGTGCAGCAGAGCGTCGAGAACAACCTCATGCTCGGCGCCACGCCGCTGCACGACAAGTCGCGCAAGGCCGCGCTGCTCGAACGCGTCTACGAGATCTTTCCGCGGCTCAAGGAGCGCCGCAACCAGCGTGCCGGCACCATGTCCGGCGGCGAGCGGCAGATGCTTGCGGTTGGCCGCGCACTGATGAGCGACCCGAAACTCCTGATGCTGGACGAGCCGTCGCTCGGCCTCGCGCCGGCCGTGGTCGAGTCCATGTACGAGACCTTCGGCCGCCTGCATCGCGAAGGCCTGACCATCCTGCTTGCCGAGCAGTCGATCGAGCTCGCACTGGAAGTCTCGGATTTCGCCACCGTGCTCCAGGTCGGCAAGAGCGTGCTGTCGGGCACGGCGGCAGCGCTCGCGGAAGATCCCCAGGTGCAGAAGGCTTATTTGGGAGTGGGGTGACCGATCTCCGTTTGAGCTGGTCAGGGCTCGAGAGCGAGACGCCCCGCTACTTGATCTTGTCGTAGGCCGCCGCGAAATCGTTGAGCGGCATCGGGATCGCGATCGTCTCCTTGGCCATGTTCTGGAAGGAGACCTTCAACTGCTTGCCTGACTTCAGGCTCGCAAGCAGGTCCGGCGCGATCGGCGTCGAGGCGTAGCAGCCGCGATTCTCGCAGGTCTGGATCTGGAGGTCGACCGCCTTGCCCTCGTCGACCTGGAGCTTGGCGCCGACGGGAAGGTTGAGGCCGAGCGGCAACTGAAGCAGCGCCACCGGCGTGCGGGTGTCGGGCGCAATGCGGATGTTGATCAGCACGATGGTCTGGCCGGTCTTGGTGAGCACCGCGTTTTGCTCGATCGCGCATTCGAGCGGGGCGTCGCGGCTGACGCTGGTGCAGCGTGCGATCCAGCCGGGCTGCTGCGCCGGAGCGCCATCAGCTTGCGGCTGGGTCGGGGCAGGCGCGGGCTGTGCTGCTGGGGCCGGCGGAGCCGCGTTCTTCTTGGCGCCCTGCTGGGCATACGCGGCACCGGTCGACAACAGGACAGCGGCGGCGAGGGCGGCAAGTCTGGATTGCATGGGCATGGCGTAACCGCATTGGCGTGAACCGAGGGCCTCGCTGTAGCGTTGCGAAGCGCGTGGTGCAAGCTTACTCGGCGGCTTCCTTGACGGTGCCGTGCTCGGACGCCTCGTGTACTTCGTCCTCGGCCGAATGGCTCTTGAAGAGGTTCGAGAACTTGTCGAGATAGAGATAGACGACCGGCGTTGTGAACAGCGTCAGCGCCTGGCTGACGATCAGGCCGCCGACCATGGCGTAGCCGAGCGGCTGGCGGATCTCGGCGCCGGTGCCGTGGCCGAGCATCAGCGGCACGCCGCCGAGCAGCGCTGCCATCGTGGTCATCATGATCGGGCGGAAGCGGAGCAGCGCGGCCTGGCGGATCGATTCCTCCGGCGTCTTCCCGTCGCGTTCGGCGGCGATGGCGAAGTCGACCATCATGATGCCGTTCTTCTTCACGATGCCGATCAGCAGGATGACGCCGATCAAAGCGATGAGGCTGAACTCGAAGCCGGCCGCCATCAGGATCGCGAGCGCGCCGACGCCGGCCGAGGGCAGGGTCGACAGAATCGTGATCGGATGGATGTAGCTCTCGTAGAGAATGCCGAGGATCAGATAGACCACGACAAGCGCGGCGAGGATCAGCAGCGGCACGGTGCCGAGAGATTGCTGGAAGGCCTGCGCGGTGCCCTGGAAGCTCGAATTGAGCGTCGGCGGCGCGCCGAGATCGGCCATTGCCTTCTGCACGGACTCCGTGGCCTGTCCGAGCGCGACGCCCTGGGCGAGGTTGAAGCTGATCGTGATCGCCGGGAACTGGCCCTGATGGCTGATCGAGAGCGACCGGACCGGATCAGTGGACCAGGTCGCGAAGGTCGACAGCGGCACCTGGTCGCCGGTCAGCGGCGATTTCAGGTAGAGCTTGTTCAGTGAATCGAGGTTGCCCTGCATCTCCGGCAGGATCTCCAGGATCACGTGATAGCTGTTGAGCTGCGTGAAATACTGCGCGACCTGGCGCTGACCGAAGGCGTCGTAGAGCGTGTCGTCGATCAGCTGCGGCTGGATGCCATAGCGCGAGGCGGTGTCGCGGTTGATGTTGAGCTGGACCGTGGTGCCCTGCGTCTGCTGGTCGGTCGCGACGTCGCGCAGCTCCGGCAGCGTCGCCATCTTGGCGAGAATCTTGGGCGCCCACGAATTGAGCTCGCCGAGATCGGCGTCCTGCAAGGTGAACTCGAACTGCGTGCGGGTCGGACGGCCACCGAGGCGGACGTCCTGGGCTGCCTGCATATAGAGACGGGCGCCGGCGACCTTCTCTAGCTTGGGACGCAGCCGCGCGATGATCTGCTGCGCGGACGCGTCGCGCTCGTTGCGCGGCTTCAGGGTGATGAACATGTTGCCGTTATTGCCGGCGCGGCCGCTGCCGCCGATGTTCATCGCCGACGAGGCGATATCGGGATCTTCCATCACGATCTTGCCGAGCTCGACCTGACGGCGCTGCATCTCGGCAAACGAGATGTCCTGAGAGGCTTCCGAGGTCGCGGTGATCAGGCCGACGTCCTGCTGCGGGAAGAAGCCCTTCGGGATCAGGATGAAGAGGTAGACCGACAAAGCGAGGGTGGCGAAGAAGACCACGAGCGTGGTGCGGCGCCAGGCCATCGCATGGTCGAGCCCCCATTCGTAGCCGCGCAGCATCGCGTCGAAACCGCGTTCGCTCCACTGGTAGAACCGGCCGTGGTTCACCTCGCCATGTGAGCGCAGGAAGCGCGAGGCCATCATCGGCGTCAGCGTCAGCGACACGCACATCGAGACGAAGATCGTCATCGCCAGCACGACGGCAAATTCGCGGAACAGGCGTCCGATGATGCCGCCCATCAGCAGCAGCGGGATCAGCACCGCGACCAGCGAGATGCTGATCGACACGATAGTGAAGCCGATTTCCTTGGAGCCCTTGAAGGCTGCGGCAAGCGGCTTTTCGCCTTCCTCGATGTAGCGCGTGATGTTCTCGAGCATCACGATGGCGTCGTCGACGACGAATCCGACCGCGATGGTGAGCGCCATCAGCGACAGATTGTCGAGCGAATAGCCGAACACCCACATCAGCGCGCAGGCGCCCAGAAGCGCCAGCGGAACCGTGATGGTGGGAATGACGGTGGCCCAGAAGCTGCGCAGGAAGACGAAGATGACCATGACCACGAGGGCGATGGTCAGGATCAGCGTGAACTGGACGTCCTCGACCGCGGCGCGGATGGTCGTGGTGCGGTCGCTGATGACCTCGATCTTGATCGCGGGCGGGATCGCCGCGACGAGGCGGGGCAGGGTCGCCTTGATCCGGTCCACGGTCTCGATGACGTTGGCGCCGGGCTGCTTGAACACCACCAGGAACACGCCGCGCTTGCCGTTGGCCCACGCCGCCTGCTTGGCATCCTCGGCGCCAGTGACGGCCTGGCCGATGTCGCGAATCCGCAACGGGCCGCCGTTGCGATAGGCGATGATGACGTCATTCCAGTCCTTGGACTGCAACAACTGGTCGTTGGCGTAGATCGTATAGGCGCGCTTGTCGCCGTCGATATTGCCCTTGGGGCTGTCGACCGTCGTGATCGCGATCGCGCTGCGCACGTCCTCCAGCGACAGGCCCTTGGCGACGAGCTTGCCCGGATCGACCTGCACGCGAACCGAGGGCTTCTGCTGGCCGCCGATGAACACCTGCGCCACGCCGGAGATCTGGCTGATCTGCTGGGCGAGCTGGGCGTCAATCGAATCGCTGACGGTGGTCAGCGGCAGCGTGTCCGACGTCGCCGACAGCAGCAGGATCGGCGAGTCCGCCGGGTTCACCTTGCGATAGGTCGGCGGCGAGGGCAGGTTCTTCGGCAACTGGCCGCTTGCGGCGTTGATGGCGCCCTGCACGTCGTTCGCGGCGCCGTCGATGCTGCGGTTGAGGTCGAACTGGATGGTGATCGACGCGGTGCCCAGATAGCTCGTCGAGGTCATCTGCGCGATGCCGGGAATCTGGGCGAACTGGCGCTCCAGCGGCTGCGCGACGGAGGAGGCCATCGTCTCCGGGCTGCCGCCCGGCAGGGTCGCGGTGATCTGGATGGTCGGAAAATCCACCTGCGGCAGCGGCGCGACCGGCAGCATGGGATAGGCGACGAGACCGACAAAAAGAATGCCGGCCATCAGCAGCGATGTGCCGATGGGATAACGGATGAAAGGTGCCGAAATCCCGCCTTCGGTCATTCCTGCTGAACCTTGCTTTTCTGAACTGGATCCGAACTCGCCACGGCCGTCGAGACGAGACTTCCGGGCTGCACCTTGTATTGACCGCCGGTGATCACTTGCTGACCTGGGGTAAGCCCTTCATCGACGACCGAACGTCCGTCGATGGAGTAGTTGACCTTGATCTTGCGAACCTCGGCTTTGTTATCCTGGCTGACGGTATAAGCGTACAGGCCGCTGGTCGAATGAAGCACCCCGTCATCGGGAATGACGGTCGCATCCTTCAGGGTCCGCACCAGAAGGCGTGTCGAAACCGATTGTCCCGGCCACAGCGTGTGTTCTTTGTTGTCGAACACCGCCTTGAGCCGAATAGTCCCGCTGGTCGTGTCGACCTGGTTGTTGATAACCGCAAGCTTGCCCTCGGCGAGCGTCTTCTTGCCGTCGGTCGTGAGCGCGATCACCTTGAGCGCGCCGGTCTTCTGGCCCTCGCTGATATAAGGCAGCTGGTCCTCCGGCGCCGTGAAGATCACGGTGATCGGCTCGACCTGCGCGATGGTGACGACGCCGGTCTGGGTCGAGGCGTTGACGATGTTGCCGATGTCGACCTGGCGCAGGCCGGCGACGCCGGTGATCGGCGACTTGACCTGGGTGTAGTCGAGCTGGGTCTGCGCGTTCGAGATTGCGGCATCGTCGGCGGCGATCTGGGCGGTGAGCTGGGCGACGGTGGAGCGCTGGGTGTCGGTCTGCTGCCGCGTCGCGAATTCGCCGAGCTTGGTGTAGCGCTGAAGGTCGAGATTGGCGTTGGCGATATTGGCCTCGTCCTGCGCCTTCTTGGCCTTGGCCTGATCGAGCGCTGCCTGGAACGGGCGCGGGTCGATCTCAACCAGGAGATCGCCCTGGTTGACCATCTGGCCCTCAGTGAAGGCGACCTTGTCGATCTGGCCGTCCACCCGGGTCCGGACTTGTACGGTGTTGAAGCCCGCCACAGTGCCGAGACCGGTAAGATAGACCGGGAAGTCGGCCTTCTGGACCGGCGCGATGCTCACAGGCACTGCGGGAGCCCGCGGCGGACCTTTCTGCGCGGTCTGGGCTTTCCCGGCCTCAGGCCCCGAGAATCGTTGCCAGCCGTAATAGCCGCCGCCGGCCACGGCTGCGATGATCAGAATCCACAGGATCGGCCGTGACTTTTTCATTTTTTATCGTATCGGCTTGTATGCCCAAAACAACGAATTGCGGGGCAATCAAAAGGGTTCCAGCAGCGCTTGTATAATACACGCCAAGTTCCAGTGTAAACAACACTATGGGTTGAGAATCCTAAACAATTGGAAAGCTTTGCACCCGCTAGGCAGTTGTCTGGCGCGACTGTGTGCAGTGCTGCATTTTCCCGCTGTGAACGAGGAGCGTGCAAAAGTTAGGCAGCGCTCGCAGGCCGCGTGGGCGGAGCAGCGCAGGGAGCGGGCGGACGCACTTGCCGGCGGTGGCCGGATTTGACTTGGCGAGAACGGTTCTAAACCGGCGGGCTGCGTTTCGGTTGTCAGGAAAATCAGCCGCGTTCATATCAGCGCCGCCACAAAAGGAGTGCGGGATGGACGAGTTGAACGGCAAGCTGATCGCGTGTCAGATTCTGATCACGGGGCTGATCGCGCGCGTCGCCAATGAGCAGCGCGACCCCTTGCGCTTTCTCACCGACTTTCGCGACGAGATCAAAGCCGTCGTCAGCGGCGTCAACATCGCCGGCATGGAGAACTCAGATCGCGTGCGCGCGGTGGCGCAGCACACCGTCGATGAATTGTTCTCGCTGATGAAGCCGCCGAGCAGCGACTGACGGCTGCGCAAGATGATGCACGAAGGCAAGCGCCTCTGTGTCTGTCTGCATCAATTTGCCGCGCGACATTTCAGTGATTTCAAATTTGAAATTTTAGAATCGCTTTGAACTGGATGGATTCAAGTGGCCTTGCGGGCCTCCTCGCATTGACCTGATTTTTCGCGGTCGATAGCACCGCCTCATTGTTCGTCGCGCATGTTGCGTATCGACGAATTCGAGATGGGGTGCGTTGGAATGGGGCTGGCGGTGGCTCCGCGATCGTTGCGTTCGATCGCGGGAAGAAATTCAGTTGAAGGGAAGCTCGATGGACATTCCGGCAAGGCGGTTTCGGCTGTTGCCGGCCTGATTGCGGTGGCGTCAGTGTCGAGCGGTGCGCAGGCGCAGCAGTCGAATCTGCCGCCGGTGACGGTGGATGCGCCGGTCGAACGTCCGCGTCCCGCGGCCTCGAAACCGACGCCCGAACAGGTTCGCGCGCGCAACGCGCTTCGACGTGCCGCACAGCGTCAGCCGGCTCAACAGCAGGCCGCCGCCGTCACGCCGGCTGCGGCCGGTGCAGTCGATCGCAATCCGTATGCCGATCCGGCCGCGCCCTACAAGGTCGACCACGTCCAGGCCTCCGGCAAGTTTCCCGAGCCGATGCTGAACACGCCCAAGACCATCACGGTGCTCAGCAAGGAAGTGCTCGAGGACAAGAATGCGACGACGCTGAAGGAGATCGGGCGCTCGACCGCCGGCGTCACGCTGGGATCGGGCGAGGGTGGCAACGCCTTCGGCGACCGCTTTTTCATTCGCGGCTTCGACGCGCGCAACGACGTCTTCATCGACGGCATCCGCGATCCCGCCGTCTCGATTCGCGAGAACTTCTTCACCGAACAGATCGAGATTCTGCGCGGGCCGGCATCCTCCTATGCCGGCCGCGGCACCGCTGGCGGCGCCATCAACATCGTCACCAAGCAAGCCGGTGACGTCAACTTCAAGCGGATGGATACCGAGTTCGGTACCGACATGACCAAGCGCGTCACGCTCGACGTCAACCAGGTCATCGATCCGACCTTCTCGGTGCGCACCGGTGGCATGTTCCAGGACGCCAATGTCGCCGGCCGCAACTACGTGACCGACGATCGCTGGGGCACCTTCCTCTCGACCAAGTACACCCCGACCAACGACATCAAGATCACGACGAATTACGTCCATACCGATCTCAGCGGTCTGCCGGATTTCGGCGTGCCCTATTACAAGCAGGGCAATGTGCCGGTGACGTCGGCCGGCATTCCGCGCGGGACCTGGTACGGCTTCCTCAACCGCGACTTCCAGACCGCGCGGCAGGATTTCGGCACCGCCACTGCCGAGTACAAGGTCAACGAGGCCATCACGCTGAGCAGCAAGGTGCGCGGCGAGCATTCGCTGCTGAACTATATCGGCACGCTGCCGCAGAACCCGAATACGACCAATGTCAATCCGCTGCTCTGGACCACGACGGCGAGCGCGCAGAGCCGCTACCAGACCGTGGACGTGTGGGCCAACCAGAACGAGGCAACGTTCAAGCTCGACACCGGCGGGGTCAAGCACACTGCGGTGTTCGGCGTCGAATACACCAACGAGAACATCTCGATCGACCGTTATGCCGGCCTCGCGTCGGAGCTGGCCGGCTCCGGCTTCACGAGCAACGGGGCCATGTCGGGGGTCAATCTCTACTCGCCTCAGTCCACTTATGTTGGTGGCTTCGGCACACCGTCGCTGACGGGCAATCCGACGCGCTACGGCGTCAATACCAACAGCGTCTACATCATGGACACCGCCAACTGGCAGGACACGATCATCCTGAACGGCGGTATTCGCTATGACGGCTACAACATGAGCTCGTCGACCAACTCGGCCTATCTGAAAATGAACTCCGATTTGGTGAACTACAATGTCGGCCTGGTCTACAAGCCGATGTCGATCGGCAGCCTCTATGCGGCCTACGCGACCTCGGCCAATCCCTTCGGGTCGGAGCTTGACGCGACCGGCACCGATTATGGTGGCGTTCCCGCCAACACGACAGTTCTGCTTGGACCCGAGCGCAACAAGGCCGCCGAGCTCGGCACCAAATGGGAACTCGCCGATCGTCATCTGCTGGTCAGCGCCGCGTTGTTCCAGACGACGAAGGACAACGCGCGCGAGACCAACGCCGCGGGCATCCTCACCTCGGGTGCGGCCTACCGGATCCAGGGCGTCGACATCGAGGCCGAGGGCAAGATCACCGATCGCTGGAGCATCTTCGGCGGCCTGGTGCTGATGCAGTCCAAGGTCACGCAGAGCAACATCGCCTCCAACCTCGGCCTCCAGCTTGCCAACGTTGCCCACCAGTCGTTCAGCATGCTGACCAAGTACAAGTTCGACGGCGATTGGGAGGTCGGCGGGCAGGCGGTGTACCGCTCGAAGGTCTATGGCGGTACGTTCGCGGCCAATACCGGCAACGAGCTGCCGAGCTATTGGCGCTTCGACGCGTTCGTCGAAAAGAAGATCGACAAGAACTGGACCATGAAGTTCTACGCGCAGAACCTCACCAACAAGCTCTACTACGACACGCTCTATCGCAGCGCCGTGCCGTTCGTGGCGGTCGCACCGGGACGAGCGTTCTATCTCATCACGACGGCCAAATTCTGATTGCACCGCTTCACATCTGGGATGTCTGCCATGGCAGGCGTCCCACCGCTTCAGCAACCGATCGCGATGCGCGAGATCGGGATCTCGAGGACCAGCATCGGCATCACTTTAGAACGCTTACAAACTCGAGTTTAGAACCGTTTCAAACTTCAGTTTAGAATCGTTTTGATCTGGATCGATTCAAGAATGCCACTGCCGTGATTGCGTTGACCCAGTTTACCCCGCTCGATACGACCAATGTGTCGCATTGTCGCAATGCGACACATTGCAGAAATGAAGTGGGGCGTAGGATGGGAATGGCGAGGGCTCCGCGGTCGTTGCGTTCGACCGCGGTCGGAAGATCATTGGGCAACAATTTCGACTCCGCAGCCGGCAAGACCGTCTCTGCCGTCGCGAGCTTGGTTGCCGTCGCATCAGTATCGAGCGGAGCTCAGGCGCAGCAGTCGAACCTGCCTCCGGTGACGGTCGATGCACCAGTCGAGCGTCCGCGTCCCGCAGCTTCGAAACCGACGGCGGAACAGGTCCGCGCCCGCAACGCGCTGCGACGTGCAGCGCAGCGGCAGCAGGCCGCAACGGCGCCGGTCGTTCCGTCGAACGCACCGGCGGCGGATCGCAATCCGTATGCGGATCCCGCTGCGCCCTACAAGGTCGATCACGTGCAGGCTGGCGGCAAGTTTCCGGAGAAGCTGGTCGATACGCCGAAGTCGATCACTGTCCTCAGCAAGGAAGTGCTCGAAGACAAGAACGCAACGACGCTGAAACAGGCGATCCTCAGTACCGCGGGCGTCACGCTCGGAACTGGCGAGGGCGGCAACGCCTTCGGCGACCGCTTCTTCATCCGCGGCTTCGACGCCCGAAACGACGTGTTCATCGACGGCGTGCGCGATTCCGGCGTCAGCGTCCG
The DNA here is from genome assembly GCF_000938285.1 of Bradyrhizobium sp. LTSP857. NCBI lineage: Bacteria > Pseudomonadati > Pseudomonadota > Alphaproteobacteria > Hyphomicrobiales > Nitrobacteraceae > Bradyrhizobium > Bradyrhizobium sp. LTSP857. Next base: position 483,802 of record NZ_JYMS01000007.1, on the reverse strand, counting down.
CGAAAACTTCTTTACCGAGCAGGTCGAGATCCTGCGCGGGCCGGGTTCGACTTTTGCGGGCCGCGGTACGGCCGGCGGCGCGATCAACATCGTCACCAAGCAGGCGACGACTGAGAAGAGTTTCTACAACATGGACACTACGTTTGGCACCGACAGGACCAAGCGTGTGGTGCTCGACGTCAACCAGGTGATCAATCCGACCTGGTCGGTTCGTGCGGGCGGCATGTTTCAGGACGCGGGCGTTGCCGGGCGCGATTACGTCAAGGACAATCGCGACGGCGCGTTTGTCGCCACGACCTGGAAGCCGATTGATGCGGTCAAGATCCAGGCCAACTACATCCACACCGAGCTGACCGGCCTGCCGGATTTCGGCGTGCCCTACTACCGGCCGAGCACGGCGAGCACGGCTGGTGGGCCGTTCCCGGATTTCGGATCGAACCGCAACGCCTGGTACGGCTTCGTCAATCGCGACTTCTTTCGGACCGGTCAGGACATCGGTTCACTCAATGCCGAAGTGCAGATCACACCTGATTTGCTGATCACCAACAAGTTCCGGGATTCCTATTCCACCCAGAACTACATCGGTACGCTTCCGGAAGGTCCGGTCCTTGCCAACCCGCTTTCGGCCTCGACGCTCAGCGCCAATCCGCAGAGCCGCTTCCAGACCGTCAACGTGATCGCCAACCAGACCGAGGCGACCTACAAGTTCAACGACGACGCCGGCTTCAGGCACACGGCTCTCGCCGGTTTCGAATACGACAACGAGAGATTGTCCATCGACAAGTATCTCGGCCTCAGCTCCGAAGCTCTGCCCGGAGGTTTTAGCGGGTCGGGATCGTTGTCCGGGGTGAGCGTCTTCAATCCGCAGTTCACCAATCTTCCGTTCGGAATCCCCGGCAGTCTGACGGGGCTGCCGACCAAGGTCACGATCGACACCAAGAGTGTCTATGTGATGGACAGCGCGAACTACAACGATCTGCTCATCCTCAATGGCGGCTTCCGCTATGACGACTACAACATCAAGGCGAGTGGATACGGCACCGTCGGCGGTGTCGCCAACGTGTTTGGCCAGCAGCAGCAAGAGTACGGACTGCCGAACTTCAACCTCGGCCTGACGCTGAAGCCGGCGCCGAACGGCAGTGTTTACGTCGCCTACGCCACATCATCGAACCCGGTCGGCGCTGAGTTCGATGGAACCAGCGTTCAGTATGGTGGCCTCGCTCCGTCGCTTAACGGCAATCCAAACCAGATATTCGGCCCCGAAAAGAACAAGGCGATCGAGCTGGGAACAAAATGGGAGCTGTTCAACAGGCATCTGTTGCTGACGGCTGCGTTGTTCCAGACCGAGAAGGACAACGCGCGCGAGTCCCGCAACGTGCCGGCGGGCGGAGGAGGCGTCGTATCGCTCATCACTGCAGGTGCGGCCTACCGCATCCGCGGTATCGACCTCGGGGTCGGTGGCAAGATCACCGACAAATGGAGCGTCTTCGGCGGCCTGGTGTTGATGCAATCGGAGGTGACGAAGTCGCTGATCCCGCCTGCGAACGCAATTCTCTACACGTCGAACGTTGGCCTCCCGCTTTCGAACGTCGCTCACCAGTCCTTCAGCATGCTCACCAAGTACCAGATCAACGACACCTGGGAACTGGGCGGCCAGGCCGTCTATCGCTCGAAGATCTATGGCGGCACGTTCCTCGCTGCCAACCAGGGCACGTCGATCCCGAGCTACTGGCGGTTCGACGCGTTCGCGGAAGCCAGGATCAACAAGAACTGGCAGTTGAAGCTGTTCGTGAACAACATCTTCGACAAACGCTACTACGACGCGCTGTACCAGAGCGCCGCGCCCTTCGTGCTCGAAGCACCGGGTCGCGCCGCCTATCTAGTGATTTCGGCGCGCTACTGATGGAGACATAACGAGGTGCCATGCTGACATGCATAGACGGCGTCCTGAGCAAGGATGATGTGGCGGAGTTCCGCCGCATCATGGACGCCAGTGAATGGGAAGACGGCCGTTCCACCGCGGGCGCGCAGTCAGCCATGGTCAAGCGCAACGAGCAATTGCCGCCCGATAGCGAAGTCGCGCGAAAGCTCGGCAACCGCATCATCTCGGCGTTGACGTCGAACCCGCGGTTTCTGGCGGCGGCGATCCCGCTTCATATCTTTCCGCCGCTGTTCAACCGCTATGCGGCGAACAGCGGCCACCATTTCGGCCTGCACGTCGACAATGCCATCCGCGGCGACCGGCTGACCGGCCTTCGCATCCGCACCGACCTGTCGGTCACGCTGTTCCTCAGCGAGCCCGATGAGTACGACGGTGGCGAACTTGTGATCGAGGACACCTACGGTTCGCACGAAGTCAAGTTGCCAGCGGGGGACTGTGTGCTCTATCCCTCGACCAGCCTGCATCTGGTCACCCCGGTGACCCGGGGGGCGCGGGTTGCGTCTTTCTTCTGGCTCCAGAGCATGATACGGGACGATCAAGCCCGTAGCATGATCTTTGATCTCGACACCGCCATTCAGGCGCTGGTGGCACGGCTCGGGCGTGACGATCCCGAAACGGTCAAATTGACGGGTATCTATCACAACCTCATTCGCTACTGGGCCGAAGTATGAAGATCACATCTTTTCAAGCAAGCCTCGCCGCAGCCGTGCTGCTGACGGTCACCTGGCTCGCAGTCCCTGTTTCTGCCCAGACACAACCTCAGCCGGCGGCACCCGCTGCGGCTCGGCCGGTTGCGGCTCCGCAGCCGAGCGCGATGACACCGGCAGCACCGTCGGCGGCTGCACCCGTGGCCTCGACGCCCGCGCCCGCCGCGGCCTCGACCGATGCGCCTGCGGCGGCTCCGACGTCCGACGACGCAGGCGGCCGTGCGCTGAAATCGGCCGCGCCGATGATGAAGGAATTGTCGCCCTGGGTGATGTTCATGTCGGCGGACATCATCGTGAAGGCGGTGATGATCGGGCTCGCCTTCGCCTCGCTCATGACCTGGACCGTCTTCATCGCGAAATCGATCGAGCTGTCGGTCGCCTCGGCCAAGCTGCGTTCGGCGCTGAAGAAGGCTGCCCAGGCGCGCTCGCTTGCGGAAGCACAGATGGCGCTCGGTGCCAAGGAAGGCGTTTTGCCGTCCTTTCTCGCAGCAGCGCTGAGCGAGGCGCGGATGTCGGCCGGCATCTCCAGCGACACCGGCATCAAGGAGCGTGCCGCCTCGAGCTTCGCCGAGATCGTGCGCGCGGAGCAGCGGCGCATCCGCATCGGCATGGGCGTGCTCGCGACCATCGGCGCCACGTCGCCCTTCGTCGGTCTGTTCGGCACGGTCTGGGGCATCATGAACAGCTTCATCGGCATCTCGAAGTCGCAGACCACGAACCTCGCGGTGGTTGCGCCCGGCATCGCCGAGGCGCTGCTCGCGACCGCAATCGGCCTCGTTGCCGCGATCCCCGCCGTGATCATCTACAATCACTTCGCGCGCAAGACGAAGAGCTATCTCGAACTCGTCAGCCGCGCGTCCGGCACGGCGGCACGACTGCTGTCGCGCGATCTCGATCGCAGCCACGGCAGCGCGCATTCGCGCGCGGCGGAGTGAACGATGGGTGTCTCGCTCGCAGACAACGATCTCGACGACGACGATTTCGCCGAGACCCATGACATCAACGTCACGCCGTTCATCGACGTCATCCTGGTGCTGCTGATCATCTTCATGGTCGCAGCACCGCTCTCGACGGTCGATCTGCCGATCGACCTGCCGACGTCGACGTCGACGCCGCAGAAGAAGCCGGACAAGCCGACCTACGTCACCATCAAGCCGGATCTTTCGGTGGCGATCGGGGAGACCTTCGTCAAGCGTGTCGACCTGGTCAGTGCGCTCGACGCCACGCCGGATATGGCCAAGGACAAATACATCTTCCTGCGCGCCGATCGCGCGGTGCCCTATGGCGAGCTGATGGAGGTGCTGGAGTTCCTCAACAAGGGCGGCTATTCCAAGGTCAAGCTGGTGACGCTGGAGGGTGTCCCGGGGGCCGCACCGCCGCCGCAGGGCGCGCCGGCGACACCGCCGAAGCCGTGACGAAGGCCTGAGCCGATGTCCGATCTCGAATCGAAGACGCCGAAAACGCTATGGATCGTTGCAGGGGTGGTCGCCGTTGGGCTCCATCTCGGCGGCGCGGCGTTGGCGCTGGCCAATTTGCGCGGCGACGAACCCGACGTCATCGCCGATCCGCAAGGCATCGAGGTCGGCCTTGAGGCGATGTCGCCCAATGGCGAGCCCAGCGAGCTGCCGCCGGGGCCGGACTCGAACGAGTCTGTCGCATCGCCCGAATTGACCGAGCAGAAGGCCGAGCTCAAGGAGAGCAGCCTTCCCAAGGACATCCCGATGGAGGCCGAAGACGCCGACCGGGCCGTCACGATGAACGAGACCAAGAAGCCGGTCGAGGAGGAGACCAAGGAATCGGTTGTTCCGACGGCCGCCTCGGTGGCGTCGCCCGCCGCCGAAGCGACGGCCATGCCGACGTCGGACGCCGAGAAGAAGAGCGATCGCTCGGTTCGCATTCGCCAGGGGTGGGAAAAGGATCTGGTCGCCCATCTCGACAGGCACAAGCGCTATCCCAAGGGCCTGCTCAAGGCGGCCGAACTCTCGGTTCGGCTGACGCTCGACCGGCTCGGACATGTGGTCTCGGTTGCCATCGAAAAAGGCTCGGGCGATCCGGCCTTCGACAGCGAAGCGATCGGTATGGTCCAGCGCTCCGATCCCGTGCCAACGCCACCGCCGCTGGTCGCCGACGAGGGGCTGACCTTCGTATTGCCGGTCATTTTCCGGAAGAACGGCAAGGCCGGGAAGGGCTGAGGCCGCAGTCGAGGCGAGAGCCTCAGCGCCAGTAGTACTGGATCGAGACGTAGACCACGACCAGGCAGGCGAAGATCAGCGCGACCGGGAGGGGGCGCTTCTGGGTTCCGCCAACCGCCGTCGCCCCGAAGAAGCCGGCCTTCTTCGGCTTGGGCGCGGGGCGCCGGAAGGCGGTAACATTGTCCGCCGCCGGCTCGGCCGCCCGCGTGCGGACGTCAGGCGGGTTCCCGCCGCCGCCCATCTCCAGATAGTAGGACTTATAGAGTTCGGCGATGGTGGCCTCGGTGGCCTCGGTCTCGTTCGTCTGCTCCAGGAGCTTCTTGTAACCGGCGAGGAAGCCCTGCGCGTCCTCAGGCAGCGACGATAACCCGTTCAACTTGGCCATCATCTTCCAGGTGGCGAAATCGGCGCGGGCACGGGTGTCCGCGCGGCGCGCGATCAGCATATCGGCAGCTTTGACCAAGTTGGCCTCTAGCCCTTCGGCTTTGTCTTCAAAAGTACGGCGTGCACGGCATCAACTACGCATTGCCGGTCAGCAAGAGAACAGCTTGAATCACATAACCGGTCAACGTTCGCAGTATTGCTGAAATAACATCAAGATTTAGACCGAACTGGGAACCCGCCAAAGGCAGCAGGATCAAGAGCGCGATCAGGATCAGCATGCCGTACGGCTCGAGCCGCGCCAGGGGCAGGGCAAGCGGCCGGGGCAACAGCCCGACCGCGACCCGCCCACCGTCGAGCGGCGGGATCGGCATCATGTTGAAGACCGCCAGCACGGCGTTGATCAACAGCGCGTTCTTGAGGTTGTCGAAGATCCATTGTGCCGAGCCGGCCGGCGCCCAGGGCAGGGCGTGGAGGCCGAGGCCTGCCACGAGCGCCAGCAGGATGTTGGTGATGGGACCGGCCAAGGCGACCCAGACCATGTCGAGTCTGGGATTCTTGAGGTTGCGATAATTCACCGGGACCGGCTTGGCATAGCCGAACAGGAACGGCGAATGCGCAAACAGCAGCATCGCCGGTAGGATCACGGTGCCGAACGGATCGATGTGGCGGAGCGGGTTGAAGCTGACGCGGCCGAGCTGGAAGGCGGTGTTGTCGCCGAGACGATGCGCGACGAAGCCGTGCGCGGCCTCGTGGAAGGTGATGGCGAGCAGGACCGGCAGGACCCAGACGGAGAGGTCGTAAAGGGAAATGTTCAAATGGGGATGATCCGGTTTGCGCCTGACGGGTTCGCAGTATCACGATTCAGCGCTGCGGCGAACGGTTAGTGCTGCTCGGCAGATGTTCGCCGTCAGGACGGGATCGTCGTCTGGTGTTGCGGCAGGCCGTCGTCGAGCTTCAGCCAGTGCGGCTTTTCCTGCACCCAGATGTGCTCCGTGGGTGAAAACGCGTTGCGGTCATCGAAGGTTGCGAGCGCGACACCGGCAGCCGTGCCGTTGCGTCGCCACGAGAACAGCCGCGTGCCGCAGCGCTTGCAGAATACGCGATCGACGTTCTCCGATGATGGGTGGCGTCCAGTCTCTCCCTCAACGGCCAGTGCGGTCTGCGGAAACAGCGCGCGGGCGAAGAACGGCGAGCCCATCGCCTTCTGGCAATTGCGGCAATGGCAGATGCGCACGTTGAGCGGCTCGCCCTCGGCCTTGAACCGCACCGCGCCGCACAGGCATCCACCCTCGCGCATCATGGCATCCTCAATAGGTGGCGCGCCCGCCGGAGATATCGAACACCGCCCCCGTCGAGAACGCACAATCTTCGGATGCGAGCCAGCTCACCATCGCGGCAAGCTCTTCCACCAGCACGAAGCGCGCTTTCGGGATCTTCGACAGCATGAAGTCGATATGCTGCTGCGTCATCTGGTCGAAGATCGCGGTTTTCGCGGCCGCCGGCGTCACCGCATTCACCAGGATGTCATGCGCGGCGAGCTCCTTGCCGAGCGACTTCGTCAGCGCGATCAGGCCGGCCTTCGACGCCGAATAGTGCGACGCGTTCGGATTGCCTTCCTTGCCGGCGATCGAGGCGATGTTCACGATCCGCCCGTATTTCTGCTTGAGCATCGTCGGCACGATCGCCTTGCAGACGATGAAGGGGCCGTCGAGGTTGATGCGCAGCACCTTGCGCCACTCCTCGAGATCGGTCTCCCAGACCGGCTTGTTGACGCCGGCGATGCCGGCATTGTTGACGAGGATGTCGATCTTGCCGAAGGCGGCCAGCGTCGCGTCGCGCGCCTGCTCGACGCCTGCGGTGTCGGTGATGTCGACCTTGAAGACCTTGGTCTCGCCGCCGATTTCCTTCGCCGTCTTTTCCGCCAGCGCGGCGTCAAAGTCCCAGATCGCGACCTTGGCGCCGGAGGCGACAAAGCGCTGCGTGATGGCGCGGCCAAAGCCCTGTGCGCCGCCGGTGACGATGGCGACGCGGCCATTGAGATCGATCTTGTTCATGCTGGAAGCCTTTAGCGTCAGAGCATGTAGCCGCCGTCGACGACGAGGTCGACGCCGGTGGTGAACGCGCTTTCGTCACTGCCGAGATAGACCGCCATGGAGGCGATTTCGTCGGCGGTGCCGAGCCGGCCCATCTTTTGGCGAGAGACGAACATCTCCTTGCCCTGCGGCCCTTGCGCGGCGGCGCGGTCGAGCATCGAGGGTGTCTCGACGGTGCCCGGGCAGATGCTGTTGCAACGGATGCCCTTGGTGATGAAGTCGAGCGCAACCGCGCGGGTCAGCAGCGACACGGCAGCCTTGGACGAGCTGTAGACGTAGCGGTTCGCCGGCGGACGCAGCGCCGCGCAGGATGAGATGTTGACGATGCTGCCGCCGCCGCCCGCGAGCATGTCGGGCAGGAACGCCCTGATGGTCCGGTGCATCGACTTGACGTTGAGGTCGAACGAAAAGTCAAAATCCTCTTCCGAGCAATCCAGGATGGTGCCGTGGTGCACGAAGCCGGCTGCATTGAGCAGGATGTCGACCTTGCCGATCCGCTTGGCAAAGGCGTTGACGTCGGCGGTGTTGCGGACGTCGAGTTTTGCGACCTCGGCGATGCCTTCCTTGGTCAGGCCCGCGATGCCGGCCTCGTTGATGTCGGTGGCGATGACGGTCGCGCCTTCACGCGCAAATGCGATGGCGCATGCGCGTCCGATGCCGGCCGCTGCGGCGGTGACGATTGCGCGTTTTCTCTTGAGGCGGTCTGCCATTTTTTTTGTTCTCCTCGATCTTGTTCAATGCCGTAGCCCGGATGAGCGCGTGCGCGATATCCGGGAGCGGATATCCCGGGTGTCGCTTCGCTCACCCGGGCTACGTGTGCCTAACTCAGTGATTATCCCGCGCCACACCAAACGTGCCGGCGACGTTCTGATACCGCGTCGCGAGCTCCATGCAGGCGCCGGTCGATTGCTGGCCGACGGTGTTGCGGTAGAGCTCCTGCCACGGCGTCTGGTTCGGCGGATGCTTGAAGCCGCCACTGGCCTTCAGCTCGGCGTGGCGCTTCTTCACCTCGTCGTCCGAGATCAGGATGTTGGCGCTGCCCTTGTTGAGGTCGATGCGGACCTGGTCGCCGTTCCTGAGGATCGCGAGCCCGCCATTGGCGGCGGCTTCAGGCGAGGCATTGAGGATCGAGGGCGAGCCCGAGGTGCCGGACTGGCGGCCGTCGCCGATGCAGGGCAGGGAGTGGATGCCGCGTTTGATCAACGCCGCAGGTGGCTGCATGTTCACGACCTCGGCGCCGCCGGGATAGCCGATCGGGCCGGTGCCGCGGACGAACAGCACGCAACGCTCGTCGATGTCCAGCGACGGATCATCGATCCGCTCGTGATAATCTTCCGGTCCCTCGAACACGATGGCGCGGCCCTCGAACGCGTTGAGGTCCTTCGGGTTGTTGAGATAGCGGTCGCGAAATTCCTTGGAGATCACGCTGGTCTTCATGATGGCGGAATCGAACAGATTGCCCTTCAGCACCAGGAAGCCGGCGTCCTTCACCATCGGCTTGTCGTAAGCCCAGATCACGTCGTTGTCGGGCTTGGGCGCGTTGGCGCAATTCTCGCCGATGCCGCGGCCGTTGACCGTGACCGCATCCTCATGGATGCGCTTGTGCTTCATCAATTCGCGCACCACGGCCGGCACGCCGCCGGCGCGGTGGAATTCCTCGCCGAGATAGAAGCCGGCCGGCTGCATGTTCACCAGCAGCGGCACGTCGTGGCCGAATTTCTGCCAGTCGTCGATCGAGAGCTCCACGCCGATATGGCGCGCCAGCGCGTTGATGTGGATCGGCGCGTTGGTCGAGCCGCCGATCGCCGAATTGATCACGATGCAATTCTCGAACGCCTTGCGGGTCAGGATGTCCGACGGCTTGAGGTCTTCCCAGACCATCTCGACGGCGCGTTTTCCCGTCTCGTAGGCGATCTGGCCGCGCTCGCGATAGGGGGCGGGGATCGCGGCACAGCCGGGCAGCGAGAAGCCGAGCGCTTCGGCGAGCCCGTTCATGGTCGAGGCGGTACCCATGGTGTTGCAATGGCCGACCGACGGCGCCGAGGACGCGACGATCTCCATGAACTCTTCGTAGTCGATCTCGCCGGCGGCGAGCCGCTCGCGCGACTTCCAGACGATGGTGCCCGAACCGGTGCGCTCGCCATTGTGCCAACCGTTGAGCATCGGTCCGCCCGACAGCACGATTGCCGGCAGGTTCACGGTCGCCGCCGCCATCATGCAGGCAGGCGTGGTCTTGTCGCAGCCGGTGGTCAGCACCACGCCGTCGAGCGGATAGCCGTAGAGGATCTCGACCAGGCCGAGATAGGCGAGGTTGCGGTCGAGTGCCGCGGTCGGGCGCTTGCCGGTCTCCTGGATCGGATGGGTCGGGAATTCCATGGCAATGCCACCGGCCTCGCGGATGCCTTCACGCACCCGGTGCGCAAGCTCGATGTGATGGCGGTTGCAGGGGGAGAGGTCATTGCCGGTTTGCGCGATACCGATGATCGGCTTGCCGGACTGAAGCTCGGAGCGGGTGAGGCCGTAGTTCAAATAGCGCTCCAGATAGAGCGCCGTCATGCCCGGATTGTGCGGGTTGTTGAACCATTCCTGCGAGCGAAGATGGCGGCGGGTGCCGTTACCGGCGGGCGCATGCCCATTGGTTGGCTTTTTTGTCATTGGTTTCTCCTGCAATGCAAACGCACTGGCGTCAGTCTTGGGCGCGCGGCTTGTGTGATGCCCAATGACGCGCGCAATAGTCTGCCTGCCCGCTGGCGGGTCGTTTCCTCACAAGTTCGATACTAATCATGGCTGCTTGGTAACGCTACCATTTTGTTCGCCGGGCCTGTGCCGGAAAGGGCTGGCCTGCTGTCCGAACGCCGCAGCGACGAACTCTGGCGCTCCATCACTTTGAAGCCGAGGTCGAGCACCGGCCGCTCCGGGCGCCGGCCCTCGATCGCATCGATCAGCATGGTGGCGGCGGTCCGGCCCATCTCGTAGCGGTTGGTGCGCACGCTGGTGAGGGTGGGGACGGCCGAGGCCATGAATTCGAGGTCGTTGAATCCGATGATCGCGATCTGCTCGGGGATCGCGATCTCGCGGCGGCGGCATTCGAAGAGCACGCCGAGCGCAAGGTCGTCATTAGCGCAGAACACCGCATCGAGATCCGGCGCCTTGGCCAGGAGATCGGTGAACAGCGCGCCGCCGAGCGTGACCGAGGTCGGTGTCGCCGTTGCGACGATCAGGCGCGGGTCGAACAGGCCCGCATCTTTCATGGCGGCCTGGTAGCCGTCGAGCCGCCGCTGCACCCTTGGGTCCATCCGCGCGCCGACGAATCCGATCTTGCGGTGGCCTTGCCCGAACAGATGGTCAAGCGCGGCACGCGCTGCATCATAGTGCGAAAAGCCGATCATCATGTCGACCGGGTTGGGCCCGATCTCCATGATCTGCACGATCGGGCAGTCGGCCGCTTCCAGCATCGCACGCGATTCCGTGGTCTGGTCGATCCCGGTCACGATCAGCCCGGCCGGCTTCTGCGCAAGAAAGATGCGCAGCAGCTTCTCCTCCTGGAGAATGCTGTAGCGTGTGTTGGACAATTGGATCGAGTAACGACTGTCTTCGGACGCATGGTAGATGCCGCGCAGCACGTCCGAGAACACATTGTTGGTCAGTGACGGAATCAAGACACCGATCACTTCCGTGCGCTGCGAGGCCAGTGCGCGTGCCGCCAGGTTCGGCACATAGCCGAGCTCCCTGGCCGCGCTGTCGACCCGCGTCCGCTTGGCGACCGACAGCGCCTCCGGATTGCGGAAGAAGCGGGAGGCCGTAATCGGGCTGACCCCAGCGAGTTCGGCGACTTCTGCCAGCCGGATTTTGCCAGACTTGGTGCGCTTTCGACCCATTTGCTGCTCTTAACACACTCACTCCCGCAAACAAAGGAACGTTGACAGCGCTACCAGCAACGACTAACCAAAGACAAATTGCCAAAACCGCACAAACTGCCGACAATGTCGCCTGCTAAGAGCGGGCTTCGTATCGGCGAAGTTCAGAAAAACAAGACGGTGGCGGCGCCACAGGTGCGTCGCCTGCGTCGGAGGAGGGAGCTAGATGTCGTCTGTGCAAATCCGCGACGTGCGGAAATCGTTCGGCAATTTTGAAGTCCTGCACGGCGTCTCGATTCCGATCGAGGATGGCCAGTTTGTCGTCCTGGTTGGCCCCTCCGGCTGCGGCAAGTCGACGCTTCTGCGCATGCTCGCAGGCCTCGAGAACATCACCTCCGGCACGATCTCGATCGGCGACCGCGTCGTCAACAATGTCCAGCCCAAGGAGCGGGACATTGCGATGGTGTTTCAGAACTACGCGCTCTATCCGCACATGACCGTCGGCGAGAACATGGGTTTCTCGCTGAAGCTGCGGAATGCGGGCTCGGACGAGATCAACAAGCGCGTCAAGCGCGCCGCCGAAATTCTCGCGCTGTCGCCGCTGCTCGATCGCTATCCGCGCCAGCTCTCCGGCGGCCAGCGCCAGCGCGTCGCCATGGGCCGCGCCATCGTGCGCGATCCCCAGGTGTTTCTGTTCGACGAACCCCTGTCGAACCTCGATGCCAAGCTGCGCGTCGCCATGCGCACCGAGATCAAGGAGCTGCACCAGCGGCTGAAGACCACGACCGTCTACGTCACCCACGACCAGATCGAGGCCATGACCATGGCCGACAAGATCGTCGTCATGCATGACGGCATCGTCGAGCAGATGGGCACGCCGCTCGAGCTCTACGACAAGCCGGAAAACCAGTTCGTCGCCGGCTTCATCGGCTCTCCCGCCATGAATTTCCTGAAAGGCCACGTCCGGGTCAACGGCGTTGCCACCTTCGAAGGGCCGAACGGCGTCAAGCTGCCGCTCGCGACTGCGCCGACCGCGTCCGACGGTCGGCCCGCGGTCTATGGCGTCCGTCCCGAGCATTTCACCATCGCTGACGACGGCGCCGAGGCCGAGATCGTCGTGGTCGAGCCGACCGGCTCGGAGACCCAGGTGTTCGCCAAGGTCGGCGGCGAGCAGGTTGTTGCCATCTTCCGCGAACGCCACCAGTTCAATCCTGGCGACAAGATCAGGCTGAAGCCCGACCCGTCGCTGGTGCATCTGTTTGACGAGGCGACAGGTAAACGCATGTAGCGACGTAAGACCAAACCAATACAAATATAAAAAATCAGGGAGAGAACGATGAGCGATTTCAACAGGCGTAGTGTGCTTAAAGCCAGCCTGGGCGGCGCAGCCTTGCTCGCCGGCCCCGGCATCGTTCCAGTCCGCGCGGCGGAGTGGACCAACACGCCGGAGCCGAATGCCTCCATCCGCGTGCTGCGCTGGAAGCAGTTCATTCAGGCCGAGTTCGACAAGTTCGCCGAGCAGACCAAGAAGTTCTCCGAGAAGACCGGCATCAAGGTGAAGTTGGAGGCCGAGAGCTGGGAAGACATCCGGCCGAAGGCCGCGGTCGCCGCCAATGTCGGCGCCGGTCCCGATCTCATCGTCGGCACGCTCGACGATCCCTTCAAATTCCCCGAGAAGCTGATCGACATGACTGACGTCGCCGACTATCTCGGCGCGCAGTATGGCGGCTGGTATCCGGTTGCCGAGCGTTACGGCAAGAAGGGCAACAGCTGGATCGCGATTCCGCAGGGCGCGACCGGCGGCTGCCTGAACTACCGCATCAGCCACGTGAAGGCCGCAGGCTTCGACGAATTCCCGAAGGACACCGACGGCTTCCTCAAGCTCTGCCAGGCGTTGAAGAAGAACAACACGCCGGCCGGCTTCGCGCTCGGCCATGCCACGGGCGACGCCAACGGCTGGTGCCAGTGGGCGCTGTGGGCGTTCGGCGGCAAGGTCGTCAACGACAAGAACGAGGTCGTCATCGACTCGCCGGAGACGATCGCCGCGATCGAATACGTCAAGCAGCTCTATGCGACGTTCATTCCGGGCGTGCTGTCGTGGAACGACTCGAACAACAACAAGGCGTTCCTCAACGGCGAGCTCAGTCTCACCCTGAACGGCATTTCGATCTGGACCGTCGGCAAGAACTCCCCTGATCCCAAGCAGCAGGAGATCGCCAAGGACATGAACCACGCGCCGATGCCGATCGGGCCCGTGGGCGTGTCGACCGAGCAGCAGAACGTGCTGGTCTATTACGGCTACAAGCACTCGAAGTATCCGAAGGCGGTCAAGGAATTCATCAAGTTCATGATGGACAAGGAGAACTACGACGCGTGGGAGGTTGCCTCCAACGGCTACGTCTCGCCGCCGCTCCCGGCCTATAACGACAACCCGGTCTGGACCTCCGATCCAAAGATCACACCGTATCGCGACTGCCTGAAGCGCTGCCGCGACAACGGCTACGCCGGCGATCTCGGCTATGCCTCGGCCGCCGTCATGGGCGACTTCGTCGTGGTCGATATGTTCGCGGAAGCGGCCGCCGGACAGGTCACGCCGAAGGAAGCAGCCGCCCGCGCCGCCGAGCGCGCCAAGCGCTACTATCAGGTCTGATCAGCCACAGACGGCGGCGTCCAGTTCGCTGGGCGCCGCCGTCGTCGTTCTGTGAGGGAAGTCCGACATGGCAGTTATGGCCGAGCCCATCGCCGCGCAGATCAAGCGCAGCAGCCTGTGGTCCAGAGCGTTCGAAAGCCGAAACTTTCTCGGCGCGATGTTCATGGTGCCGGCAATTGCCATCCTCATTCTGTTTCTGGCTTATCCTCTGTTGCTGGGCTTGTGGCTCGGCATGACCGATACCAAGATCGGCGGCGTCGGCCGTTACATCGGCTTCGGAAACTTCGTCTCGCTCGCGAAGGACTCCGTGTTCTGGCTATCGGTGTTCAACACCATCTTCTACACGGTGGCCGCCAGCATCATAAAATTCGCCATCGGACTTTACCTGGCGCTGCTGCTCAATGAGCGGCTGCCGTTCAAGTCGATCGTCAGGGCGATCGTGCTGCTGCCATTCGTGGTGCCGACGGTGCTCTCGGCCATCGCGTTCTGGTGGATCTACGACAGCCAGTTCTCGATCATCTCCTGGGTGCTGATCAAGGCCGGCCTGATCACGCATTACATCGACTTTCTCGGCGATCCCTGGAACGCGCGTTGGTCGGTGGTGGTCGCCAATATCTGGCGCGGCGTGCCCTTCGTCGCGATCACGCTGCTGGCCGGACTCCAGACCATCTCGCCCTCGCTCTATGAGGCCGCCAATCTCGACGGCGCCACCAATCTACAGCGCTTCCGCCACATCACGCTGCCGATGCTGTCGCCGATCATCGCGGTGGTGATGACATTCTCGGTGCTGATGACCTTCACCGACTTCCAGCTCATCTACACCATCACGCGCGGCGGGCCGATCAACTCCACGCATCTGATGGCGACGCTGTCGTTCCAGCGCGCCATCACCGGCGGCAATCTCGGCGAGGGCGCGGCGATCTCGAACGCAATGATCCCGTTTCTGGTCGCGGCGATCCTGTTGAGCTTCTTCGGACTTCAGCGCTCCCGCTGGCAGCAGGGCGGAAGGGACTGACCATGAGCACCGCGGACGACCAAACCGTCGGAATGTCCTACCTGGAAAGTTTTCCGCGGAAGTTTCTTCGCGTCTACCTTCCGCTCGGCCTGATCATGGTCTTCCTGCTGTTTCCGTTCTATTGGATGACGGTCGCGACCTTCAAGCCGGACGCGGAGATGTACGATTACGAGAAGTACAATCCGTTCTGGATCGTACATCCGACGTTCGAGCACATCACGAAGCTGTTCTTCGAGACCGACTATCCGCTGTGGATGTGGAACACCGTGATCGTCTCGGTGTGCTCGACCTTCATCTCGCTGTTTGCCAGCGTCTGCGCGGCCTATGCGATCGAGCGTCTCCGCTACAAGGGGTCACGCTACGTCGGCCTGGCGATTTTCCTCGGCTACCTGGTGCCGCCGTCGATCCTGTTCATTCCGCTGGCCGCGATTGTGTTCCAGCTCGGCCTGTTCGACGGCAATCTGGCGCTGATCCTGACCTATCCGACCTTCTTGATCCCGTTCTGCACCTGGCTCCTGATGGGCTATTTCCGCACCATTCCCTATGAGCTGGAGGAGTGCGCGCTGATCGACGGGGCCACGCGGCTCCAGATCCTCACCAAGATCACGCTGCCGCTGTCGCTTCCGGGGGTGATCTCGGCCGGCATCTTCGCCTTTACGTTGTCGTGGAATGAGTTCATTTACGCGCTGACCTTCATTTCCTCGTCCGAGAACAAGACGATCCCCGTCGGCGCGATCACCGAGCTCGTCAATGGCGACGTCTACCATTGGGGCGCGCTGATGGCGGCGGCCCTGACTGGCTCGGTCCCAGTAGTTATCCTTTATTCCTTCTTCGTGGAGTATTATGTGTCGGCGATGACCGGCGCCGTGAAGGAATGATCGCGGGGCCTGCCTTGAGAGCGCGCCAAAAGAACGCACCAGCAGCGGTGCGTTCCGGCCAATAAAAAGGAGTAGGCTCTTGCACATTCTGGTTCTGGGCGCCGCCGGCATGGTTGGCCGCAAATTGTGTGAACGGCTGTTGCGCGACGGCCGGCTCGGCAAGAGCGAGATCACCAAGCTCACCATGCATGACGTGGTCGAGCCGAAGAAGCCGGAGAAGGCGGGCTTTGCCGTCGAGACCGTGTCGGGCGATTTCGCCGTGCCCGGTGCTGCCGAAAAGCTGGTCGCCGGCCGCCCCGACGTCATCTTCCATCTCGCCGCGATCGTCTCGGGCGAGGCCGAGCTGGATTTCGACAAGGGCTACCGCATCAATCTCGACGGCACACGGATGCTGCTCGACGCTGTCAGGCTTGCCGGCGGCGGCTACAAGCCGCGCGTGGTCTTCACCTCCTCGATCGCGGTGTTCGGCGCGCCGTTCCCGGAAGCCATCGGCGACGAGTTCTTCCACACGCCGCTTTTGAGCTACGGCACCCAGAAGGCGATCGGCGAGCTGCTGCTCGCAGACTATTCCCGCCGCGGCTTCCTCGACGGCATCGGCATCCGCCTGCCGACCATCTGCATCCGGCCCGGTCTGCCCAACAAAGCGGCATCGGGCTTCTTCTCCAACATCCTGCGCGAGCCGCTGGCCGGCAAGGAGGTCGTGCTGCCGGTCTCCGAGGACGTGCGCCACTGGCACGCCACGCCGCGCTCCGCCGTCGGCTTCCTGCTCCATGCCGGCACCATGGATCTCGCGACCGTCGGCCCGCGCCGCAACCTCACCATGCCGGGCCTGTCAGCCACGGTCGGCGAGCAGATCGCGGCCTTGAAGCGTGTTGCGGGCGACAAGGTCGCCGCGCGCATCAAGCGAGAGCCCGATCCCTTCATCATCGGCATCGTCGGTGGCTGGCCGCGCAATTTCAATGCAAAGCGGTCGCTCGAGCTCGGCTTCACCACCGCCGAGAAGACCTTTGACGATATCATCCGCATTCACATCGAAGACGAGCTCGGCGGCAACTTCGTCGCCTGATCTGTGACTGAGCGGGTAAAGTGATGGCGAGCGTTGCTTGCATCGGCGAATGCATGGTCGAGCTCCGGCAGGCCCAAGGTGGGCAGTCTTCGGGACAGTCTGCCGGGCAGGGCGGCGGGCTGTACTCGCGCGGCTTCGGCGGTGATACCCTGAACACCGCGGTCTATCTGGCGCGGCTCGAGGTCAAGGTCGATTATCTCACCGCGCTCGGCGACGACGGCTTGAGCGATGAGATGATCGCGGCCTGGACCGCCGAGGGCGTCGGCACCCGGCGCGTGCTGCGTCTGCCGGGCAAGCTGCCTGGCCTCTACATGATCCAGACGGATGCGAAGGGCGAGCGCCAGTTCTTCCACTGGCGCGACAGCGCGGCGGCACGCCGGCTGATGGATCTGCCGGAGACGGACGAGATCCTCAATTCGCTGATGAGCTACGACATCGTCTATCTCTCCGCCATCACGCTCTCGATCTACGAGGCGGCCGGGCGCGAGCGCCTGTTCGCGGCGATCAAGCGCGCGCGCCTGCTTGGTACACGCTTCGTGTTCGACACCAATTTCCGCGCGCGCGGCTGGCCCGACCGCGACGTCGCCCGCGAGGTCTTTGCCTCAGCGTTTGCGGCCGCTGACATCGCCCTGACTTCGACTGAGGATCTGCTCGCGCTCTATCCCGGTGAAAGCCATGAGCAACTGATGGCGCGCATCCCCACGCCCGAGCTCGTATTCCGGCTCGCCGAGCCGGTGAGCCTGCTGCGCTTTTCCGGGGCGACCCGCGAGGTCCGCGCCGAGCCCATGACCAAGCCGGTGGTCGACACCACGGCGGCCGGCGACAGTTTTGCTGCGGCCTATATCGCGGCCCGGCTCGGCGGTTCCGACCCGGTCGAGGCCGCCCAGGCCGGGCATCGCCTCGCCAGCCTCGTGATCTGCTATCCCGGCGCCATCATTCCGGGCTATGCCATGCCGCCGAAGAAGCGGCACCGGCCAGCGAGTTCTCGCCAGGCAACCAAGTAAAGAAGCGACAACGATGACCACGACTGCCCAACAGAACCACCTCGTCGCGCTGTTCAAGGCTGCGACTGTTATTCCCGTCCTCACCATCGAGCGTATCCAGGATGCTGTGCCGCTGGCGCGTGCGCTGGTTGCAGGCGGCGTCCGCACGCTGGAGGTGACCATGCGCACCCCTGTTGCGATCGAGGCCGCAAGGGCGATGATGGCCGAAGTCCCCGACGCGGTCGTCGGCATCGGCACGATTCTCAATCCGGCCGACTTCGTCCGTGTCGAGAAGCTCGGCGTCGCGTTCGGCATCAGCCCGGGCCTGACCCCCGATCTCCTGAAGGCCGCGGCCCATAGCTCCCTGCCGTTCGCGCCGGGCATCGCCACCGCGTCCGAACTGATGATGGCGCTGTCCCACGGTTTCGACGTGGCAAAATTCTTCCCGGCCGAGCAGGCCGGCGGCATCAAGGGCCTGCGCGCGCTCGGCGGTCCGTTCCCGAACGTGCGGTTCTGCCCGACCGGCGGCGTCGGCGAGGCCAATGCGGCGACCTGGCTTGCCGAGCCCAATGTGGTGGCGGTCGGCGGTTCCTGGCTGTGCCCGACGGCGGAGATCAGGGCCGGCAACTGGGCCGGCATAACTGCCATCTGCGAGCGCACGCTGAAGGCCCTGAAAGCCACGTGAAGTCTTGCCATCCTTGGGCTAAGACTTAGGTCAGTAAGAGATCCTAGGGAGAACAACCATGACCGCCAGCATCGTCGGATGGGCGCATACGCCGTTCGGAAAGTTCGACACCGAAACCGTCGAAAGCCTCGTCACCCGCGTTGCCAATGAGGCGATGGCCGATGCCGGCATTTCCGCGTCCGACGTCGACGAAATCGTGCTCGGCCATTTCAACGCTGGCTTCTCGCCGCAGGATTTCACCGCTTCGCTGGTGCTCCAGGCCGACCCGAAGCTGCGCTTCAAGCCGACCACCCGCGTCGAGAACGCCTGCGCGACTGGCTCGGCCGCCGTGCACCAGGGCGTGCGTGCGATCGCCGCAGGCGCCGCCAAAATCGTGCTGGTCGTCGGCGTCGAGCAGATGACGCGCACGCCGAGCGCCGAGATCGGCAAGAACCTGCTCAAGGCTTCGTATCTGCCGGAAGACGGCGACACTGTCGGCGGCTTCGCCGGCGTGTTCGGCAAGATCGCCAGCTCCTATTTCCAGAAATACGGCGACCAGTCCGATGCGCTGGCGCTGATCGCGGCCAAGAACCACAAGAACGGCGTCGCCAATCCCTTCGCCCAGATGCGCAAGGATTTCGGCTTCGAGTTCTGCCGCGCCGAGAGCGAGAAGAACCCTTACGTTGCCGGCCCCCTGAAGCGGACCGACTGCTCGCTGGTCTCCGACGGTGCCGCGGCGCTGATTTTGGCTGATGCCGAAACCGCCAAGGGCATGAGCAAGTCGATCGGCTTCCGCGCCACCGCGCACGCGCAGGACTTCTTGCCGATGTCCAAGCGCGACATCCTCGCGTTCGAAGGCTGCACGGTTGCCTGGCAGCGCGCGCTGGAGCAGGCGGGCGTTGCGCTCACCGATCTCTCCTTCGTCGAGACCCATGACTGCTTCACCGTCGCCGAGCTGATCGAATACGAAGCGATGGGCCTGACGCCGAAGGGGCAGGGCGCCCGCGCGATCAAGGAAGGCTGGACGCTCAAGGACGGCAAGCTGCCGGTCAATCCGTCCGGCGGGTTGAAGGCCAAGGGCCATCCGATCGGCGCCACCGGCGTCTCCATGCACGTGATGACCGCGATGCAGCTCGCCGGCCAGGCGCCCGAGGGCATGCAGATCAAAAATGCAAAACTCGGCGGCATTTTTAATATGGGTGGCGCCGCGGTCGCCAACTACGTCTCCGTGCTGGAGCCGCTGAAGTAGGTTCGCGTAGGGTGGGCAAAGGCGCGAAAGCGCCGTGCCCACCTTCTTTCTTGCGCTAGATCATGGTGGGCACGCTTCGCTTTGCCCGCCCTACGGCTCCTGATTGATTTGCAGGTGCATCATGAGCAACGACGACTACCTCTCATTGGACCAACTCAACGATCGCATCGCGATCCTCGAGGACAATATCAGGCAGCTGATCGAGCAGGCTGCTGCCGCCTCCGGCGAGCAGAACGAGGCGCGCATCGCCGACCGCATCAACGCGCAGAATGACGAACTCGACCGGCTCTTGAAGGTCCGCGAATCCCGCCAGAAGAAATAGCGGACGCATGCGGCCATACGCAGGCCGCTCTTGCGCGCACGGCATCACTGCCGTTAGCTGGACCGAAATCGCGGGCCGATCTCGGCTTGCGCAATCGGGAGTGAACGATGGGGCCGCTGAAGGGCATCAAGGTCATCGACATGACGACTGTGCTGATGGGCCCCTATGCCACCCAGATGCTCGGCGACTACGGCGCCGACATCATCAAGGTGGAATCGCTCGACGGCGACGTCACCCGCCTGATCGGCCCGATGCGTCATGCCGGCATGGGGCCGGTGTTCCTCAACACCAACCGCAGCAAGCGCTCGATCTGCCTCGACCTGAAGAAGCCCGCCGGCCGCGAGGCCGTGCTGCGGCTTTTGAAGGACGCCGATGTGCTGGTCTACAATGTCCGCCCGCAAGCGATGGCGCGGCTTCAGCTCGGCTATGACGTCGTCTCGAAAATCAATCCGCGCCTCGTCTATGCCGGCGTGTTCGGCTTCGGCCAGGACGGTCCCTATGCCGCAAAACCTGCCTATGACGATTTGATCCAGGGCGCAACCGCGCTGCCGGCGCTGATGGCGCAGACCGGCGACGGCGTGCCGCGCTACGTGCCGAACGCCCTGGTCGACCGCATCGTCGGCCTCACTGCCGTCGGCGCGATCTGCGCCAGCCTGGTGCATCGAGATCGCACCGGGCGCGGCCAGCGCGTCGACATCCCGATGTTCGAGACCATGGCGGGGTTCGTCATGGGCGATCATATGGGCGGGCTGACCTACGAGCCGCCGCTCGACAAGGGCGGCTACGCCCGCCACCTCTCGCGCGACCGCAGGCCCTACAAGACGTCGGACGGCTATCTCAGCGTCATCGTGTACAACGACAAGCAGTGGAATAGTTTCTTTGAAGCGACCGGCCGCGACGATCTGCGCGCCGATCCAAAATTCGCGACCTTCGCCGGCCGCGCCGCCAATATCGACGTCGTCTACGCCGAGCTCGCACGCATCTTCGAGACGCGCACCACCGCGGAATGGATCGATCTGCTCACCAAGGCCGACGTGCCGGTGATGCCGATGCATGATTTGCAGGGTGTGCTCCACGACGAGCATCTGGAAGCGACGAACTTCTTCCCCGTCGTGAACCATCCGACCGAAGGGCCGATCCGGAGCATGAAGGTGACGGCCACCTGGTCCGAGACCGAGGCCGAACCGGTGCGGCTGGCGCCGCAGCTCAACGAGCACGGCGCGGAGATTTTACACGAGATCGGCTACTCCCAGGACGAGATCGCCGCAATGGTCCGTGATGGCGTCACCCGTTCGCCGCCCCTGAATGACGATGCACAGGTGCGCCCATGAGCTTCATCACCGGCGTCGGCCTCACATCTTACGGCAAGCACGAAGGCTCATCCTCGCTCGACCTCATGAGCAGGGCGGCGCAAGCCGCGCTCGACGATGCCGGGCTGAAGCGTTCGGACATCGACGGCATCCTCTGCGGCTACTCTACGGTGTCGCCGCACATCATGCTGGCGACCGTGTTCGCCGAACATTTCGGCATCCGGCCGTCTTACGCCCACGCGGTGCAAGTCGGCGGCGCCACGGGGCTCGCGATGACGATGCTCGCGCATCACCTCGTCGACGCCGGCGTCGCGCGCAACGTGCTCGTCGTCGCCGGCGAGAACCGTCTCACTGGGCAGAGCCGCGATGCCTCGATCCAGGCCTTGGCGCAGGTCGGCCATCCCGATTACGAGGTGCCGCTGGGGCCGACCATCCCTGCCTACTACGGCCTCGTAGCCACCCGCTACATGCACGAATATGGCGTGACGGAAGAAGACCTTGCCGAGTTCGCCGTGCTGATGCGCACGCACGCCTGCACCCATCCCGGCGCGCAATTCCACGATCCCATCACCGTCGCCGACGTCATGGCGTCGAAGCCGGTGGCGATGCCGCTCAAATTGCTCGATTGCTGTCCGGTATCCGACGGCGGAGCGGCCTTCGTCATCAGCCGCGAGCGCAGCGGGGAGCTAGGGGTGCGCATCCGCGGCTGCGCCCAGGCCCATACCCATCAGCATGTCACCGCTGCGCCCGGCTTAAGCGAGCTCGGTGCCGAGATCTCGATCGCTCGCGCCAGGGAAGCCACCGGCCTTGCGATCTCGGACGTACGCTACGCCGCGATCTACGACAGCTTTACCATCACGCTCGCGATGCTGCTGGAAGACCTCGGCCTCGCCGGTCGCGGCGAGGCGGCAGCCCGTGTGCGCGCCGGCCATTTCAGCCGCGACGGCGCGATGCCGCTGAATACGCACGGCGGCCTGCTCAGCTACGGCCATTGCGGCGTCGGCGGCGCGATGGCGCATCTGGTCGAGGCGCATTTGCAGATGACGGGACGGGCCGCTCACCGTCAGGTGCGCGACGCCTCGATCGCGTTGCTTCATGGCGACGGCGGCGTGCTGTCGTCACATGTCAGCATGTTCCTGGAGCGGGTGCGATGAGCAGCAGCGAACGAATCGCCGATTGGACCAAGGGCGAAGAGGCCATCACCTACCAGACCTGTGGCGCATGCGGCCATGTGCAGTATTTCCACCGCGCCTTCTGCGCGGCCTGCGGCGCGTCGGATCCGCGCGAGGCGCGCGCCAGCGGCAAGGGCAGGGTGTACGCGACCTCGCTGGTCTGCCGTGCCGCGACGCCCGAGACGCGCGCGCATGTGCCGTACAACATCGTGCTGGTCGATTGCGCCGAGGGATTTCGCATGATGGCGCATGGCGAGAACGGTCTCGCCATTGGCGACGAGGTCGATGCGAGCTTCGCGGCGTTCGCCGGAAAGCTCGTGCCATTTTTCACGAGAAGGAAATAGGTGGGATTCGTCATTCGGGGGCGGTCCAAAGGACCGAGCCTGGAACGGGAATTCTGGGCCTGGCTTGTGCGAGAGCCACCCCGGAATGACGAAAACTCTTACAACTCTAGCTAACGCCCGTAGAACAATATGCTGGCGATGACGAGCATCGCCGTCACCGCCAGCATATGCGCGAGCGCTCCCGAGGCCGCCCCCTTGGTGGCTTCCTTCATGCCATTTTCTCCCTAGACTTGGGCGTGACTCATCGTTGCGCGCACTGCGCACCCGACGGCCAATTGTTTTTTACTCGGAACACCCCACTTCGAGTATCCGCTGCAATGTGTCCCCACGCAGCGAATATCGACTGTGCCAAGGTCGATCAGCAATGCGGCGGCATTTTGACTCGATGATGTTGCTCCTGCGGTCGCGCACGAATAGAGTTTTTGGGAACTTTCTCCGGCAACGACAATAAGCATCAAAAGCTCAAGGAAAATCAGAGATCATGGCCCGCATCGGCTACAGCGACCCGTCCAAGGCATCCGACCGCACCCGCGAGATTCTCGACAAGAACCGCAATGCCAACATCTTCCGCATGATGTCGCATTCGCCGAGTTATTTTGAACAGTACTGCCGTCTCGGCGGCGCCATCCGCCACAAGGGCGAGCTCGATCCGATCGTGCGCGAGCTCGCGATTACGCGCACCGGCATTTTGTGCGAGGCGCCGTACGAGATCGTCGCGCACAAGCGCATCGGCAAGAATGTCGGCGTCACCGACGCGCAGAACGAAGCGCTCGCGAACTGGCAGGCGGCCACCTGCTTCGATGACACGCAGCGCGCCGCGCTCGCCTTCACCGACGAGATCGTGAAGCTGAACAAGCCGACGGATGCGACCTTCAAGGCGATCGCCGCAAAGCTGACGCCGGCCGCGCTGGTCGAATTGCAGCTCTCGGTCGGCTTCTACATCATGACCTCGAAATTCCTGGAGACGTTCGAGATCGATCTCCAGCCGGTCGCCGAAGTGGTGGGCTGATCCGATAGCAACGGCGAGGGATGCCGATGACGATCGATGAATACGCGGCTTGGGCTGCGACTATTGCGAAAGTCGATGAGCATCCGTCCAACGAGCGGCTGTCCTATCTCGGTCTCGGCCTCGCGGGCGAATCTGGCGAGGTCGCGGATCACATCAAGAAGCTGCTGCGCGATGACTGGCTCGATCAGGCAGGTCTCGTCGATGAACTCGGCGACGTCATCTATTACTGGGCCTGCCTTTGCGCGGCGACTGGCCAGCAACCGTCCGAATTGCTCAAGGCAAGCGCGGCCAAGATCAACCGCCGGCTGAGTGAGGCAGCGAGCCGCTGAACCCTGCCGGCGCTGCTGCTCACGTCGACGTCAAAATATCGACCTTGGCGTTGGCCACGATCAGGCGATCGGCGAGCAACTGCGCCAGGTTGCGCATGATGCGCTCGGAGGCGCGCGGGTGCTGCTCGCGGAAGCGTTCGAAATCCTTCAGGGGCACTTCGAACGCAGTCGCTGCCATATCGGCGTAGACGTCGGCAGAGCGGGTGGTCTCGATCAGGGCCATCTCGCCAAAGGCCATACCGGCGGTGAGCGTGGCTAGCCTGACGCCGTCGGGCAGCGTGACATGCACGGCGCCGCTGCGCAGGAAGAACAGGGCGTCTGCGGGATCGCCGGTGGTGAGGATTTTTGCGCCGGACTGGTATGTCCTGATCGCGCAGGTCGAGGCGAGGTCTTTCAGCTCTTCCGCGCCCAGCCCGTCGAGCAGTGGCTGTTCGGCAAGCTCGGTGGTTTCATGAAAGTCGATCGAGCCGCCATGGCGATAGACGATCTGGTCTTCGGCCCATTCGATCGCGGTGTCGAGCAGATAGAAGTCACGGACGTTCTTGAGTTCGGCCGTCCATTCGCGCAGCGTATTCCACTCCTTGGACGCGCGCCTGACGCCTGACAGCACCACCGTGACATTCAGCGCGGCGAGTTCCTCGAAAGCTTCGGCCACCAGCCGCGCGCCTGCGCGCGTGGTTGAGGTCACGCGGTGAAGATCGAAGATCACGAATTGCGGCCGCGGACGCCCGGCAAGCCGCCGCGAGACGTAGTCGACCGCGGAGAGCGACAGCGTGCCGACCAGCTCGATGACCCGCACCTCCTGCTCGTGCGCGGCCAAAATCTCGCGCTCCCGCTGACGGCGAACGCGGCGCGACGGGCTCTTGCCGATGTCGTAGTCGGCGATCACGGCGTTGCGCGCGTCGTCGCTGCGGTTGAGCATGTGCAGATCGTAATGCGAGGACAGCGCTTCGCAGACCTTGATGCCGCGCACGCTGTTGCCGTGCTTGTCGAGCTTTGGCGAATAGCTCCCGAGCCCGAGCCGGGCGGGGAGCGCCGCCAAAATGCCGCCGCCGACGCCGCTCTTGGCAGGAATGCCGATCCGGTAGATCCATTCGCCGGCATAGTCGTACATGCCCGACGACGTCATCACCGACAGCGTGCGCGAGATCGCGTAAGGCGTCATCACCTGCTCGCCGGTGACCGGATTGACGCCGCGGTTGGCGAGCGTCGCCGCCATCACCGCGATGTCGCGCGCAGTGACCAGCACCGCGCATTGCCGGAAATAGACGTCGAGGACGCCGGCGACATTGTCTGAGATCACCGCATTCGTCTTCAGGAGATAGCCGATGGCGCGGTTGCGATCGCCAGTCAGGCTTTCGGAAGCGTAGACGGCCTCATCGATAGCGAGGTCGCGCCCGGCGAAACGGCTGAGCGCAAGCCGGATCTGCTCGAAGGCCTCAGCGCCCTTGCTCTCGTGGATCAGCCCGGTGCAGGCGATCGCGCCGGCATTGACCATCGGGTTGAACGGATGGTTGTCGGAATTGAGCCGGATCGAGTTGAAGGGGTCGCCCGACGGCTCGACGCCGATTGCGCTCTCGACGCGGCCGGCGCCGAGCAGATCCAGCGCCAGCGCGAACACGAACGGTTTTGACATCGACTGGATGGTGAAGGGCACCCGGCTGTCGCCGACCTCGTAGACATGGCCGTCCAGCGTCGCGAGGCTGATGCCGAAATAGGCAGGGTCGGCCTTGCCGAGCTCCGGGATGTAGTCGGCCACCGCGCCCGAGGTCTCGGCCGAGAATTCCTTGAGGCACGTGTCCAGAAACCGCAGCAACGGCGGCTTCGAGCGGGTCCAGGCAGAGGCGGGCGGCGGTTGCGCTATCATCGCCTCCCTTGTGCAACGCAATCAGGGCACGCGCAACCCGCTGGTCACCGAAGGCCATCCCGCCGTGACGCCCGAACGCAAGACGCCGTCGCCATCGCAATGTCATGTGTTTCAGATTGTCGCGGGCTGCAACCGCAACGGCGTGAGCTCAGCTCGCAACGATCGCGATCGCTTGTCCTTCGGCAACGACATCGTCGAGCTTGACGAGCAGCGATGTGATCGTGCCGGCTGCAGGCGAGGACACCGGTATCTCCATCTTCATGGCTTCGACCACCACAATTTCATCGCCATCCGCAACGGTTCCTCCAACTTGCACGGGAGTTGCGCAGATGCGTCCCGCGACTTCCGTGACGATCTTAATTTCTGGCATGCCACCGCCTTTTTGTTGTCGCCGCAAAATGCCTGAGGTAGCGTCGTCTGCAAGCGGAATTTAATTCCGCACAGCGGAACAACTGGTAGGGATCATGGGACGACGTTCGGAGCGGTTGAGTAGGCAAGGTGCGCTCGCCGGCGATGCCGGTGAAGGTGATGTCATCCAGGTGGTCTCGCGCGCGTTCGACGTGTTGCGATGCTTCGAGGGCCACGATAGCAGGCTCGGCAATCTCGAAATTTCAAATCGCTGTGGGCTGCCGCGCTCGACGGTGTCGCGGCTTACGCACACGCTGACGCGCATGGGGCAACTGGTTTACCTGCCGCGCGACCAGAAATATCGCATCGGCCCGAGCGCCGTGGCGATGAGCGCCTCGATGATGAAGGGCGCGCAACTGCGCAGCATGATCCGGCAGCGGCTCCAGGAAGTCGCCGAGCAATTGCCCGGCACGGTCGGCTTCGTCGTCCCCGATCGCTTTCATCTGGTCTATCTCCAGTTCGCGCGCTCGGCGACCGCACTCGGCCTGCACGAGGGCACCGGCAGCCGCATCTCGATGGCTTCCACCGCTGCGGGCGCGGCCTACACTGCGGCGCTGGCGCCGGAAGTCGGCGATGCCTTCATTGCGGAGATGGAGCGGGAAGCCCCCGAGGCTGCAAAAATCCTGCGGCCTCGTATCGAAGCCAACCGGCAGTCGCTGCGCGAGCATGGCTATGTCGTGGCCTGCGGCCTGTGGAGCCCGCACATCAACGGGCTCGCGGTGCCGATCTGGTCGCCGCAGTATCAGACCTTCGTGGTCATCACGATCGGCCTCCTGTCGGCGATGTACGATGAGCAGCGTCTGCATGCTGAAGTCGCGCCGTTGATGCTCGAGCTCGGCCGCTCGCTGGGCAGCCTGCTCGAAGGCGCCGAGGGCGACGTCTTCAACGCCCGTATCTCGCGCAAACCGGTCGCAATGGCCGTGCATAACAATAACAAGCCGATCAATTCGGAGGGAGTGAATGAACTGGAAGCCGGAACTCGACGAGCTCGCCCGGCGCGAAGCCTTCGCGCGGGAGATGGGCGGCGTTGACAAGGTCAAGCGACAGCATGACCAGGGCCGGCTGACTGTTCGGGAGCGCATCGAGAAGCTGATCGACACAGGCAGCTTTCACGAAATCGGTGCCGTCTCCGGTGTCGGTGAGTACGATTCCAGCGGTGAACTCAAGAACGTGACGCCGGCGAACTGCGTGTTCGGCCGTGCTCGTGTTGATGGCCGCACCGTCGTCGTGGTCGGCGACGATTTCACCGTGCGCGGTGGTTCGGCGGATGCGTCGATCTCGGCAAAGCCGCTGATGGCGGAGGAGATGGCGCACGATTTTCGTCTGCCGATCGTCCGTATCATCGAAGGCTCCGGCGGTGGCGGCTCGGTCAAGACCATCGAGACCAAGGGCGCGGCCAATCTGCCCGGCGGCATCGGCGGCACCCGCTGGTATCGCTTCACCACGGAAAACCTGTCGCGCGTTCCCGTGGTCGCGCTGGGTCTCGGCTCGGTCGCTGGCCTTGGCGCTGCGCGTCTCGCTGCCAGCCACTATTCGATCATGACCAGGAAGTCCGCGATGTTCGTCGCGGGCCCGCCGGTGGTGAAGGCGCTGGGACAGGACCTATCGAAGGAGGAACTCGGCGGCGCGGATATCCAGACCCGCGCCGGCGCGGTCGATCATGCCGTCGACACCGAGGAAGAGGCGCTCGCCTGCGCGCGGCGTTTCCTGTCTTATCTGCCGTCGTCGGTTTACGAATTGCCGCCGACCTTGCCCTGCACCGACAATCCCGAGCGCAGCGAAGAAGCGCTGATGAACGCGGTGCCGCGCAATCGCAAGCAGGTCTACAAGATGCGGCCGATCGTCGAGTCCGTCGTCGACAAGGACTCGTTCTTCGAGGTCGCAAAGAATTTCGGCAAGCCGATCATCGTCGGTCTCGCCCGGCTCGAGGGCAGGGCGGTGATGGTGCTCGCCAGCGACAGCTTTCACTATGGCGGCTCCTGGACGGCGGATGCCTGCCAGAAGGTGGTACGCTGGGTCGACTTCGCCGAGACCTTTCATCTGCCGATCGTCTATCTCATGGACTGCCCGGGCTTCATGATCGGCCTCGACGCCGAGAAGGCGGCCACGATCCGCCACGGCGTCCGCGCCATGGCCGCGGTCAACCAGACCACGGTGCCCTGGTGCACCGTGATCCTGCGCAACGCCTTCGGCGTCGCCGGCGTCGTGCATCAGCCGGCCGACCGCTTCTCGATCCGCTACGCCTGGCCGTCGGCCTATTGGGGCTCGCTCCCGCTCGAAGGCGGCATCGAAGCTGCCTACCGCGCCGACATCGATGCAGCCGAGGACAAGGCAGAGAAGCTGAAGGAGATCCAGGAGCGGCTGAACAAGCTGCGCTCACCGTTCCGCTCGGCTGAAAAATTCTGGGTCGAGGAGATCATCGACCCGCGCAAGACGCGGGGGTTGCTGTGCGAATTCGCGCGTCTGGCCGAGCCGCTGCGCAAGGCGGGACCGTCGGAGAATTTTTCGATCAGACCGTAATGGGCGCGATCGTCGTTCCGGGCTCAGCCGTCATTGCGAGCGCCTTGTCCGCCGTAGCTCGAAGAGCAAAGGCGGAAGCGAAGCAATCCAGAATCTCTCCGCAGAGATAGCCTGGATTGCTTCGTCGCAAGCGCTCCTCGCAATGACGCCAGCAACGTTCAGCCAACTTCCGCAACATCTCTCAACATCTTCGCCAACATCCTGCGGCTGTCCGAGCCTAAGACGGCTCAGACATTGCAGATCAGGATTGGCAGAATGCGATTGAACTCTTCGGTGGCACGTATCGGCGTAGGCGCGACCTGCCTTGCGCTCGTGTGCATCAGCGGCTTGCACGCGGAGCCGGCGCTGGACAATTTGGCCGGCGCCTGGTCGGGCATCGGCACGATGAAGCCGTCCGACGGCCCGCGTGAGAAGGTTCGCTGCAAAGTGGCGTACAACATCACCAAGCCTGGACGGTCGGTTAGTCTTGACCTGCGCTGCGCGAGCGATGCGTACAAGATGGTCTTGTCGGCAAACATCGATCAGAACGGGACCGAGCTTTCCGGCAACTGGTTCGAGAGCGAATACCGGCAGGGCGGCAAGGTCTACGGAACAAATACGGACGGCTTGATCGAGGCGCGGATTGAAGGAAACACCGTGGCTGCGTTGGTGACAATCCAGACCAAGGGCAATCATCAGTCTTTCCTGATGGATGCGCCGGGATCCTGGGTCTCTGAGGTCGCGATCGAATTGAACAGGGAAGCGAAGTGAGCTCATCGTCCGCGGGCGGTCCTCTTGAGGCAACCAGACGTACACCGAATTGGGGCGGCCTCAACTCGCAACTTCACGGCTAGGCAGCTCACGCGAGGAAGTCGTTGGCGACAATTGTGGCGCGTCAACGATGTCGCCTTTTGGCGAGCCGATCTCTGGGTTTACTTGAACACGATCATCTTCTCCGCCGTCATCTCATGCATCGTGAAGGGAATGCCGCCGACGCCATGTCCCGATACGCGGCGACCCGCGAAAGGCATCCAGTCGGTGCGGAAGGCGGTGTGGTCGTTGATCATCACCGCTGCCGCGTCGAGGCGCTCGGCCGCATCCAGTGCAACCGCGAGATCGCGCGTAAAGATGGCGGACTGGAACGAGACGGGAAGTGAGTTGGCTTCGGCGATCGCATCGTCGATGTGCTCGAAGGGGTAGACGCAGGTCACCGGTCCGAACACCTCGAGGGTCGAGACCTTGGCATCGCGGGGCGGCGAGATGAGTATCGACGGCCGAAGCGTGGTCTCGCTTAGCCGTCCGCCGCCAATCTGGCGTGTTCCGGCCGCGGTCGCCTCGGCGATCCAGCCTTCGACGCGCGCGACCTCCTGCGGCGTAATGAGCGGTCCGACCTCCGTCTCGGGGAGTGTCGGATCTCCCACTTTCAGGGCCTCGACCCTTGCCGCCATCCGGTCGATGAATTCCTTCTGAAGCGCGGAATGCACGTAGATGCGCTGGACCGATACGCACACTTGCCCCGCGTGGTAGTATCCACCCTTGACGATTGGCTCGATGATTTTCTCGAGATCGGCGCTGCGGTCGACGATCAGGGGAGCGACGCCACCGTGCTCGAGCGCGCAGCGCGCACCGGGGGTGATAACGGATCGCAGGTGCCAGCCGACGCGCGCCGAGCCGATGAAACTCAGGAAGGCGACGCGCGGGTCGGTCGCAAATTTTTCCGGAAGGCTGGGATCCTCCGGGAGGAACGTCTGGACCCAGCCTTCGGGCATGCCGGCCTTGTGAACAAGCTTCACCAGTTCCACACAGCACAGAGGCGTTGTGCCTGCCGGCTTCACGATCACCGGGCAACCGGTCGCGATCGCCGGCGCGAGCTGGTGAACGATCAGGTTGAGGGGATGATTGAAAGCCGAGATCGCCGCGACGATGCCGATCGGTTCCTTGATGGTCAATGCCCGCCGGCCGTCGCTTGCGGGCGTGAGGCCCATGGGGATCTCGACCCCACCGCGGGTGCGCAGAAAGTCTGCCGCCGAGCGGATGCCGTCGATCGCCCGATCGGTCTCGATCAATGCGTCCGTAAGCGGTTTTCCACCCTCGCGTGCGATCAGGATGCCGAAATCCTGTCGCTTCTCGGCAACCAGATCGGCAAGCTTGTTGAGAATGGCGATCCGCTGATGCGGCTTCAGCCAGGCCTTTCGGTCAGCGAGCAGCTTTCGTGCGGTCTCGAACTTCGCCTCCAGCGCGGCGGCGTCGTCACTGGCGAGTTCGGTGATCTCTTTTCGGTCGAAGGCCTGTACGACTTTGATCATCATTGTCTCCCGCGCATCGGCGAGTCAGAGGCGGCATGGAGCTGCAGGCCGAGGCGCGCTGCTCTCCGGCTGTCTGCACCGCGCGGATCAACTTGGCCTCCCAACGCCCTTACCGCGAAGTGTATGGCATCGGGCGCGAGCTGGCCACGTCGCGCGTCGGCGCGGAGCGGGTGCGGTCGTGCGATTTCGCAATGATGGCATTGTGCCGGTGTTTTGCCCGACGAGTCAAACCGACTTGCGGATGCGCTAAGTCATTGATCCGACAGCCGCCGGCTACTGTGCATGGGGTTGTTTTCGGCCTTTTTGTTGGGGAGGGCCCCTCACGCGCTCTCCGTCTCCCGATGCACGTCGTGCACCACGAGGCCCATGCCTTCCTCCGGCATCTTGATCCAGTCGCGCCGCTTCAGCGTGCGCTTGGTGTCCTCGTAGCCGCTGGTCCAGTGCTCGCGCATCGAGGTGCCCGAGAACTCGTGGTCCTTGGCGTCGCCCTCATAGGCCTTTTGCTGGTAGATCAGATGCAGGATCGCGATCTCCGGCATGCTGCGCAGGCTTGTCTTGAGGCTGCGATCCTCGTCGGACAATTGCTCGTCCGGAATCTTCGCCAGCGCCTTGTAGAGCTGGACCTTGAGATTGTGCGTCTTGCGATAGACATCGGTGTTGTGGCGCGTGCGCGAGGAATACATGATGTCCTTGTGGCGGGCCATCACGTCCTGGATCGAGCGCGGCAGCACGCCGCGGGCGCTGAACAGGTCGACCTGGAACACCAGCGAATTCAGTGCATCCTCCTGGTCGAGCAGGTGCTGGAGCGGGGTATTGGAGACGATGCCGCCGTCCCAGAAATGATCGGTGCCGATCCGCACCATCGGCAGCGCCGGCGGCAGCGCGCCGGAGGCCATGATGTGCTCCGGCTCGATCTCGTCATGGGCGTTGTCGAAATAGATGAAATTGCCGGACAGGATGTTCACCGCGCCGACCGCGAAGCGGACCTTCTTCTCGTTGATGAGGTCGAAGTCGACCAGCTCGAGCAGCGTCTCCTTCAGCGGAGCCGTGTCGTAATAGCTGGTCGCAGTTCGGGCCCCGACCGGGCTGAGCCACGGATTGACCTGGTGCGGCGTGAAGAAGCCGGGCTGGCCCATCGCCGAGGTCATGTAGGCGCTGACGAAGTTGCGCGCCTGGCGGAAGATGTCGCCGTCGGGCGTGTAGTGCCAGATCTTGCGGTTGGTGATGCGCTCCCAGAAGATTCGGAGCTGATCGAGCCGGTTCTCCGGCTTGTTGCCGGCGATGATGGCGGAGTTGATCGCGCCGATCGAGACGCCGCAGACCCAGTCAGGCTCGATGCCGGCCTCGTGCAGCGCCTGGTAGACGCCGGCCTGGTAGGCACCGAGCGCGCCGCCGCCTTGCAGCACCAGCGCGACGCGATCGCAGCGCTCGGGGCGCCAGCCCCGTGAGGGAGGCTGCTGTGTCTGATGTGTCGGTTGCGACGTGCGGGCGTCCATGGTGGTGCCTCCTGCTTTTCCAAACGATTGCGTCCGGCAATGACGGTGTGATGACAAAGCGGGCATCGATGCATCGTCGGCATGCAGATCAACCGCAACGGGAATGGCACGGGGTCGTGCGGTTGACGGAAATCCTTCACATCGCGGTCAATGACGGCGGCTAGCAATTTGGATAAAGTCGGTAGCCGCCGGGCAAAATCACAGACGTCACACAGGAGAGCAGCGATGCGCAGGGAAGATTTGCTGAGACTTCCATCCATGCCGGCGGCCGGGCCAAGCTATCCGGCCGGCCCTTATCGCTTCGTCAACCGCGAATTCCTCGTCATCACCTACGAGACCGACCCGGACCTGATCCGCGCCGGGCTACCTGAGCCGCTGGAGCCGATCGACCAGCCGATCGTGCATTACGAATGGATCAGGATGCCTGACTCCTCCGGCTTCGGCAGCTACACCGAGTCCGGCCTCGTCATCCCCGCGCGCCTGCATGGCGAGGAGGTCAATTTCGTCTCGCAGATGTATCTCGACGATGATCCGCCGATCGCGGCCGGCCGCGAGATTTGGGGCTTTCCCAAGAAATACGCCCATCCCAAGCTCGATATCGTCAAGGACACGCTGACGGGCACGCTGGAATATGCCGGCCAGCTCGTCGCCATGGGCACGATGGGCTACAAGCATGAGAGCATGGCCGGCAACGGCGATCTCACCCGCGCCACGCTGTCGAAGACGCAGATCAATCTGAAGATGATCCCGGGTGTCGACGGCCATCTCGAGGTCTGCCAGCTCGTCGCCATCAACCTCATCGACATCGTGCCGAAGGGCTCCTGGATCGGACCCGGTCGGCTGCATCTGGTGCCGCATGTGAATGCGCCGGTTGCCGATTTCCCGGTGCGCCGCTGCATCGGGGCGCATCACTACATCGCCGATTTGACGCTGCCGTTCGGCCGCGTCGTGCACGACTACATCAAGGAGGCCCAGGCGGGGGCCGCGACGGGGCTGGCCGCGGAGTAGGGCGGCACACCATCATCAAGCTGTAACATCGGCGTAATTGAGTACCCGCGAGAGATCCGGAGGAGGCCATTAACGGCCCCCCGGACATGGGCGCATATGTGGGGGTCAGCATGGCTGAGCCGGCAAAGCTTGTCAGCGCGATATCGGATGTTGCGCCGGCCATTCCAGGCCTCGTCTGGGCGTTCCGGCTGCACAGCGACGGCAGCGCCGAGGCGCTGCCGGTCGCCCAGCCGATCGAGTTCAGCCATGATGGCCGGCTCTGGCTGCATTTCAACCTCACCGATGCGCGCGCCCGGCCATGGATTGCCGATTCCAGCCTGCCGCCGCTCGCACGCGAGCTGCTGCTGTCGAACGACACGTTCCAGCAGCTTCACGTCATCGATCACTGCGTCTACGGCGTGTTTTCCGATCTCGTGCGCGACATCGACAGCGCGACGGAAGAGACCGCGTTCCTGCGCTTCGCCATGACCGAGCATCTGCTGGTGTCCGGCCGTCATCAGGCGCTGTGCTCGGCGGATGCGACCCGCCGCGTGCTCGAAGGCGGCTATCGCGTCGACAATGTCGCTCATCTGCTTGAGAAGATCGTCGACGAGGTCGCCGACACGCTGGACCGCATGGCCGACAAGCTCGGGCAGGAGATCGACGGCATCGAGGAACGCATTCTCGCCGACGACGCCAAGCCGGAGATGCGCCGCAATCTCGGCCGGCTGCGCCGGACCTGTGTCAGGCTGCATCGCCAGCTCACCGGCCTGCGCGTGCTGTTTCACCGCCTCGATCAGAAGAACACCGATCATCTCACGCCAGGGTTGCGCATTCAGGCCGGCAAGCTGGCGCAGCGGCTGGACGGGCTCGATCACGACATCGTCGAGCTCCGCGAGCGCAGCCGCCTGCTCGAGGAGGAACTGCGCTTCAAGAACGAGGAAGAGAGCAACAAGCACCTCCACACGCTCTCGATCGTGACGACGCTGTTGCTGCCGCCGACGCTGATCACCGGCATCTTCGGCATGAACACCAAAGGCCTGCCGCTGACCGACGTCGAGGATGGGTTCCTGTGGGCCGCCGCGATG
Source organism: Bradyrhizobium sp. LTSP857 (assembly GCF_000938285.1). Taxonomy (NCBI): domain Bacteria; kingdom Pseudomonadati; phylum Pseudomonadota; class Alphaproteobacteria; order Hyphomicrobiales; family Nitrobacteraceae; genus Bradyrhizobium; species Bradyrhizobium sp. LTSP857. The sequence goes on along the minus strand of NZ_JYMS01000007.1, from coordinate 448,985 downwards.
ATGGTTGCCTCGATCGTCCTGGCCTATCTTTTCATGCGGCGCACGGGCATCTTCAAAAAATAGTGTATGCCAGCCGGTGTCAGACGTGAGCGGGACTGCCCAGACCTCCGTGTTGAGAAGCGCGGCCGCGATCATCGCGCTGTCTCTCGCCAGCACCAGCGCATTCGCCGGCGCCAAGGACGAGAGCGCGGCCGAATGGCTGGCTCCAAAATGGTTCAACGAATGGCATGACGGGCTCGCCAACAAGGGCCTGAACTTCGGCGCGACCTACATCGCCGACAACATCGGCAATGTGTCGGGCGGGGTGTCGCGCGGCGCCATCCATTTCGGCCGCCTTGATCTCTCGGTCGATGCCGATCTCGACAAGCTCGTCGGCTGGACCGGTGGCCGCTTCTACGCCAATGGCTACATCATCTACGGCCGCGGGCTGAGCCGCAACTACATCCACAACCTCGCCACCATCAGCGAGATCGAGGCATTGCCGGACCAGCGGCTCTACAATGCCTATTTCGAGCAGAGCCTCTTCAACGACAGGCTCAACATCAGGGCCGGCCAGCAGGCCGCCGACGTGGAATTCTTCGACAGCCAGACCGACGACCTCTTCATCAACGGCACCTTCGGCTGGCCCGCGATCAAGGCGAGCAATCTTCCGGCCGGTGGCCCGGCACCGCCGATCGCGGTGCCCGGCCTTCGCGTCAAGGCTGCGCTGACGGACAGGATCACGGCTTTCGGTGCGGTCTTCAACGGTAATCCAGCCGCGCCCGGTGACGGTGACCCGCAGACGCGCGACAATCATGGTCTCGCCTTTCGCGTCAACGATCCGCCCTGGCTCATCGGGCAGGTGCGGTTCGACTATGACATCGACATTGGTGGCCGCTCGCTCGCCGGCAATTTCACACCCGGCGGCTGGAAGCACTATGGTGATTTCGACAGCCAGCGTTTCACGGCGGAAGGCCTGTCGCTCGCTGATCCCTCAGGAAGCGGCATTCCGGCCAAGCTTCACGGCAATTACGGACTCTTCGCAGTCATCGAGCAGGTGCTCTACCGCCCGCCGGGGTCGACCGACAACACCACCTCGGCCTCGATCCCGGGCGTCACCGCGTTCGGCCGCATCGCCTACAGCCCGCCCGACCGCAATCTGATCGATCTCTATCTCGACGGCGGCATCGGCTTCGTTGGCTTCGTCCCCGGCCGTCCGCTCGATCGCTTCGGTGCGGCGATCGCCTACATGCGGATATCGAACACGGCGCGCAATCTCGATCTCGATACGCAGTTCTTCAGCGGCGTCTCAAGCCCGGTACGCAGCAACGAGACTCTGATCGAGATGATCTACGAGGCGCACATCAAGCCAGGCTGGCTCATAGCGCCGTACTTCCAGTACGTGTTCCGCCCATCCGGCGGCATCCCGAACCCGAACGATCCGGCCGGGATATCGCGGATTGGTGACGCCGCGGTGTTCGGCGTCACCACCACGATCAGGTACTAAGCCATCGCCGGCTTCGCTTGCGGCTTCGGCTGCTGTGAGAGTCCAAGCACCATCAGCGACGCAAACACGCACAGAGCACCCGCAACGAAGAAGGCGGGTAGATAGCTCTGCAGCAGCGTTCGCGACAAGCCCGCGCCGAAAGCCGCAGTGCCGGCGCCGAGCTGATGGCCGGCAAAAATCCAGCCGAACACCAGATTGGCGCGCTCGGGTCCGAATTTCTGCGCGGTCAGCCGCACCGTCGGCGGCACGGTCGCGATCCAGTCGAGCCCGTAGAACATCGCGAAGATCGACAGCCCATAGAACGAGAAGTCGCTGAACGGGAGGAAGATCAGCGAGAGCCCGCGCAGGCCGTAATACCAGAACAGCAGATAGCGATTGTCGTACCGGTCTGACAGCCAGCCCGACATGATGGTGCCGAAGAAGTCGAAGATGCCCATCGCAGCCAGCAGGCTCGCCGCCTGCACTTGCGGGATGCCGAAATCGAGACACATCGGGATCAGATGCACCTGCACGAGGCCGTTGGTCGAGGCGCCGCAGACGAAGAAGGTTCCAAACAGAATCCAGAACGCGCGCGATTTCGAGGCGTCGCGCAGCGTGCCGAGCGCGACTGCCGTGATCGAGCCGTGGTTCACCGGCGGCGCGGGCAGGGGCTCGGTGCCTTCATCGCCGAATGGGCGCAGGCCCACATCGCTCGGGCGGTCGCGCATCACGAGCAGGACTGCCAGTGCGGAGACGCCGAGCATGATACAGACGAAGCCGAGCGCAAGGCGCCAGCCGAAGCGTTCGGTGAGGCTTGCGAGCAGCGGCAGGAACACGAGCTGGCCGGTGGCGACACTCGCGGTCAAGACGCCGACGACGAGGCCGCGCCGCGCGGCAAACCAGCGCGTGGAGATGGTGGCGCCCAGCACGAGCGCAGTCATGCCGGTGCCGATGCCGATCACGACGCCCCAGAGAGCCACGAGTTGCCAGATCTCGGTCATGCCAAGCGAAAGCACGAGCGCCGAGACGACGATGAGCTGCGCGGTCAGCGTGACGTTGCGCAGGCCGTAGCGATTCAGAAGCGCGGCGGCGAACGGTGCCATCAGCCCGAACAGGATGAAGCGGATCGACAGCGCAGACGAGATCTGCGCCGTGCTCCAGCCGAACTCTTTCTGCAAGGGAACGATAAACACGCCGGGCGCGCCGACCGTGCCGGCGCTGATCAGCGCGGCGAAGAAGGTCACGCCGACCATCACCCAGGCATAGTGGATATTGCGGCGGCCAAGCGCTGCCGCGAGCCAGTTCGAAATCACTGCCCCTCAATCGTCGTTGGCGGGTGTCGAAAGGCCCGCGTCATTGTTGCAGTCTGGCATAAGAGCGGTAAGTCTTAAATGCCAGACTTCCCTCATTTTCGGACGTTCCGCGTCAGTGCGTGAGACGTTCCACCGCGATCGCCGTGGCCTCACCGCCGCCGATGCAGAGTGCCGCGACGCCGCGCTTGAGATTGTTCGCTTCGAGTGCATGCAGCAGCGTCACGATCAGCCGTGCGCCGGTCGCGCCGATGGGATGGCCGAGCGCGCAGGCGCCGCCGTTGATGTTGAGTTTGTCACGGGGAACGCCGAGATCACGCTGCGCTGCCATCGCGACCACGGCGAAGGCCTCGTTGATCTCGAACAAGTCGACATCGCCGGCGCTCCAGCCGACTTTGTCGAGCAGCTTGCGGATCGCCGGAATCGGCGCCGTGGTGAACCATTGCGGCTCCTGGCTATGTGTGGCGTGGCCCTTGATCACGGCGAGCGCCGGCAAGCCGTTGCGATCGGCGAGCGACCGCTTCGTCAACACGAGCGCGGCGGCGCCATCGGCATTGGCGGAGGAGGCCGCAGGTGTGATCGTGCCGTTGGCACGAAACGCCGGCTTCAGTCCGGGGATCTTGGCCGGATCGACCTTCAGCGGATGCTCGTCATTGGCGACGATGCGTGGACCGGCCTTCTCGGTCAGCGTGATGGGCGCGATCTCGGCCTTGAACGCGCCTCCCTCGACCGCCTTGCGCGCGCGACTGAGCGTTTCCATGGCATAGGCGTCCTGGTCCTTGCGGGTGAACTGATAGGCTTCCGCGGTGGCCTCGCCGAAATCGCCCATGGAACGGCCGGTTTCGTAGGCATCCTCCAACCCGTCCATCATCATGTGGTCGATGATGCGGTCGTGGCCGGCGCGATAGCCACCACGTGCCTTCGCCAGGAGATACGGTGCGTTGCTCATACTCTCCATGCCGCCGGAGACGACGATGTCAGCCGAGCCCGCGCGAATGATGTCGTGCGCCAGCATGGTCGCCTTCATGCCGGAGCCGCAGACCTTGTTCACGGTGGTGGCACCGGTTGCGTCGGGAAGTCCGGCCGCGCGCGCCGCTTGCCGCGCCGGCGCCTGGCCCTGGCCGGCCGGCAGCACGCAGCCCATGAAGACCTCGTCGACCTTCTCCGGCGCGAGTTTCGCGCGCTCCAGCGCTGCCCCAATGACATGCGATCCGAGCTTGTGCGCAGCCAGCGGCGACAGCTCGCCCATGAAGCGGCCGAGCGGGGTGCGGGCGGCGGAAACGATGACGACGGGATCGGCGGCTTCGGCCATGACGGAACTCCCTACGATGACGGGTAAGATTATGATCATCATATGATGCGGCGCAAAAAATGCAACCGCGACCAGCATGAGAAATTGTCGTGGTTCGGATGAGAATTGGTCGTTCGAACGGAGGAGGTGCGTGGCTGTGGGTGCAGCGACAGCGTCACCCACGCTGTCATCATCCGCGAAAGCGGGTGATCCAGTATTCTAGAGGCGGCAGTGGTTGAGTCGATGGGCCGCGGCGTACTGGATGCCCCGCTTTCGCGTGGCATGACACCGTTGTTGGAGCGGCCCTAACGCTTCCGGTTCACGAATGCCTGCATCAGCCGCGTCGGCTCGTCCGTCAGGAACGACTCGCCGAACACCTTGACGCTGAGGTTCACCGACTCCGTCAGCGGCAGTTCCTCCCATTGCCGCAACAGCGCTTTCTGCGAGCGCAGCGCCTCGGGGCCGCATTCGAGCAGCGCTTTCACAAGGTGCTCGATCTCGGCATCCAGTCCACCCTCCGGCGCGACCTTGTCGATCAGTCCCCACGCCAGCGCCGTCGGCGCGTCGATGTTCTCCGCCGTCATCACCAGCCAGCGCGCGTGAGCCCAGCCGATCAGGCGCGGCAACAGCGCTGCATGGATCACCGAGGGGATGCCGACGCGTACCTCCGGCATACCGAAATGGGCATCATGGGCGGCAATGCGGAAATCGCAGGCGGCGGCCACTTCGAGCCCGCCGCCGAGGCACCAGCCGGGCATCCGTGCGATCACGGGAGCGGGGAACGCGCGCACCGCTTCGCAGAGATCGCGCAGGCGGCTGATGAAGGTCTCGGCTGACTTCTGGTCGAGCTTGGCCATCTCCTTGATGTCGGCACCGCCGATCATGCTCTTCTCGCTCTGGCCGCGCAGCACCATGACGCGGATGCTGCGATCGGACGAGAGCTGCTGCAGGCCTTCACGCACCGCGTCGGTGACGGGCGAACCCAAAATGTTGAGCGAGCCGGCGTTGCAGATCGCAACGTTGACGACGCCGCGCGCATCGCGCGTCACGCCGCAGTGGTTGTTGAGCATTTCCATGGCGAGATCTCTAATTTTCGTGGACGTACGCGGGCGCACCGGTCGGGATCACTTCCGGGCCGAAATGGATTGCTTGTCAAGCTGGGAGGAGAGGTGGAGTTGCCAGCGTGAAGTCCGCAGCATAGTATGACATATATCATTTAAAGAGGCGGCCATGACCGACATCGATCAACTCGACCTGTTTTCGCCGGCGCAGCGACGAGAGCGTGTGGTGGACTGGCAGGTTCCGGCGCCGATTGCGAAAGCTGCCATGGGTCTTTCCGGCATGGACGCCATGCTCGGCATTCGCGACGGCCGGCTGCCGCCGCCGCCCTTCGCGAAGCTGATCGGTTTCATCATGGCCGTGGTCGAGCCGGGCCGGATCGTAATGGAACTGGAGCCGCGCGAGGATCTGGAAAATACCATCGGCCTGCTGCACGGGGCGACCGCTGCGGCGCTGATCGATACCGCCATGGGCTGCGCGATTTCGACGCGGCTGGAGGCCGGGCAGGGGTCCGTCACCCTCGATCTGAAGATGACCTTCCTGCGCCCGCTCTCGGTCCGTTCCGGGCTGATTTCCGCCGAAGGCAAGGTGATCAAGCTGGGGCGGCAGACCAGCTACACCGAGGGCTTTGTCCGCGATGGCAAGGGCGCGCTCGCGGTCCATGCAACTGCAACCTTTTCCATGATTGGCGGCACATAACCGGGAATTAATGCGCGGTCCGTCCGATATACGTGTTATAAGATGATTTCCGACATCCAATGAGAACCGCATGCGCTACTCCCGGGAACACAAGCAGGAAACTCACGATCGGATCGTGAAAAAAGCGTCCGTGCGGCTGCGCGAAAAGGGTGCCCACGGGATAGGCGTCGCCGACCTCATGAAAGAGGCAGGCCTGACCCATGGCGGCTTCTACGCGCATTTCGATTCCCGCGAGGCGCTAGTGATCGAGGCTTTTGCCTACGCCATGGACCGCTCGATGGAGCATTGGCGCAAGCAGTCTGATCAGGTCGCGCCCGAGAAGCAGCTCACCCAGATCGTCGAAACCTATCTCTCGGCGTTGCACCGCGACAATCCCGGCCATGGCTGCTCGATCCCCTCGCTCGGCTCCGAGATCTCTCGCGAGAGTCCGAAGACGCGAAAAGCCTTTGCCGGCAAGCTCGACGAGATGATCGAGATGATGGTGGGTTTTATTCCCGACATGTCGCGCAAGGCCGCGCGCAAGCAGGCGATCGCGACGCTGGCGACGATGGCCGGCACCATGCTGCTGGCGCGTATCGCGGGCTCGAGTGAGCTGTCGGACGAGGTGCTGAAGGCGGGCAAGGACAGCGCACTTGATGGTGCCAAGCGTGAGCCGAAGGTGACGGCGGCGAAGAAGGCTAAGCAGAGCTGAGATGCAGTAGGGTGGGCAAAGGCGCTCTTGCGCCGTGCCCACCATCTCTCCGCTATTGCTATAGAGGTGGTGGGCACGCTTCGCTTTGCCCACCCTACGAGGGCGGCATCACCGCCCCGCAAACAACGCCCGGTCGCGGTCCACGATCTCGCCGATGTAATCCGCCACCGCCCTGATCCGCGCGAGATCCTTGCTGTCGGCGTGCATCAGCATCCAGAACGTGCGGGTGATCGAGACCTCCTCCGGCAGCACCGGCACGAGCTGCGGATAGTCGCTCGCCATGAAATGCGGCAGCACGGCAATGCCGAAGCCTGCGAGCGTGGCATTGAGCTGCGCGATCAGATTCGCACTGCGCAGACGCGCCGAAATCCGCGGCGAGACCTGCGGCAGATAGTCGAGCTCCGGCGTGAACAGGAGTTCCTCGATATAACCGACGAAACGATGCTGCGGCAGCACCTCGCGTGAGGCGATCTTCGGGAAACGGTCGAGATAGCCAGGGGCAGCATAGAGCCCGAGGCGATAATCGAGCAGCTTGCGCCCGACGATGCGGCCTTCCTTGGGCATGGTCAGGCTGATGGCGATATCGGCCTCGCGCTTGGAGAGACTGAACAGCCGGGCGGTTGCTACAAGTTGCAGATCGAGGTCTGGATAGCGGTCCGCGAACGGCGCCAGCCGCGGCGCCAGGAAGGCGGTGCCAAACCCGTCCGGCGCGCCGATCCGCACGGTGCCGGTCAGCCGCGCCACCGAGCCGCCGACCTGCTCCTGGTTGGCGACGATGGTCGATTCCATCGCTTCCGCACTGTCGGCGACGCGCTGGCCGGCCTCGGTCAGGAGATAGCCGGTCTTGCGCCGGTCAAACAGCTTGGCCGAGAGGTGCTTTTCCAGCCGGTCGACGCGGCGGATCACGGTGGCATGGTCGACCCCGAGCTGCTTTGCCGCAGCCGAAACTGAGCCGCCCCGCACGATGGCCAGCACGAAGCGGAAGTCGTCCCAGTCGATGTTATCTTGATCCGGCATTTTCGCACATCTATGGTGCATTATCTCAGACTTGAATCCTATAAAATGCAGGTCGATAGGATTTGTCAAAGCTAACTGGCTGGCCTGAAGGAGATCATTCCATGCGTTCAATCGGACATTTCATCGGTGGCAAGGAAGTCAAGGGCACCTCGGGCCGCACCGCCGACGTTTTCGAGCCGATGACCGGTGACGTCCAGGCCAAGGTGGCGCTGGCGTCCAAGGCCGAGGTCCGCGCTGCGGTCGAGAACGCCCGCGCTGCGCAGCCGGAATGGGCCGCGACCAACCCGCAGCGCCGCGCCCGCGTCATGATGAAGTTTGTCGAGCTGGTGCAGCGCGATTACGACAAGCTCGCCGAGCTGCTCGCCCGCGAGCACGGCAAGACCGTTCCCGACGCCAAGGGCGACATCCAGCGCGGCCTCGAAGTCGCGGAATTCGCCTGCGGTATCCCGCATTTGATGAAGGGCGAGTACACCGAAGGCGCCGGCCCTGGCATCGACATCTATTCAATGCGCCAGGCGCTCGGCGTCGTTGCCGGCATCACGCCATTCAACTTCCCAGCGATGATCCCGATGTGGAAGTTCGCGCCTGCGATTGCCTGCGGCAACGCCTTCATCCTGAAGCCGTCGGAGCGCGATCCCGGCGTGCCGATGATGCTCGCCGAGCTGATGATGGAGGCGGGCCTGCCGGCCGGCATCCTCAACGTCGTCAATGGCGACAAGGAAGCCGTCGACGCCATCCTCGATGATCCCGATATCAAGGCCGTCGGCTTCGTCGGCTCCACGCCGATCGCGCAGTACATCTATGAGCGCGCAGCCCAGACCGGCAAGCGCTGCCAGTGTTTTGGCGGCGCCAAGAACCACGCCATCATCATGCCGGACGCCGACATGGACCAGGCGGTCGATGCGCTGATCGGCGCCGGCTACGGCTCGGCCGGCGAGCGCTGCATGGCGGTCTCCGTCGCCGTGCCCGTCGGCAAGTCCACCGCCGACCGGCTGATGGAAAAGCTGATCCCGCGCGTCGAATCGCTCAAGATCGGCACCTCGATCGATCCGTCGGCCGATTACGGTCCGCTGGTGACGCGCGAGGCGGTCGAGAAGGTCAAGGGCTACATCGACATCGGCATCAAGGAAGGCGCGACGCTGGCCGTCGACGGCCGCGGCTTCAAGATGCAGGGCTACGAGAACGGTTTCTATCTCGGCGGTTCGCTGTTCGACAATGTCACAAAGGACATGCGGATCTACAAGGAAGAGATCTTTGGCCCGGTGCTCTCGGTGGTGCGTGCGCACGACTACAAGGAAGCGCTGGCGCTGCCGTCCGAGCATGATTACGGCAACGGAGTTGCCATCTTCACCCGCGACGGCGACGCCGCGCGCGATTTCGCGGCCAAGGTCAATGTCGGCATGGTCGGCATCAACGTGCCGATCCCGGTGCCGATCGCCTATTACACCTTCGGCGGTTGGAAGAAGTCGGGCTTCGGCGATCTCAACCAGCACGGCCCGGATTCGGTCCGCTTCTACACCAAGACCAAGACGGTCACCTCGCGCTGGCCGTCCGGCGTCAAGGAAGGTGCGGAGTTCTCGATCCCGCTGATGAAGTGATCCTCTCAAGAGCGAGGCGATAATGCAGTTCGCTCTGAACGAAGATCAGGTCGCAATTCGCGACATGGCGTTGGCGTTTGCGGCGGAAAAGATCGCGCCGCATGCGCTGCGCTGGGACGAGGAAAAGCACTTTCCCGTCGACGTGATGCGCGAAGCGGCTACGCTCGGTATGGGGGGCATCTACATTCGCGACGATGTCGGCGGCTCTGCCATGACGCGGTTCGACGCGGCGCTGATCTTTGAGGCGCTGGCGACGGGCTGCCCGACCACCGCGGCCTTCATCTCCATCCACAACATGGCGTCCTGGATGATCGATGTCTATGGCAGCGACACCCAGCGCCACACATGGCTGCCAAAGCTCTGCACCATGGAGCTGATCGCAAGCTATTGCCTCACCGAGCCCGGCGCCGGCTCTGACGCGGCAGCGCTGCGCACCCGTGCGGTGCGCGACGGTGACCACTACGTCCTCAACGGCCAGAAGCAGTTCATCTCGGGCGCTGGTGGCACCGATCTGTTGGTCGCCATGGTCCGCACCGGCGGCGACGGCCCCGGCGGTATCTCGACTCTCGTCATCGACGGCAACACGCCCGGCGTCTCCTATGGCGCCAACGAGCGCAAGATGGGCTGGAACGCGCAGCCGACCCGCGCCGTGATCTTCGAGAATGCCCGCGTGCCGGTGGCCAATCGCCTGAGCGAGGAGGGCGTCGGCTTCAAGATCGCGATGGCCGGCCTCGACGGCGGCCGCCTCAACATCACGGCGTGCTCGCTCGGCGGCGCGCAGACCGCGCTGGACAAGGCGCGCGCCTACATGAAGGAGCGCAAGGCCTTCGGCAAGCGGCTCGACGAATTCCAGGCCCTGCAATTCAAGCTCGCCGACATGGCGATCGAGCTCGAGGCCGCGCGCACCTTCCTGTGGCGCGCTGCCGCCGCACTCGACCGCAAAGATCCGGACGCCACCATGCTCTGCGCGATGGCAAAGCGCTTCGGCACCGATGCCGGCTTCGAGGTTGCCAACCAGGCGCTCCAGCTTCATGGCGGCTACGGGTACTTAAGCGAATACGGTATCGAGAAGATCGTGCGCGATCTGCGCGTGCACCAGATTCTCGAAGGCACCAATGAAATCATGCGGCTCATCGTGGCGCGCAAACTGATCGAGGGCACGCGATGATGGAAACGAGTGTGGCGGCCGCTCAATGCGACCTCATTGTCGGCCGTGAAGGCTCTGCTGGGATAATCCGGCTGAATCGGCCCAAGGCGATCAATGCCATGACGCTGGAGATGTCGATCGGCATCGACGACGCGCTCAGCTTGTTTGAGTCGGATCCTGCCGTCAGCGTGGTGGTGCTAGAAGGTGCCGGCGAACGCGGGCTCTGCGCCGGCGGCGACATTCGCGGTCTCTGGGAGAGCTCGCGCGAAGGCGGTGATCTCGGCGCGCGGTTCTGGCGCCAGGAATACGTCATGAATGCGCGGATCGCGAAGTATCCGAAGCCGTACATCGCATTCATGGATGGTCTGGTGATGGGCGGCGGCGTTGGCCTGTCCGGTCACGCCAGCCATCGCGTCGTCACCGATCGCACCAAGCTGGCAATGCCGGAAGTCGGGCTCGGCTTCTTCCCCGACGTCGGCGGCACCTGGCTGTTGTCGCGCTCGCCCGGCGAGATCGGCACTTATTTCGGCCTGACCGGCCAGACCATGAACGGGCCGGATGCGATCCACGCGAAATTTGCGGACGCGGTGGTGCCGGCGGCCAAATGGCCGGAGCTGCGCGAGGCGCTGACGAAAGTTCGCGCTGGCGTGACCGCGACGGAGGTCAGCAAGCTCATCAACAGCTTCGCCACTGGCGATGCCGCGGGTCCGGTGGCTTTGAGGCAAATGACGATCGATGCGCTGTTCGGCTTCGACCGCATGGAAGACATCGTTGCCGCGCTCAAGCGCGATGGCTCCGAATTCGCGATGGCCACACTGAAGACTCTCGGCGAGAAATCGCCGCGCGGTATGGTGGTGACGCTGAAGCTGTTGCGGCTCGCGCGCAAAACGTCGAGCCTGGAAGAATGCCTGGTGCGCGAATATCGTGCGGCGCTAGAGGTCTTCCGCAGCGACGATTTCCGCGAGGGCGTGCGCGCCGCCGTGATCGACAAGGATCGAAATCCGACCTGGTCGCCGCCGCGCATCGAGGACGTGACGCCGGACATGCTTGCGCGATATCTCGCCGAGATTGGCGCCGACGAATTGAAGTTCAACTAACAACGTCACAAGCGGAGGACATCAAGATGGCCACGATCGCATTCATCGGTCTCGGCAACATGGGCGGCCCGATGGCTGCCAATCTGGTCAAGGCAGGCCACAAGGTGGTGGCCTTCGATCTGGCCGAGGCCTCGCGCGCGCAAGCCAAGGCGGACGGCGCTGGCATTGCCGACAGCGCATCGGGCGCGGTGAAAGGCGCCGATGTCGTCGTCACCATGCTGCCGGCCGGCAAGCACGTGCTCGGCGTCTGGAACGAGGTGGTTCCCGCCATGACCAAGGGCGCGCTGATCATCGATAGTTCCACCATCGACGTCGAGAGCGCACGGCAGGCGCATGCGCTCGCTTCCAAGAACGGCGTGCTCTCGGTCGACGCACCGGTCTCCGGCGGCACCGGCGGCGCCAAGGGCGCGACGCTCACCTTCATGTGCGGCGGCGAGGACAAGGCATTTGCCGCGGCAAAGCCCGTGCTCGAAAACATGGGCAAGAAGATCGTGCATTGCGGCGGCGATGGCGCGGGGCAGGCCGCAAAGATCTGCAACAACATGATCCTCGGTATTTCCATGATCGCGGTGAGTGAGGCGTTTGCGCTGGCTGAGAAGCTCGGCCTCTCGCATCAGGCACTGTTCGATGTTGCATCGACCTCGTCAGGCCAGTGCTGGTCGCTGACGACCTATTGCCCGGTGCCGGGACCGGTGCCGACGTCGCCCGCCAACAACGACTACAAGCCGGGCTTTGCCTCGGCCCTGATGGTGAAGGATCTGACGCTGGCGCAGGACGCGGCGAAGGCTGCAGGCGCGGCGACGCCGCTCGGCCAGCATGCGCAGGAGATTTATCAGGCCTTCGATAAGGCTGGTCAGGGCGGGGTGGATTTTTCCGGAATTATCAAGCACGTTAGGGAGTTAGCTCGATCTCCGTCATCCTGAGGTGCGAGCGGAGCGAGCCTCGAAGGATGAAAAGACGGTATCTGTGGCCATCCTTCGAGACGCCGCTGCGCGGCTCCTCAGGATGACGGCAGTGAACGTGGTGAAGCCGGATGACGACATTTCAGGAAGCGCGCGCGTTTCTGTTGCACAACCGCACGGAATACGAGACAGCGGTCAAAGACTTCCGCTGGCCCGATCCGGTTCCCTTCAACTGGGCGCTCGACTGGTTCGACGCCGAGCTGGCGGCGAATGCGGAGAGCAAGGACCGGCCCGCGCTCTGGATCGTCGACGCCGCGCAGGACAAGCAGACAAAACTGTCCTTTGCGGCGCTCTCGCGCCGCTCCAATCAGGTCGCAAACTTCCTCCGCGCACAGGGCCTGAAGCGCGGCGATCATCTGCTGCTTCTGCTCGGCAATGTGGTCCCGCTGTGGGAGACCATGTTAGCTGCGATGAAGCTCGGCGTCGTTGTCATCCCCGCCACCACGCTGCTCACCGCCGACGAACTGCGCGACCGGCTCGATCGCGGCAAGGCGAAGGCGGTGGTCGCAGCGCAAGATCAGGTTGCGAAGTTCGCAAGCCTCGGCGCAGAGAATGTCGTGCGCATCGTGGTCGGCGCCGCCTCCGATGGCTGGCTGTCGTATGATGATGCGGTGAAGGCGTCGGAGAGCTTTGCGCCGGACGGACCGACCAACGCCGACGACCCGATGCTGCTCTATTTCACCTCGGGCACCACGGCAAAGCCAAAACTGGTGCTGCACAGCCAACGCAGCTATCCCGTCGGCCATCTCTCGACCATGTACTGGATCGGGCTGAAGCCCGGTGACGTCCATCTCAACATCTCCTCGCCCGGCTGGGCCAAGCACGCCTGGAGCTGCTTCTTCGCGCCCTGGAATGCGGGCGCCACGGTGTTCGTGGTCAATCAGCCGCGCTTCGACGCGAAGGGCCTGCTCGCTACCATCGGCCGCTGCGGCGTCACCACGCTGTGCGCACCGCCGACAGTGTGGCGTCTCTTCATCCAGGAGAACCTGGCGGCCTTCAAGGTCACCTTGCGCGAGGTCTGCGGTGCCGGTGAGCCGCTCAATCCGGAGGTGATCGACCAGGTGCAGGCCGCCTGGGGCCTCACCATCCGCGACGGCTACGGCCAGACCGAGACCACGGCGCTCGCCGGCAACTCGCCGGGGCAGAAGATCAAGGTCGGCTCGATGGGCCGCCCGCTGCCGGGCTACCGCGTGCAGGTCAGCGATGCCGATGGCAACCCCGCGAAGGAAGGCGAGGCGGCGCTGCTGCTGGGCGCGAACCGTCCCGCCGGCCTGATGCAGGGCTATCAGGGCGACGACGGCAAGCTCTCCGGCGCGGAAGGCGAGCTCTATCGCAGCGGTGACGTCGTGTTCTCGGACGAAGACGGTTATCTCACCTTCGTCGGCCGTTCCGACGACGTGTTCAAATCCTCCGATTACCGTATCAGTCCGTTCGAGCTGGAGAGCGTGTTGCTCGAGCATGAGCTTGTCGCCGAAGCGGCCGTGGTGCCGAGCCCCGATCCGATCCGGCTCGCCATCCCCAAGGCGTTCGTGCTGCTGACCTCGGGCGCCGAGCGCACACCAGAGACTGCGCTGTCCATCTTCAAGCACCTGCACACGCGCCTTGCGCCGTTCAAGCGCATCCGCCGCCTCGAGATCGTCACCGAGCTGCCGAAGACGATCTCGGGAAAAATCCGCCGCGTGCAGCTGCGGCGGCTTGAGCGCGACGACGACCGCAACGATCCCTTGCGCGGTCGCGAATTCCGGGAAGAGGATTTTCCGGAGCTGCCAAAAACACGGAGTGAGACCTAAGTGAACGAAGTCTGGAAGAAACCGCCGATTGCGCTCGATGCCTATCAGGCCATGATCGGCAAGGAGATCGGCGTGTCGTCATGGCACATGGTCGATCAGCCTCGCATCGACACCTATGCCGACGTGATCGAGGATCACCAGTTCATCCACGTCGATCCCGAGCGCGCGAAGAAGGAGACCGCGTTCGGCACCACGATCGCGCACGGCTTCCTCACGATGTCGCTGTTGTCGATCATGTCCTATGAAGTGATGCCGGTGGTCGCGGGCACCACGATGGGTGTGAATTACGGCTTTGACAAGCTGCGCTTCATCTCGCCGGTCCGCTCAGGCAAGCGCGTCCGCGGCCGTTTCGTGCTGGCTGAAGCCAAACTGCGCAAGCCGAACGAATTCCAGACCCGCACCAATGTCACGGTGGAGATCGAGGGCGAGGACAAGCCCGCGCTGGTCGCGGAGTGGCTGGGCTTGACCTATTTCGCGTAAGTCTGGCCGGGCTTGACCCGATGCTTCATCGCTGCTCAAAAGTCTGTCAAATCGCGCTCGGTGCACCCTCTCCCCTTGCGGGAGAGGGTGGCGAAATCGAGCGAAGCGAGATGAAGCCGGGTGAGGGGTCTCTCTCCACACGCTCATCTGCTGAGACAGACCCCTCATCCGGCGCTTCGCGCCACCTTCTCCCACAAGGGGAGAAGGAAGAAAGGAAGCACAATGGCAATCAGGTTTGACGGACGCGTCGCCATCGTCACCGGCGCGGGCAATGGCCTCGGACGGGCGCATGCGCTGGGATTGGCGAGCCGCGGCGCCAAGGTCGTGGTCAACGATTTCGGCGGTGCGCGCGACGGCAGCGGCGGCTCGCTCTCGCCGGCGGAAGCCGTGGTCGAGGAGATCCGCAAAGCGGGCGGCACCGCGATGGCCGATGGCGCCGACGTCTCGAATTTCGAGCAGGTCACGGCCATGGTCGAGCGCGCCACCAAGGAGTGGGGCAGCGTCGACCTGATGTGCGCCAATGCCGGCATTTTGCGCGACAAGTCGTTCGGCAAGATGGAAGCCGCCGATTTCCAGAAGGTGCTCGACGTGCACCTCGTCGGCACCTTCTATTGCTGCAAGGCGGCCTGGGCCGGCATGCGCGACCGCAACTACGGTCGCATCGTGCTGACGACGTCATCCTCCGGCCTCTACGGCAATTTCGGCCAGGCCAATTATGGCGCGGCGAAATCCGGCATGGTCGGCCTGATGAACGTGCTCGCGGAAGAAGGCCGCAAGACCAACATCCGCGTCAACATCATCTCGCCGACGGCGGCGACCCGCATGACTGAAGAGCTGCTGCCGCCGCAGGCGCTGCAACTGATGAAGCCGAACGCGATCACGCCCGCGGTCGAATATATGCTCAGCGAGGACGCGCCCACCCGCACCATCATGGGCGCCGGCGCAGGGTCCTTCGCCGTGATCAAGATTTTGGAGAGCGAGGGCATCAACCTGCCGGAGGCCGAATGGACGCCGGATGCGGTCGCCGCGCATTTTGCCGAGATCAGCGACATGTCGAAGGCCAAGGCGCTGACGGGCGCGTTCGAGCAGACACAGAAATACGTCGCACAGGCCGCGGCGCGCGCGGGAGTTAAGCTCTGACGGACGTCGCCGTCATCGGCGCCGGTCCCGCCGGGTTGATGGCGGCCGAGGTGCTGGCGCAGGGCGGCGCCCGCGTCACCCTCTACGACGCCATGCCGTCCGCGGGTCGCAAATTCCTGATGGCTGGCCGTGGTGGGCTCAATCTCACCCACAGTGAACCGTTGCCGCAATTCCTCGCGCGCTATCGCGAGGCGGCACCAAAGCTGAAAGACGCGATCGAGGCGTTTTCACCGGACGCTTTGCGAGCCTGGAGCGAAGCGCTCGGCGAGCCAACCTTCGTCGGCACAAGCGGCCGTATCTTTCCAAAAGCGTTCAAGGCTTCGCCTTTGCTGCGCGCCTGGCTGCGCCGGCTCGATGCTGTCGGCGTGGCGTTTGCGTTTCGCCATCGCTGGACTGGATGGGACGAAGAGGGACGGTTGCTGTTTCGCAACCCGGAAGGGCAACGGGCGATTGAAGCCAAAGCCACGGTGCTCGCGCTTGGTGGCGCAAGCTGGCCGCGGCTTGGCTCGGACGGTGGCTGGGTCGATATCCTCGCGGCAAAGAGTATTGCCATCTCAAAACTGCGGCCGGCGAATTCCGGTTTCACGGTCGCATGGTCCGATGTGTTCCGAGATCGTTTTGAGGGCCAGCCGCTCAAGGGCGTGACGTTGACGATCGGTGCGCACACGGTGCGCGGCGAAGCCATGATCACCCGCAGCGGCATCGAGGGCGGCGCGATCTATGCGCTGTCGTCGGAGCTGCGCGAGGCGGTGCTGAGTGTCGGGCAGGCGCGGCTTACGATCGCATTGCGGCCCGACCTCGACGTCGCCATGCTGACGACGCGTCTGTCGGGCACGCGCGGCAAGCAATCACTCGCAAATTTCCTGCGCAAGGCTGCGCAAGTGTCGCCGGTCGGCATCGGCCTGATGCAAGAGGCCGCCATCGCATCCGGCCGGCCGCTGGCCTCGTTCTCACCGGCCGATCTCGCAGAGCTGATCAATGGGATTCCGGTTCAGCTCACCGGCGTCGCGCCGATCGCCCGCGCTATCTCGACCGCAGGCGGAGTGACGTTCGGCGAACTCGACGAACACTTCATGCTGCGCCGATTGCCCGGCACGTTTGCAGCCGGCGAGATGCTGGACTGGGAAGCGCCGACTGGCGGTTATCTCTTGCAAGCGTCGTTCGCGACGGGGGCCGCTGCGGGCAGGGGTGTTTTGGCGTGGCTAGCCAAATCGTAGGGTGGGCAAAGGCGCGAAGCGCCGTGCCCACCATGTCACCGCTTGTGTTGATCGCGATGGTGGGCACGCTTCGCTTTGCCCACCCTACGAGAGCGCACCCTTACCGCAGCTTGCCCCGCGCCGCCACCGGCAGCGTGCCGATGATCTCCTCGCCGCGCACCATCACGACTTCGTCCATCATGTTGACGACGACGCAGACATGATTGGGCACGATGCGCACGACGTCGCCGACATTCGGCCGCGTGTTGCTGCGGGACAAGTCGAGGAAGCCGTGCTCCTCGGCAAAGCGCGCGATCTTGGCTTCGGGGTGCTCGAGGATCAGGCCGTGGCCGTCGAGGCCGCCGGTGTCCGTTGTCAGCGTCTTCGAGCCGGCGTCCAGAATGCCGCGCTCGGGCGCGGCGCGGCTCACCACCGTCGAGTAGATATGCAGCGCGCAGTCGTCCCAGGTGGCGGAGCCGGCGGCGACCTGCATGCGGTCGTTGTAGATATAGGTGCCGAAGCGATGCTCGGTGCCGCCCTTGAGCTTGCCGATGTTGACGAGGTTCGGTGTGCCGCCGGTGGAGACGATTTTTGCATCGAGCCCGTGCGCGCGCACGCCGGCGAGCGCCTCGTCGTAAAACCTCTGCGCTTCGGCCCAGCCGGTCTCGGTCGGATAGAGCATGAAGCCGGCGAACTCGAGTCCCTTGGATCCGGCGATCTCGCGCGCCAATGCAATCGCCTCGGCCGGTGTCTCGACGCCCGCGCGCTTGCGCCCCGTGTCGCATTCGACCACGACCGACAGCGGTCGGCCTGAGGCCGCGGCGGCTTTGGGCAGGCCGGCGACGACGGTCGAATTGTCGGCGGCCACCGTCATGTTGGCCTTGGCCTGAAGGGCGCCAAGCCGCGCCATCTTCTCTTCGCCCAGCAGATTATAGCTGATCAGGATGTCGTCGATGCCGGCATTGGCCATGATCTCGGCTTCGCCGAGTTTCTGGCAGGTGATGCCCTTGGCGCCGCCCGCGACCTGCATCTTCGCGATCGTCGGGTTCTTGTGCGTCTTGATGTGCGGCCGGTTGGCGACACCAGCGTCGTCGCAGGCCTTCTGGATGCGCGCGATGTTGCGCTCGACCTTGTCCATGTCGATGACGGCGCAGGGCGTGCCGTATTCGCGGGCGATCTTGGCAGCGAGGTTTGTTGTCATGGGTTAAGCCTGTTCTATCTCTTCGCGGAGCACTTCGAGCTCCAGCCATTTGTCCTCGGCCTCGGCCAATTCCTTTTGCGCCTTCGTCAGAGCGTCAGAGGCCTGGTCGAAGCGCTTGCGATCCTTGCGGAAGAGATCGGGGTCGTCAAGGAAGCGCTGCTGCTTGGCGATTTCGGATTGCAGCTTGGCGATGGTCTTGGGCAGCGTCTCCAGCGCATGCTGCTCGTTGAAGGTCAGTCGTCGTTTGGTCACTCTGGAAGGCGTCACTGACCGTGACTCTCTCTTCTCTTCGGCGGCCTTCGCCGTCGCGCGCTTCACGTCGGCGCCGCGCTGGGCCAGCATGTCGGTGTACCCGCCGGCATATTCGAGCCAGCGTCCGTTACCCTCGGGCACGATCACCGACGTCACCACGCGGTCGAGAAAATCGCGATCATGGCTGATCAGAATCACGGTGCCCTCGTAGTCGCCGAGCATTTCCTCGAGGACGTCGAGGGTCTCGAGGTCGAGGTCGTTGGTCGGCTCGTCCAGCACCAGCAGGTTGGAGGGCTTTGCCAGCGCGCGTGCCAGCATGAGCCGGCCACGCTCGCCCCCGGAAAGCACCTCCAGCGGCGTGCGCATCTGTTCCTGGGCAAACAAAAAGTCCTTCATGTAGCTGACGACATGCTTCGGCTTGCCGCCGACCATGACATGGTCGCCGCGGCCGCCGGTCAATGCCTCGGCCAGCGTCGACTTGGGATCGAGACTTTCGCGATGCTGGTCGAGCGTCGCCATCTCGATGTTGGCACCGAGGCGGATGCTGCCGCTGTCCGGTGCGCTGCCGCCGGTCAGCATCTCGATCAGCGTGGTCTTGCCGGCGCCGTTCGGGCCGACGATGCCGATGCGGTCGCCGCGCTGGACGCGGATCGAGAAGCCGTCGACGATCTTTCGCTCGCCGTAGGACCGGCTGATATTCTTGGCCTCGATGACGAGCTTGCCGGACTTGTCGGCTTCGGCGGCCGCGAGGTTGGCATTGCCCGTTGCGCCGCGATAGTCGCGGCGCTGGTCGCGCAGCGCGTGAAGATTGCCGAGCCGCTTGACGTTGCGTTTGCGGCGGCCCGAGACGCCGTAGCGCAACCAGTGCTCCTCGTTGACGATCTTGCGGTCGAGCTTGTGCTGGTCGCGCTCTTCTTCGGCGAGCACCTCGTCGCGCCAGGCCTCAAAGGCACTGAAGCCGCGGTCGATCTGCCGGATCTGGCCGCGGTCGAGCCAGGCGGTGCTGCGAGACAGGTTGGACAGGAAGCGCCGATCGTGGCTGATGATCACCAGCGCGCAGCGGCGGCTCTCCAGTTCGCCCTCCAGCCATTCGATGGTCGGAAGATCCAGATGGTTGGTCGGCTCGTCCAGTAGCAGGATATCGGGTGAGGGCGCGAGCACGCGCGCCAGCGCGGCGCGGCGCGCTTCGCCGCCGGAGACATGCGCCGGATCTTCTTCGCCGCTGAGACCGAGCTGTTCGATCAAATAGCGCGCCTGATAGTGATCGTCGCCGGCATTGAGGCCAGCCTCGACATAGGCCAGCGTGGTGGAGAAGCCGGAAAAATCCGGCTCCTGCGGCAGGTAGCGGATGGTGGCGCCGGGCTGCACGAAACGGCTGCCGCCATCCGGTTCGACCAGGCCGGCGGCGATCTTGAGCAGCGTCGATTTGCCGGAACCGTTGCGGCCGATCAGGCAGACGCGCTCGCCGTTCGAAACCGACAGCTCGACGCCCGCCAGGAGCGGCGTGCCGCCAAAGGTCAGCTTGATATCGCGTAGTTGAATCAGCGGTGGCGCCATGCGGTGTCTCAGTCCTGTCTTGTTGCGGCCTGGTCGGCGCTGCGGCGCTGGATGCGGCGGATGGTTTGGTCGAGCATCGACAGGAACGTCGAGCGGTCGCGCGGTGCAAACGATCGCGGACCGCCGGTCACTTCGCCGGCAGAGCGCAAATCCGTCATCAAATTGCGCACCGCGAGCGTCATCCCGATCGACTCCTCCGTGAAAGGTTTTCCATTCGGCGCGATCACGTCGGCGCCGGTCTTCACGCAACGGCTTGCGAGCGGGATATCCGCGGTGATGACGATATCGCCGGGCCCGGCGCG
Source organism: Bradyrhizobium sp. LTSP857 (assembly GCF_000938285.1). NCBI lineage: Bacteria > Pseudomonadati > Pseudomonadota > Alphaproteobacteria > Hyphomicrobiales > Nitrobacteraceae > Bradyrhizobium > Bradyrhizobium sp. LTSP857. The sequence continues at coordinate 428,731 of NZ_JYMS01000007.1, read as the reverse complement.
TTCGGCGATCCAGTCGTCGGCCGCATCCATGCCGGCGCCGGCCGCGATGCGCTCGATCAGGGGATCCTGGGGTACGCGGATGAAATTGCCCGCGACCACGCTCACGGGCAAGCCGTGCCGGCCGGCGACGCGATAAATCTCGTCCTTGACCGGACAGGCGTCGGCGTCGACATAGATGCGAGTGGTGCTGAGAGGGTTCGTCATTGTCCGTAAATGGGGCATGCGAAGCGGTTCCGCAGCACGCGCGTGGTACCCCATTCGGGCGCCAAATGCGAGGGGATTGACCCCGGTTCCTCAGGGCCTACGATCGGCCTCGAAACAACAAGAATACAGGGCAAGAACTTAGGGAAAGCGCAGCCATGCCGAACCGGCTCGAAACCTACCGCGTCGAGGCCTACAACACCGCCAAGCAGTCCGAAAACAAGATGCATGACGACACGGTGGCGCGCCGCTTCGGCTTTTCCGGCGGGCTGGTCCCGGGCGTCGATGTCTTCGCCTACATGATGCACGTGCCGGTCGCCCGTTGGGGCCGCGATTTTCTCGCGCGCGGTCTGATCGAGGCGCGATTCACCAAGCCGGTCTATGACGGAGAGACCGCCGATGTCGATGCGACCGAGCACAATGGCCTGCTCACGATCGAGGTCTTCAGCCGTAGCGAGCTCTGCGCCACAGGGACGGCCTCGCTGTCGGCAGCCTCGCCTGCGGCTATGCTGGGTGACTACGTCGAGGTCCCTGCCGTGGTCGACCGCAAGCCGGTCAGCCCGGCCATCTTCGAGGTCGGCAAATGGCTCGGCACGATGCCGCGCCGCTGGGCCGGGCAGGACGCGTCTGGCTATCTCGCCGACATCCGGGAAGCCGATCCGATCTTTGCGCGCGAGGGGCTCGGCCATCCCGGCCTGATCCAGCGCGTCATGAACCGCGTGCTGGTCGACAACACCATTCTGGGCCCGTGGATTCACGTCGGCAGCCGCATGCAATTGCTGTCGCCGGCGCAGGCGGGCGACGAGATCACCGCGCGGGCAAAAGTCACCGCGAACTACGAGAAGAAGGGCCACCGCTTCGTCGAGCTCGACGCGCTGGTCGTCGCCAACGGCACGACGCCGCTCGCGCACTGCCAGCACATCGCGATCTACCAGCCGCGCGAGCAGGCGGCGGCGTAGGGAAGGGGCACAGCGCGTCATTCGCTGTCATTCCCCGCGAAGGCGGGGAATCCAGTACGCCGCGGCCTCGCGGTCTATCACAAATGTCTCGGAGTACTGGATCGCCCGCCTTCGCGGGCGATGACAGCTAGTGTTGTCGAAGCGGAAGAGCGCCCCTTACGCCGCCTTGCCTTTCGCGTCCTGGATCGCGCGCCAGACGCGCTCCGGCGTCAGCGGCATGTCGATGTGCTTGATGCCGCACTCGGAGAGTGCATCGATCACCGCGTTCACCACGGTCGACAGGCTGCCGGCGCAGCCGGCTTCGCCGCAGCCCTTGGTGCCGAGCGGATTACTCTTGGCCGGCACCGGGTGGTCGCCGACCGCCATGAACGGCACGTCCTCGGCGCGGGGCAGGGCGTAGTCCATCAGCGAGCCCGTGATCGGCTGGCCGCTTTCGTCGTAGCGGACGTGCTCCATCAGCGCTTGTCCAATGCCCTGGACGACGCCGCCATGGAGCTGACCCTCGACCAGCAGCGGATTGATCACCGTGCCGAAATCGTTCACCGCGCTGTAGCGCACGATCTGCACCAGCCCGGTGTCAGGGTCGACCTCGACCTCGGCGACGTGACAGCCGTTCGGGAACGCCGACGGCACTGGCTCGCTGGTGTGGTCGACGTCGAGGCTGTCAGGCACGCCGTCCGGCGTCTTGCCGTCATGCAGGCGCTTGGCGAGCTCCATGATGTCGATGCTGCGGTCGGTGCCGGCGATGGTAAAACTGCCTTCGGCGAATTCGATGTCGGCCTCGGACGCTTCCAGCATGTGCGCGGCGGCGCGCTTGCCTTTTTCGATCACGAGCTTCGAGGATTCCACGATGGCCTGTCCGGTGGCCGTGATCGAGCGCGAGCCGCCGGTGCCGTTGCCGGTGTGGACGATGTCGCTGTCGCCCTGCACGAGCTTGACGCTCTCGAAGGGCACGCCGAGCTGTGCGCAAAGCACCTGCGCGAACGGCGTGGCATGGCCCTGGCCGTAGTCGAGCGTACCGGTGATGAGCTGCACGCTGCCGTCGGGATCGAACACGATCTTGCCGAGCTCGGGGCTCGGCGGCGCGGTGACCTCGAGATAGGAGCCGACCGCGATGCCGCGCAGCTTGCCGGCCTTCTTGCTCTCTTTCCGGCGCTTGGCGAAGTTCTCATGGTCGGAGATGTCCAGCGCCTTGTTGAACACCGCCTGGAAGTCGCCGCTGTCATAGGTGACTCCGGAGGAGGCGGGGAAGGGCATCTGGTTCGGCTTGATGAAGTTGCGCTTGCGCAGCGTCAGCCGGTTGATGCCCATCTCGTCGGCGGCGCGGTCGATCAGCCGCTCCATGTAGTAGTTGGCTTCGGGCCGGCCGGCGCCGCGATAGGCGCCCATCAGTGTGGTGTTGGTCAAAACCGTCTTGATGTCGACGCCCATCAGCGGCGTGCGGTAGACGCTGGAAAAGTTCTTGCCTGTGTTGAGCGAGAGCGGCCCCGGCGAAACACCGGTGATGTAGGCGCCGAGATTGCCATAGCCCGAGAGCTTTGCCGCGAGGAAATGCCCCTCGGCATCGAGCGCAAGCTCGGCATGAATTTTTTGCGCACGGCCGTGGCTGTCGGAGAGGAAGCTGGTCGAGCGCTCGTCGAGCCACTTTACGGGCCGTCCCAATTCCTTGGCCGCGTAAAGGATACACATGTATTCGGGATAGTTGACGTTCTTCATGCCGAAGGAGCCGCCGACATTGGCGGTGAGAATCCGCACCTTCTCGTTCGGGACCCTCAGGTTCTTGGCAAGGTTGGCGCGGTTGCCCGCGACGCCCTGCGTCGGCATCTGGATGGTGTAGCGCTCGGTGGTCTTGTCGTAGGAGGCCAGTCCCACGCGCGGCTCCATCGAGACCACGGCGACGCGGGTGTTCTCGATGTCGACCTTGGTGACATGGGCGGCGCTGGCAAACGCCGCGTTCACCTTCTCCATATCGCCATAGTGGTAGTCGAGCGCGACGTTGTTCGGGATGTGGTCGTAGAGGAGCGGCGCGCCGGGCTGGGCGGCTTCCTCGGGGTCGGTCACGGCCGGCAGCGGCTCGATGTCGACTTCGACCGCCTCGGCGGCGTCGCGCGCCTGCGCCAGCGTTGCCGCCACCACGAAGGCTATGGGATCGCCGACGAAGCGGACCTTGTCGGTCGCGAGCGGCTGGCGGTTGGTCTGGAGCAGGGGCGAGCCATCACGGCTCTTCAGCGGCAGGCCGCAGGTGAAGGGGCCGTAGCCGGCCGCATCGAGGTCTTTGCCCGTCCACGCGCCGAGCACGCCCGGCATCGCCCTGGCGGCGTCGGTGTTGAGGCTACGGATGATTCCATGGGCATGGGTCGAGCGGACGACCACGGCATAGGCCTGGCCGGGCAGGTTGAAATCGTCGGTATAGCGGCCCTTGCCGCGTACCAGCGTGTCGTCCTCCTTGCGGCGGACCGGCTGCCCGACGCCGTATTTTTGCAGTGCAATAGCGTTTTCGAGCGTCGAGGATTTGGTGTGTTCTTGCATGGGAATGACCTGAAAGGCCGGCAATTGCGCGTTTTATGGGCGCCCTGGGGGAACCGGGTCCCTTCAGATAACCCACCGACCCGTTCACGACAACGCACGAATGGGCATGGTCCCATGTGATGCGTTGTTGCGCAGGCCTGCCGCGCTGCTAATGTTTGAGGCGAAAAAGCAATTCCAGATCGGCCCCTTAGGCCGCGGAAAGACAGTTTTGTATGAATGACCACACGCGGCTCCGCGACGGCCTTGCGCCGCACGGTGAGCTCGAGGGGTCGATGGCGGCGGTGGCGTTGGCCCCCGAACCGGCTGTCGCCGCGCAAGCGCCGGGAACCGGCGTCTACGCGGCGCTGGACCTCGGCACCAACAATTGCAGGCTCCTGATCGCCTGTCCGACCAGCGACGGCTTTCGCGTGGTCGATTCCTTCTCGCGCATCATCCGGCTCGGCGAGGGCGTTTCGGCAACGGGGTGCATCAGCGAGGCCGCGATCGAGCGCGCCATCGTCGCGCTCAGCATCTGCCGCGACAAGATCAATCTGCGCAAAGCACGAAGGCTCCGGCTGATCGCCACCGAAGCCTGCCGCGCGGCCTCGAACGCGGAAGGCTTCCGCAGCCGCGTCGCTGCCGAGACCGGGATCGAGCTCGAGGTCATCAACCGTGAGACCGAGGCGGCGCTGGCGGTGCTCGGCTGCTCGCCGCTGGTCGATCCGAGGGGACGGGGCGCGATCCTGTTCGATATCGGCGGCGGCTCGACCGAGCTGGTGCGGATCGAACGCGATCCCACGAATCCGGAACCGCGGATCAAAGCCTGGATGTCGATCCCGCTCGGCGTGGTGACGCTGGCCGAACAGTTCGGCGGCCGCGACGTGACGCCCGAGATCTATGCCGCGATGGAGCAGGAGGTCGCCAACCATGTCGCGCCGTTCGCGCAAGCGCATGGCGGCGATCTCACCGACATGCATCTGCTCGGCACCTCCGGCACCGTGACGACGCTCGCCGGCATCCATCTCAACCTCGCGCGCTACGACCGCCGCCGCATCGATAGCATCTGGATGAACGATACCGACATCACCGCGACCATCAGCAAACTGCTCGGCATGAGCTATGAGGAGCGCGCCAACAACAGCTGCATCAGCATCGAGCGCGCCGACCTCGTGCTGGCCGGCTGCGCCATCCTCGATGCGATCCGCCGCGCCTTTCCGCTGCCACGCCTGCGCGTCGCCGACCGGGGCCTGCGCGAAGGCATGCTGGTCGAGATGATGCGCGAGGACGGCGCGCTCAGGAGCTGGTGAGATGGCCAAGGACACCACCGGCCGCTTGCACGTCCAGGTCAAGACCGGCGGCAAGCGCAAGTTGTCGTCAAAGCTCTGGCTGGAGCGGCAGCTCAACGATCCCTATGTCGTCAAGGCCAAGGCGCTCGGCTATCGCTCGCGCGCCGCGTTCAAGCTGCTTGAGATCGACGACAAATACCGCCTGCTGAAGCACGGCATGGCTGTGGTCGATCTTGGTGCTGCGCCGGGCGGCTGGAGCCAGATCGCCGCCAAGCGCGTCGGCTCGATCGACGGCAAGGGCAAGGTCGTCGCGATCGATTTGTTGGACATGCCCGAGATTGCCGGCGTCGACTTCGCGCAGCTCGACTTCATGGACAACGACGCCCCGGACAAACTCAACGCCATGCTCGGCGGCGGCGCCGACGTCGTGATGTCCGACATGGCCGCGAACACCACCGGCCACCGCAAGACCGATCAGCTCCGCATCGTCGGCCTGATCGAGACCGCAGCGGCGTTCGCCTGCGACGTGCTGAAGCCGGGCGGGACGTTCCTGGCCAAGGCATTCCAGAGCGGTGCCGACGCCGAGCTGCTCGCCCAGCTCAAGCGCGATTTCGCGAGCGTGCGCCATGTGAAGCCGGCCGCCAGCCGGGCGGATTCGTCCGAGCGCTACGTGCTGGCGACGGGATTTCGGGGCGAGGTGAAGACGTAACCGCCATCGTCCCGGCGAAGGCCGGGACCCATAACCCCAGAGAGCAGTTGTTGCACGAGAACGGTAACTCCGAGTCCCTGTAACCACATCCGTCGTTGGCTATGGGTCCCGGCCTTCGCCGGGACGACAGCCAGTGTGTTGCGCCGTTTGCGTAAACCTACCCCAGCCGCTGATCCCGCGCGTCCTGCGTATCTTCCGCCGCCGCCTTGACGGCCGCACTCGCCGCGCTCTTGGCCGCGCCCTTGCGGCTGGAAATCTCCACCGCCTTGCGGCCGGAAATCTCGTGGCCGGCGTCGTCGGGCATCTGCCAGAAGAACCAGCTCGACGCCGCCGAGGTCAGCGCGACTACCACGAAAGCGGGCGCGAACACGGTCGCATTGAGCTCGCTGACATGGCTGAGCCACATCGTCGTCTCCACCGACGCCGCGCCGACGGCGACACCGGCCGAGACCGCGAGCTGCTGGTTGACGCTGACGAGCGTGGTGGCGCGGCTCATCTGCGGGGGCTCGACCTCGGCATAGGCCACCGTGTTGATCGCGGTGAACTCCAGCGAACGGAAGAAGCCACCGACCACCAGGATGACCAAGATGATCAGCAGCGGCGTCGTCACCGTGAACAGCGCGCAGACGCCGAGGAAGAACGCGCTGATGATCGCGTTCACCGTCATCAGATTGCGGAAGCCGAAGGTGCGGATGATCCGCGCCGCCAGCGTCTTCATGCCCATCGCACCGAGCGAGGAGCCGAAGGTGACGAGGCCGGAATGGAACGGCGACAGACCGAAGCCGATTTGCATCAGCAGCGGCAGCAGGAACGGCAACGCACCGATGCCGAGACGGAACAGGAATCCCCCGAGAACGGCTGCGCGCAGCGTGGCGAGATTCAGCAGCGAGAAGTCGAGCACCGGCGATCCCGTTCGCCGCGCGTGAAGCACATAGAGCGTCATCGCGATCGATCCGCCCACGACCAGTGCGGCGATCGTGCTCCAGGGCAGCAGATTGAGGCCGGCGACCGACAGTCCGAACGCGATGCCGGCAAGCCCGAGGCCTGCGAGCACCATGCCGTAGAGATCGAACGGCTCCGGCTCCTCGCTCTTGATGGGATCGATGAAGCGGAGCGCCATGAAGATGCCGAGCAGCCCGATCGGAATGTTGATCAGGAAGATCCAGTGCCACGACGCGTAAGTCGTGATGAAGCCGCCGAGCGGCGGACCGATCACGGGACCTATCATGGCCGGGACCGTCACCCAGGCCATCGCATTGACCAGCGCGCTCTTGTCGACCGAGCGCAGCAACACCAGGCGCCCGACCGGCGTCATCATCGCCCCGCCCATGCCCTGCAGGATGCGCGCGAACACGAAGTCGGTGACGGAGGTCGAGAGGGCGCAGCCGACCGAGCCGACCATGAAGACGCCGACGGCGATCGCGAACACCATGCGCGCGCCGAAGCGGTCGGCGGTCCAGCCGCTCGCCGGGATGAACACCGCAAGCGACAGCAGGTAGGAGGTGATCGCGAGCTTGAGCGTCAGCGGGCTGGTGCCGATATCGGCCGCGATCGCCGGCAGCGAGGTGGCGATCACCGTCGAGTCCATGTTCTCCATGAACAGAGCAGTGGCTACGATCAGCGGAATGACGCGTTGCTTGTCGACCATGACGGATTGGTAATGAAAATCGGAAGGAGGGGTGGAATTGCGGCTTATCACCGCCGCCCGGCGGGGACCATTGCGGATCGACGCATAGCACCTAAATCCTGCGCTCGCTCCCCCGTCATTCCAGGGCGCGCCTCTTGGCGCGAGCCCGGAATCCATTGAGCCCGGAGGCCGCTACGGAATGACAATGGGTGGTCCGCCGCCGGGCTTTCCACGCTGAATTTACTTAAAAAGCCTGTGCATGGCTGGCCAGCGGTCCGAATTGCTTTGATTCGTCATCCGGCCGTGCTATCGACCCGCGTCAACCCCACCGATGGGCTCCGATTCTCCGGCGATGCCGCAAGGCACGCCGCAGGCGGCGCTCATCCATAGCTATTTGCGGCATCGCCGCAGGAAGGAGTTGGCATATGGCCACGGTGCAACAAGGCATCCGCGAAGCCTTTACATTCGACGACGTGCTGTTGAAGCCGGGCCTGTCGGACGTCATGCCGGGCGAGGTCGACATCCGCTCCCGCGTCACCCGCGCCATCCCGCTCAACATCCCGATCATGGCCTCAGCCATGGACACCGTCACTGAGGCCCGCATGGCGATCGCCATGGCGCAGGCCGGCGGCATCGGCGTCATCCATCGCAATTTCGATCCCGAAGGGCAGGCCGCCCAGGTGCGGCAGGTCAAAAGATTCGAGTCGGGCATGGTGGTGAATCCGCTCACCATCAGCCCTGAAGCGACGCTCGACGACGCGCTCAAGCTGATGAGCGATCACGGCATCTCCGGCATTCCCGTCGTCACCGGCGCCGCTAAGTCTATACCGGGCAAGCTGGTCGGTATCCTCACCAACCGCGACGTGCGGTTTGCGACCAATCGTCAGCAAAAAATCTCCGAGCTGATGACGCACGAAAATCTCGTCACGGTGCGCGAAAATGTCAGCCAGGACGAAGCCCGGCGGTTGCTGCATCAGCACCGCATCGAAAAGCTGCTGGTCGTCGACGAGCAGTATCGCTGCGTCGGCCTGATCACCGTGAAGGACATGGAGAAGGCGGTCGCCCATCCGCTCGCCTGCAAGGACGCGCAAGGCCGCTTGCGCGTTGCCGCTGCGACCACCGTCGGCGATACCGGCTTCGAGCGTACCGAGCGGCTGATCGATGCCGGCGTCGACCTCGTCGTCGTCGACACCGCGCACGGCCATTCCCGCCACGTGCTTCACGCCGTGAACCGCATCAAGCGTCTCTCCAATTCGGTACAGGTCGTCGCCGGCAACGTCGCGACTGCGGAAGGTACGCAGGCGCTGATCGACGCGGGCGCCGATTGCATCAAGGTCGGCATCGGCCCGGGCTCGATCTGCACCACGCGCATCGTCGCCGGCGTCGGCGTGCCGCAGCTCACCGCGATCATGGATGCGGTCGAGGCGGCGAAGAAGGCCGACATTCCCGTCATCGCCGACGGCGGCATCAAGTTCTCCGGCGATCTCGCCAAGGCGCTCGCCGCCGGCGCCGACATCGCCATGGTCGGCTCGCTGCTCGCCGGCACCGACGAAACGCCCGGCGAAGTGTTCCTGTGGCAGGGCCGCTCCTACAAGGCCTATCGCGGCATGGGCTCGGTCGGCGCGATGGCGCGCGGTTCGGCCGACCGCTACTTCCAGCAGGACATCAAGGACACGCTCAAGCTCGTGCCCGAGGGCATCGAGGGCCAGGTGCCTTACAAGGGCCCGGTCGGCAACGTCATGCACCAGCTCGCAGGCGGCCTGCGCGCCGCGATGGGTTATGTCGGTGCCCGCGACCTTACCGAGCTGCACAACAAGGCGCAGTTCGTCCGCATCACCGGCGCGGGCCTGCGCGAAAGCCACGTCCACGACGTGACCATCACGCGTGAGGCCCCGAACTATCCGGGCGGGGGTTAGTCCCGCGCAGCCTCAGGCCGCGCGCACGGCCTCGAGAAATTTCCCGACCTCTAGCTTGAGGCGGCTCGAGTCCGAGGCGAGCAATTGGGCGGCGGTCAGTACTTGGGACGAGGCCGAGCCGGTCTGGCTGGCGCCCTGCTGGACGTCGTTGATGTTGGCGGAGACCTGCTGGGTGCCGTGCGCTGCCTGCTGAACGTTTCGTGCAATTTCCTGCGTGGCTGCGCCCTGTTGCTCGACGGCTGCGGCAATCGTCGAGGAGATTTCCGACAGTCTCCCGATCGTCTCGCTGATCGCCCTGATGGCGCCGACGGACTCCTGCGTCGCCGTTTGGACACTTCCGATCTGTTGATGGATTTCCTCGGTCGCCTTCGCGGTCTGCTGTGCCAGCGCCTTTACCTCCGAAGCGACCACCGCGAAGCCGCGGCCGGCATCGCCGGCGCGCGCGGCCTCGATGGTCGCGTTCAGCGCGAGCAGATTTGTCTGGCCTGCAATCGAGTTGATGAGCTCGATGACGTCGCCGATCCGGCTGGCCGCCTGCGACAGTTCGCCGACGCGTTCATTGGTGCGGCGAGCTTGCTCGACGGCATCGCCGGCCACGCGCGCTGATTCCTGGACCTGCCGGCTGATCTCGTTGACCGACGATGTGAGCTCTTCAGTCGCGGAAGCGACCGATTGCACGTTGGCGGATGCCTCCTCGGACGCAGCCGCGACGGCCGTCGTCAGCGTCTGCGAGCGATCGGCTGTCGTGTTCAAGGTGCCTGCCGAACCCTCGAGCTTGGTGGCTGCCGACGACACTGTGCTCACGATCTCGCCGATCACGGTCTCGAAATCGCGCGTGATGACGTTGACGCGGCGGCCGCGCTCGATCTGCGCTTCGGCGTTACGGGCAGCATCCTCGTCGGCGAGCTTTTTCGCGACCAGCGCGTCCTTGAAGATCTGCAACGTATTGGCCATGGTGCCGATCTCGTCCTTGCGATGGCCGTCGGGGATTGCAACGTCGAGTTCGCCGTCGGCAAGCCGCAGCGTCGCTCCGGTCAGCCGCACCAGCGGACCGATCACCTGGCGCATCACGGCGATGACGACGGCGACCGAGGCGATCAGCACGACCAGCAGGGCCGCGAGCGCCCAGGTCAGCCGCATCTGCGCCTGTGCAATCGCAGCGTCGTTGGCCTCGTGAGCAAAGGCCAAGGCGGCGTCCCGCAGACCCAGCACGCTGTTCAGGACACGACTGATCCAGCCGGGCCACTCGGCCTCGCTGACCGGGCAGGGGCGGCCCTCGCGGGCTGCTGCGACCACCTCCCGGAACCGTGGCTCCGCTTCAGTGATCATTGTCGTGCGCACCTGGCTGAAGACGGTCACCAGCGCCGGCGCATCTCCGGCATTGTGAACTCCCTGCTCGATCTGCTTCCAGATCAGCGCGATCTGGCCGGTCAACTCGGTCACGTCGACGCGCTGGGCCGGCGACAAGGGCTGATTGCGGGCGAACAGGCCGAGCACGGCGGCACGTGCGCCATTGATGGCGCGCATGCTCTGCGCACTTTGCGCCAGTTCCGCCGACGGCAGGAGATTCTCGATGTCGCTGCCGGTGTGCGACAGGCTGATCAATGCTTCGCTTGTCGCCGCAGTGAGAGCGTCGACGGCGCGCGCAAGTCCATCCACGATCGCCGTCTGGCTGTCGGCGGGGCGTTGCTGCTTGGGCAGGACCACCGCCTGGCGTCCGGCGCTGCGAGTCTGCAGCAACGCCTGTTCGGCTGCTTCGATCGACCTGGCTGGCAGCTCAGCCGCGCGAACCGCCGCCTTGGCTACGCTGATGGCGGCATCCGTGTTGGCGATGGTCTTGTCGAGGGCGGACAGCTTCTCGGGTGTGGCTGGGTCGGCCGGGGTCGCAACCGCGAACCAAGCGGTGCGTTCGACCGGAATGAGGCTGTTGGCCTTCATGATCAGCTCGAAGGCGGTCAGCGAGCGCGCGGCCGCCTCTCGGCTACGCAGATCGCCCCATCCGCCCCAGGCGACCGCCCCGGCGAAGGCTACGGCCAGGAGGCTCGTGATCAGATTGCCTGCCAGGACGCGCCAGCGCAGGCTGATGCCGCCCTTCGCGCCGATCTTGGAGGAATGGTCAGACGGCAGGGAAAGCTCTGGCACCGGATAGGCTCTTTGGTCGTGAAATCGCTGCGTAATTTTAGTTCGCAATCGCGACCAAAGCCTTAATTGACCAAGAGTTTGCTTCGGCGCGAGGCTCCTCCTAAATCATGGCGACAACCAATCTGGAGGAAGCCATCATGTCCCAAGGCAAACGCATCGTTCTCGCCGCACGTCCCGTCGGCGAGCCAAAGTCATCTGATTTTCGCCTGGAGGAATTCGCGATTCCCTCGCCCGGCGCAGGCGAGGTCCTGCTGCGCACCATCTGGCTGTCGCTCGATCCCTATATGCGCGGTCGCATGAGCGACGGTCCGTCCTATGCGACGCCGGTGCCGGTTGGTGGCGTGATGGAAGCCGGCACGGTGTGCGAGGTCGTGGCCTCCAACAATCCGAACTTCGCCAAGGGCGATATCGTGCTCTCGCGCGCGGGATGGCAGACGCATGCGATCTCGGACGGCAAGGGGCTCGCGAAGGTCGATCCGAAACTGGCGCCGATCTCAACCGCCGTCGGCGTGCTCGGCATGCCCGGCATGACCGCCTATACGGGCCTGCTCGACATCGGCAAGCCGCAAGCGGGCGAGACGGTTGTCGTCGCCGGCGCGTCCGGCGCAGTCGGCTCGGCCGTGGGCCAGATCGCGAAGGTCAAGGGCGCACGCGCGGTCGGCATTGCCGGCGGCAAGGACAAGTGCGACTACGTCGTGAAGGAGCTCGGCTTCGATGCCTGCATCGACCACCGCGATCCCGATCTGGCGGCCAAGCTGAAGGACGCCTGCCCGAAGGGCATCGACGTCTATTTCGAGAATGTCGGCGGCGCGGTGTTCGAGGCGGTGTTCCCGCTGCTCAATGCATTCGCGCGCGTGCCGGTCTGCGGCCTGATCGCCCATTACAACGACACCGAGGCCAAGCCGCCGAAATGGGCGGCGTCGATGATGCGCGCGACCCTGACCAAGCGGCTGACCTTCCGCGGCTTCATCGTCTCGGATTTCGCCGCCCGCCATGGCGACTTCCTGCGCGACATGTCCGGCTGGGTCCGCGACGGCAAGGTCAAATACAAGGAGTTCGTCACCGAGGGCCTGGAGAGCGCGCCCGGCGCCTTCATGGGGCTCCTGAAGGGTGCCAATTTCGGCAAGCAGCTGGTCCGGGTCGGACCGGACAAGGCTTGATCCGCCGCTCCCGCCCCTCTCGGGGTCGGAATGGTTAACAAAGAGTGACCGATCGGCCACACCCGCCCGTAAAAGCCGCAGGTGTGACCGTCGGTTCATTGACCGATCGGCGAAGGCATTGAATCATTGCACATATTTTAGGTGCGATGATGTTAGAGATTGTTGTTTTCTGCGTAATCCTGCTGGCTGCCGGTTATTGGGCGACCATGTTTCTCATGGGCCGTCGCGACGACGTCATCCATGGCAAGTTCGTTCACGCCGACCACGAGGGTGCGTTCACGCAGCCCGCGATGCCGACGCCGCCATTTCCGAAGCGTCCGGTCAAGGCTGCGCAGCCTGCCAATGTCGAGCTCGCCAATGTTCAGCTTGCCAATCTTCAGCCTGCAAAGGCTGCGGCCAAGCCGGTGAACAGCGAGGCTCTGCAATCCTTGCTCGCTGCGATCCAGCAGGATCTCAAGAGCGTCGCCTGACGATCGTCGCGCGCTAGTGTTCGCCGCCCATCTGGGCGAACAGCTCTTCGATATCGATGTCGGCCTGGCCCGCTGCACGGATGTGTCGAACCTCAAGACTGTCGGGCTGGAAGCGGTACTCGACGAGGCCCGTTTCCTTGATCGCGATCCGGTCCTGGCGGGCGTCGTTGATCTTGAAGCCGGCCGACGGCGCCCAGACGTGGCGGGTGTGGCGGACGGTGAAGTCGCGGCGCTGGTGCACGTGACCGCTGGCGATGAGGCGCAGATCGACATTTGCAAACATCGCGATCAGCCGCGCGCGCGTCGGCTGCGGCACGTAGCGGATCGAGGTCTCCGGCGTTTCAACATCGTCGGGCAGGTTGAGAAACATCGGCTTGTGCAGGAACAGCGCGACCGGCTTGCCGTTCGTGCGCGATATCTCCGCGGCCAGCCAGTCGAATTGCTCGGCCTCGAAGGCGAGCCCTGAATTCATCACCAGCGAGTTGAGGCCGATGAAGCGCCAGCCGGCGGCCTCGAACGACCAATGATCTTCGCCGATGATCTCGCAAAATTGCTGGCGGTGCGTCTCGCGGACCGGCGGCTTGGGCGCAGGCCCGAGTGCAGTCGGATTGTCGCCGATGTCGTGATTGCCCGGCAAGTAGCGGCAGGCAACGGGCAGGGCGTCATGCAGGCTCTTGGCGAATTCGACATCGTCGCGGCTGGTCGGCCCGTCGAAGGAGACGTCACCTGTGTTGATGACGAGATCGGGTCTGTTGGCGTCGATATGCGCGCTGACGCGGTGGAAGTTCGCGACCAGGCCGGGAAAGCGCCGGCCGAGATGGGTGTCGGAAATCTGCGTCAGGCGAAATTCGGACATGGGCAAAGGGTAGCCCGGCCAGGCGTCGGTACGATGACGACGCGCGCACGTCCGCGATCGAACAAAGTTTAAAGCACGCGATAGCGGATCGTGTAGGCATCTTGCGGCGCGACGTCGCCGGCGAGCGGCGAGGCGATGCGATCGGCGAGATGCCAGGGGCCGAATTGCTCGGAGCGATGCGGCTCGGCGGGCAGGCGCAGGCGGAATTCGAACGTGCCTTTTCTCGGCAGGTTTACGACCAGCATCCGGTCGGCGGTGCGGTAGTTGAGTGCGACCGCGCCGCGCAGCAGCGCGCGGCCGTCGGCGAGGTCCCTGACACCGTCGACCAGAGCCAGGGTCTGGTTGCGGTCGGTGTGCAGCTCGATCTGGGTGTCAGACGCCGTCGTCAAGGTCTCGCGCGGCATCCGGATCTCGAACTCGACCGCGGGCTTGGTCGGGTTGAGGCCGAGATAGGCGAGCGCGGCGTGACGCATGTCGTAGGCGGCAAAGGCGAACAGCGCGGCCGCGGCGAGCGCCGCCAGGCCGTGCCTGAGCATGTCCCGCCACGTCCGGTAGGCCATGCGGAAATAGACCGTCAGCGTCAGGGCGACCGCGAGCGCTGCCGCAACGCCGGCCAGTGCCGACATCAGGATGCCGAGCTGACCGTCAGCGGATTCGGTCAAAAGGCCGATCATGCTGGCGACCTGGCTGAAGAGGGTGTTCATGGCGGCGTCTCGTCAGGCCCGAAAGGCCGAAATCGCTTTAACTATCGATATTTGGTCGCGAGAGCGGGAACGCCGGTTCAAGTCGCTGATTGTCAGGGCCAGGAGTCGCGGCTAATGACGGCCGGCGACGCTTTGTCCGCGGGAAAAATCCAATGTCCGTTCAAATGGTTTTGCTGCCAGTCTTCGTGCAGATAGGGCTCACCTTCGCGCTCCTGATCGGCATGGTGTTCGGGCGCCGCCAAGCGCTGGTCTCGGGCGAGACCAAGAGCCGCGACATTGCGCTCGGCGAGCCGAACTGGCCGAAGGGCGCCACACAAATCGCCAATTGCTACCGCAACCAGTTCGAGCTGCCGGTGCTGTTCTACGCCCTGATCGCACTGGCGCTGCCGCTCCGCCATGCCGACCTCTTCATCGTGCTGATGTCCTGGGTGTTCGTGGTGACGCGCTTTGCCCATGCCGGCATCTTCGTCACCGAGAACAATCTCGGCCGGCGCTCCTCGGTCTGGCTCGCCGGCGTGCTGGTGCTGCTGGCGATGTGGATCTACTTCGCACTGAAAATTCTGTTGCTGATCTGAGCGCTTATGCGCTGATCCTGATCTGAAAGATTCAAATGACTCCTGCTGCCCGACTGTCCGCGGCCATCGAACTGATCGACACCATCGAGAAAGACCGCGTGCCTGCGGCCAAGGCGCTGAAGGAGTGGGGCACCGCGCACCGCTTTGCCGGCTCCGGCGACCGTGCGGCGATCGCCGGCCTGGTCTGGGACGTGCTGCGCCGCTATTCCTCGAGTGCGTTCCTCATGGATGCCGACACTGCACGCGCGCGGCTGATCGGCATGCTCCGCCTCGAGCGCGAGATGGACACCGCCACCATGGCCGCGATGTTCGACGGCAGCCGGTTTGCACCCGAGCCGCTGACGGACGCCGAGCAGGCGGCGCTTGCCTCGCGGTCCCTGAAGGGCGCGCCTGCGGCGATCGCCGGCGACTATCCGGAATGGCTCGATTCCCATCTGGCCAAAGCGTTCGGCGAGGACCGCGTCGCGGAGGCGGTCGCGATGGCGAGCCGGGCGCCGCTGGACCTGCGCGTCAACACGCTAAAATCCAATCGCGACAAGGTGCTGAAGGCGTTGGCTCATCTTCATGCGAAACCGACACCTTGGTCGGCAAACGGCCTGCGCATCGCGCTTTCGGCCGATGCGCGCAATCCGGGCATCCAGGCGGAAGAGGATTTCATCAAGGGCGGCATTGAAGTGCAGGATGAGGGATCGCAGCTTGCGGCTCTCTTCACCGCGGCAAAACCTGGTGAGCAGGTGATCGACCTCTGTGCAGGAGCCGGCGGCAAGACGCTGCCGCTGGCCGCGATGATGCAGGGCAAGGGCCGGCTGATCGCGACCGACAGCGACAAGCGCCAGCTTGCGCCTATTCACGAACGCCTGTCGCGCGCCGGCGTCCACAATGCCGACGTCCGCACGCCGAAGGGCGATACCGATCCGCTGGCCGACATCCGCGCCTCTGCTGATCTGGTCGTCATCGACGCGCCCTGCACGGGAACCGGCACCTGGCGCCGCAATCCCGACGCCAAATGGCGCATGCGCCCGGGCGCGCTGGAGATCCGCCTCAAGGACCAGGCCGAGGTGCTGGACCGCGCCGCGCCGCTGGTGCAGGCGGGCGGCCGCATCGCCTACATCACCTGCTCGGTGCTGCCGGAGGAGAACGGCGAGCAGGTGAGGGCGTTCGTCGGTCGCAATCCCGAATTCGCAGTGGTGCCGCCGGAGCAGATCGCGAGCGTGCTCTGGGACAAGGCCGAAGCGTTTGCGCAGGCCGCACGTCAGTCGGACGAAGGCTGGCTGATGACCCCGCGCCGCACGGGGACGGATGGGTTCTTCGTGTCGGTGCTGAAGAAGGCTTCGTAGGGTGGGCAAAGGCGCGGTGCCGAAGAAGACGTAGCTCGCGTAGGGTGGGCAAAGCGAAGCGTGCCCACCAACTCTTTCGCCACGCATGAATGGCTCGATGGTGGGCACGGCGCGCAAGAGCGCGCCTTTGCCCACCCTACGGCATCGCGGGTGAGGCGGCGCCGTTCCCAAACAAAAACCCCGCCACCGAGATCTCGGTGGCGGGGCTTCTGTAATCCTACGATCTGCCGGTACGTCCGTGGTCAGATCGCGAATTGCGCGGTCAACTAGCCGGCGCGGAGGTTGTCAGCCGAGGACTTGCCGCTGCGGCGGTCCGCGACGATGTCGAACGAAACCTTCTGGCCCTCGTTGAGGGTGCTCAGACCAGCGCGCTCAACGGCGCTGATGTGAACGAAAACGTCCTTGTCGCCGTTGTCCGGCTGGATGAAGCCGAAGCCCTTTTGGTTGTTGAACCACTTCACGGTGCCCATTGCCATAGTCTCATTTCCTTTCAGAGGATGCATTCAGGGGGACATGTGTCCCGATTGGTCGATTTTGGAGAAATACCTGAAACGTGCTCACCCATTGGAAATGAGTCGGAGCGGCCCAGTCGTTCGGCCAAGGATCGATGATCACAATGTAGCGAATTATTGGGGCAAGTTCAAGGCGCCACGCGCTCGTGGCGAGCCCCGCTGGATTTGCTATTTTGCGCTGCAAAAAATGGTGTCGAAGGCCAAATCAATCCACGATAAACAGCGTCGCGCCGACAGTCGTCGAGGAGCGATGCGCGGCATCGCCGAAATCCGAGACCTGGTAGCTCATCCCCGGCGTCAGCTTGAATTTGCGCCCGTCACGCAGCTCGCTGTCGAGTTCGCCTTGCACCACGTAGATCACGTGGCCGCGGTCGCACCAATGATCGGCGAGATAGCCCGGCGAATACTCGACCATCCGCACCCGGAGATCGCCGATGTTGAGCGTCCGCCACAGCGCCTGCCCAGTCTCGCCCGGATGCGTGGTCGCCTCGACCTTGCTCCAGTCGGTGACGGTGAAGGGGGAGGCGGGGAGCTTCATGGTGGTGATCCTGTGTCAGAGCCGGCGGTGCCGTTGTTAGCGTATGCTTCCGCCGCGGTCCTCATTTTTGCTAGTGCGTCAGTGCACAATCGGCCGGCACCTGCGTCCTGCTTGCGATGATGACCCAGACCAGCAGGGCGGCGGCGCTGATGCCGGCGCCGAGCATGCAGACGCCACTCCAGCCGGCCATCGCATACACCATCGTCGACGCGATCGCGCCGACCGCGCTTCCGATCGAGTAGAACACCATGTAGCCCCCGACCAGCCGGCTCGCCGCATCGGGTCGCGCAGCGACGATCAAGCTCTGGCTCGTCACGTGCACGGCCTGGAGTCCGAAATCCAGCATGATCACGCCGGCAACGACGAACCAGAGCGAGGACTGCAGGCAGGCGATCGGAGCCCAGGCGGCGAGCATCAGCATCAACGACAGTCCCGTGGTGCGCTGGCCCCATCCGAGATCGGCAAGGCGCCCGGCATGGCGCGCCGCGAGCGCTCCGGCGAATCCGGCGATGCCGAGCAATCCGATCGTGGTGTGCGACAGCGCCAGGGGAGGCGCCGCGAGCGGCAGCACGATCGACGTCCAGAACACGTTGAGATCGGCGAAGATCAGAAACGCAAACAGCGCACGCTCGCGCAGGATCGGCTCGTCGACGAACAGCGTCGCCGTCGAGCGCAGCAGCGACAGATAGGAGGATCCCGCCGACGCCGATGGCCGGCCGCGCGGCAGCACGCGCAGGAGCAGGGCGGCCATGGCGAGCATGAGGCCGGCCGAGATGAGGTAGACCAAGCGCCAGCCGCCGATATCGGCCAGCGCGCCTGAGGCGAACCGCGCCAGCAGGATTCCCGCGACGACGCCGCTGGTGACGGTGCCGATGGCGCGCCCGCGCTCGGCCGGCGTCGCCAGCGTCGCGGCAAAGGCGACGAGGACCTGGACGACGACGGCCAGCACGCCCACCAGCGCCATTCCCGCGAGCAGCACGGCTGCGTGCGTCGCCGTGCCGACGATGACGAGACCGATCGCCGACAGCACGGTCTGGCCGACGATCAGGCGGCGGCGATCCCAGAGGTCGCCGAGCGGCACGATCAGGATCAGGCCGAACGCGTAGCCGATCTGGGTGAACGTCACCACCATGCCGATCGCGGCGGGCGCGATGCCGAGATCCTGCGCCATCGCATCGAGCAGCGGCTGCGCGAAGTAGATATTGGCCACGCTCAGCCCGCAGGTCAGCGCGAACAGCAGTGCCATCGCGGGGGAGAGCCCGCGCCCGGCCGAGTCGCTGGTCATGTCGGCGGCTTTGTTGGTGATCTTGGGCGGTCGAGCTGTCGCGGTGGCGTCATTCGTCATTGTGGTCTCCGGCGCATCCAAGCTGGTTCTAAAATAAGACCAGTTGCGCAAGGCGCTGTCTAGTCCTATTTTTGAACCAGTTTGGAGGGGAACAGCGAATGAAGCGGAGCGGTTTTGCCGAGGCTGAGTGCCCGGTGGCGCGCGCACTCGATGCTATCGGGGACGTGTGGTCGCTGCTGATCGTGCGCGATGCCTTCGATGGCTTGCGCCGGTTCGGCGATTTCCAGAAGAACCTCGGCATTGCCAAGGGCATGCTCAGTGCGCGTTTGCGCAGGCTGGTGGAACTCGGCGTGCTCGAACCGGTCCCGGCCTCCGATGGCAGCGCCTATCAGGAATATGCGCTGACGAAGAAGGGACGCGACCTGTTTCCGGTCGTCGTCTCCTTGCGCCAATGGGGCGAGGCGAATCTCTACGCCCGGGGCGAAGCGCATTCCGACCTGGTCGACGAGGCAGGCCTGCCGGTCGGGAAGCTCGTGCTTCCGTCGCGGGCCGGCCGGCCGCTGGCATGGTCCGAGACCAGGGTGAGGAAATCAGGCGCGCGCAAGCGCTGAAGTCGCCGCCGCGCTGCTATCCAAATTAGGTCAATAAGACTTACCTATATCCATTTGCCCATGCCCAAAGAAGAATGTGGGTGCGTGCCCCGCGCGGTTGCGGGAAAAGCCCCCGTCGCGTATCTGCTTGCCATGACAGCAGCACAGAACCGCGAGTCGTCGACGCCCTCATTGGCCTCGGCGCATGACAAGATTCTCATCGTCGATTTCGGCAGCCAGGTGACGCAGCTGATCGCGCGTCGTGTCCGCGAGGACGGCGTCTATTGCGAGATCGTCCCGTTCAACAAGGCCGAAGAGGCCTTCAGGGAGATGAAGCCGAAGGCGGTGATCCTCTCCGGCGGCCCGGAATCGGTGCACGAGGCCGGCTCGCCCCGCGCCCCGCAATTGATCTTCGCCTCCGGCGTGCCCGTGATGGGCATCTGCTACGGCCAGATGGCGATGGCGGAGCAGCTTGGCGGCACCGTCGAGGGCGGTCATCACCGCGAATTCGGCCGCGCCGATGTCGAGGTCAAGGCGCCGAGCAAGCTGTTCGAGGACGTCTGGTCGCCCGGCGGCAAGAACCAGGTCTGGATGAGCCATGGCGACCGCATCACAAAAATGCCGCCGGGCTTCTCGGTGGCCGGCACCTCGCCGAACGCACCGTTCGCGATCATCCAGGACGAGACGCGCAAATATTACGGCCTGATGTTCCACCCTGAAGTGGTGCACACCCCCGACGGCGCAAAACTGATCCGCAATTTCGTCCGCAAGATCGCCGGCCTGTCCGGCGACTGGACCATGCGCGCCTTCCGCGAGGAGGAGATCGCGAAGATCCGCAGCCAGGTCGGCAAAGGCAAGGTGCTCTGCGGCCTGTCCGGCGGCGTCGATTCAGCCGTGGCCGCGGTGCTGATCCACGAAGCCATCGGCGACCAGCTCACCTGCGTGTTCGTCGACCACGGCATGCTCCGCCTTGATGAAGCCAAGACCGTGGTCGATTTGTTCCGCCACCACTACAACATCCCGCTCGTGCACGTAGATGCCTCGAAGCAATTCCTCGGCGAGCTCGAAGGCGTCACAGACCCCGAAAAGAAGCGCAAGACCATCGGCCGCCTCTTCATCGAGGTATTCGAAGCGGAGGCGAAGAAGATCGGCGGCGCCGATTTCCTTGCGCAAGGCACGCTCTATCCCGATGTGATCGAGAGCGTCTCCTTCACCGGCGGCCCTTCGGTGACGATCAAGTCGCACCACAATGTCGGCGGTCTGCCTGAGCGCATGAACATGAAGCTCGTCGAGCCCCTGCGCGAGCTGTTCAAGGACGAGGTGCGCAAGCTCGGCCGAGAGCTGGGCCTCCCCGAAATCTTCGTCGGCCGCCACCCGTTCCCGGGCCCGGGCCTCGCCATCCGCTGCCCCGGCGACATCACCCGCGAAAAACTCGACATCCTGCGCCAGGCCGACGCCGTCTACATCGACCAGATCCGCAAGCACGGCCTCTATGACGACATCTGGCAGGCCTTTGCCGTGCTGCTCCCGGTGAAAACCGTCGGCGTCATGGGCGACGGCCGCACCTACGACTTCGTCGTGGGCCTGCGCGCCGTCACCTCCACCGACGGCATGACCGCAGACTTCTACCAGTTCGACATGAAGTTTCTCGGCGAGACCGCCACGCGCATCATCAACGAGGTGAAGGGCGTGAACCGGGTGGTGTATGACGTGACGAGCAAGCCGCCTGGGACGATTGAGTGGGAGTAGGGCCGAGAGAAGAGTTTTCGCCGTCACTGGCGGAAAAATCAGGTGAAGACGATGGAGATGACGTCTTCCATGAAGGCCGAAACCTTCTTCACGCCGGGCCTGTATTTTGATGGGTGCCCGCATCTGTTTCGCAGGTCCAAGGCCTCCTCCAGCGTGTCCTTTTCGCTCTTGTCGATGATGCCAAGCTCACGCGCGGCCAATAGCTGGATGCTTTCCTTGGTGTACGCGAAGTCGTCCACGGATTTGATCGCTTTGGCCTTCTGATCGTGCTTTTGGACTGCTGCCGCGACAGCCGTTGTGCCCTTCTTCATCATCTCGTGCTGTAGTGTGCGAGCGGCTGCCACCCACACCGATACCACACATGGCCTCAGGGCCCCCACGCTCAGGGACTTCAACGCCTCTCCCAGATACTCGCGAACGTCTACGTCCGTGACCTTGGAGATCGCCGCGCTGAGCGTGCCGACGTCATGCTCCAGTTCGGGGTTGTTTGCGGGCAGGCCCAACAACTCCCGCACATGCTTACGGCCGGATTCCGTTAGTTTCCAAAGACGACTCTTGCCCTGAAGGCCGTTAGTGTCCGCGAGGGCGCCACTCTTGCCTAAAACGTCTGGGACATTGACCTTGGACGCTCCGGGCGCGCGGACTCCGACGAGACGCTTCTTGATGATGTCAGAGGTGAGCGACGCCTGATCTTCGTACTGCTCGCAGTAATAAAGCACGGCCAGCACGCGACTCTCGTGGGTGCCCTTTGTGAGCGGCGCGAGGAACTCAATCAGCGTCATGCGTTAGCCTTCGACCGTGTGTTGGTTCCCTTCTTCACCTTGTAGGTGTTCTTAAGATAAATTTCGCCGTGAACCGTAGGCTTGAATTTTCCTCTCCCTGCGGACATGAAGAGCTGCTTGCCGTCGTCCTTGGCTACACGAAGGGTCATGTCGATTCTCGACGGCACAGTGATGCCGGCGTCAGTCGCTACGCTCTCGATCTCCGCAGCGGTGAAGGGTTCTGAGCCATATTGCTCGAACAAATGGGCCGCCGCCAGCCGCACATTGTCGGCGGGCTTATCGTGGGTGTGTTTGCTGAACAGGCCGCCCTCGCTGCTGTTGCTGTCCGCGTCGCCGTTGTCGTCGCTCGCGATATACTGTTCGGCCTGGCTCGGATCGTTGCCGGATGATGCGTTCTTGGTGGCGTAGGCCTTCAAGAGGCCAAATGCATCGCCCCGGATTTCGATTGGCAGTTTCTCGATGATCTGCCCGATCTCCTGTAAACGCGAGGCGCGTTCTTCAAATTCCTCTTTATTCAATTGTTCCTCCCTTAAAAATGAACAGAAACGATCACGATCGTGCTTTGCCAAACCCAGCGAGGACGACCTCTTCTCCAGTGCGGGTCACGAGCCAAGCCTTTGTGCTATTCTTCTTCTCGCTGTGCTCCATGAAGTGTCCATTCCTCACACAGAGATTCGCCTTGTCATTGATGTTCGGGGGTACCGGCTCTCGCGCAGCGCGGAAACCGCGCTCAAGGTCAGCGGCATTGAACGGCGACGCGCCATCATAATTCTCGAGGAAATAACCGATCGATAGCGTTTTTTGCACACCGTTTGACGGGCCTCGTTCAATCAAGAACTCCTTTAGAGACAGCTTCTTCGGCTCGGTCCCCGGCGAGCGAACTCCGCCGCCGGATTCGAGCTTCAAGACGCGGGCATCGAGGCTTTTGATAGAAGTAAGAATTTCGTCCAATGCGTCCCTAGTTTCGCGGTCCATGAAGATCAGGCTCCCTTCGGCACTCTCGATTCAAGGCGGTCTATGACCGCGTCAATCTCGTGCGCTGGAATCTCGTAGTTGGCCCCACTGCCGGCAATGAGGCCTTCCTCGCGTAGCTTCTTGATAGCGAAATCCACAGTGCCGGGCTTGACCGAGGTCTGCTTCTTGATCTCTTTGCCGGACACTTCGCTGGTTCCGGTTGCTCCCTCGTTTTTCAGAAGCTTCTTCACCACCATGTAGGCGAGAACCTTGTCTTCCTCTTTTAGGGAATTGCCCTTCTTAAAGAACACGGCGTGCGTGTCCCGCTGAATCGTGAGGAGGGATTTCAGTACACCGACAGCGGCGGCTTCGATGTCAAAGGAATTGACGTGTTACCCGGTGTTCAGTTTGGGACGTGTACGGCAGATCATCTGAAGGCGTGATTTCACTGCACGCTTCGTCGAGGGCACGTTTTTAGGGGCTCCGTTTCGGTCGGTTCTGTACCATCATGGTCCATGATGGTATCTGGCGGCGAACCGAACGGAGCATACCTTGTTGACCGATACGGGACTTCAGAAGCTCAAGCCCGGCGAGAAGCTTTACAAGCGCGGCGACCGCGACGGCATGGATGTTGCCGTCCTGCCCTTCAATAGGCGCAAGCAGATTCGGGAAAGGGGTGACCACACCCTCAAGGTGGTGCATTGATGCGCGCCGCGTTGAAAGTGGTGATGGCCGCAATATTTGCCATGCCGGCTGCGGTGGCTCTGGCGAAGTCTCCGGACTGCGCGAGTTGGCCCACGAACATGGCCCTCGTGCACCTCAAGAACGCCGGCCTGATTGATATCCCATCAGTGATCGAGGCGCAGACCAAGGCCGTTCGTCTCGCATCCGAAAAGATCGGCAAAGACCTCCACCAGCAGGTTTACGACATCACGTTTCACACCAAGGATGGCAAGACGATCGAGGTCATCACGAACAGCCGAGCATCAAGCGAGGAATGCTCGATGAGCGCCGTCGACGTCTACGTGGTCTCGAAGAAAATCGGCGGGTCGGCAGAGCAGCCATCTGAGGGCACGACTAAAAAGTGATTCGGCTGCACCGAAAGCTCGAGAACTAGGGCGGAATGACGATTGATGCAAATCGGATCGAGCGCTAGCATCGCGTCATGAACGCCGAACAACGAATTGAGAACTTGGAAGCAGCGCTTGGGGCTAGCCTGCCCGTGGCGTATCGCACCTTCCTGAGGTCACACAGGGAAAAGCCGTCTGGTCCGGTTCAGGTCGTCTCGACCAATCCAGACTACTGGGATGTGAGCTGCATCTTCGAAATCGGCGCCGCTGAAAGTTACCTCCAGCTCGATCATTGTTATGAACTGGTTGGCGACGTCCTTCCCGAAGGGATGTTGCCAGTTGGCGAAGACCAGGGTGGTAACCTCTACCTTTTGGATTGCCGCACGGGTCCGAGCACCGGAGCCGTCTATTGGTGGGATCATGAACAGGAGCTTGGCGAGGATCGCGTGGAGTTGGTCGCGACGAGCTTCCCGGAGTTTCTCGCTGTTCTGGTCCCCGATTCGTAGCGCGTAGGATGGGTTGAGCTCTTCGCGAAACCCATCGCGATCGCAAACGGCGTTGATGGGTATCGCTTCGTTCCACCGATCCTGCGGGCCGCTCGCTCTTGCCGCTCGAGCTCGGATTGAAGCGCCCGGAGTTGCTCGATGTCCTCAACGATCTGGCAGAGTTGCTCACGGTCATTCCCATCGCCGCGTTGGCGCCGGTGCTTGTCCGATGCGAAGAGGCCCTTCGCGACGCCGTGCCGAGTCGCAACGGTTCGGTGCGCGACGCCCATGTGCTGGCGCTGGCCTGGAGTGTCGAAGCCGACGTTTGGACGACGGATCGCGACTTTGCGGGAACCGGAGTCGCGAGCTGGTCGACGCCGAACCTCATGCGAGGGCTTGCTGACGTCGGCGCGGGATAGGGATCATCGCGTGGCCCCCCGGCACAAACGCTGGATCTCCACCGCACGCTCCCATGATACGACACCGGCATCGCACCTCCGGAGCCAGCGTTCATGTCCGTCGCCCCCAACCAGCCGCCTGCAACCCCCGCCGAAACCGACCCCGAAACCCTCGGCTGGATGAAGGGCTTCCCGCCCGCCCCGGACCGCACCATCACCTTCCAGAACGGCTCCTTCCGCAGCTTCCCGGAATTGCGCTGGGCCTGGAGCAATGTCCGCCAGCTGGTGCCGACCGTGAACGTCTGGCGCGGGGCAGGGCCCGCGTCGCCACTGCCGCGTGAGGACCATGACATCGGCGCGTCGGCCTCGATCACCATGGATGGCCGTCCCATGACCTTCGCGCGCATGCTGGAGGAAACCTACACCGACGGCATCGCCGTGCTGCATCGGGGAAAACTGATTTACGAGCGTTATTTCGGTGCGTTGAAGCCGCACAAGCCGCATATCGCGATGTCGGTGACGAAATCGTTCACCGGCGTGCTGGCCGGCATTCTGGTCAACGAGGGCAAGATCGATCCGCAGGCGCCGGTCACCGATTACGTGCCGGAGCTGAAGGCCAGCGCGTTCGGCGATGCGCGCGTGCACGAGGTCATGGATATGACCACGGGGCTCGAATACACCGAAGTCTACACCGACAAGAATTCGCACGTGTGGGGCTTGCGTCGCGCCAACGGCATGGCGCCGATTCCGCCCGGCTATGACGGCCCGACCAATATTTTCGATTTCCTCGTTGCGCAGAAGAAACAGGGCGAGCACGGCAAGGCCTTCGCCTACAAGACCGTCAACACCGACGTGCTTGCCTGGATCTGCCGGCGCGCGAGCGGCATGACGCTGTCTGATCTTCTCTCCGAGCGCATCTGGATGCCCATGGGCGCGGAGGAGGATGCGCATTATCACGTTGACCGCATCGGCACCGAAAGCGGCGGTGGTGGTCTGTCGACGACGTTGCGCGATCTCGCCCGCTTTGGTGAGACCATGCGTAATCACGGCCGCTTCAATGGCCGCCAGATTGTGCCGTCCTCGGTCGTCGAAGACATCGCGCGCGGTGGCGACCCTGAGAAATTCAAGCCGGCCGGCTACGCCACCTTGCCCGGTGGCTCGTACCGGAACCAATGGTGGGTCACGCACAACGCCCACGGCGCCTATATGGCGCGCGGCGTCTATGGCCAGGGCATCTATGTCGATCCCAAGGCCGAGATGGTGATCGCCCGCTACGCCTCGCATCCGGTGGCGGGGAATGCCGCCAACGATCCCGTGACGCTGCCGGCCTACATGGCGCTGGCGAAGCAGCTGATGGTGGGCGGGTAACCGCGCGACTTGGCATCCTCGTAGCCCGGATGGAGCGCAGCGTAATCCGGGGCGAGCCAACCCCATCGCCTTACTGCCCGTGTGGTGAGAATCCCGGATTATGCTGCGCTCCATCCGGGCTACGGATGCATTCGGAACCGCAAGATCGGTCGAGCACGTCACAGCCGTTCGCGCCTAACTGGAGCCGCCACGGAGGAGGGACGATGAAGGCGGCGCTGCAAAACTATCAGGACCGGATGCGACGGGTGCTGGACCATATCGACCGGCATCTCGAAACGGATCTGGACCTGGACACGCTGAGCGGTGTTGCGGCCTTCTCAAAATTTCATTTCCACCGGCAGTTCGCGGCGACCTTCGGGCTCTCCGTGCATCGCTATGTCCAGCTGGCTCGTATGAAGCGCGCTTCCTACTGGCTTGCCTACAGTGACGCCCAAAGCGTCACGGAGATCGCGATTGATGCCGGTTACGATGCCCCGGACGCCTTCGCCCGCGCCTTTCGGCAACGGTTCGGGCAATCGCCGTCGTCGTTCCGCAACTCTCCCGACTGGGAGCCGTGGCTTGCGGCCTTCGGGCCTCTCGACAACGCGAGGAGCAAGCTCATGAAGACTTTTACCACTGATGACGTGACGATACGCGATGTCCCCCCGACGCGGGTGGCGATCATGGAGCACCGGGGCGATCCGGCGACGCTTGGTGCCACCATCCAGCGGTTCATCGCGTGGCGCAGGGCCGCCGGCCTGCACCCCCGGACAAGTCCGACCTTCAATGTCTGGCGGTCCGAGCGGCGTCCTTCCTCGCCTGCCGCTTACAGCACTGACCTCTGTGTCGGGACCGACCAGCCGATCGAGGCGAACGGCGAAGAGATCAAGGCCGGCGAGATCCCCGGCGGGCGCTGCGCGGTGCTGCGCGTCGTCGGTTACACCGACAATCTGGAGCCCGCTGCGCTCTACCTTTATCGCGACTGGCTTCCGGCCAGCGGCGAGGAAGCCCGCGACTTCCCGATCTATTGCCAGCGGCTGAGCTTCTTTCCGGAGGTGCCGGAGCATGAGACGGTTGCGGACGTGTTTCTGCCGCTGAAATAGTGCCGTCTGACGACGGCCTGCCACTCAGCTGGCCTTACGCGACGCTTCCCCTTGCTCCAGGGTACGCCGCTCGCGGCGGAACGCCTCGGCGATTGCGTTCGACACGGCCCTGATGCGCGCCGCGCGCCGCATGTCCTGATGCGTGATCAGCCACACCGGGCGTCGTGCCGGCGCCCGGTCGGGCCAGACGCGGACGAGGTCGGGCGCGACATCGCCGAGAAAGCAGACGGCTTCAGCGATGCCGCCGTGGCTCGCAGCGGTACGCAACTGGACGAACGGGCTGTCGCAGCGAAGCGCGATCCGCGCGCCTTCAAGCTGCTCGCCCATGAAAAACGGGCCCATCGCGGCCGGCGCGCCGGTGAAGGTGATCAGGTCGTAATCCGCCAAGCCCTGGCCCTGTTTCGGAACGCCCTTGCTCGCCAGATAGCGTTTCGAGGCGTAGAGCGAGAAGGCGATGTCGCCGAGCTTGCGGCAGATCAGGTCCGACGCCTGCGGCCGCGCAAACCTGACGGCAAGGTCGGCCTCGCGCCGCGCAATGTCGAGCGTGCGGACGCCGATGATGAGATCGACCCGCAGCTCCGGATGAGTCTTGCGCAGCGCTGCAATTGCGGGGGCGACCAGCTGATAGGCGAGTGCTTCGGTGGTGGTGACGCGGACCGTGCCCTTCAACAGCGCGTCGTGCCCGGCGACGATGCGCTCAAGATCGGTGGCAGCGCTCTCCATCGCCGTGCATTGGCGCAAAATGGCTTCGCCGGCCGACGTCGTCACGAAGCCGTCCGGGCTCCGGTTCAGAAGGGTCACGCCGAGCTGTTTCTCGAGCAGCGCAATCCGCCGCCCGACCGTGACATGACCAACACCAAGCGTGCGCGCCGCCGCCGACAGGCTGCCGGCGCGCGACACGGCGAGGAAAAAGCGGATGTCGTCCCACTGCCAGTCCATGCGCAACCCCTGTTCATTTCCGAACAACATATGTGAACAAATCGACCATACAAGCAGCGCTCCCAGCTTCTATGTGAACCGGGCGCCGCCCAAGTGGCCGCAATCGACGTTTCGAACAAGGACGACCGCCATGATCGCCAACACCAGACCGACGGGCGCTCTGCGCAGCGTCGTCGTCGCACTCACGCTCGCTCTCACAGGAGTTTCGCTCATGACCAATCCGACCGCCGCCCAGACTCAAGTGCCGTCGCCAGCCGTGACTGGTGTGCTCGTCATGCTCACGGTGAAGGCGGGCGTCACCCGCGAACAGGTCATGGCGGTGATGCCGGCTGAAATTCGCGCGACCGTGCAGCTCTATCTCGGTGGCAAAATCCGCGAATGGTATTCGCGCGGCGACGGTCGTGGAGTCGTCCTCTTGCTGAATACGAAGGACGTCGCGGAAGCGGAAGCCATCATGGATGGACTGCCACTCGGCAAGGAGCACCTGATGGATCACGACTACATCCCTGTCGGTCCGCTTCAGCCGCTCGGTCTGCTCATGGCCAATCCGACTGCAATGAAGGAGGCCAAGTGATGTCGAGAGAAGTGATGTCGAGAGAGGCGACCCTGTCCCGACGCGACATGCTCTGGGCGGCGAGTGCGTTCACCGCAAGTGTTGCATTCGCGCAACCGTCACGCGTAGCCGCGGCCGAGCCGGCCGGCGCAAACGCCGATCCGTCCTCCTGGGTCGATCCAGCGATGCCTGAGGTGAGGCATCGCATGATCGAGACCAACGGCATCCGGCTGCACGTGGCCGAGCAGGGCGAAGGTCCGCTCGTCATTCTCTGCCACGGCTTTCCCGAGTGCTGGTATTCCTGGCGGCATCAACTCGGGGCACTCGCGAAAGCCGGATTCCATGCCGTTGCGCCGGACCTGCGCGGCTATGGCCGCAGCGACCGTCCGGAGGAGGTGGAGAAGTACACGATCCTCCACGACATCGGCGACATCGTCGGTCTTGTCGATGTCCTGGGCGCGAAACAGGCGGTGGTCGCCGGCCACGACATCGGGGCGGCCATCGCGTGGCAGGCCGCGTTGCTGCGGCCCGACCGCTTCAGCGCCGTGATTGCCATGAGCCCGCCGTTCCGGCCGCGCGCGTTCGGCGACAGCGCTGCGCCGCCGACCACGTTGATGCCGCGCAACGAGGATGCGGTGTTCTACCAGCTCTTCCTTCAGACGCCTGAAGCCGAAGCCGGGCTCGGCCGCGATCTTCGCCGCACCTTCCGCTCCCAGCTCTACCTGCAATCCGGCGACCGGCCGGCGTCGGCCGCCGGCGGATTTGCGGCGGGCATGGTGCCGCGAAAGGGGAACGTGCTGGCCGATCCGCCGTCGCTGCCGCCCTGGATCACGGAGGCCGACGTCGATGTCTATGTCGAGGCCTATGCGCGGAGCGGATTCCACGGACCGCTCGCCTGGTGGCGCAATGTCGACCGCGGTTGGGAGCTGATGGCCGCCTTCAACGGGGCGAAGGTCACCGTGCCCGCGCTCTATCTCGTCGGCGACCGCGATTTCGTCGCCGCCGCGTTTCGCGAGGACATCGCGAAGCAGACTGCATTCGTTCCAAAACTTCGGCCCCCGGTCGTGTTGCGCGACTGCGGACACTGGACCCAGCAGGAACGCGCGCCCGAGGTCAACACCGCCATGATCGATTTCCTGCGGAGCGTGTAGCGGGCGCGGGCCGTCCTATCGTCCAAGCGCCATCGCGATCCGCGCCGCGAGTAGCTTGACGATGAGGCCCGAAGGAAAGCTCCGCGAACTCGGAACGTCGTCGGGGAGGACGACGCCGTCCGGCTTGGATTTTGTGCAAATCCGGTACTGGAGCGGCGGCAGCTCTCCGTGCAAGCGCGCACGGTAGGCCGAGACCCAGTGCGGGCCTCGGTCGAAATTCACAAACATCGCCGAGTTGCAGCAGGTCGCGACAACCCGGTTTGTCGGCGAAGTGTCCTTGAGCTTGTAGGGCTTCAGCAGCTCGGCCCCCTCCGAGCATTCGAACCGGTCTTTCCGATAGAGGCTGTAGGCGGTCCCGCTATCGGGATCGCGCACAGCGCTGGCGTTGGGCAAAGCTTCGATCTGCGCCGCCCCCTTACGGCAGTCGCCGCAATAACAGACCGCACTGACGATCGGTGCGCCGAACGCCTTGAGTTGGACGCGGCCGCAGGCGCATGTCGCGGTCATGATGGGAGCGTGCGTCATTTTCAATCCCGCGCCATTTTCTCGAACTTCTTCACCAGCCGCTCCCGCTTCAGCCGCGACAGCCGCTGGATCCAGAACATACCATCGAGCTGATCGATCTCGTGCTGATGACAGACGGCGCGCAAGCCGTCTGATTCCTCAGTGTGCGCGTTGCCGTCGAGATCCTGATAGCTGATCCGCACGCGGGCGTGGCGCTGCACCTCGTCGGTGACCCCAGGCATCGAGACGCTGCCTTCGCGGTGCATGATCAATTCGGGCGAGGCCCATTCGATTTCCGGATTGACGTAGGTCCGCGCGCCATCCTTGGCGTCGAGTTCGAGCACCACGACACGCAAGGGCACGCCGATATGCGGCGCGGTGATGCCGATGCCGGGCGCGGCGCGCATCGTCTCGAGCAGGTCCGCTGCGAGCTCACGCAAGGCGTCGTCGAATGCGGTGGCGGGGCGAGCGGGGACCGAGAGGCGGCGGTCAGGATACCGGAGGAGGGGACGAATGGTCATGCAACCTCCTACCACTCACGGATGGTTGAAGCATCCCGTTCTTGACGCCCTACCAACTGGAAGGTAGTTAACGTGCATGACCAACGTTTCCTCGACCGCCGACGATATTCTCGCCTGCGCTCGCACCCTGATCATTGCGGGCGGCTATAACGGCTTCAGCTATGCTGACGTGGCCGAAGTCGTCGGCATACGCAAGCCGAGCATCCACCACCATTTCGCCAGCAAGGTCGATCTGGTCCGCACCCTCGTGTCGCGATATCGCGAGGACGCGGAGGCGGGACTGGCAGCACTCGAGCGCAATATCCCTGATGCGCGCGACCAGCTCAAAAGCTATGTCGGGTATTGGGAGGCGTGCATCTCCGACGCGACGGCTCCTTTCTGTGTCTGTGCGCTGCTGGCCAGCGAGCTTCCGATCCTGCCGGAGGAGGTGGCGCTTGAGGTCCGCGCGCACTTCCGCTCGCTTGCGTCGTGGCTGACTTCGGTGATGGAGCGCGGCAAGCGGAAGGGTCGGCTCAAGCTCTCCGGCACAGCCCGGGTCGAGGCTGAAGGATTCATGGCGACCGTTCACGGCGCGATGCTGTCGGCGCGCGCGTATGGCGATCCAAAAATGTTCCGTGTGATCACCGCACCGCTGCTGGATCGGCTGTCCACCAAGCACTGAGAGACGTCGGCGAGACGGCATCGACGCCCCGGAGGAAAGCCGGGGTGGAGGTGGTCTCGCTGCGCGCAAAACTACCAACTAGTAGGTCAAGGAGACTATCATGGCGCATGATCAATTGAATCTCGTTCGTGCCGATCGCGAGCGTTGGCTGAAATCCTATTACTTCATCCGGGCGGCGTTCTCCGTTGCCTGGGTCGTCGCTGCGTTTGTGCTCGCGCCATCTTCTGCGGTGATCGCCGGCGCCTTGCTCGTGCTCTATCCGGCATGGGACGCCGCGGCCAATCTCGTGGACGCATTGCGCAGCGGTGGGCTCAATCAAAACCGCACGCAGGCTCTGAACGTCCTGGTCAGCCTGGCGACGGCCGTCACGGTCATTGTCGCCTTGCAGACGAGCATGAATTGGGTGCTCGGTGTCTTCGGTGCGTGGGCGATCCTGTCCGGATTGCTCCAGCTCGGAACGGCAATCCGGCGCTGGAAAAGTTTTGGCGCGCAATGGGCCATGGTGCTCAGCGGTGGTCAGTCGGCACTCGCAGGCGGGTTCTTCATCGTCCAGGCTGCGACGCCTGCGGTTCCGTCGATCGCCAATGTCGCGGGCTATGCTGGCGTTGGCGCGCTCTACTTCCTGGTCTCGGCGGTCTGGCTTGCCGTCAGCGAGTGGCGCCAGCGCGCCAGGACGTAGCGCTGCGTCGCTTCCGGTCACGCGTCTGGATAGGGCGTGCCGTCTTTGTGCACGAACCTTCCGTCCGAATTTGCGCTCATCATGTCGATGTCCGAGCAGGTCGTGAGGTCGTCGGGCGAGCGCGAGCCGATCTCGAGATAGACGGCTACCGCGTCCGACCGGTTGATCATGTGATGGCCGTTGCCGCTGCCTTTCGGGAAGGCGGCGCAATCGCCTGCGCGCAGTACGGTTTCGGCGTCTTCCTCGATCAGCACCACCTCGCCTTCGAGTAGGTAGACGAACTCGTCCTCGTGCGAATGCCAGTGGCGCTGGCTCGACCAGTTGCCCGGCGGCAGACGCATGAGATTGACGCCAAAATCGGAAAGGCCTCCGGCATTGCCGAGCCGCTTGCGGATGCGATCGGCGCAAGGAGTATTAAAGGGGGCGGGATAGCCGGAGCCCATCCGGGCCGGCACGGCAACGATCTCGATTTTTGGCATGGGACTATTCCGTTCGTTCGCAGTCGAGGCGAAGGCGCATCTTGTTGGCTTGGAGCATCGACGTCTGGACCACGAACCGCTATTTTCCTGGAACCGGCGTGGGAACTTGGCGGCGTCCGATCTCATACGGGGCTTTGCCGAAATCTGGCCATTGGCAGCGCGCCAGCATCGGCGGCGCGTTCGAAGACTACAACGCTCTGGTCGAAACGGCTATGCTGCATGCCGATAATCTGGGTCGCGGAATCGCTGCAAGTGCTGTCGGACGTTCTCAAACGAAAAGACATCTATAGTTACTTCAGCCGATCGGCGATGGAGAAGGCGCACGTCTATCAGGCGCAGGACCGCGTCTCGGCGGTGGATGTCAGCGACGACCTGACCCGCGTCACCTCCCGGGTGCGAGGCAGCGAGTCCAGGAATTATCGCGTCGACATCCAGTTGGAGTTCGACGGCGGCAGGCTCACCGACATTGAAGGCGATTGCAGTTGTCCGATGGCCCTCAACTGCAAGCATGTCGCCGCGACCCTGCTTGAAGCGCTGAGCGACAAAGAGCCGTCGAAGCTGCCGCCCGCGCCACCCCCACAGGCAGACAAGCCTGCCAAGGTGCAAGCGCCGTCGGCTCCCCCGGTCCTGGGCCTTGAGGTCAACACCTGGATCGACACGGTCGGCCGTGCGGCACGGAGCAGCGATTATGCCGCGGAAGAGAGCCCGCGGTTGCTGTACTGCCTGGTGCCGTCGAGCGACCCGATGCCTTATCTCACGGTGTCCCTGCGATCGGTCCAGCCGCGCAAGGGCGGGGCGTATGCCGACAACTACAGCAGTCCGAGCCCCTACGAGTTCAAGCCGGAGCGAGCACCGAAATATTTTCTCGATGTCGATGTCGACATCATGACGGCGGTGAAGGCTCGCATCCGCGGCTATTCCGACCAGGGGCCGCACACGGAAGAGGTGTTGCGCCGCATCGTTGCGACCGGCCGCGCATTCTGGCGCGACCACAAGCGGGCGCCGCTGAGCTGGGGCGAAGCGCGCGAAGGCAGGATCGAATGGCGCCCGGGGCGCGGCAAGGGCGTTGCACCGAACCTCGTCGTCTCGGGGGCGGTCGCGTTGAATGCTGAACCGCCGGTGTATGTCGACGAAGCCACCGGTGTGATCGGGCCGGTGCAACTTGGCTTGCCGCCTCGGCTCGCCTCCCAGTTCCTGGCTGCACCCTCCATTCCCCGCGCGCAGCTCGAAGAGGTGTCGCGCCGCCTGAGCCAGAAGCTGCC
The DNA here is from genome assembly GCF_000938285.1 of Bradyrhizobium sp. LTSP857. NCBI lineage: Bacteria > Pseudomonadati > Pseudomonadota > Alphaproteobacteria > Hyphomicrobiales > Nitrobacteraceae > Bradyrhizobium > Bradyrhizobium sp. LTSP857. The sequence goes on along the minus strand of NZ_JYMS01000007.1, from coordinate 394,719 downwards.
CGAGCTTCACCACGGTCTGCTGCCGGTGCCGCCAACGGCTGCGGTGCTCATCGACGAGGATCCGCGTCCCGTTCTGCGGCTGAAGCTCGGACATGTCGGCGCAAGCTATTATTACTATAACAACAAGAGCGAACGGCCCGGTCCCGCCGGCGTGGCCAGCCTCGGTTTTCGCTACGGTGGGTTCGACATCGATCCAACCCAGAGAGCGAGCCGGCTGGAGCTGTTTCAAGGCGGGCAGGTCTATGCGATCGCACGCCGCCTGGCTAAGGAGAGGCAGGCACGCAAGCGCCTTGCCGACGCGGGTTTCGCCGATGCACGGTCGGTGTATCGGATGCTCGACTTTCGCCATGCCATGGATCTGACGCTGAGCAACCAGCAGGGCTGGTTCGATTTTCTCGCGCTGCACGCCGGGCAATTGCGGTCGGAGGGGTTCGAGATCCTGATCGACCACGATTTTCCGTTCAATCTGGCGGAGTCATCAGGTGATTTCGATGCGGTGCTGGAGTCCAGCGGCATCGACTGGTTCGAATTGTCGCTCGGCATCGAGATCGAAGGCGAGCGACGCGATCTCGCGCCGCTCTTGGCCGCGCTGGTTTCGACACCCGGCTTCAGCCCCGAATTGCTGACGCAGCTCGCGGACAAGGGCGAGCGTTTCCTTCTGCCGCTAGCCGACGGCCGGCACGTTGCGCTGGCTGCCGATCGCTTCCTGCCGCTCGTGCTGGCGCTGCATGGCCTGCACATGAGCGGCGCTTTCGAGGACGCCTCCAGGAAGATCAGACTGTCGCGCGCGGACCTCGTTCCGCTGCTCGGCGTAGAGAACGAGAGCTTCGCCTTTCAGGGAGCCGACAGTCTTCGCCGCCTCGCAGGCCTGCTTCAGGCGCGAGGGTTGACCGCGCCGGAACTGCCGCCGACCTTTCGCGCCACGCTTCGGCCTTATCAGGCGCAGGGTGTGGCATGGCTCGATCTGCTCCGCGAGAGCGGGTTGGGCGGGATCCTCGCCGACGACATGGGGCTGGGCAAGACGGTCCAGATCCTGGCCTTGATCGCGCTGGAGAAAGCGCGAGGTCACCTCGCCAATCCCGTGCTGGTCGTCGCGCCGACCAGCCTGATGACGAATTGGTCCGCCGAGGCGCAGAAGTTCGCGCCGGAGCTGAAGGTGCTGGTCCTGCACGGCGCAGATCGCAAGCACAAGTTTCCTGCCATCGCAGAGCACGATCTGGTCCTGACCACCTATCCGCTGATCGCGCGGGACCGCGAGATTCTGCTGGCGCGGGAGTGGCATATGGCCGTGCTGGATGAGGCGCAGACGGTCAAGAATCCGGATGCCGCCACCACGCGATGGCTGCGCGAGACGAAGGCGCAGCATCGCTTCTGTCTCACGGGCACGCCGATGGAAAATCATCTCGGCGAACTCTGGTCGATCATGAGCTTCGCCAACCCGGGCTATCTCGGCGACAAGGCCGCCTTTTCGCGCCAGTGGCGCACGCCGATCGAAAAGCGCGCCGACAGCGCGCGGACCGCCGCCTTGGCGCAGCGCGTCAAGCCGTTTCTGTTGCGCCGTACCAAGACGGAGGTAGCTACGGACTTGCCCGCCAAGAGCGAAATCGTGGAGGCCATCGCGCTGGAAGGGCCGCAACGCGATCTCTACGATTCGATACGGCTCACGATGTCGCGCAAGGTTCGCGAGGCCATCGCAAAGCGCGGCCTTGCCAAGAGCCACATCGTGGTGCTCGAAGCCCTGCTTCGGATGCGGCAGGCCTGTTGCGATCCGGCGTTGCTGAAGCTGAACGACGGCGTCGAACGGCCGTCGGCCAAGCTCGATCGCCTGATCGACATGGTGGGGGAACTGCTGAGCGAGGGGCGCAAGATCATCATCTTCTCGCAATTCACCTCCATGCTCGATCTGATCCGGAAGCGCCTCGACACGGGAGGCCTGCGCTACAGCATTCTCACCGGTCAAACCAAGGACCGAAAGACGGCGATTGAAGCCTTTCAGGACGGCGCGGCCGAAATCTTCCTGGTCAGTCTGAAGGCTGGCGGTGTCGGCCTCAACCTGACTGCAGCGGATACCGTCATCATCTTCGATCCCTGGTGGAATCCCGCAGTCGAGGAACAGGCGATCGATCGGGCCTATCGGATCGGACAGGACAAGGCCGTTTTCGTTTACAGGCTGGTGGCCACCGGGACGATCGAGGAAAAGATGGACGAGCTCAAAGCCAGAAAGCGCGCGCTCGCCGACGGCCTGTTCGACCGTGACGGCGGGATCGCGGCGGCCCTCACGGAGGGCGATGTGAACGCGTTGTTCGACGCGTAGCCGGGCGCAGGCACGCGCTTCGGGATGATGCGATCGAGGTCTGCGGGATGATGACATATTGCCCGTGTTTTGCCCGACGAGTCAAATCGCTTTCTGGCATTGTGAGCCGCTCGTAAGTCATTGATCCGGCAGCGGCCGGCTACTGTGCATGGGGTTGTTTTCGACGTTTTTTGATGTGGAGGCACCATATTCGCGGGGCACAAATAATCACGCTATCCTGTCGGCCCCGGCCGTTCCCATTCGTCTTCCACCCAGACAGACCTGACGGGAGACCAAAATGACCGCTTCCTCTTATCGCTGGGTGATCGTCGCCGCCGGCGGCTTGCTCGGCTGCGTCGCGATTGGCGGCATGTTTTCGCTGCCGGTATTCTTGCAGCCTATCGCAAAGGATACCGGCTGGTCGGTGACCGGCATCTCCAGCGCGATGACGATCGGCTTTCTGGCGATGGCCTTTACCAGCATGGCCTGGGGCACGGCCACGGACCGGTTCGGGCCGCTGCCGGTGGTGCTGACGGGCTCGACGGTGTTGGCGCTGAGCCTGTTTGCGGCGAGCCATGCGACCTCGCTGATTGCGTTCCAGTTCATCTTCGGTCTGCTGGTGGGTGCCTCCTGCGCCGCGATCTTCGCGCCGATGATGGCGACCGTGACCGGCTGGTTCGACACCCATCGCAGCCTGGCTGTGTCGCTGGTGTCGGCCGGCATGGGCGTGGCGCCGATGACGATGGCGCCGCTTGCGGCCTGGCTCGTCTCCAACCATGATTGGCGCACCGCGATGCAGATCGTGGCGCTGGTGGTCGGCGCCATCATGATCCCGGTGGCGCTCCTGGTGCGCCGTCCGCCGGCACTGGCGCATCCGCCGGTCGCGCCGTCAGGTGAGAGGGCTGCGCAGGCCGAGATGTCGATGGGCGAGGCGTTGCGCTCGCCGCAATTCATCATCCTGCTCGCCACCAATTTCTTCTGCTGCGCCACCCATTCCGGCCCGATCATCCACACCGTCAGCTATGCCGTGAGCTGCGGCATTCCGCTGATCGCGGCGGTGACGATCTATAGCGTCGAGGGCCTTGCGGGCCTCGGCGGACGCATCGCCTTCGGCCTGATGGGCGACCGGTTTGGCGCCAAGCGCGTGCTGGTCTCGGGGCTGCTGTTGCAGGCCTTCGGCGCGCTCGCTTACGTCTTCGCGCATCAGCTCGCGACGTTCTACACGGTCGCCGCCGTCTTCGGCTTCATCTATGCCGGTACCATGCCGCTCTATGCGGTACTCATCCGCGAAAACTTTCCGCTACGGATGATGGGCACGATGATCGGCGGCACCGCGATGGCCGGCAGCCTCGGCATGGCCACGGGCCCGCTCGCCGGCGGGCTGATCTACGATGCGTTCTCGAGCTACGCCTGGCTCTATATCGGTTCCTGGGCGATGGGCCTCGGTGCGTTCCTGATGGCGATGAATTTCCGTCCGTTTGCAAAGTCGCAAGGCGAGGCGGCGCCGGTGACGGCGTGACGCGGTCTATGACGGGATGCGCTTCTCGAAAAACAGGTCCGGGTAGGGATCGTCATTGAAGCGCGGGATCTCGCGCCAGCCGGTGGTGCGGTAGAGTTGGCCGGCCTCCGGCAGCGCGCTGTTGGTGTCGAGCCGCAACAGCTTGATGCCGAGCTCGCGCGCCGCGCGCTCAGTCGCGTCCATCAGGCGCCGGCCGAGCCCCAATCCGCGCGCGGATGGGGCGACCCACAGCCGCTTGATCTCGGCATAGCCGTGATCGGTTCCCTTCAGCCCGACGCAGCCGATCGGCAGCGTATCCGACATCGCGACGATGAACGATCCGCGCGGCCGGCGCATGTCCTTGGCGTCGGGATCGCGCGACAACGAGACGTCAAAGCCCTGTTTGAAGCGGCGGCCGAGCTCGGCATAGTACTCGCCGAGGCAGTAGCGCGCCTCGTCGCCCTGCGGATCCATCTCGCCGAGCGCGATGCGCTCGCGCGTCAGCGCGGAGGCGATCAGGTCCATCGCCGCAAGCAGCACCTCGCGCTGCGAATGGTGGGCGAGGAAGCCCTCCGCTTGCGTGTTCGATAGCGCCTCATAGGCGACGAACTCACGCCGGCCCGCGCGCGAAAGCTGGGCGACACGGCGCCGTGCGTCATCCTCATGCGACGTGGTTTCGATCAGACCTTCGTCCTCGAGACTTCGCAACAGCCGGCTCATCAGCCCGGAATCGAGGCCGAGATAGTCGCGGATCTCGGCCACATCGGTGCGCCCATGCCCGATCGCATTGAGCACGCGTGCCGCGCCCAGCGGCCGCCCGCGTCCGAGGAACGAAGTATCGAGCGCGCCGACGGCAGAAGTCACGGCACGGTTGAAGCGGCGGACGCGCGAGACGGGGTCGAGCATATAGCTGACTTTAGTCAGATATATACTCCAGTCAATGGCGCCGAGCTTGCCGGCCGTCCTAATCGCAGACGGCGCGCGGAATCATCCAGGTCGCAAAGGTCTGCCAGATTCCGTTCTCGCTGCGGCGCTGGTAGGTGACGAAGTCGACGCCGTCGCCGTGAACGAACTCGTAGCGATGGGTTTTCGTGGAAGCGTTGCTGGACTTGCTCATGGAAATCTCCATCTCCAATGGACTTTCCTTTGAGGTAGTTGCGGTGCAGCAGTGCTCCAATGGGAGGATGAGAATCATCCAATCACGTTGTGGCGAGGGACGCGTGTCAGTCTTTCGCCCGATAGGCCTCGGGGATCACGAACACTTCATCGGCGCGGCCGTAGCCACCATCGGGCACCTCCTCGATCAAAACCATCGTGTGCGGGCGCGCCGCTTCGCTGAAATAGTCGACGAACATCGCGGTGATCCGATGCACGATCTCCGCCTTCTGCGCTCTCGACAGTGCGGCCTGCGGGACCTTGATGTTGGCGAACGGCATGGCGAGGCTCCATTGAATGCGACGGCCGGGTTGTCCCGGTGTCTCCTGCGCAGGGAATAGCCGATCACCCGGCACGGATAATCCGGCGGCACTTGCCATCACCTGTCGGCTATGTTGAACAATCCGGCATGGACCGCTTCGAGACCATGCGCCTGTTTGTCCGCCTCGTGGAAAGGCGCAGCTTCACGGCTGCCGCGGCCGATCTCGGCCTGCCTCGCTCCACGGCGAGCGAAGTCCTGCGCAGCCTCGAGGCACATCTCGGGGTTCGCCTGCTCGAGCGCACCACCCGGCATGTGACGGCCACGCTCGACGGCGAGGAATATTATCGCCGCTGCGTCGCGATCCTGTCGGAGGTCGAGGAGGCGGAAAGCGCGATGCGCGACGCGCAGCCGCGCGGCCTGTTGCGCTTCGATGCGCACCCGCTGCTGACGCGTACCTTCATCCTGCCGAACTTGCCCGAGTTCCTGGCGCGTCATCCGTTGATCGAATTGCAGATCGGGCAGGGCGATCGCCTGGTCGATCTCGTGCGCGAGGGGGTCGACTGCGTCATCCGCGCCGGCCAGCTAGAGGACAGTGGCATGATCCAGCGCAGCCTCGGCACCATTGCGGAGATCACGGTGGCAAGTCCGGCGTACCTTGCCAAGCACGGCACGCCCAAAACGCCGGATGCGCTCGACGGGCACCAGATGGTCGGCTTCATCTCGTCGCGGACCGGCGACGTGTTGCCGCTGGAGTTTTCCGTCGGCGGCGCCTTGCGCGAGATCGTGCTGCCGAGCCGGATCAGGGTGAACAATTCCGACACCATGGCGGATCTGGCGCGGCTCGGCTTCGGCCTGATGCAGGCGCCGCGCTATCGCTTTGAAGAGGACCTGGCCAGTGGCGCGCTGGTCGAGGTGCTGCCCGACTTTCCTCCGTCGCCGACGCCATTGTCGGCGCTCTACCCGCAGAACCGCCAGCTCACGCTGCGGCTGCGCGTGTTCCTCGATTGGATCGGTCGCATCTTTGCCGAAGCGAAGATCTAGCCGGACTCAGAGCATTCATCCTTCCGGCCGGATCAGCTTGATATCCTGGTCGGCAGCCCAACCCGCAACGTCCTCGCGCTTCAGCGCGGTTGCCATCAGGTCCGGAAACTGGTCCGGCGTGCAGGCAAAGACGGGAATGCCGAGGCTTGCGACCTTCGCCGAGAGCGCGGGGTTGTAGGACGGCCGGCCGGTATCGGTCAGCGCCAGCAGTACGATCACGTTGATCCCGCGCGCGGCGAGCCTGCCGAGGCGATCGACCAGCGCATCTGCGTCGCCGCCCTCATAGAGGTCGGTAATCAGGATCAGATGCGCCTTTGCCGGCCGCTCGATGCGGTCCTCGCAATAGGCGACGGCGCGGTTGATATCGGTGCCGCCGCCGAGCTGGACGCCGAACAGCACCTCGACCGGATCGGCGAGCTCCTCGCTCAGGTCCACGATAGCGGTGTCAAAACAGACGAGCTTGGTCGCGACCACCGGCAGCGAGGCCATCACCGCGGCAAAGATCGAGGCATAGACGACTGAGGTTGCCATCGATCCCGACTGGTCGACGCACAGGATGACCTCCTCCAGATCGACGATGCGACGCTGCTGGCGCAGGAAGCCGATCAGCCGTTCGGGCACCACGGTGCGATGCTCCGGCTGGTAGTGGCGGAGATTGGCCTTGATGGTGCGCGGCCAGTCGATGTCGGCAAAGCGCGGGCGATTGGTCCGCAGCGAGCGGTTCAGGGCGCCGCGAACCGCGTCCGCGGTGCGCCGCTCGAGCCGCTGCATCAGCTCGGCCACCACCTTGGCGATGACGATCCGTGCGGTGTCCTTGGTCTTCTCCGGCATCACGCCGCGCAGCGCGACCAGATCGGCGATCAGGTTCACATCGGCTTCGACGGTTGCGAGGAACTCGGGCTCGAGCAGCATCTGGCGCAGGCCCTTGCGCTCGAATGCGTCCTTCTGGATCACCTGCACCACAGGCGCAGGGAAGAACTCCCGGATATCGCCGAGCCATTTCGCCACGCGCGGGGCCGAGCCGCCAAGCCCGCCGCGGCCCTTCTTCGGTGCGTCGTCGCCATTGCCGTAGAGCGCCGTCAGCGCCTCGGACATGCGGCGATCGCTGTCGGACAGGGCGGGGCCGTTCCCGGCTCCGTCGGCATCGGCGCCGAGGGTAAGCGTCCAGCGGCGGCTGCGCTCTTCGCTCTCGCTCATCGCGCCGCTCCCGATGTGAAGAGTTCGATCACACGTGACTGATGTGCCGGCCAGATGGCGGCTGCGTCCGCGACCAGCCTGTATCCTTTCGCGCCGCCCGAGTGGCGCGCGAACAACGCGTCCATCAGGCGCCGGCGCTCGGTGCGATCGAGCGCCGAGAACACGCGGCGAAACAGCGGAAGGTTGGCGGTGAAGGCATCCTCGTCCAGAGCCATCAACCAGGCATCCACCGCGCCGCGCAGCTCCGCATCATGGATCAGCCGTTGGCCCGCGCCGTCAAAGAAACCTTCGAAAAAGCCGGCTGCTTCCGCGACCGGCGTGCCGGGCGACAGCATCCGCGCCATGAGCTCGGCGGCGCGATCGGCGGCGAGCAGCTCGGCTTCGTAGAGCAGCCGCGCGGCAGTACCCGCGATCAACCGCGTCGCCTGGTCATCGTGCAGCAGAGCTGACAGCGCGTCGCGCCATGTGGTGACGATGTCGCCATCGAGCTGGGCGAGCTGAATCGCGGCATCGGCTGCGATGATCGCCGCGCGCAGCTTGGCTGCGGCGGGCGCGTCGAGATTGCGCGCGGTGTAGGGCAGGGCGAGGGCCGCCTGCACCACAATGCGGGGCATCAGCGCGGAGAGATGCTCGACCGTGCCGGCGCGCGCCTCGCCATAGCGCAGGATGTCGGCCATCGGCGGCAATGCGCCGAGCAGGGCCTGGCCGTCGCTGGTGAGCGCTGCCTTGGTCTCCAAAGCCGCGATGCCGCGTTCGGTGGCGCGCGGCAGATCGGCGATCATGGCGTCACGCACGAGGCTAGCCAATACGCCGAGCTCGGCCTCCTTGCCCATCGCCTCGATCAGGCGGCCAGCGGCAGCTTCCGCAATCGTCGAGCCGTAGAGCAGGTTTTCGACCAGCCGCACGGCGAATTCCGGCTCCCAGCGCAACTGCCAGTTCTCGCGAAAGGTGCCGCGGCTGCGGCCGGCATCGGTCAGCCGTCCCCAAGGCACGTCGAGTGCATTCAGGCGATGCAGCAGCGTCGAGCGTATCAGCCCGCTCTCGCTGCGCAGATCGAGCGTCAGCGGCCGCTCCAGCGCTTCCGGTTTGAGCCGTGTCGCCTTCTGCTGGCGCTGAAGGTCTTCGAGCAGCGGCGCAAGCGGTGTCGCCGCGGGAATTGCGCCGACACCCGCGCCGACCAGGAGTTCGGCGGCAATATCGTTCCACAGCGCGCTCTCGCCGTTGCAGAGGCACGCGATTGCCGCCTCACGGAGCTCGGCGAATCCCGGCGCGGGTCGGCCGCGCAGCGCGGCGAGCGCGGTGCCGAGCCGCTGCGCCTCGATCACCGAGGCGGTCGAGACGAAATGGCCGTGATCGCGCAGTACGCGGCTCACCTTGGCAAGCCAGATGGCCGTACGATCGCCCTCGCGCGTCTCCCAGAGATGCGCGCACCAGCCGGGCGCAACGACGCCTGCGCCGTAGCCGCTCGCGCGCGACAGGCGCGGCGCGGTCCAGGGCGCCCAGGTTGCCTTGATCTTCGTCTTCGGCCGGCCCTTGAGCAATTCGCGGTCCGCTGCAAGGCTGCGGCCTTCCGCGAGCGCGGGCACGTGCCAGGCGCCGCAGACGACAGCAACCGCGCCGTCGCATTCCTTTGCCGCTCTTGCGATCTCGATCCGCATATGCGCCTCGCGCGCGGCCTCGCGGGCCGACAACGGCTTTTCGTCCGTGCGCAGCGCCGTCATCGCGTCGGCGACCGCTGCGAACACGGGGCCTGTTGCTGGATTTTCCTCGATGACGTCCGACCACCAGGATTCGCCGTCGTCATATCCGGCCGCGGTCGCGAGCGCGCCGATCGGGTCGCGGCTGACTGGATCGTCTTCGGACCTCGCCGCGCTTTCCTCGGCGATGTCTGCGGCCGAGGCGCCCAGCCGGTCCGATGCCGGCAGGTCGATGAAGCGCAAGGCTGCGCCGTGGCGCACGGCCCAGCACGCGGCCTGGTATTCCGGCGAATAATCCGCAAACGGAAAGAAGCTGGCGTTCGCCGGATTGTCCTCGGCGTAAGCGAGCAACGCCACCGGCGTCACCATGTCAGGGGCGGCGAGCATCGGCAGCAGGTCCGACGCATCCGCAGGCCCCTCGATCAGCACCGCGACGGGCTTGAGCGCGTCGAGCGCTTCGACAAGGCGAGCGCGGGAATGTCGGGCAGGACGCGGAGCGTCGACGCCGGCTCGGCCGTCACCGCGATGCCGAGGAACTGGCCCGACAAAGCGAGCAGCCGCAGCTCTGCTTCCGCTGGATCCTCGCCAAGCTCGGCGCGCCAGAACGGGGCCGCCGCTGCGGCCGCCGATCCCATGGTCCAGCGCGTCAGCACCGTGCCCATTGCGTCGTAGATTGCCTCGGCCTTGAGCGCGTCAGTCATGGCTGCCGATCCGTCCCCACGGGGTCTGCGCGGCGAGGATCGTGAGCCGGCTGCCTGACCAGATTGCAGCCGCGCGCGTGAGGTCGGTGCCGCACAGCAGGCCCTCCGCATTGCTCGCGACCGGCAATGTCGCGGTCCCGTCGCCGGATTGCCACCACGCATGCCCGGCATCATCGCGCGCGATCCGCCCCTGCGGCAGCAGCAGCGGAATGTCGATCGTCCAAGGCTCGGCCAGCAGCGGCCGCGTCAAGGCGTCGGAGAGCGCTTCATCCGGCGCAGGCCATTCGGGCGCCAGCGTCTCCTCGGCGGCGTCGCGCCGGACGAGCAGGGCGCGAAGCGGCTGCTGTGACGGATAGAAGACCAGCTCGCCCCGGAAGCGCTCGCCTGGCGTGAAGACCGAACCGCGTCGTCCGACACTTGCCGGGAAGAAGTCCAGCAGCATGGCAAAGCGTGGCCCCGACGCGGCGAGATTGAGCAGCCATGTGGTCTGCGACACCAGCCCGTCGCGGCGCGTCTGCACGTGTTCGGCGAGCACCTCCCATTGCGTATCGACCCGCACGGCTTGCGGATCGGCCAGTACCGTCTCGCGGGTTTCGGAGGTTGCGACGGCGCGCCTGACCTCGGCATCGCGCGGCGTGGCGCGGGAGGCGCGCGCGAGCATCACGAGCTTGCCGAGCTCGACGACCGCGCCGCGTGGCCGATCGCCTGCGGCAAGCGCGAGCAGGCGAGACGGTAGTTCGTCGACACGGCCGGCGAGCACTGCGGCCTTGCCATCGACCAGGCGCGCCGCGATCCGCCGGCATCGCGCCGTAGCATCGTCGATGAAGCCTGCTAGTCCCAAGCGCAGCTGGTCGCCGATCCATTGTTCGAGCGCATCCAGCGCATCGAGGATGGCGCGCTCCGTCTCTTCGTTTCGCCTGGCGGCCTGGGCCTCGCGCCGTGCCGCATCCTTCGGGTCTTCGGCGGCCTCCGGTTCGACAATGCGTGCGGCACGCAAATCTTTCGCGTCACCGGACGGTGCATTGTTCGCAGGCTTGGCTGCGGATGTGCCACGCCGGCGACCGAGCCAGTCGCTGACCCATGCCGGCGTATCGGCTGGCGCGAACGGCACGATGGCTTCGGCGTTGAGCCACAGCAGGCCGAGCACGTGCTTGCAGGGGAATTTGCGCGATGGGCAGGTGCACTTGTTGCCGAGGTCGCGCAGGTCGGCCATCACGCGGTAGGGATTGGCGCCGGAGCCCGCGCATTCGCCCCAGATCAGTGCGCCATCCGGGCTGCCGCCGATGCCGGACCATTTGGCCGGCTTGGCAAGACCGGCGGCCGCCTTGAGCGAGGATTGATCGGTAGCGAGTTGCTCGACCGCCTTCAGATCAATCGCCACGCCGATGTCCTAAACCGATTCCAGGATGCGCAGTATATCGGGGGAGGATGAAAGCTCAATGTCACCGCGAGTGGCCGGCCGGCTGCACGCAGTGATCGCTATCTCGGCGCCGCTTCAGGCGAGGCAAGCCCGAGCTCCTTGCGGGCCTTGCGTGTGAGCTTTGCCACGATCAGGGCATGGGCTTGCGTGAGATAGGCCGTGAGTTCGGCATCCGGCAAAGCGTTGTTGCTCACGAGCTGCACCCATTTGGCCCGCGCCAGATAGGGCGCCGGCCGCGCGATGCCGTGCTCGATCAGCATCGCATAGGCCATGTTCGAGGTCTTGAACATGTAGCTCGACGTAAAGCCACCGCTCAGCGCAAACATCTTGCCGCCGACCTTGAACACGGAGGTGCCCTCCCACTGCACCACCTTGGTGGCAGCGGGCAGGCGAAGACAGCGGGCTTCAAAGGTCCTGGGTGTCATGCGGTTGCAACAGCGGACATCGGCGCGCCCTTGTGGCAGCATGCACGTTCCAACCGAGGATGGCATGCCATGTCGCGAGTTTCGATCAAGACCAGGGACGATCTGCCGGAGACACTGAGACCGCTGTGGGACAAGATGACGACCTATGGCGCGTTCGAGAACCAAGCCGGTGTCATGGCGCACAGGCTGCCGATCTTCAAGCACATGTGGTCGCTGCTGGTCGACCTCGCCAGCGAAGGCCTGGTGTCGAAGCGTCATCTCGAGCTGGCGCTGGTCACGGTGTCGCTGCTCAACAAATGCGACTATTGCGTCTCGCACCACGCGCCCAAGCTGGCCGTGCAGGGCGTGTCGGAGGCGGGCGCCGCGCGCCTTGTCGACTACAAGGATCACCCCGAGCTCGATGAGCTCGACAAGCTCGTCGTCGAATATTCCATCGCCGTCACCAACAACTGGAACAAGACGCGCGACGAGATCTTCGCGCGTCTGCGCACCCATTTCTCCGAAGCCCAGATCGTCGAACTGACTTGGCGCATCGCGCTGTGCGGCGCCTTCAACCGCTTCAACGACATTCTTCAGCTCGAAGTCGAGCAGGGCGTCCCGCACAGCGAAGCCGCCGAATAGCGGCAGGGCGGGGGCTGCCCGGGTTGGCGTCGATCACGGACCTGTGAATTGCGGTCTCCTTATCTCAAATTATATCGTAAGATATGTTTTGAGAAGGAGACGTAAGATATGTTTGGTAAACACCGAGACCACAGAGACTTCCACTTTGGGCACTTCGCTCACTTTGCCATGGGCCGGCACGGCGGGCGGCCTCGCTTCGGCCGTGGCGGACATGGCTTTTTCGGGCGCGGCGGCGATGATTTCCCGGGCGCGCGGCGGCTGTCGTCGCAGGACCTCCAGCTAGTGATCCTGGCTCTGCTCGCCGAGAACCCGGCGCATGGCTATGAGCTGATCAAGATTATCGAGGAGCGCTCCGGCGGCTTCTACACGCCGAGTCCGGGCGTGATCTATCCGGCGCTGACCTATCTCGAAGAGGTCGGCCACAGCAGCGTCGAGCAGGATGGCGGACGCAAGCTCTACAGCATCACGCCACAGGGTCAGGCATACCTTGCTGAGCAGCGCACGACCGCAGACGCGATCCTTCAGGCGCTGTCGCGGATCGGCGGTCGCATGGACGAGGTGCGCGAGGCTTTTGCCGGCGCCGGCGATCTCGATGCTGATGCCTCCGACGAACTGCACCGCGCCCGCCACAATCTCAAGCGCGCGCTGCGTGCGAAGCACGGCAGCGACTCCGCCGAGGCGCGCCGCATCGCCGCGATCCTGGATCGTGCAGCGGCCGAAATTCTTGGCAAGTAACGGACTGCGAGGGAAACAGCACATGAATGATCGGCCTCACAGCCCGATTCAAGATCCGCGCGTCAATGCCGTCATTGCCCGCATGCAGGCGGCGCGGCAGCGCCCGCCGGGTGGGGGACCGCGCGGCTCCTTCAACAGCCGCGATCCCCACGCCTATGCCGAGCAGGGCTTTTCGATCCATCCCGAGCAGGGCGAGTTGATCTACCTGTTGTGCCGCGGCCTGCGCGCCACGCGCGTGGCGGAGTTCGCGACCTCGGTCGGCATGTCGACACTCTACTTTGCCGCTGCTTTGCGCGACAATGGCGGCGGCACCGTGATCGGCTCGGAGATCGTGCCGGCCAAGGTCGAAACCGCCAGACGCAATCTCGCGGAGGCGGGTCTGGCCGACTACGCCGACATCCGCGAAGGCGACGCGCGGAAAACGCTGAGCGATCTCGGCGGCCCCGTCGATTTCGTCCTGATCGACGGCTGGCCGGGCGAGGGAGGTCCATCGCTGGCGCGCGAGGTGATCGAGATCGTCACGCCGCAACTCCTTGTCGGCGGTTACGTCATGAACGACAACGCCGAGCCCGATTACATCGCCTTCATCCGCGATCCCCAAAACGGTTCTGTCTCGATGACGCTGCCGCTCAAGGGCGGCACGGAGCTGTCGCTGAAGGTGAAGTAAGGGCTACGAGCCCTTGCGTTGCACTTCCGTCATTGCGAAGACCTGGACGACAATATTCGTGCGCGCTGATAAGGCCGCCGCATTGTGAGTTGTGCCTGAGCGCCACGCGGTTACCATGCGCGCGGGTTCCCGCGGGTGCGGAAACCGGAGCTGTGACCGGGAGGCGACATGAGCGAGCAGGAACGCAAGGCAAAGGGATCGGATCTGTTCGTTGCGGCGCTGGAGAATGAAGGTGTTGACCGCATCTTCGGCGTTCCCGGCGAGGAAAATCTCGATCTCGTCGAATCGCTGCGCACCTCCAAGATCAAGTTGATCCTGACCCGCCACGAGCAGGCTGCTGCCTTTATGGCCGCCACCCATGGCCGGCTCACCGGTCGGCCCGGCGTGTGTCTGTCGACCCTTGGTCCGGGCGCGCTCAATCTGTCGACCGGTGCGGCCTATGCGCATCTCGGTGCGATGCCGATGATCCTGATCACCGGCCAGAAGCCGATCATGAGCAGCCGGCAGGCGCGTTTCCAGATCGTCGACGTGGTCGCGACCATGAAGCCGCTGACGAAACTCTCGCGGCAGATCATTAGCGCTTCCTCTATCCCGACCGTGGTGCGCGACGCTTTTCGTGTGGCGATGGAGGAGCGGCCGGGTCCGGTGCACCTCGAACTGCCCGAGGACATCGCGGGCGATGAAGTGCCAGCGGTTCCGATAATCCCGATCCACCCGATCGAGATCCCGGTTGCCCACCGCGCCGCGCTCGACCGCGCGGCCGAGATGATTTTGGCAGCAAGACATCCGCTGGTGATGATGGGGGCTGCAACCAGCAGGCCGCGGTCGACGCACGGTATCGCAAGCTTCGTGCGGCGGACCGGCATTCCCTTTTTCACCACGCAAATGGGCAAGGGCACCGTTCCCGGTGGCACCAATCTCTACATGGGCACCGCGGCGCTGTCCGAGCGCGACTATGTCCACGACGCCATCGAGGCCGCCGATCTGATCGTCGCGATCGGCCACGATGCGATCGAGAAACCGCCCTTCATCATGGGGCCATCGGGACCGAAGGTCATTCACGTCAGCTACACCACGGCCAGCGTCGAGCAGGTGTATTTTCCCGACGCCGAAGTCGTCGGCGACGTCGGGCCAAGCCTGGAGCTTCTGGCCGACCGGCTCGAGGGCAAGCTGCCGCAGGCGGCGGCGCTGCTGCCGTTGCGCGAAGAGATCCTCGAGCATATCGCCGATCGCGCCACCGAGGCGCGCTGGCCGCCGACGCCGCAGCGCATCGTGCACGACATCCGGCAGGTGATCCCGGAGAACGGCATCGTCGCGCTCGACAACGGCATGTACAAGATCTGGTTCGCGCGCAACTACCGCACCCGCGTCGCCAACACGCTGCTGCTCGACAACGCGCTCGCAACGATGGGCGCCGGCCTGCCGTCGGCGATGATGGCCGCCATGCTCTATCCGGATCGCCGCGTGCTCGCGGTCGCCGGCGACGGCGGCTTCATGATGAACAGCCAGGAAATGGAGACCGCCGTCCGCCTCAAGCTCAACCTGGTCGTGCTGGTGCTGGAGGATCACGCCTACGGCATGATCCGCTGGAAACAGGCCGTCGACAATTTCGCCGATTTCGGCATGACTTTTGGCAATCCGGATTTTGTCCTGTACGCAAAGGCCTATGGCGCCCAGGGGCATCGCATCGAGAGCATCGACAGTTTTGGCCCGACGCTCGACGCAGCCTTCAAGGCGGGAGGCGTGCATCTGGTCGTGATCCCGATCGACTATTCGGAGAATGTGCGGGTGCTGGTCGACGAACTGCGGGCGCATGAGAAGTTGAAGGCGTGATCTTGCCCGCCGATACTAACAATCATCCAACCAACCACAGGAATATGAAATGACTCGCGTTCGCTGTATCACCGAGATGGGTATGGGCGTCGACGTTCACGGCAAGGACGCGACCAAGGCGGCGAAGCGTGCGGTGTCGGACGCGATCCGGCATTCGAGTCTCGGTTTCTTCCGGATGATCGACAAGACGGCGAACGACATGTTCGTCGACGTCACGATCGCGGTGCCAAATCCCGAAGCCGTCGACAAGGAGGCGGTCGCCAAGGAGCTGCCTTACGGCACCGTCACCGTCAACGCGGTCAAGGGCGGGCTGGAGATTCCCTCGGCCCCGGAGCAGGGCAACGACCCCATCCTCATTGCCAATGCGGCCGTGATCGTCAGTTTCGATAAGGACTGAGCCGGTGTCCGACAGCGATGAGCGGCTGTTGGATCGCCCGATCTGGAGCGCGCTGACGACGAGCCAGAAGCATCTGGCGGAGGGCGGCGCGCGAGCGCTGCGCTATCCCGTGGACATCACGCCGTTTGCCGACATGGCGGACATGTCTACGGCAAGCTTTGCTGCGCTCGGCGATCTTCTGTCGGGATCGCAAGTCGCTGTGCTGTTCACGCCGGAGCCCGTCGACGTTCCCGACGGCTTCAAGGTCGTGCTCGCCGAGACCGGTGAGCAGATGATCGGTTCGCCAGCTGACAGCCCGTTGCGCGACGCCGAGATCGTCACGTTAGGTGCGGCCGACGTTCCCGCCATGATGGCGCTGACGGAGCTGACCAAGCCCGGCCCCTTTGCTGCGCGAACGCACGAGCTCGGGACGTTCCTCGGCATCCGCGCCGGCGGCGAATTAATCGCGATGACGGGTGAGCGGATGAAGCCGGGCAATTTTACCGAGATGACGGCCGTCTGCGTTCATCCCGACCATCGCGGGCGCGGCTACGCGCAGGCGCTGCTCGCGGCGGTCGCGCGCCAGATCGAGGCGCGCGGCGAAATTCCCTTCCTGCACGTGTTCTCGAGCAACATTTCCGCCATCGCGCTCTATCAGCGGCAGGGCATGCACATCCGCCGTCGCCTGCACGTCACGGCGTTTATGAAGCAGGGATGACGGCCCGGTGGCGCGCACCGGGCCACTAGAGCATGATCCGGAAAAGTGCGAAGCGGTTTTCCGAAAAGATCATGCTCAAACAACAACCTAAAGCGCGATGACGATTCATTCCAATCTCATCGCGCTTTAGAACTCAGGTCTTGTAGTCGACGAGCAGTGAGCTCGCGGAGGAGGAGTTGCTGCTGCCGCTGGAGCTGTAGGAGGTCGACTGGCTGGTCGCGCTCTGAAGCATCGCGATCAGCTCCTTCATCAGCTCCGCGGTCGTGGTCGACGACGAACTGGATGAAGTCGAACTGGACGAGGAATCGGACGAGGAGGTGGAGTCGGTGCTGCTCGTGCTCGATGAGTCGCTGCTTCCATCCGGGGGCGGAGGCGGGGGACCAGCACCATCGGCACTATTGGAGAAGGTGTTGGCGAACACGTTCTTCAGCTCGCTTGCCTGGTCGCTGGTCAGCTTGCCGCTCGACACCTCGTTCTGGATGAGGTCGTCGATCTTGGACTGCATCTCGTCGGAGGACGGAGGCGTCGAGGAGCTCGAGCTCGACGCGCCGCTCTTGAGCGACGAATCGATGCCGTCGAGTGCGGACGAGAGTGCGGACTCGTCGCTCGAACTGATGGTGCCTGCCGAGACTTCCTTGGTGAGCTCGCTCTTGAGGCGGTCGAGTGGGGAATAAGAACTGGTGGACGTTGCAGAGATCGAGGTCATGTGCCGGTCACCCCTGGTGAAGTTGAAGATACGCTGAACATGGGTGCGAGGCTAAAGGTCGCGCGCTTAACGAGGTCTTTCCGCGAGGACTGCAGCGCTTTTCGTTGTGTTGCTCGCGCCGGGATGAACACGCGGCGAAACAAAAATGTCGGCGCTGTCAGCGCGGGAGAGATGTCCTGAGGGCGGGCTTCCCCGCGGCCGATTTGTCGTTATATCCATCTCAACCAATTCGGGGAGGGACCAATCCATGGACGCCAGGACAGCAGAATTTTCCGCCGCGCGGACGGCGATGCAGCGCTATGTCGATCAGGAGATCGTCCCCGGCGTGTCCTGGGCGGTGCTGCGCGGGCGTGAGGTCGTCGATCAGCAATGCGTCGGCTTCGCCGATCGCGAGGCGAAAACCGCACTCCGGCCCGACCACATTTTTCGGGCATTTTCCAACACCAAGATCTTCGTCACTTGCGCGATCATGCTGCTGGTCGAGGAAGGCCGTATCGGGCTCGATGATGCTGTCGAAAAATTCCTGCCGCAGCTCGGCCATCGCAAGGTGCTGAAGCCGGGCGCGGCGAGCCTCGCCGATGTCGAGCCGGCAAAGGACCCGATCACGATCCGTCAGCTCCTGACCCACACGTCGGGCCTCAGCTACGGTATCTTCGATCCCGGCACCGTGCTGTTCAAAGGCTACAACGAAGCGCGCGTGCTCAATCCGCTGACGCCGCTGACCGACATGATCGACAAGCTCGCCGATCTGCCGCTGTCCTATCATCCCGGTACGTCCTGGGAATATTCGGTGGCCACCGACGTGCTCGGCCGCGTCGTGGAGGTCGTCTCGGGCAAGTCGCTCGATGCGTTCTTCAGGGCGCGTATCTTCGATCCGCTCGGCATGACTGACACGGGCTTCTTCGTGCCCGAGGCGCAGCAGAGCAGGCTAGTCGCGCTCTATACTGGCGCCGATGTGCTCGATCCGATGAAGCCGGGCCTCACGCGCGCCGACAACCTGCCTTATCCGCAGGCCTATCGGNTCGGCGGCCGCTCCCGCGGCTGTCGGGTGGCGGCGGTCTGGCCTCGACCTTGCCGGACATGCTCGCGCTAGTGCGCGCGCTATTGCCCGGTTCGGACGCGCTACTGAAGCCGGACACGCTACGGCAGATGATGACGAACCAGTTGCCCGCAGGCCAGGTCATCCGCTTCGCCAATCTCGGGCCGATCCCCGGCAAGGGCTTTGGTCTCGGCGGCGCCGTCACCTTCGCGCCGATGCCCTTCGATCCCCCGAACTCGACCGGCGAGTTTCAGTGGGGCGGCCTTGCCGGCACCCATTGGTGGATCTGCCCGCAGGCCAATACAGCCGGTGTGCTGATGACCCAGCGCTACATGGGCTTCTGGAATCCCTTCTTCTTCGAGTTCAAGCGGCTGGCCTATCAGGCGGTTGGCGGCTGACGAGGGGACCGTCGGGATCCGGACGTGCCAAATTATCTCGGTCTCGATGGATTTCGCTTCGGCTGGGTCGCTGCCTGGATCGATGATCATGGCCAACACGGCTTCGATTATTCGCCGGGCCTCACGCGGTTGCTCGCGATGCCGCATGCGCGCGCGATGATCGACATGCCGATCGGATTGAATGCGAGCGGCTACCGCGCGTGCGACTTGCGCGCCCGCGAGCTGGTTGGCCCCGCCGTGTTTCTTGGCGCGCGCCGAGACCTCTGGACGTTTCCCGACATGGCCGCCGCCAATCGGCATTACTGGCAACACGAGGGCAAGGGCAGGGGCGTGTCGGCTCAACTCTGGAACATCAGGGACAAGATCAGGGAGGTCGACGCGATCATGACGCCAACAGGGCAGGCGATCGTTGGTGAAGCGCATCCCGAATTGATCTTCTGGAATCTGGCAGGGCGAGTCCGGCTCGTGAAGAAGACGTCAGCGCAAGGCCGCGAGCAGCGCATCGCGCTTCTGGAGCAGCGCGGCTTCACGCGTTTGCCGAAATGGCTGGCCCAGCGCCACGGCACCGGTATCGGCCGCGACGATCTTATCGACGCCTGCGCTTGTGCCGTCGCCGCGCGCGACAGCACGCAGCGCGTCGGCGGCGACGAGATCGATTCGCGCGGACTGCGGATGGAGATCAATTATTGAGTCTTGTATTGAACCTTGCGTCATACCGCGCCTCACCTAGATTAGATGCGCCCCAACAGCAGATCGAAGGTCCCGATGTCCGATCTCTCCGCCTTTCCCATCACCAAGCGCTGGCCGGCCAAGCATCCCGAGCAGCTTCAGCTCTATTCGCTGCCGACGCCGAACGGCGTCAAGGTCTCGATCATGCTGGAGGAGATCGGGCTTCCTTATGAGGTCCATCTCGTCGACTTCGGCAAGGACGACCAGAAGACGCCGGAATTCCTCTCGCTCAATCCGAACGGCAAGATCCCGGCGATCCTCGATCCCAACGGGCCCGGCGGCAAGCCGCTGCCGCTGTTCGAGTCCGGGGCGATCCTGCAATACCTCGCGGAGAAGACCGGCAAGCTTCTGCCGCAGGATGCCGCGCGCCGCTACCAGACCATCCAGTGGGTGCATTTCCAGATGGGCGGCATCGGGCCGATGTTTGGGCAGGTCGGCTTCTTCCACAAATTCGCCGGCAAGGATTTTGAAGACAAGCGGCCGCTGGAGCGTTACGTGAACGAGTCCAAGCGCCTGCTCGGCGTGATGGAAACGCATCTTGCCGGCCGGCAATGGTTCATGGATGACGACTACACCATCGCCGACATTTCCATGCTCGGCTGGGTGCGCAACCTCATCGGCTTCTACGGCGCCGGCGATCTCGTCGAATTCACCCAGTTCAAGTCGGTTGGTGCCTGGCTCGAACGCGGGCTGGCACGTCCGGCGGTGCAGCGCGGGCTCAACATTCCGAAGCGGCCTTGAGAAATTAGCTCAGCGCCTTGTAGGTCATATAGAGCGCCATCAGCGAGACGAGGGCGATCATGGTCCGGCGCAGCACCGATTTGCTGACGCCGTTGGCCATGCGTGCGCCGAAATCTGTGCCGATCCAGAGGCCGGCAAGAATGCCGATGATGGCCGGCCAGCCGACCATGAGCCCCTTGCTCCAGTAGATCCATGCCGCCGGAATATTGGTCGGGATCACCGAGAAGATGAGGCTGACGAGCTGCGCCTGATGCTGCGGCACGCGCAGGCCCGCGGCGAGGCCGACCGTGATCGCGAGCCCGCCGCCGATGCCCATGAAGCCGGAGGAAAAGCCGGCAAGCATGCCGATCAGAAGCAGAGGGAGCCAGGGCAATTGGTCGGGATCGCCGGCCTCGCTTCTGCCATCCTTACGGTCACGCCGCAGCACCAGCGCTGCGATCAGCGCAACGAGGTAGACGACGTAGGTCCATTGCAGGACCGCGTCGGACACGGCGGCCGCGGCGTAGCCGCCGCCCGCACCACCGACGAGAAATCCGATGCCGATCCAGGCGATCCATTGCAGCGGGCTGTGATTGCCGTTCTGCCAGTAGCGGCGCACGCCGGCGAGGCCGGTCGGAGGGACCTGCGCGATCAACGACGTGCCCTGGGCGATGTGCTGCTCAGCGCCCAGCAGCAGCACGCAGAAGATGACGAGACCGCCACCCGGGCTTGTGCCCATGAAGCCCGATGTCAGCCCTCCGACGAGACCGACGCCGATACCTGCGAGCAGTTCGTGCATCCAGGACATCACTCAAGCCTTGGTTCGTCGCTTGACGTCGGGTTTGGTGGTACGAAATCCTTCGATCACGCTCGCCACAGCGGCCATGCAAGCCTCGACGTCCAAATCCTCGCCCCAGCATTTTTGCAGCACAAAGCCTTGGAAGATCGCGACCAGCACGCGCGCGATGGCATCCGCCCCGAGTTCGCGCTTGATGAGGCCGTCGTGCTGGGCGCGCTCGACCAGCGCCACGATCAGCGCGCGCGGCATGTCGATGCCCTCGACGACGCTGGTGCGGACGCGGCGGTTGCGCAGCGCCTCGGCCCAGCCATGGATGCCGACGCGCCGACGGGCTTCGCCCGCGGGATCGGTGAGCCATTGCGCGTAGACGCGGACCAGCGCGTGAAGTCCTTCGATCGGATCGCCCGATCCCTGCGCGAC
This sequence comes from Bradyrhizobium sp. LTSP857, assembly GCF_000938285.1. Taxonomy (NCBI): domain Bacteria; kingdom Pseudomonadati; phylum Pseudomonadota; class Alphaproteobacteria; order Hyphomicrobiales; family Nitrobacteraceae; genus Bradyrhizobium; species Bradyrhizobium sp. LTSP857. The sequence continues at coordinate 373,269 of NZ_JYMS01000007.1, read as the reverse complement.
CGAATTGAGCACGGCTTCGCGGCGATGGCGATCGTCGGCGAGCGCCTCGATCAGGTCGTCCTTGCCCTGGAAGTAGAGATAGACCGCACCGTGGCTCAGCCCCGACTTCTTCACGATGTCGGCCATGCCGGTTTGGTGGAAACCGTTCTCGGAGAAGCAGGCGAGGGCGGCTTCGAGGATCTGCTGGCGCCGGCCTTCGCGTTGCTTGTCGCTGATCTTGGGCATCCGTCTCGTCCATAAATAACTGACAGTTCGATCGTTTTAGAGGACCGCCAAATGGCCGTCAGATACGGTTCGATATAATAAAAAACGATCAGTCAGTCATTTTATAGGATAAAGGAGTTTTGGTCAAGTCCAAGCACCCCCGAGCCGGGCCAACAGGAGAATCGGACGATTGGCGGGCCGCCAGCGGAGACGACGGTCCGGCGCTTGAACCGGCGCCGTTAGAACAGCCGTCCGCCATTCGGCACGGGCTTGCTCGGCTGTATCAACACGACCTTGCCGTCGGCATCGGGAAAACCGAGCGTCAGCACCTCCGAGACGACCGGGCCGATCTGGCGCGGCGGGAAATTGACGACGGCCGCGACCTGTTGTCCCACGAGCGTCTCGAGCGGATGATTTTCGGTAATCTGCGCCGAGCTCTTGCGCACCCCGATCGCCGGGCCAAAGTCGATCCACAGCCGCCAGGCCGGCTTGCGCGCCTCGGGAAACGGTTTTGCATCGACGATGGTGCCGACGCGGATATCGACCGCAAGGAAGCTGTTGAAGTCGATGGTCGGCGACGCGGTCGCGGCGGGGTCGTGAGTGACGTGCATGATGTGTCCGTTCAGAAAGTTCGAAATCTCGTTCGCAATATTGTCGCGTGAACCGGAGTTTCGTACAACGCCACGGCCACAGCATCACACGACGCATGCGCGAGGACGTCTTGCCCAACATCATCTACGGCATCAAGAACTGCGACACCATGAAGAAGGCGCGCACTTGGCTCGACACCCATGGCGTTGCCTACGAGTTCCACGACTACAAGGCTGCAGGCGTGGAGAAGGACAAGCTGAAGCAATGGAGCGACAAGCTCGGCTGGGAGACGCTGCTCAATCGCGCCGGCACCACCTTCAAGAAGCAGCCCGAGGCCGACAAGGAAGGGCTGACTGAGAAGAAGGCGCTGGCGTTGATGCTAGCGCAACCATCGATGATCAAGCGGCCTGTGCTCGAAATCGGCGGCAAGCTGCTGGTCGGCTTCAAGCCGGATATCTACGACAAGGAAGTCGGCGCCAAATCGCGCAAGGGCTAGTTCAGCTCGATGATCTCGGTGGTGACGCCCGGACCGGGCTGATCGGCGAATTCGACCATATCGGCGGCCGCGATGCGGCCCGGGGCGCGGTGAAAGAGATCGCGGTCGATCACCGCGCGCAGTTTTGGGCGCGGCAGCGCGTCATTTCCGCGCATCAGATTCTTGATCTCGAAGCCGCCGTCCTCGCAGAAGGTCTTGAGCGAGGCGATGATGTGGCTGACCTTGTCGTCGGTCAGGAAAGGCAGCAGCAACCGTTCATAGGCGACGACACGCCCGTAGATGTCGTCGACGTCGGCAACGCTATAGACCGGAAGCCCGCGTGCCACGCATTCACAATAGATCGGCATCACGAAGGGCGCGAGCCGCGGCCCGATATAGTCGTCGAGCAGAATTCCCTTGCCGGTATGTCCGTAGGCGCGCGAGATGCGGGTGCCTTCGCTCTGAATGGTCAGGCGCGGCGTCGGCGTCGTATTGTCGACCGTGTAGTAGATCAGATCAGACAGCTCTTCCTCGAGCCGGGCGGGCTGATACCCCCAGATTGCCGGCGCAATCTGCTGGCGCGCATAAAGTCGCAGCCACGTGTTGAGGAGATCGCGCTGCTTGATCGACTTGACGACGGGGGGAGCGGCGCTGGTGAATTCCAAAACAATATTCCCGGCAATAGAAACCCGCGCACGATGCTTGTTGCGGGAAAATTTTCTATGAAGGCTGGCGCGCGGCACCAAAGATCGTTAACGACGGCTTGATGGCGGCGCGTTGCGAACCGGGAGGCCGGGCAGGCGCGACATCAAAACACTTCCGACTAAGGGAGCATCAGTCTCCCGGCCGGAGGCCTGATCTGCTCAGCTTTCCGCCTTGCCTAACCCCCGTCACCTCCGGCATATTCCGCGCCCGGAGGCGGTGTTCCGGGAAGGCTCCAAGGCCTCCGGAACGCCGAAGTAACAAGGACAGCTACGCGCGGTTCGCGCGGGCGGGGGGAAATCTGTTTGGCCGATGAGTTCATTCTCGAAACGGAAGGCTTGACCAAGGAGTTCGCGGGCTTCTTTGCCGTCCGCGACGTTGCGCTCAAGGTCCGCCGTGGGAGTATCCACGCGCTGATCGGCCCGAACGGGGCCGGCAAGACGACGTGCTTCAATCTTCTGACCAAGTTCCTCAAGCCGTCTGCCGGAAAAATCCTGTACAAGGGACAGGACATTACCGCGATGGCGCCCGCCGATGTGGCCCGCATGGGGCTGGTCCGTTCATTCCAAATCTCAGCGGTGTTTCCGCATCTCACTGCGCAGGAAAACGTCCGTGTCGCGCTCCAGCGCCAGCACGGCAGCTCCTTTGATTTCTGGCGCTCCAAGTCGGTGCTGAATCGGTTCAACGACCGCGCGCGCGATTTGTTGAACGATGTGGGCCTCAGCGAGTTCGCCAACACGCCGGCGGTCGAGATGCCCTATGGACGCAAGCGCGCACTCGAGATCGCGACCACGCTCGCGCTCGATCCCGAGATGATGCTGCTGGACGAGCCGATGGCCGGCATGGGCCACGAGGATATCGACAAGATCGCGGCGCTGATCAAGCGTATCTCGGCGAAATATACCATCCTGATGGTCGAGCATAATTTGAGCGTGGTGGCCAATCTCTCCGACATCATCACCGTGCTGACGCGCGGGCAGGTGCTCGCGCAAGGCCATTACTCCGAGCTCACCAAGGACGAGCGCGTCAAGGAAGCCTATCTGGGAGCCGGTCATGACTGACACCGCGATGGCCGACGCTCCGGCAAAGGCCGCGACCGGCGGCAACATCCTTCAGGTGCGCAACCTGGAAGCCTGGTACGGCGAGTCCCACATCCTGCACGGGATCAATTTCGACGTGAACGCGGGTGAGGTCGTCACCTTGCTCGGGCGCAACGGCGCCGGCAAGACGACCACGCTGAAGTCGATCATGGGCATCATCGGTAAGCGCACCGGCTCGATAAAGTTCAACAACCAGGACATCATCCGCGCGACCTCCGACAAGATCGCGCGCATGGGCATCGCATTCTGTCCGGAGGAACGCGGGATATTCTCCAGTCTCGACGTGCGGGAGAATCTGTTGCTGCCGCCGGTGGTGCGCGCTGGCGGATTGCCGCTCGAGCAGATCTTCGACCTGTTTCCGAACCTGAAGGAGCGTCTCAACAGCCAGGGCACGAAGCTGTCCGGCGGCGAGCAGCAGATGCTCGCGATCGCGCGCATTCTTCGCACCGGCGCGAGCTTCCTGATGCTGGACGAGCCGACCGAAGGTCTGGCTCCGGTCATCATCCAGCAGATCGGCCACACCATTGCGCGGCTCAAGAAGGAAGGCTTTACGATCCTTCTGGTCGAGCAGAACTTCCGCTTCGCATCCACCGTCGCCGACCGCTATTACGTGGTCGAACACGGCAAGATCATTGACGGATTTGCCAATTCGGAGCTTGCCGCGAACATGGACAAGCTCCACACCTATCTCGGCGTCTAGAACGGCCAAGAGTCAAACGGCCGAGAGAAAATTCACAAGGGAAATAGCATGAAGACAAAGTCGATTGCGTCGTTTCTGCTCGGCACTGCGTTGGCCGTGACCACCGCTGGCGTAGCCTTCGCGCAGGACAAGACCGTCAAGATCGGCGCGCTGTCCGATCAGTCCGGCCTCTACGCCGACCTCGGCGGTCCGGGCTCGACCGTCGCCGCACAGATGGCCGTTGAGGATTCCGGCCTCGCGGCGAAGGGCTGGAAGATCGACATCATCTCGGGCGATCACCAGAACAAGCCGGACATCGGGACCGCGATCGCGCGGCAATGGTTCGACGTCGACAAGGTCGACATCATCGTCGACGTGCCGAACTCCGGCGTGGCGCTTGCCGTCAACAACGTCGTGAAGGAAAAGAACGGCGTCTACATCAATTCGGGTGCGGCGACCTCGGACCTCACCAACGCGCAGTGCTCGCCCAACACCGTGCACTGGACTTACGACACCTACATGCTGGCCCACACCACGGGCCAGGCGCTGGTGAAGGCCGGTGGCGACACCTGGTTCTTCCTCACCGCGGACTACGCGTTCGGCGCCGCGCTCGAGCGCGACACCACCGCCGTCATCACCGCCAATGGCGGCAAGGTGGTCGGCGGCGTCAAGCATCCGCTCAACACGCCTGACTTCTCCTCTTTCCTGCTTCAGGCGCAGGCCTCCAAGGCCAAGATCATCGGTCTTGCCAATGCCGGCGGCGACACCACCAACTCGATCAAGCAGGCGGCCGAATTCGGCATCGTCAAGGGCGGCCAGAAGCTCGCGGCGCTGCTGCTGTTCCTCACCGACGTCAAGGCGATCGGCCTTGAGACCGCGCAGGGCCTGAACTTCACCGAGACCTTCTACTGGGACATGAACGACCAGACCCGAACGTTCTCCAAGAAATTCTCGGAGAAGATGAAGAACGGCGCGATGCCGACCATGGTGCAGGCGGGCGTGTATGCGGGCGTGCGGCACTATCTCAAGACGCTGGACGCTCTCGGCGGCAATCCCCATGACGGCGTCAAGGTCGTCGAGAAGATGAAGTCGTTGCCGACGGAAGATGAGCTGTTCGGCAAGGGTGAGATTCAGCCCAACGGCCGCACCATCCACAACGCCTATCTGTTCGAGGTGAAGAAGCCCTCCGAGTCCAAGGGACCGTGGGACTTCTACAAGCTGGTCGGCACGGTGTCGGGCGACCAGGCCTTCACGCCGCTGTCCGAAAGCAAGTGCGCGCTGTTGAAGAAGTAAGACCAATAGCCCGCCGGCTGTGAGCCGGCGGGCGCTTTAGGGAACGCCGAAGGGACTGGGTGCGGGATCGATGCAGGCTCTTTATGCACAGCTACTGGTGGGACTGATCAACGGCTCGTTCTACGCGCTGCTCAGTCTCGGGCTTGCCGTGATCTTCGGCATGCTCAACATCATCAATTTCGCCCATGGCGCGCTCTACATGATGGGCGCGTTCTGCGCCTATTTCCTGCTGAACCTTGTCGGTCTCAACTATTGGTGGGCGCTGCTGATCGCGCCGATCCTGGTCGGCATTTTCGGCATGATCCTGGAGCGGACCATGCTGCAATGGCTGACCGGGCTCGATCACCTTTACGGACTGCTGCTGACCTTCGGCATCGCGCTAATCGTGCAAGGCGTCTTCCAGAACTATTTTGGCTCGTCCGGCCTGCCTTACGCCATTCCGGATCAGCTCAAGGGCGGCATCAATCTCGGCTTCATGTTCCTGCCGATCTATCGCGCCTGGGTCGTCATCTTCTCGCTGGTCATCTGCGTCGCCACCTGGTTCTTGATCGAGAAAACACGGCTCGGTGCCTATTTGCGCGCCGCCACTGAAAATCCGACGCTGGTGCGCGCCTTCGGCATCAACGTGCCGCGGATGATCACGCTGACTTACGGCCTCGGCGTCGGCCTTGCGGCGCTCGCCGGCGTGCTCTCGGCGCCGATCAACCAGGTGCGGCCACTGATGGGCGCGGACCTCATCATCGTCGTGTTCGCGGTGGTGGTGATCGGCGGCATGGGCTCGATCATGGGATCGATCATCACGGGCTTTGCGCTCGGCGTGATCGAGGGCCTGACCAAGTATTTTTATCCCGAGGCCTCCAACACCGTCGTGTTCGTGCTGATGGTGCTGGTGCTCTTGGTGAAGCCAACGGGATTGACGGGAAGGGCCGCCTGATATGACAGCCTTGACGGACGACACGCTTCCGGTGACCCCGCGCGCGATGCGCGACGAGATGATCGTATTCGTGGTGATGGCGCTGCTGCTGGCTTCGGTGCCATTCAGCGGCATCTATCCGTTCTTCGTGATGCAGGCGCTGTGCTTCGCGCTGCTCGCCTGCGCCTTCAACCTGCTGATCGGTTATGGCGGCCTGCTGTCGTTCGGTCACGCGATGTTCCTGGGCACGGCAGGCTATTGCAGCGCGCATGCGCTGAAAGTGTGGGCGCTGCCGCCAGAGCTCGGCATCCTCGTCGGTGTCGCCGGCGCGTTCGTGCTTTCGATCGTGACCGGTTACATCTCGATCCGCCGCCAGGGCATCTATTTCTCGATGATCACGCTGGCGCTGTCGCAGCTGCTCTACTTCCTCTATTTGCAGACCCCTTTCACCCACGGCGAGGACGGCATCCAGGGTATTCCGCAGGGGCACTTGTTCGGCGTGTTCGATCTGTCCAAGCCGACAGTGCTCTATTACGTCGTGCTGGTCGGCTTCCTCGCCGGCTTCCTGCTGATCTACCGCATCATCAATTCGCCGTTCGGCGAGGTGCTGAAGGCGATCCGCGAGAACGAGCCGCGCGCGATCTCGCTGGGTTACCGGACCGACCAGTACAAGTTCCTGGCTTTCGTTCTCTCGGGCACGCTGGCCGGCTTGGCCGGGTCTCTGAAGGTGTTTGTGGCGCAGAATGCCTCGCTCACCGACGTGCACTGGTCGATGTCGGGCGAGGTCGTGCTGATGACGCTGGTTGGCGGCCTCGGCACCATCTTCGGGCCTGTGGTCGGTGCCTTCGCGATCATCGCCATGCAGCAATATCTGGCGGGATTCGGCCAGTGGGTGACGGTGATCCAGGGCTCGATCTTCGTGATTTGCGTGCTCACCTTCCGCCGCGGCGTCGTCGGCGAAATCGCGCATTACTTCCGGCGTTCACTCTAAGGCATTGATATAACTTCGAGTTGCCTGCCTATTGAAAGCGGTGGATGATCCGCCTCCGCGGGCGCGAGGTGACACGCACGCGGATTGAAAATGGTCTATGACAGTTTCGTGACGGCCCGTTCGGGCCGGGCCATTTCCAACCGGTAGCCTATCCCCATGATGCGATGGTTTCGCGCTTTCCTGCCCAAGGAAGAACGGTTCTTCGACCTGTTTGACCGCCACGCCCAGACCGTGATCCAGGGCTCCATCGCGCTCCAGGGCATGCTGAACGGGGGCGAGGAGACGCCGGTCTATTGCCAGCGCGTCAACCAGTTCGAGAACGACGCCGACAACATCACCCGCGAGGTGCTGACCGCGGTGCGCCGCACCTTCATCACGCCGTTCGACCGCCTCGACATCAAAAACCTGATCACCTCGATGGACGACGCCATCGATCAGATGCAGCAGACAGCGAAGGCCGTGATGCTGTTCGAGGTCCGCACTTTCGAGCCTCCGATGCGAGAGATCGGCGCTCTGCTGATCGAATGCGCCAATCTGGTCGGCCGTGCACTGCCGCTGATGCAGGAGATCGGCAAGAACGTGGCCATGCTGACCGCGATCACGGAGGAGCTGACCAAGCTGGAGGGCCGCGTCGACGACCTCCATGACATCGGCCTGAAGGAGCTGTTCCTCAAACATCGCGATGGCAATTCGATGAACTTCATCGTGGGGGCCGAGATCTACGACCACCTCGAAAAGGTCGCCGATCGCTTCGATGACGTGGCGAACGAGATCAACAGCATCGTCATTGAACAAGTCTAGCGCATGATCCGGAAAAGTGTGCAGCGGTTTTCCGTTCAGATCATGCGCAAACTTTAAGGCAGGGGCCGCATTGTGGATGCTGCGTTGGGTCTTCCCGTCCTGGTCGGACTGATCGCCGTCGCGTTGCTGTTCGACTTCCTGAACGGCCTGCACGACGCCGCCAATTCGATCGCGACCATCGTCTCGACCCGCGTGCTGCGGCCGCAATTCGCAGTGTTCTGGGCTGCGTTCTTCAACTTCGTCGCCTTCATGGTGTTCGGCCTGCATGTCGCCCAGACCATCGGCACCGGCATCATCGATCCCGCGATCGTCGATGCCCAGGTGATCTTCGCGGCGCTGGTCGGTGCGATCGTCTGGAATATCGTCACCTGGGCGCTCGGCATCCCGTCATCCTCGTCCCACGCATTGATTGGCGGCCTGTTCGGTGCAGGCGTGGCCAAGGCCGGGCTCTCGGCGGCGGTCTGGAGCGGATTGTCCAAAACGGTGCTCGCAATCGTGCTGTCGCCACTCGTCGGCTTCTTGCTTGCGATGGTGCTGGTTGCGGTCGTCTCCTGGGCCTCGGTGCGATCGACGCCGTTTGCGGTCGATCGCGCCTTCCGCATCCTGCAATTTGCCTCCGCCTCGCTCTATTCACTCGGCCATGGTGGCAATGATGCGCAGAAGACCATGGGCATCATCGCCGTACTGCTCTATTCGCAGGGCCAACTCGGCGGCGAATTCTACGTGCCGTTCTGGGTGGTGTTGTCGTGCCAGGCGGCGATGGCGATGGGGACGCTGATGGGCGGCTGGCGCATCGTGCGCACCATGGGACTGCGCATTACAAAACTGACGCCGATGCAGGGCTTTTGCGCTGAAACCGGCGGCGCCGCGACCCTGTTCATCGCGACCTTCCTCGGGGTTCCCGTCTCGACCACCCACACCATCACCGGCGCCATTGTCGGCGTCGGCGCCGCGCGCCGCCTCTCGGCGGTGCGTTGGAATGTCGCGAGCTCGATCGTCTATGCCTGGGTGATCACGATGCCGGCCTCGGCGATCGTTGCGGCCCTGACCTGGTGGGCGGTCAAGATTTTCCTCAAGTAACGAGCTTCAGCCCGGCGATGCCGGCGACGATCAGTCCGATGCTGGCCAGGCGAAGCGCGGTAGCCGGTTCGCCGAACAGGATGATGCCGAGCGCCGCGGTGCCGACCGCGCCGATGCCGGTCCAGACCGCATAAGCGGTTCCAATCGGAAGCGTCTTCAGGGCAACACCGAGCAGGATGACGCTGCCGGCCATGGCCGCGAGCGTGAGGACGGACGGAACGAGCCTGGTAAAGCCCTCGGTGTATTTCAGCCCGATCGCCCAGGCGATTTCCAAAAGACCGGCGACGAACAGGATGCTCCAGGCCACGACGACCCTCGGTGCAAGGCAGGGTCGTCCCCGCGGCTGATGTGCTGATGAGGGGGAAGGCCCGTCCCTCCCAAGGCCGATATGGGGCTGGCCGACGGGCTCCGCAATCACCAAATGAGGCTTGATCAGGCCCATTTTCCCTGCCAAACGCTGCCACCATGTCCGACATCGCCATTTCCGCCGAATCGCCGGCCCGTTCCCCGCTTGCCGCTGAAGTGGCGCGGCGGCGCACCTTTGCGATTATTTCGCATCCTGACGCCGGCAAGACCACGCTGACCGAAAAGCTGCTGCTGTTCGGCGGCGCCATCAATCTCGCCGGCCAGGTCAAGGCCAAGGGCGAGCGGCGCAACACGCGCTCGGACTGGATGAAGATCGAGCGGGAGCGCGGCATCTCGGTCGTGACTTCGGTGATGACCTTCGAGTTCGAAGGGCTCGTGTTCAACCTTCTGGATACGCCGGGCCACGAGGACTTTTCGGAAGACACCTATCGCACGCTCACCGCGGTCGACTCCGCCGTGATGGTGATCGACGCCGCCAAGGGTATCGAGGCGCGGACGCGAAAGCTGTTCGAGGTTTGCCGCCTGCGCGACATCCCGATCATCACCTTCATCAACAAGATGGACCGCGAGAGCCGCGACGTCTTCGATCTGCTCGACGAGATCGAGAAGACGCTGGCGCTCGACACCACGCCGATGACGTGGCCGGTCGGCCGCGGCCGCGATTTCCTCGGCACCTATGATGTCGTCAATGGCGGCGTGCGCCTGCTCGAAGGCGGCGGCGCCAAGACCGGCGCGGCGCAGCAGATCGAGATCGCCGAACTCGGAAAGCTCAACGCCAATCTCGACGTATCGGCAGTGAAGGACGAGCTCGAGCTCGTCACCGCGGCCTCCAAGCCGTTCGAGCTGGAGGCCTTTCGCGAGGGCCATCTGACGCCGGTCTATTTCGGCAGCGCACTGCGCAATTTCGGCGTCGGTGACCTCTTGGAAGGGCTCGGTAAGTTCGCGCCCGAGCCGCGCGCGCAGGAGAGCGACCAGCGCAGGGTCGAGGCAACCGATCCGCGCATGAGCGCCTTCGTGTTCAAGATCCAGGCGAACATGGATCCGAACCATCGCGACCGCATCGCGTTCGCGCGGCTCTGCTCCGGCAAGCTCAGCCGTGGCATGAAGGCGAAGCTGGTGCGCACCGGCAAAAGCATGCCGCTGTCGAGCCCGCAATTCTTCTTTGCACAGGACCGATCGGTCGCGGATGAAGCCTTTGCCGGCGATGTCGTCGGCATTCCCAACCACGGCACGCTGCGCATCGGCGATACCCTGACCGAGGGCGAGGATTTCAACTTCGTGGGCGTGCCGAGCTTCGCGCCGGAAATCGTCCGCCGCGTCCGGTTGACCGACGCGATGAAGGCGAAGAAGCTGAAGGAAGCGCTCCAGCAGATGTCGGAAGAGGGCGTCGTGCAGGTGTTCCGCCCGCGCGACGGCGCGCCGGCGCTGGTCGGTGTCGTCGGCGCGCTCCAGCTCGACGTGCTCAAGGCGCGCCTGGAGGCGGAGTATTCGCTGCCGGTGGAGTTCGAGGTGAGCGAGTTCCAGCTCGCGCGCTGGGTCGCTTCGGACGATCGCAAGAAGCTCGACACGTTCCTCGCCGCCAACACCTCGAGCATCGCCGACGATGTCGACGGCGATCCCGTGTATCTGGCCCGGAACGAGTTTTATCTCGGCTATACGAAAGAACGCGCCGAGGGCATCGAGTTCACCAACGTCAAGGACGTCAAGAAGAAGGGATAGGGCACGGCCCTGCCGCTTGAGCGCGAGCATGTGAACGCCCGCGGGCTTGACGGATTCTCTGGCGGTGCCACGTTCTGCTGATGTGGCGCTACGTCCTTGTTCTCATCCTGCTGGCGATATCAACGGTCGCGGCCGACGCGCGGCACCGGCAGATCAATCCGATCCCGTTTTCGCACGAGCCGTGCAGCGTGCTCGACAGCCGGCCCTGCACGCCGTCCTTTTGCAGCGTGCTCCAGCACGGTCCCTGTATTCCCGAGATCGACTATCCCTACGGGGAGAATCTTCAGCTCACGATCGAGAGCGTGCCGCCTGAGGCCGATCGCGCCAAATACCAGAAGCCCGATCACGATCTCGATACGATCGGCGACCTCTTCGCCGAGCTGCGGACCTGCTGGTCGCCGCCATCAGACAATGGGCGAGCGGGCATGCAGATGTCGGTGCGCTTCAGCTTCAACAAGACCGGCGGCCTGGTCGGCCCACCGCGCCTGACCTTTGCGACCGCGGGCGTCCCGGCCGATACAAGAACGACCTATCTGAATGCGATCAATGCATCGTTGAATGCCTGCCTGCCGCTGAAATTCACCAGCGGTCTTGGTGGCGCCTTGGCCGGGCGGCCGATCGCGATCCGCTATGTCGATAATAGGGAACTTGGCAAGTAGTGCGCGACCCGATCTTCCTGAGCAGCGCCGTTGCGACCATCCGCCAATCAATGATACGCCATAAGCGGGGCGCTGGTTGAGGGGGAGGACGTCGTGGGTCTGCTGGTCATGATCCTGGGGCTGGTGCTGTTTTTCGCCGCCCATGTTTTCACAACAAAACGCGAGGCGCGCGCGCAGGCGATCGCGAGGCTGGGCGAGGGGACTTATAAGATCCTCTATTCGCTGGTGTCTCTCGCAGGTCTGGCGCTGATCGTCTGGGGCTTTGCGCATTATCGCGCGACCGGCTGGATCGACGTCTGGTACCCGCCGAAGGCCATGAAGCACATCACGATCGCGCTGATGCTGCCTGCCGTCATCCTGGTGGTTGCGTCCTACTTGCGTGGCCGTATCTATGCGACGCTGAAGCATCCGATGCTGGCCGGGATCAAGCTGTGGGCGGCCGCGCATTTGTTGGCGAACGGCGATCTCGGCTCCATCATCCTGTTCGGCTCGTTCCTGGGCTGGGGGGTGTATGACCGCATCTCGCTCAAACATCGCACAGACGGCGGCGGGCCGCCGATCCCGGTGGGCGGCGTCACCAACGATTTGATCGCGGTTGCAGTCGGAATCGTTGCCTATCTGGCGCTGGCTTTCGCGTTCCACCCAGTCGTGATTGGCGTTCCCGTCATGGGGAGCTAGCCTCAGCCGATCAGCGCAAGACGGGGACCCGTGCCCATGCGCGGAAGGTGACAAAAGCAACAAGCCGAGGGCCCTCCGATGGACTGGTCGCAATCTCAGATTCCGCCGATGCGGCTCGAGGCGCGCTTTGGCGATCGGGTGGTGCCGGCCTTCGGCGACCGGCCCGCGAACATCTGGGCCATGATCGCGGACGCCTGCGCGCGCAATGGCAATGGCGAAGCGCTGATCTGCGGCAATGTCCGGCTAAGCTGGCGGCAGGCGGTGGACCAGGCTACGCGGATTGCATCGGGTTTTCGCAAGCTGGGGCTGCGACGCGGTGACCGCGTTGCCATCCTGCTCGGTAACCGCATCGAATTTCCGCTGCTGTTGTTTGCCGCGGCGCATGAGGGGCTTGTCACCGTCCTGCTCAGCACGCGCCAGCAGAAGCCGGAGATCGCCTATGTCCTCACCGATTGCGGCGCCAAAATTCTGATCCACGAAGCGGCGCTCGCAGGACGGTTGCCCGATGCGCGGGACATCCCGGACGTGATCCACCGGATTCCTGTCGATGACGATGCGGCTCTGTCGCGCTTTGCGGTGCTCGCGGACAACGCGCCGCCACCGGCACCGGTCGAGACGAGCGAAGAGGACACCGCGATGATCCTCTACACCTCGGGCACGACCGGCAAACCGAAGGGCGCGATGCTGGCCCATTGCAACATCGTCCATTCCTCGATGGTGTTCGTGTCCTGCCTGCAATTGACGGCGGCCGACCGTTCGATCGCTGCCGTGCCGCTCGGCCACGTCACTGGCGTGGTCGCCAACATCACGACGATGATCCGCTGCGGCGGCGCGCTGATCATCATGCCGGAGTTCAAGGCCGCCGACTATCTCAAGCTCGCCGCGCGCGAGCGCGTCACCTACACGGTGATGGTGCCGGCGATGTACAATCTCTGCCTGCTCCAGCCGGATTTCGACAGCTATGATCTGTCGAGCTGGCGCATTGGCGGCTTCGGTGGTGCGCCGATGCCGGTCGCGACCATCGAGAAGCTCGAGGCGACGATTCCCGGCCTGAAGCTTGCGAACTGCTACGGCTCGACCGAGACGACATCGCCGTCGACGATCATGCCGGGTGAGCTGACGGCGAGCCATATCGACAGCGTCGGCCTGCCGTGTCCCGGCGCGCGGATCATCGCGATGGGGGCGGACGGGCGCGAGCTGCCGTATGGCGAGATCGGCGAGCTCTGGATCCAGAGCGCCTCCGTCATCAAGGGCTACTGGAACAACCCGAAAGCCACGGCCGAAAGTTTCACCAGCGGCTTCTGGCATTCCGGCGATCTCGGCTCGGTCGATGCCGACGGTTTTGTTCGCGTGTTCGACCGGCAGAAGGACATGATCAACCGCGGTGGTCTGAAGATCTATTCCGCCGAGGTCGAATCCGTGCTCGCCGGCCATCCCGCCGTGGTCGAGAGCGCGATCATTGCCAAGCCATGCCCGGTGCTGGGCGAGCGCGTCCACGCCGTGGTGGTGACGCGCATGCAGGCCGGGAGCGACGATCTGCGGGCCTGGTGCGCCGAACGGTTGTCCGATTACAAGGTGCCGGAGACGATGACGATCACGGCCGACCCGCTGCCACGCAACGCCAATGGCAAGGTGCTGAAGCGGCAGTTGCGGGAGCTCTGGTAGGGACCTGAGCGGGGACGAGCCTCACCCCGGGCTATCCCGGACCGAGCGTTAACGCCTTGATCGGGCTTGCTTTGCCTTGCCTCCGCCATATCGATAGGTTATCGCCGCCGCACGTGGGGACGGGTTTTAGACGCGCACAATCTGGCGCGCGCTGCCGGCCGGGCATGGGATTAGCTTAAGTGTCTGAATTATTTGACGAAGTCGACGAGGAAGTACGTCGCGAACAGCTCAAGAAGCTGTGGGACAAATATTCGATCTACTTCATCGCCCTGATGGTGCTGGTCGTGGCGGCCGTCGGCGGCTGGCGCGGCTACCAGTACCTGGAGGCCAAGAAGGCGGCCGAGGCCGGCGCTGCCTTCGAGAAGGCCGTCGAGCTGTCGGAACAGGACAAGCACACCGAGGCCGAGGCGGCCTTTACCGATCTCGCCGCCAAGGCCCCCTCGGGCTACCGCACGCTGGCGCGGCTGCGCGCTGCGGCCGAGGCGGCGGCCCGCGATCCCAAGGCTGCGGCCAAGATCTACGACGACATCGCCGCTGATCGCGGCGTCGGCGGCGAGTGGCAGGATCTCGCAAAAATCCGTGCGGCTGGCTTGCTGCTCGACAGCGCTGGCTATGCCGACATGCAGCAGCGATTAGAGGCGTCCGCCACGCCCAAGTCGACCTACCGCCACAGCGCCCGCGAGATGCTGGCGCTGTCGGCCTGGCGCAACAACGACATGACCGCGGCCCGCAAATGGCTCGACGCGATCGCCGAGGACGGCGAAACGCCGCCGGGGCTGCGCTCGCGCGCCGAGGCGCTACAGGCCTTGCTGCCGCCCGTCGCCAAAAGCTGACGGACCCGAGAGCTGAGACGAGATACTGATATGCGCCGCACGACCCGCTTGATCGCAGCCGCCGTCCTGATCGCCTTCACCGGCGTCCTGGGCGGCTGCTCCAGCTTCGATCCGAGCGACATGCTCGATTGGCTCGACACCAAGAAGAAGCTGCCGGGCGACCGCAAGCCGGTCTTCCCCGAGGGCGTGCCGGGCCTCGAGCAGGGCGTGCCGAAAGACATGTACAAGGGCGCCCAGCAACAACAGCCGGATCCGAATGCGCCTGCCGTTGCAGCGCTGCCCGTCGAGCCGCCGCCCGCTGAAGCGGCGAAACCGTCGAAATCCGCCAGGGCGAAGAAGACCAGGCAGCCGGCCGCGACCGCAGCCGCACCGGCTGAAGCGCCGGCCGGCGAGGTCGATGGCGAGACCCAGCCCGAGGCGGCGCCAGCGCCGGCGGCACCGCCGCCAAAGCAGAAGATCGTCCGCAAGCGCACCACTGCGCCGCCGCCGGACCAGCAACCCGTACAGCAGCCGGCGCAATCGGCGCAGACCACCCAGCAACAGCAGTCGCAGGGGGCATTCCCGGCACCGATGCCCAGCGGCAGTTTCTCCCGCTGATATTTTTCACTGAATTGACAGGCGCCACCTCCGCGGCGCACGAATGACCAATGTCCTTTATGATCGCCATTATCGGCCGGCCCAATGTCGGCAAGTCGACGCTTTTCAACCGCTTGGTCGGACAGAAGCTCGCGCTCGTCGATGACCTGCCCGGCGTCACCCGCGATCGCCGCGAGGGCGAAGCCAGGCTCGGCGATCTCGAATTCACCATCATCGACACCGCCGGCCTCGACGAAGGCGCCAAGGGCTCGCTGACTGCGCGCATGCAGGAGCAGACGGAGACCGCCATCGCGCTGGCCGATGCGCTGTTCTTCGTGATCGATGCCCGCGCAGGTCTGACGCCGAACGATCGCGCCTTTGCCGATTTCGCCCGCCGCGCCAACAAGCCGGTGCTGCTGGTCGCCAACAAGAGCGAGGGCAAGCACGGCGAAATCGGCGCGATGGAGGCCTACGCGCTCGGCCTCGGCGATCCCATCCAGATCTCCGCCGAGCACGGCGAGGGCATGGGCGAGCTCTACGACGCTCTCCGAGAGCTGATGCCGGAGCCTGTGGAGGAGGATGAGGCCGAGGACGACGGGCCGCTGACCGAGGAAGAGGCCGCAACGCGTCCGATCCGGGTTGCCATCGTCGGCCGGCCCAATGCCGGCAAGTCGACCATGATCAACCATCTCCTCGGCGAGGAGCGTCTGCTGACGAGCCCGGAGGCCGGCACGACGCGCGATTCCATTGCGGTCGAGATCAACTGGAAGGGCCGCGAATTTCGCGTGTTCGATACCGCCGGCCTGCGCCGCCGGTCGCGCATCGAGGAGAAGCTCGAAAAGCTCTCGGTTGCGGACGCGCTGCGTGCGGTACGCTTTGCCGAAGTCGTCGTGATGATGATGGACGCGCAGAACCGCTTCGAGGAGCAGGATCTGCGCATCGCCGATCTGATCGAGCGCGAGGGCCGCGCGGTCGTGCTCGCCGTCAATAAATGGGACCTGATGGAGAGCAAAGGCGGCGGCGCCATCTCCGGCCTGAGCCGGGATGCCGACCACTTGCTGCCGCAGATCAAGGGCGTGCCGATCGTCGCCGTCTCCGGCTTGATGGGCGAGGGCATCGATCGCCTGATGCAGGCGATCCAGGATGCTTATGCGCTCTGGAACAGGCGCGTCTCGACCTCGGCATTGAACCGCTGGTTCGAGGAGGCGGTCCAGGCCAATCCGCCGCCCGCCGTGTCCGGCCGCCGGCTGAAGCTGAATTACATCACGCAGACCAAGGCGCGGCCGCCCAGCTTCGTGCTGTTCTGCTCGCGCGCGGACGCCATACCGCAGTCCTATTTGCGCTACCTCACCAATTCGCTGCGTGAGGCCTTCGAGCTGCCGGGCACGCCGATCCGCATTACCCTGCGCGAGAAGGTCAATCCGTTCGCGCACAAGCGCAAGCGGCCGTCGTGAGCGAAGAGGCCGGCGAGGCGACAGCGCAAAGCGCTACGCCGGTCCGGCGCGGTGCCGTCGCCTTCATCTTCGTCACCATCCTGCTCGACATGCTGGCGCTTGGCGTGATCATGCCGATCCTGCCGAAGCTGATCGAGAGCTTCGTCGGCAACGACACCGCGCATGCGGCGCGCATCTTCGGCCTGTTCGGCACCGCCTGGGCGCTGATGCAGTTCGTGTTCTCGCCGCTTCTGGGCGCGCTGTCGGATCGCTTCGGGCGCAGGCCGGTGGTGCTGCTGTCGAATTTCGGGCTCGCCGCCGACTACGTGCTGATGGCGCTTGCCCCGTCGTTGACGTGGCTGTTCGTCGGCCGCGTGATCTCCGGCATCACCTCGGCCAGCATCTCGACCGCCTTTGCCTATATCGCCGACATCACGCCGCCGGAGCGACGCGCGGCGGTCTTCGGCAAGATCGGTGCGGCCTTCGGCGCCGGCTTTATCCTGGGCCCGGCGCTGGGCGGTCTGCTCGGCGACATCGATCCGCGACTGCCGTTCTGGGCATCGGCGGGCTTGAGCTTCGCCAATGCGCTCTACGGTCTCTTGATCCTGCCGGAATCGTTGGCGCCGGAGAAACGCGCAGCCTTTCGCTGGACCAGCGCCAATCCGGTGGGAGCGCTGCATCTGCTGCGCTCCAACGCGGGGCTGGCGGCGCTGTCGGTCGTCAACTTCATCGCACAGGTCGCGCATGTCGTGCTGCCGTCGACCTTCGTGCTGTACGCGACCTATCGCTATGGCTGGGATTCCAAGACCGTCGGACTGACGCTGGCGATGGTTGGCGTCTGCGCCATGGTGGTGCAGGGGCTCGCCATCGGCCCGATCGTCCGCGTCCTCGGCGAGCGTGGCACGCTTCTGCTCGGATTGTGCTGCGGCGCCGTCGGTTTCGCGATCTTCGGCAGTGCGCCGACTGGACCGCTGTTCTGGCTCGGCATTCCCGTGATGTCGCTGTGGGGTATCTCGGGGGCTGCACTCCAGTCGCTGATGACGCGGCTGGTTGCGCCCGATCAGCAGGGCCAGTTGCAGGGCGCCACATCGAGCGTTCAGAGCGTGTCGCAGCTCGTCGGCCCATTCCTGTTCACGCTGACGTTTTCATATTTCATCGGCGTCAGCGCGCCGCTGCATTTGCCCGGCGCGCCGTTCTTGCTTGCGGCGGCGCTGATGGTGCTGTGCGCGGCGATCGCGGTGCGGACGCTGGCTGCGACAAAGACGGTCTCGTAGGGTGGGCAGAGCGAAGCGTGCCCACCGTCTCTTCGTTTACAGAGAGATGGTGGGCACGGCGCTTTCGCGCCTTTGCCCACCCTACGAAATCCCGCTTACTTCTTCACCAGCGGGCACTCGCTGTCCTTGAGCGGCTTCGCCGCATCTTCCGCCGAAATGGTCGCGACCAGCTTGTAATAATCCCACGGTCCCTTCGACTCTTCCGGCTTTTTCACCTCGAACAGATAGGCCGGGATGATGCGCCGGCCGTCCTCGCGCAGCGGGCCCTTGCCGAACAGCGGATCGTCGGTCGGGATTTCCTTCATCTTGGCGACGACCTTGGCGCCGTCATGCGGATTGCCGCCGAGCGCTTCCAGCGCCTTCAAATAATGCAGCACGGCGGCATAATTGCCGGCCTGGGTCATCGACGGCATCGCCTTGTTGGCGGCCTTCTCCTGGAAGCGCTTCGACCAGGCACGCGTGTTGTCGTTGAGGTCCCAGTAAAAGGATTCGGTGAAGGTCAGGCCGTGCGCGGTCTTGAGGCCGAGCGAATGCACGTCATTGATGAACAGCAGTAGCGCGGCGAGCTTCTGGCCGCCTTCGACGATGCCGAACTCGGCCGCCTGCTTGATCGAGTTGGTGGTGTCGCCGCCGGCATTGGCAAGGCCGACGATCTTCGCCTTGGAGTTTTGCGCCTGGAGCAGGAAGGACGAGAAGTCCGACGTGTTGAGCGGATGCTTGACGCCGCCGAGCACCTTGCCGCCGTTCGCGGTGACGACCGCGCTG
Source organism: Bradyrhizobium sp. LTSP857 (assembly GCF_000938285.1). NCBI lineage: Bacteria > Pseudomonadati > Pseudomonadota > Alphaproteobacteria > Hyphomicrobiales > Nitrobacteraceae > Bradyrhizobium > Bradyrhizobium sp. LTSP857. The sequence goes on along the minus strand of NZ_JYMS01000007.1, from coordinate 354,472 downwards.
GTGTCACGCTCCAGCGCAGCGCCGAAGGCGTAGTCGGCCGTCAGGAAGAACCAGGTGTCGCCGCCCGCCTTGGTCAGCGCCTTGCCGGTGCCGGTAGCCAGCATGTAGGTGTCGTAGCTGTAGGAGATGGTGTTGGCGTTGCAGGCCTTGCCGGTGAGGTCGGCGCTGGCGCCGCCATTGTTGAGCAGGACGGAATTCTTTTCCTTGACCAGGTTGCTGACGGCCAGCGCCACACCGGAGTTCGGCGTATCGGCGATCGCGTCGACCTTCTGAGTGTCGATCCACTGGCGCGCGATGTTGACGCCGACATCAGGCTTGTTCTGGTGATCGCCGCTGAGAACCTCGATCTTCCAGCCCTTCGCCAGCAGGCCGGAATCCTCAACCGCCATCTTGACCGCCATCACCGCATTGGGGCCGCCGATATCGGCGTACAGGCTCGACATGTCGTTGAGCACGCCGATCGTGGCGGTCTTGTCCTGGGCGTAGGCGGATGTTGCAAAACCGAAGGCGGCGCAGGCCAGAAGGGCCGCAGAGCGGCGCGCGAACGTCGTCGTCATAAAGGGTTTCCTCCATTGTCAAATATGCGGACGGCTCTCTTGGATGAAGCCTTGGTCCGGCGGACTCCGTAGCCTGTCCCGCGGTCGGCGGCAATGCGCCTAAAGCCGGATGACGCTGCGTCGTAGCGTCATCCGGCGGTTAACTTTTGGGCAAAAAGCGGCGTCTTCTACTTAAGCGCGTCCGAGGTCAGCTTGAATTTCTGGATGCGCTTTCCGGTGTCGACCTCGGCGGTATAGACGTTACCCATGGTATCCACCGCCATCGCGTGGACCCAGTGGAATTGCCCGGCATTGCGGCCGTTGCGACCAAAACTGCCGACCACGCTGCCGTCGTCGCGCTTGATGATCCGGATCTCGTTGTTCTCGCCGTCGGCGCTGAGCAGATAGGTCTGCTTCGGATCAGGCCAGATCGCGATGTCCCACACAGCGCCGTTGCCAAGCGTGTTCTTCTCGAAGAAGAATTCCTTCACGAAGGTGCCGTCTTTTTTGAACACCTGGATGCGGTCGTTGATGCGGTCGCAGACATAGACCAACCCGTCACTGGCAATCTTCACGCAGTGAACGGGGTTGCCGAATTGCTGCGAGACTGGCGCCTTGGGATCGTAGGGCGCCTGCTTGTCGTCGTTCGGCTTGTTGCCGTAAGCGCCCCAGTGCCGTTTATAGGTGAGCGTGCTCGCGTCGAACACGATGACGCGGCGGTTGCCATAGCCGTCGGCGACGTAGATCTCGTTCGCTTCCTTGTCGATCGCGGTTTCGGCGGGCTTGCCGAGCTGGGTCGTGTCGTTGCTGCCGAGGCTCGGCGCGATCTTGCCGATTTGAGCCACGAACTTGCCGTCGAGCGTGAATTTCAGGATGGCGTTGTCGTTGTCGGCATTGCCGCCGACCCAGACGAAGCCGCGCTCGTCGACTTCGATGCCGTGCTCACGGCCGACCCATTCATAGCCTTCGCCCGGACCGCCCCATGAGCGCAGCAGATTGCCGTCGGTGTCGAATTCGAGCACGGGCGGCGCCGAGACGCAGCACTTCGAGCGGGGCGGGTTGAGGCTCGCGCCCTTCTCGTCATCAGTGAGCGAGCGCGGACGGTGGATCACCCAGATGTGGCCCTGCCAGTCGACGGTGATGCCGCCGACCTGGCCGAGGATCCAGTTGTTCGGCAGCGGCTTTGGCCAGGACGGGTCGACGGCGAAGGTCGGGACGTCGCCGGCTAGCGCCGGTGCGGGCGGGCCGGTGAGGGCGGCGGAAATCATACAGGCGGAGATCAATCCGCACAGTCTGAGGCGCACGCGGGTCAGCGTTGGCGTCATGAGAACCTCCGTCGTTTCTTGCTTATTTGAGTGCGTCCGAGGTCAGCTTGAATTTCTGGATGCGCTTGCCCTCGACCTCGCCGGTATAAACGTTGCCCTTGGCGTCAACCGCCATGGCATGGAGCAGGGCGAACTGCCCGGCATTGCGGCCGTTATGGCCGAAGCTGCCGACCACGCTGCCGTCCTCGCGTTTGATGACGCGGATCTCGTTGTTGGTGCCGTCGGCGTTCAACAGATAGGTTTGCTTCGGATCGGGCCACAGCGCGAGATCGAACACCGCGCCGTCGCCGCGGCTGTCCTTCTCATAGATCCATTCCTTCACGAAGGTGCCGTCCTTCCTGAACACCTCGATGCGGTTCTGGCTGCGGTCACAGACATAGACCAGCCCGTCATTGGCGATCTTGATGCAGTGGACGGGATTGCCGAACTGCTCCTGCGCGGCGGCGCTCGGATCGTAGGGCGGCTGCTTGTCGTCGTTCGGGGTCTTGCCGTGGCCACCCCAATGCCGCTTGTAGGCGAGCGTGGTGGCGTCGAACACGATGACGCGGCGGTTGCCATAACCGTCGGCGATGTAGAGTTCGTTGGCGTCCTTGTCGATCGCGATCTCGGCGGGGCGGCCGAGCTGTGTCGTGTCGTTGCTGTTGGTGCGCGGCGCGATCTTGCCGATCTGGCCAAGATATTTGCCGTCGAGCGTAAATTTCAGGATCGCGCTGTCATTGTCGGCATTGCCGCCGACCCAGACGAAGCCGCGCTCGTCGACCTCGATGCCGTGCTCGCGGCCGACCCATTCATAGCCTTCGCCAGGTCCGCCCCAGGAGCGCAACAGATTGCCGTCGACGTCGAATTCCAGCACCGGCGGCGCCGGCACGCAGCATTTTGCCCGCGGTGGGTTGAGGGTCGCGGCCTTCTCGCCATCGATCAGCGAGCGCGGGCGGTGGATCACCCAGATATGCCCCTGCCAGTCGACGGTGATCCCGCCGATCTGGCCGATGATCCAGTTGTTCGGGAGCTGCTTGGGCCAGGAGGCATCGACTGCGAAGGTCGGAACATCGCCCGCCATGGCAGCGCCCGGAAGCACGAATGCGATCGCTGCGATCAGGATAGCGATGGAGTGCGAGATATTTGCGAGCGCACGGTTGAAGTGTGCGCGATCATGCCACGATGCCATGGCAACCTCCCTTTTTTGGCTTGCGGCTTGCTGCCGCTTGAGCGCAGGCAGTCAATCGCGGGGAGGGGCTTAAGTCAATCAGGCCGGCGAGCAGAAGCTCATCAAGCTGCGCGTCTTGTAGTCGTAGAACTTGCCGGTCTCGATCCAGTCCGGTGCGCACATAGGGACGATGAATTCGGCGATCTGCTCGGGCGTCTCAAGCGTCGCCGGATCCTCACCCGGCATCAGGGTGGCGCGCATGCGGGTGCGGACCGGGCCGGGGTTGAACAGGTTGACACGCAGCTTCGTGTTCGCGGTTTCCTGCGCCCAGGCGCGCGCCAGCGTTTCCAGCGCGGCCTTGGAGGCGGCGTAGGGGCTGACATAGGCGGTCGCCTTGTTGGCCGCGCCCGAGGTGATGAACACGGCGCGGCCGGCATCGGACTGTTTGAGCAGCGGCTCCATGCAGCGGATCAGCTGGAAGTTCGCGGAGACGTTGACGGCCATGACGTCGTTGAAGGTCTTGAGCTCGATATGGCCGACCGGTGAGGAGGGGCCGAGCACGCCGGCATTGCCGACGAGGATGTCGAGCTTGCCGTAGCGCTCATGCAGGCCCGCGCCGAGCCGCGCGATGCCGTCGGAATCGGTGAGGTTGAGCGGCACCAGCGTGGCGCTGCCGCCGTTCTTCTGGATCTCGTCGTCGAGCTCCTCGAGCCCGCCCTGCGTGCGCGCTGTCGCCACGATATGCGCGCCGGCCTTGGCGAGTGCTTTAGCCGTGGCGAAGCCGATGCCGCGCGAGGCGCCGGTGACGAGAGCGATGCGGTTGGCGAGGGGTTTTGTCATCGAACGTCTTTATCCAGCGTCGTCCCGGCGAAGGCCGGGACCCATACGCCGTGACGGTCATGTCAGGGAAGATAGTCGTTGCTGGCCTTCGTCGTACCACAGAGGCCTGTGGTTATGGGTCCCGGCCTTCGCAGGGACGACGATTCAGCTCGCCTCCGCCAGCAGCGACAGCTGCCGCGGTTGCGGCTCGGTCTGGGTCTGGTCGGTGAGGTGGGTCGGATAGGCGCCGGTGAAACAATGATCCGAGAATTTCGGATTGGCCGGGTCGCGGCCGGGCTCGCCCATGGCGCGGTACATGCCGTCGATCGACAGGAACGCGAGCGAGTCCGCACCGATGATCTCGCGCATCTCGTCCAGCGAATGCGTTGCGGCCAGAAGGCCGCCGCGGTCGGGCAGGTCGATGCCGTAATAGTCGGGATAGAGGATCGGGGGCGAAGCGAGGCGGAAGTGCACTTCCTTCGCGCCGGCATCGCGCATCATGCGCACGATCTTCTTGGAGGTGGTGCCGCGCACCAGCGAGTCGTCGATCAGGATGATGCGCTTGCCTTCGATCGCGGCGCGGTTGGCCGAATGCTTCATGCGCACGCCGGATTCGCGGATCGCCTGCGTCGGCTGGATGAAGGTGCGGCCGACATAGTGGTTGCGGATGATGCCGAGCTCGAACGGTATGCCGGAATGCTGGCTGTAGCCGACCGCGGCGGGCACGCCGGAATCCGGCACCGGAACGACGACGTCGACCGGCACATGGCTCTCGCGTGCGAGCTGCGCGCCAAAGGCTTTGCGCACCTCGTAGACCGAGCGGCCGTGGACGATGGAGTCCGGACGGGAGAAGTAGATGTATTCGAAGATGCAGGGCCGCGGCGCGATCGGCGGGAACGGCTTGTGGACGTCCTGGCCGTTCTCGTCGAACACGATGACTTCGCCGGGTTCGATGTCGCGCACGAAGCGTGCGCCGATGATGTCGAGCGCACAGGTCTCGGATGTCAGGATCGGGCAGCCGTCGAGGTCGCCGAGCACCAGCGGGCGGATGCCGCGCGGGTCACGCGCACCGACCAGCTTCTTGTTGGTGAGCGAGACCAGCGCATAGGCGCCTTCGATCTCGCGCAGCGCGTCGATATAGCGTTCGATGAAGCGGGCGCGCCTGGAGCGCGCCACCAGGTGCAGGATCACCTCGGTGTCGGTGGTCGACTGCATCATCGCGCCGCTCTTCACGAGCTCGCGGCGCAGCGTCAGGCCGTTGGTGAGATTGCCGTTATGGGCGACCGCGAGGCCGCCGGCATTCAGCTCGGCGAACAGCGGTTGCACGTTGCGCAGGATGGTCGCGCCGGTCGTGGAATAGCGGACATGGCCGACCGCCATGTTACCGGGCAGGCGGTCGATCACTTCGCGGCGGGAGAAGGTGTCGCCGACGAGGCCGAGGCGGCGTTCGCTGTGAAAGCGGCTGCCGTCGTAGGAGACGATGCCCGCGGCTTCCTGGCCGCGGTGCTGCAGGGCGTGGAGGCCAAGCGCCGTGATGGCGGCGGCGTCAGGGTGTCCGTAGATGCCGAAGACGCCGCATTCCTCGCGCAGCGTATCTCCCTCCAGGTCGTCCTGAAGCTCTAGCGCGGCCGGACTCAAACCGGCCTTTGGATCGAGATCAAGCTGGGCGTCCTGGTCAGGGTGTCGCATCTCGTCAGCGCCTCTCTGTGGGCTCAATCAACGTGCCGCAGGTTTCTCGATCAGCTTCTTCAGGCCATCACGAGCCGGTTTACTGTATCCGTCGCCACTGCCCGGAGGCTGCTGCTCGGTATCAGCTTGATCATCATCTGGTTTGTTTTTCTTGAATCTCTTCAAGATGGTGTTCTCGGGGTCATCCGGCAAGAGGGACATCAGCCAATCCCCGGTTCCCTGGAGCACCACGCGGGATTTGGCCCCCGTGACCCAGTCCGGGCGCTGCTTGTCCGGCACCAGCCAGGTGAAGAACAGGAAGGCCACCACGACGATCAACAGCCCGCGAGCCAGCCCGAACAGGAAGCCGAGGGTACGGTCCAGGGCGCCGATTCGCGAATCCAGGATCATGTCGGAGATCCGGACCGTGATCACGGAGACCACGACCAGGGTACCGATGAATACGCCGGCGACCACCACTACGCTCGCGACCGTATCGTTGTTGAAATAGGTCTTTGCGGTCGGCAGCAGCTTGGAGAACGAGTACAGCGTGACGATCGCCGCCGTGCCCCAGGCCGCGATCGACAGGATTTCGCGCATGAAGCCGCGGACCATGGCGAGCAGGCCCGAGATCAGCATCACACCGAGCAGGATCAGGTCGAGGAGTGTAACTGGCATCGGCTGGTCTGGTCCGCTCGTACTCTCAAAGGTGCTCAGCGAATCGGTGTTTGGCCGCCGCCCTAACTGAGGGCCAGACGGCGTTCCCGGCAAGGCCGCAACCACGCAATCCCATGCTGCTTTTGTGACGGCTGTATAGCGGTGGGGGCGCGGGACGTCACCTCCACCTAGCCCTCTCCGCGGCGGAATCTTGCCGGTGTGGCATTTTTCTCTGCCGGCGCGCTCGAGTCGCCCCGGCGGGAGCCGCGAGCGGCGATCTCGGCAACTAACGTCGTCAGGCTGTTGATCGCGTTGAGGGTGAGCCCGGCATCGCCGCTGGCCTCGCCTCGGGCCGATTCGGGCAGCACAGCGCGCTGGAAGCCTAGTTTTGCCGCTTCCTTCAGCCGGGCCGGGGTCTGCGCCACTGGGCGGACCACGCCGGACAGTGAAATCTCGCCGAAATAGACCGCATCGGTGGGTAACTGCGCATTAACCAGCGATGACACCAGTGCCGCCGCGGCGGCAAGGTCGGCCGCCGGCTCGTGGATGCGCAAGCCGCCCGCGACGTTCAGATAGACGTCGTGGCCGGACAGCTTGACCCCGCAATGGGCCTCCAGCACCGCGAGCACCATCGACAGTCGGCTAGGGTCCCATCCGACCACGGCCCGGCGCGGCGTGCCGAGCGAGGTTGGCGCCACCAGCGCCTGCAACTCGACCAGAAGGGGCCGGGTGCCTTCGATGCCGGCGAAGACGGCGGTGCCGGGCGTGCCGAGATCGCGCTCGGAGAGGAACAATTCTGACGGGTTGGTGACCTCGCGCAGGCCAAGGCCGGTCATCTCGAACACGCCGATCTCGTCGGTCGGGCCGAAGCGATTCTTGACGGCGCGCAGGATTCGGAACTGTTGCGAGCCTTCGCCTTCGAAGGACATCACGGCATCGACCATGTGCTCGACCACGCGGGGGCCAGCGATCTGGCCGTCCTTGGTGACGTGGCCGACCAGGATGATGGCCGCACCGGTCTTCTTGGCAAACCGTATTAGCGCCTGCGCCGAGGCGCGCACCTGCGTCACCGTGCCGGGGGCGGATTCCACCGTGTCCGTCCACATGGTCTGGATCGAATCGATCACGATCAGCCGGGGGACCGCGCCTTCCGACAGCGTCGAGACGATGTCTTCCACCGATGTCTCGGCGGCAAGCTGCACCGGCGCATCCGATAGTCCGAGACGCTCGGCGCGCAGGCGCACCTGAGCGATGGCCTCTTCGCCCGAGATGTAGACGATGCGATGTCCGGCGCGCGCCATCAGGCTGGTAGCCTGCGTCAGCAGCGTCGACTTGCCGATGCCGGGATCGCCGCCGACCAGCAGCACCGAGCCGCGGACAAAGCCGCCGCCGGTGACTCGGTCGAGCTCGGTCATGCCGGAGGAGAGGCGCGGTGCATCCGGGCTCTTTCCGGCGAGGCTCTCCAGCGCAAACGTCCGCCCCTTGCGCTTGGAGCGGATCGATACCGGTACGCTGCCGGTCGCGTCCTCCTCGGCGAGCGTATTCCACTCGCCGCAGGATTCGCACTTGCCCTGCCAGCGGTTATAGGCCGCGCCGCAGTTCTGGCAGACGAAGGAAAGCGTGTTCTTGGCCATGGGGACAGTGAGTCGTGCTCAGGAGGATTGGGTTGCGTTCCATAGCATGGAGAGCCCCGCCGCGACCATGATCGCGTCCATCACCATGCGGAACATGTCCGCCTTCAGGTGCAGCACGAAGCGCTTTGCGACGAAGGCGCCAACCATCAGCGAGGAGCCTGCGACCAGGCCCTTGATGAAGACTTCTTGCGTCAGCGCGCCGAAGCGTTCGAAGGTCACGGACTTCGCGAAGTAGAGGCCGAGCGAGGAGGCAGCCTCGGTCGCAAGAAAGGCGCCTTTGCTCAGGCCGTAGAACAGGAACAGCGGCACGCTGAGCGGGCCGGTCGAGACCACGATTCCGGTGAGATAGCCGATCACTGCCCCGCCGATCGCGAGATGCCAGAGATTTGCTTTCAACTCGTGCCGCGCCAGCCAGTGCCGGACCGGAACCATCGCGATCAGAAAGAGACCGATGGCGAGATCGACGGCGTGCGAGGGCAGCGCCAGCAGCGTGCGCGCGCCGAGCACCGCGGCCGGAATACCCGTCACCGAATAAGCCGCGCAGGCCCGCCAGTCGACCTCGCGCCACCAGGCCAAAATCCGCGAGAAATTCGCCATCACGGAGGCCACCGCCATGATCGGCACGGCTTCCTTCGGCCCATAGGCATAGACGAGCACCGGCATCAGCATGATCGACGATCCCGTGCCGACGATGCCGGAAATGGTGCCGGCGATGAGGCCGACCGTGAGGACAAAGAGAAGGGCCAAGGGCAGGGCTCCGGGAATCAAAAGAGTGTAGCCGGAGGAAGCGCGGAGAGCGAACGGTCGGGTCACCAGCCCGTAGTTAATTGCAGGTGTCGCAGGCGCCGACAATCCGATCCGCTCGCCGGCCTGATCCTTCAAATTTGAAGCGTATTGATCGGGGCACTCGCTCAAAGAATTTGAGGTCCGCGATGCCCGATCACCATTCCTTCTCCGCCCTCGACCGCCATGCGGTACTCAGCGGATCCGATGACGGTTTTCCCTGGTACGCCGGCGCGATGCTCGCGGTCGAAGCCAGCGAAGTGGTGCGGCTGCGCTGCGAGAAGCTCAGCCATGGCGACGAGGCCGCCGGGCGCGAGGCCGCCCTGATGGTGAGCGAGAAGGTCGCCGCCGCGTTCGAGGCGATGGCGAGCCTGCTTGCGGGCGCAACGCCGGCCACGATCATCCAGCGCTATCGCGAGCATGTGGCCGCGAACGCCAAGCGGCTGTCCGCGAACTAGGCTTTCCGACCGGCGTCGCGCGCTGCTGACAGCATGTTGGCAGCAGGGGCGGGCTATGACCACCTCCTGACAAAATGGAGGGTGCGGGACATGCCGATCGAGGCAAGCTGTCATTGCGGTGAGACGGTGTTTGAGGTGACAGAGGCGCCATCGAGCGTGACGCGCTGCACCTGTTCGCTCTGTGCCAAGCGCGGCGCGTTGTGGGCCTATTACACGCCGGCGCAATTCCGCCTGCTGTCGCCGCCGGAGAACGTTACGACCTATCGCTGGGGCAGCCGCACCGTCAAACATCATTTCTGTGCAAGCTGCGGCTGCGGCACCTATTCGGAGTCGCCGGACTGGTCGACCGGCAAGCCCGACTTCGACAATCCCAGGGTCGGCATCAACGCACGCCTGTTCGACGATTTCGATCTCGAGGCGGTGCCGGTGAACCTTATCGACGGCAAGAATTTGTGGTGAGCACGCGGTTGCACGCATAGCTGCTGCACGCCCGTCCTCTTGAGGCGGCCGGGGAAAGCTGATCTGTTTCCGGCCTCAGTAAAAAGAAAAGGGGAGGAAGCCGATGATGCGTCTTTTGGCGCGAGCCATGCTCGCAATGTGTCTGGCCGCTGCGGCCAGCTTCAATGCACAAGCGCAGACCAAGCCGAAGGTCACGACATCAGGACCGGACTTTCCCAAGGCCGCTTTGTTCGTCGGCAACAGCTTCTTCTACTACAACAATGGCATGCCTGGGCATCTCTCCTTTATGGAGCGGGCTGCGGATGCCGACAACAAGGCGGCGTATCGCAACACCATGGCCACGATCGGCGGCTCCGGGCTCGACTGGCACGACATGGACAATCTGCTGCGGCCGGGCGGCATCGGTGCCTATTCCTTCGACGACCGGAACAATGTCGTCTTCAACAAGCCTGGCAAGCAGTTCGACGCGGTCGTGATGATGGATTGCAGCCAGTGCCCGATCCATCCGCAATTGAAGGATGCGTTCGCGACCTTTGCGAAGAGGGACAGCGAGATCGTCCGCGCCCACGACATGCGGCCGGTGCTGTTCATGTCCTGGGCCTATGCCGACAAGCCGGAAATGACCGATGGCTTGGCCGAGGCCTACACAATCGCCGGCAATGCCAATGATGTGCTCGTGATCCCCGCGGGCCTCGCCTTTGCCCGTGTCCGCAAGCTCCAGCCGGAGCTCAATCTCTATGCGCCGGACAAGCGGCATCCGAGCCCGGCGGGGACGTACCTTGCGACCTGCGTGACGCTCGCCGCGCTGACGGGCCGCTCGCCGGTTGGCAACTCCTATACGATGGGTATCGATCCGGAGACGGTGCAGCTGCTGCAAAAAGCCGCGTGGGACACGGTGCAGGAGTATTACGGGCGCTGATCTGGCGCGATTTCGTAGGGTGGGTTAGCCGAAGGCGTAACCCGCCGCTTCTGTCTTCGCGGAAATTAAAGAGGTGGGTTACGCTTCGCTAACCCACCCTACGGATCCGCGCTATTTCAACACCACCCATGCCGGTGCGTGATCGCTGGCGCCGTCCTCGCCGCGGACTTTCTTGTCGACGCCGGCCTTCGCCAGGCGTGAGACAAGGGCAGGGCTCAGCAGGAGATGATCAAGCCGAAGGCCCGCATCGCGCGGCCAGCGGTTCCGCTTGTAGTCCCAGAAGCTGTAGATCCGCTCCTCCGGATGCAGCTCGCGGATCGCATCGCACCAGCCCTGCGCGACGAGCGAGGCAAACGCCGCGCGGCTCTTCGGCTGGATCAGAGCATCCTTGTCCCATGAGCGCGTGGGATAGATGTCGATCGCCGTCGGCGCCACGTTGTAGTCGCCGGCCAGCACCACGGGCAGATCCTGCTTGATGAAGGTCTTGGCGTGGCGCTTCAGGCGTGCAAACCAGTCGAGCTTGGTGTCGAATTTCGGCCCCGGCTGCGGATTGCCGTTCGGCAGGTAGATGCTGGTGACGATGACGCCGCGCACCGCGGCCTCGATGTAGCGCGCCTCGTGATCGTCAGGTCTCCCCGGTAGCCGGTCGCGCGTCAGAATGGGCTCGGCGTTGCGGGCGAGGATGGCGACGCCGTTCCAGGTCTTTTGTCCGCGCCAGACTGCGCCGTAACCGGCCTTCTCGATCGCGGCCGCCGGAAATTCGCCATCACTTGCCTTCAATTCCTGAAGCGCGACGACATCGGGCTTGGCCGCGCGCATCCATGCCAGCAGATTGGGCAGGCGGCGGTTGATGTTGTTGATGTTGAATGTCGCAATCTTCATGTAGAGCTGATCGCCTCTTACGTTCCGTTACCGGAGATAAAATGTCCAAGTTGAGCCTTGCCGCTATCGCATTCGTCGTCGCGCTCTCCGGGGTCGATTCAGCACAATCGGCCGATCCGCGCGGCGCGTGCAAGGCGGATTACGACAAATTCTGCGCTGGCATCGCACCGGGCGGCGGCATCGTCGCCTGCCTCAACGGCAAGCGCGACCAGCTCAGCGCGACCTGCAAGGCGGCGCTGGATAGCAGGAAGAAGAAGTAGGCGGCTGAGAGCTTAGCTCGGCAGCGGCGGCGGGCTCGTTGGCTGCTCGACCGGCGGCGGCGAGGGCGGCTGCTCTGTGGCCTGCGCTGGGGCCGGCCGTTCCAGCGGCTCGACCACGTTGCCGCCCTTGTAGACGCGGGCGTAGCGGCGGCCGAGGCTGGTCAGGACCTCATAGCCGATGGTGCCGAAATGATGCGCGAGCTCATCGACGGTGATGCCGTCGCCGAGCAGCGTCACCAGATGGCCGCGCCGCGCCGAGTTCGGTGGCAGGTCGGTGATGTCGATCGCGATCAGGTCCATGGACACGCGGCCCGCGACCGGGCAGCGCTTGCCGGCGACGATCACCTCGGCGCCGCGGGTGCCGTCATTGGAGCTGGCGGCGCGGAAATAGCCGTCGGCATAGCCGACCGCGATGATCGCGAGCTTGGTGGGCCGCCGCGCGGTCCAGGTGCCGCCATAGCCGACGCTCTCGCCGCGCTCGACATTGCGGACCTGCACGATGCGCGCCTTGAGATCGACCACCGGCTGCATCGGATTGTCGGCCTCCGGCGTCGGATTGACGCCGTAGAGTGCAGCGCCTGGCCGCACCAAATCGAACTGGAACGGCGCGCCCAGGAAGATGCCGGATGAATTGGCGAGCGCCGCCGGCACGCCGGAAAATTCGCTGGCGATGCCACGGAAGGCCGCGAGCTGTTTTGCGTTCGCGGGGCTATTGAGCTGTTCGGCCGAGACCAGATGGCTCATCACCAGCGTGATGCCGTGATCGCCGGCATTGATGCGGGGGATGATGGCCTGCGCTTCCGCGAGCGTCAGCCCGAGCCGGTTCATGCCGGTGTCGATATGGATCGCGGCGCCCCCGGACCAGCCGGTGCGGCGGCAGAACACATCCCATTCGGCGAGCTCGTTGAGATCCCCGATCACCGGCCGGCAGTTGATCTTTGCGTAGTGCTCGCCGGTGTTCTGGAAATAGCCGCCGAGCACGTAGATCGCGGCCTCCGGCACCGCCGCGCGCGCCGTGCGCGCTTCCTCGATGGTGGCGACGAAGAAGGTCTTGCAGCCGGCCTTGTTCAGCGCATGCGCGACCTGCCCTGCGCCGCAGCCATAGGCGTCGGCCTTGATCACCGCCGCGCATTCGGCCGGCACCGCCGTCTTCTCGAGCTTGCGCCAATTGGCGATGATGGCGTCGAGATCGACGGTGAGCACGCCGCCATAGGCTGCAAGCGCGGCAGCCTGATTGGCCTCCGCGGAGAGAAGGCCGGATTGTGGGATAGTTTTCGGGTCGGACGCCATTGTCATGGCGCCGTTTTACGCAAGAGGCAGGCTTGGTTCAAGGAACTCAGTAGTCGTTGCCGCTACGATCCGGCAATTGAGCGTCAGACGCGAGGTCGCCGAACCGCGTGACCGAGGCTTCGAAGGCCAGATCGACGGTGCCTGTCGGGCCGTGGCGCTGCTTGCCGATGATGACTTCGGCCTTTCCGTGCGCAAGACTCATGTCAAGCTGCCACTTCTCGTGTTCAGGCGTACCCGGGCGCGGCTCCTTCATGGCGAGGTAATATTCCTCGCGGTAAACGAACAGCACGACGTCGGCGTCCTGCTCGATCGAGCCCGATTCACGCAAGTCGGAGAGCTGCGGCCGCTTGTCGTCGCGCGATTCCACCTGACGCGAGAGCTGCGACAGCGCGATCACAGGGACGTTGAGTTCCTTGGCTAGTGCTTTCAGGCTGGTCGTGATCTCCGTGATTTCCTGGACGCGGTTTTCGCTCCGCTTGCCCGAGCCCGACAACAGCTGGATGTAGTCGATCACGAGGAGATCGAGACCCTTCTGCCGCTTTAGCCGGCGAGCACGCGCCATCAGCTGCGCGATCGACAGACCGCCGGTCGCGTCGACATAGAAAGGCAGCGATTGCAGCTCGATCGAAACGTGGCGGATCTTCTCGAAATCGGCTTCCGTGATGCCGCCACGGCGGATGTGGGAGGAGGAAATGCCGGTGCGTTCGGCCACGATACGCGTGGCGAGCTGGTCGGCCGACATTTCGCAGGAGAAGAAGCCGATGACGCCGCCATTGGCAGCCTTCATGGTGCCGTCGGCCTGGAGTTCGGCGACATAGGCCTGGGCGACGTTGTAGGCGATGTTGGTCGCCAGCGACGTCTTGCCCATGCCGGGACGTCCCGCGACAATGATGAGGTCGGAGTGCTGCAAACCGCCCATCTTGGTGTCGAGATCGCGCAGGCCCGTTGAAATACCCGACAGCTTACCGTCGCGCTGGAACGCCTTTGCCGCGAGATCGACGGCAACCGCCAGCGCCTGCGAGAATTTCTGGAAGCCGCCGTCATAGCGACCGGATTCGGCGAGTTCGTAGAGGCGGCGCTCCGCGTCCTCGATCTGTGCGCGCGGCGCGAAATCGACCGGGGCGTCATAGGCGACATTGACCATGTCCTCGCCGATGCCGATCAGGTCGCGACGCAGTGCGAGATCGTAGACGGTGCGGCCGTAGTCCTGGGCGTTGATGATGGTGGTCGCTTCAGCCGCGAGGCGCGCCAGATATTGGCCGATGGTCATGCCGCCGACGTCGGTGTCGGCGGGCAGGAACGTCTTCAGCGTCACGGGTGTGGCGATCTTGCCCATCCGGATCAGGCTCGAGGCGGTCTCGTAGATGGTCTGGTGCAGCGGTTCGAAATAGTGCTTCGGCTCCAGGAAGTCGGAGACGCGGTAGAAAGCATCGTTGTTGACCAGGATCGCGCCCAGAAGGCTCTGTTCCGCCTCGATATTATGCGGCGCGCTCCGGTAGGCGGGAGTTCCGGCATCGGGCGCGAGTTTGAGAACGTTCGAATCAGTCAGGGCCATGGTCGATCGATAGCAATTTTCTGGGGCGGATGCGGGGCCGGGATAAAGCGCCGCCCCAACCCAAAGCGGAAGTAAAAGCTCGTCTCTATCAACCGATCATTAAAGCGGTGGATGATTAGCAGTCGCAGCACGCGCCGCGCTTGACGGATTTTTGCGGAACTCGCCCGCGCTGGAAGCAGCCGCGACCGCACCACGGAAAAATCCGGAACTCATGAACCTAAAGGAATGAGGTGCAGACGTACTGAAGAGCGCGCGAAATGACGCACGCTGGGAGCTTTCGGCTCGGTTCAGACCAGCAGAAGGTAGACCAGCGCCACCAGAGCCGCTCCGACGCCGGTGGCGATCAGGGCGTAATCGGTGCGGAGGTCGTCCTGCACGTCGAATGAGGTTTGGGTCTCTTTGCTCATGGCGACGATCTAGGCCAGGACCGCCCGGACTTATGTGAAGCAGATCACATCTCCCCAGATTCTTTCGGGGGTATGCATGGAACAGGCAGGCGGGCAGGGGATTGTCCCCTCCCAGGGAGACGAGGCAGGCAATGCGGCCAGAACGGCAGCCCCAGATTTGGCGAAGCGAGGCAGGTAGCCGGTTGTGGCTGTCCGGGCTGATCGCCGCCATGGAGCATGCCGCGCCGCCGGAGCAGCGGCGCCTGCCGGTCGCAGCTGAAACGCTCGCGGCATTGCGCACCCAGCTGGCGTTACCGGCGTCTTGCCGGATCTCCCCGATTTCGACCCTGCGACACTAGAATCTATTCACCTGCAAGCTTCAGTCTCGGCTTGGCGCCGCCTTCGAGGGCGCGCAGCCGGTTTTCCTCGCGCGCGATGTAGTCGCGGGTCATCGGCACCACGCCTTGGCGCTTGGTGAGCTGAAGCTGGAAGTTCATCATGTCCTGCTTTCGAAACGTCATCTCGCAGGCCGCGAGGTAAAACTCCCACATCAGTGCGAAGCGCTCGTCGTAGAGCTGCACGGCTTCCTCGCGTCGGGCCATGAAGCGCTCCCGCCAGGCTTTCAGCGTCTCCGCATAATGCAGGCGCAGGATCTCGACGTCGCAGACCAGGAGCCCGGCGCGCTCGATCGAAGGCAGCACCTCCGACAGCGACGGGATGTAGCCGCCGGGGAAGATGTATTTGGCGATCCAGGGATTGGTCGAGTCCGGCCCTTGCGACCGGCCGATCGAATGCAGCAGCATGACGCCGTCCTCGCTCAGAAGCTCGGCGCAGCGCTGGAAATAAGTATCGTAGAATTTGACTCCGACATGCTCGAGCATGCCGACCGAGACGATGCGGTCGAACGGCCCATCGATGTCGCGATAGTCCTGGAGCAGGAACCGCGCCGACCGCGTCAGGCCCTTCTCGGCGGCGCGCGAATTTGCAACCTGCAACTGTTCCGTCGACAGGGTGATGCCTGTGACATCGGCGTCTGCGATCTCCGCGAGATAGAGGCCGAGCCCGCCCCAGCCCGAGCCGATGTCGAGCACGCGCTGGCCGCCTTTGACAAGCAGCTTTGCGGCGATGTGCCGCTTCTTGGCGAGCTGGGCGTCGTCGAGCGTGGCCTCCGCCGTCTCGAAATAGGCGCAGCTATATTGCTTGTCGGCGTCGAGGAAGAGCGAATAGAGCCGGCCGTCGAGATCGTAGTGATGTGCGACATTGCTGCGGGAGCGCGTGCGCGGATTGAACTGCTTCAAGTGCCGCACGAAATAACGCAGGTGCCACCAGGGTTTTGCCCAGTGCGGCAATAGGTCGGGTTGATCGAGCAGGGTCGCGAGGGCATCAGCTATGGTGCCGCGCTCGACGACGAACTCGCCGTCCATATAGGCCTCACCAAGCCCGAGCTCGGGATTGATGAGGACTCTCCTTTGGGCGTCAGCAGTGACGAAGCGGACTTCGACCGGCTCACCAGTGCCGTCACCGACGCTGAATTTCAATCCTCCCGCCGTGGTCACCGTCATCGACCCGCGGCGGATGAATTGAGACAGGAATTTACGCAACAATCGGTCCATCGACACACACCTCTCGAGCGAACCCGAAAAGAAGCGACTAAACCCGGCCGTCACACGCCTGAGACTATATTGGTTCCCATGCGTTCGCATGTAAATCTAGGCAGCCTGTGCCTGCCCCGCTATTGCGTTGTGTACAAAGCCGATATTCGAAAAACGCGTAATCACATGCTTGTTCAGTGCGCTTCCATTCGCAGCGCAATCGGCTAAAAGGTGACCGCCGCCGCGCTGCATGCCGGCCGTATCTGTCGGATTTCAATGGAGATGATGGGAATGTCGAGCCGAGCGCTCAGCCTCGCCACGGTGCTGTTTCTGATCGGCTTCGGCGCCACCGATGCCGTTCTGGCGCAGGCGACGAACCTCGAGGCCGGCAAGGCCCCATCCCAGATCTTCGCGCAGACCTGCAATGCCTGTCACAAGAGCCCGAGGGGTCTGTTGAAAACGGTAGCGCCGGGCTCGCTGCCGGGTTTCCTGCGTCAGCACTACACGACCAGCCCCGACATGGCTGGCGTGCTGGCCTCCTACCTCGTCTCCAATGGCGCCACCGACGCACGCTTCCAGTCCAAGGATGGCGCCAAGGACGGCAAGGACAAGAAGGACGGCGCCAAGGAGAAGGACGCCAATACCAACCCGGCGCAGTCCCCTGATCATCAGGGCCGCCGCCAGCGCGCGCAAGAGGCCGCCAAGCCGGAAGGCGAGGGTGCGGCAGCTCCGGCGCCTGAAGGCCGTCAGAAGCGCGCGGCGCGGCCGAGCGAAGAGGGTGCGAAGGAAGGGGTAAAGCCCGAGGCCGGCACCGAGCCATCGCCCGAGGGCCGCAAGGCCAAGCGGCTCAGCAAGCGCGGCAAGCCGGGGGCCGAGGATGCGGCTGCGCCGTCGTCCGGCGACAAGAAGGGTGAACCCAAGGCCGAACCGAAGAGCGACAGCGCAAAGATCGATTCTGGCCGCGACGAGTCCAAGCCCGAAAGCAGCAAGCCGTCCGAGAAGCCCGCCGAGGCCAAGCCTGACAGTGCCAAGGTCGAGCCGAGCGGCAGCGAGGCTCCGGCGTTGCGTCCCGATCCGGTGCCGGCGGTGACGCCGGCCCCGCCTGCGGCCGCTGCGAAACCCGTCGAGCCGGCTGCGCCCAAGCCTGCTGAGGTCGCCGCTCCCAAATCGGCCGAGCCCGCCACCAGCGGCAGCTCCGAGCCGGCGGCCAAGCCGCAGGAATCGGCCCCGCCGGCGACCTCCGCAGCTCCGCCACCTGCGCCAGCCGATCAGTCTGGTCCGCCGACCCCGCCGATCTCGCGATAAGCCAATTTTCAGATCGATCCACGGAGGTCGCGCCGTCGCGGCCTCCGTGTCGTCTTGACCGTGATTAGAGTATTACTCTAGAGTATAACTCTAGGAGATACGGATGACATCCGGCGTGCGTGAGGAGCTGTTGGCGGCGGGGCTCGCGGTGTTCGACCGTGTTGGCTTCGAGGGCGCGACGGTGGCCGCAATCCGCACCAAAGCGCGCGCCTCCAACGGCAGCTTCTTTCATGTCTTCGGCTCCAAGAAGGAGCTCGCCGGCGCGCTGTTCCTGGAAGTGCTGCGGCACTATCACGCTGCGATGCTCGCCGCGCTCGATCCCGTGCCCAATGCGCCGCAGGGCATCGATCGCCTGATCCGCGCTCATCTCGACTGGGTCGTGTTGAGCCGCCGCGAGGCGCGCTATCTCTTCGAGATCTCGCGCAGCGAATGCAGCGAGGACGTTCGCGACGCCCAGCGCGCGCAGAATGCACGCCTTGCCGAAGGCCTCGAGCGCTGGCGTGCGCCGCTGGTCGCGCGCGGCGAGCTTTTGCCGATGGCGCCGGTGATGTTTGTCAGCCAGCTGATCGGCCCGGCGCAGATATTCTGCCGGGCCTTTCTCTCGGGGCGCGACCGCGCCGATCCGCGCGCTGAGGCCGAGACGCTGATCGCCTGTGCCATCCGCGCGCTGGTGCCGCCCGGGCGTATCAACAACAAGGATGGAGTGGCGTCATGAGCAACGAGGCTGATCCTGATTTCGCAGCCGTAGCTGAGCGCATCCATGCCAATGTCGGCCGGCAGGGCTTTATGAACCTGGTCGGTGCCGAACTGTCCGAGCTGTCGCGCGGCATGTGCACGATTGCGGTCGAGCGCCGGCCTGAGCTGTTGCAGCAGCACGGCTTCTTCCATGGCGGCGTCACCGCCTTCCTGGTCGACAACGCCACGACGATCGCAGCCGCCACCTCGCGTGGCCAAGCGGCGCTGACAGCGGAATACAAGCTCAACCTGTTATCGCCGGCAGTCGGTGAGAAGCTGATCTGCCGGGCGCGCGTGATCAAGCCGGGCCGCCAGGTCTCCGTGGTCGCCGCCGATGTGTTCTGCGTGAGCGACGGCGTCGAGAAACATACGGCAACCGCGTTGGCCTCGATTGCGATGCTGAGCGAGGACGTCGCCGCAAAAACGAAAAGCCCGGCCGCTTGAGGCGGCCGGGCTTCGTTGCCTGCTTGAACGCGAGGCTTACTTCTCGGTCTCTTCCGCAGCCGGCGCCGGCTCGGCGTCGTCCTGCTGGGCTTCCGGATCGAAGAACTCGCCGGCGGCGGCGATCGCTTCGGCGGCTGCGTCGCGGTCTTCGTTGCGGGTCGAGATGTCCTCGCCGCGGTTGATGCGCTCGGCCTCGTCCTGGCTGCGCGCAACCGTGACGGAGACCTCAACCTCGACCTCGGGATGAACGGCGACGGTGATGGTGTGCTTGCCGATGGTCTTGATCGGCGCGTCGAGCTGCACCTGCGGACGGTCGAGCGAAACGCCATCGGCTTCGAACGCCGTGACGACGTCGCGCACGGTGACCGAGCCGAACAGCTGGCCGGCTTCAGAAGCCTGACGGATCACGACGATGTTCTTGCCCTGGATCTTCTCGGCGATCTTGGAGGCCTCGCCCTTACTCTGGAGGTTGCGAGCCTCGAGGTCGGCCTTCATGCCGTCGTACTTGGCGCGGTTGCCTTCGGTGGCGCGCAGCGCCTTGCCGCGCTTGAGCAGGAAATTACGGGCATAGCCGTCGCGAACCTTTACGACTTCGCCCATCTGACCGAGCTTGCTCACGCGTTCCAGCAAAATGACTTCCATATTCGTTCTCCTTTGAAGTGCTCTGAGTTTCAGTTTCGGGGTTGGACTTAAGAGGTCGGCAGCGGTGGCGGCTGCCGGTTGCGCAGAAAGCGTTCGCGGAAGCCGAACACGGCATCCGCAAGGCCAAGGATCACCATCGCGATCACCGGCCAGCCGAACACGACGACGACGGCATAGGTCGAGCCGAGCCAGAAGGCGCGGCTCTTCAGCGCCAGCGTCAGCGTATGCAGCACGGCGAAGCCGGTCAGTGCGTAGGCCATCATTAGCGCCGCCGTCGTGATCTGAGCGAGGATCGCGAGCAAGCCGCCGGTGAAGCAGAAGGCGAGCGCGATGCAGAGCACGGCGAGCGTCATCGGCGGCAGTTCGGCCGCCATCAGATCCGGCCAGGGACGTCGCAGCCGGCCAGACGTCGCCGTCACCTTGGCGCTGAGCCAGAGGTTGAGGGTGAGCGTCATCATCGCGACAATGGTGGCGGCGGCCGGCGCGATCGTCACGAGCGCGTCGACGAACTGGTCGGCCTCGCCCGAGACCTGCGGGTCGGCGGCGCGGAGGATGCGCATCAGGCCGCGCCGCAGCGTGCCGGTAATGGTCTCGGCATCGGTGCCGAGCGTGAGCAGGGCGGCGATCGTGGTCAGTGTGGCAAAGCCCGCGACCCACAGCAGGATGCGGCCGACGGGATACCATTCGATGTCGGGTGCGGACGGCGCTTCGGTGGCATGGGAAGAGGCGGCGCCGTCCACCGGCCGGCCGAGCAGGACGAGATGGCCGAGCCACCAGGCCGGCAGCGCGACGGTGACGGCGAAGGCGAGGCAGTAGGGCAGGCCGAACAGGGCGCCGAGGGCGAGCGCGGCGCCGATGCCGCCGAGGGTTGCGCAAAGCGGCCCCCAGCCGATCGAGGCCACCATCAGCGGCAGCGGTGCGAGATAGAACAGCACGAGCGAGATCAGCGCGCCCGAAATAATCGAGGCGAACATCAGGGCCGACGCAGCGCCGGCGATCAGGGCGATCAGTGCAAAGGTCATCAGCTGTCCCGCTCCCTTCGAGCGGTTAGAGGCATCTCGCCCCAACCATCGGCGACCGGACGACCCGGAAGCCTTATGAAATTCAAAGAGTGCGGCCGGCGGCGATGTCGCCGCCGGCCGAATTCGTCTTAGCGAATGACGTAGGGCAGCAGGCCCAGGAACCGCGCGCGCTTGATGGCGCGGGCGAGCTCACGCTGCTTCTTCGCGGACACCGCGGTGATGCGGCTCGGCACGATCTTGCCGCGCTCGGAGACGTAACGCATCAGCAGCTTGGAGTCCTTGTAGTCGATCTTCGGAGCATTCGCGCCCGTGAACGGGCAGCTCTTGCGGCGACGGAAAAACGGACGGCGTGCACCAGCTTCAGCCATTGATCTTACTCCGCATCCGTCGTCGTGGTGGTTTCAGCTTCGTCGCGCGGACGGCGCGGGCCGCGATCGCCGCGGAAGCCGCCGTCACGATCGCCACCACGGAAACCGCCCTCGCGGTCGCCACGGAAGCCGCCGCCTTCACGATCGCGGAAGCCACCGCCACGGTCGTCACGCTCGCGATCGCGATCAGCCTTGCGCATCATCGCGGACGGGCCTTCCTCGAGCTCTTCGACGCGAACGCTGAGATAGCGGATCACGTCTTCGCTGATCCGCTCCTGGCGCTCGATCTCGGCGATCGCCGCAGACGGCGCCTCGATGTTGAGCAGCACGAAGTGCGCCTTGCGATTCTTGTTCATGCGGTAGGTGAGGGAGCGCACGCCCCAATTCTCGGTCTTGGTGACCTTGCCGCCGAGACCCTCGACGATGCCGGTCATCTGCGCAGTCAGCTCTTCGACCTGCTGCGTGCTCGCGTCTTGGCGCGCGAGAAAAACATGCTCATAGAGAGCCATGGAAGTCCTTTCCTCATGTTGGCGCATCGCCCGGCGTCAAGCCCTTAAGAGGCCTTCGGAAAGGACTCTGGGATTAAGCTCAGAAGGCGGAAGCACGGGACGACGGGCCGACTGGCCCTGCCACACCAAAATCACGAATGATTTGTTGAGACCGTCCGTTCAGCTCCCGGCCGGGGTCTGCGGATGGCGCGCTTATACGGATTTTGGCCGGCTTTGCAAGGTTGCAGGACCGGCTGCCGGCCCGGATGGTCCCGGTATAGGCGCGTCAGGGTAGCCGGGCAGCTTGATTTAGTTGTTTGTATGGCATACAAATAAGCCAAGGGAGAGGGCCAATGACGGAAAAGTCGGTCCAGAGGCCGCTTGAGCCATCGGCTGGCGACCCCAAGCACGTCGCGCGTGCGACACGCTCGGCCGGTCGCA
Source organism: Bradyrhizobium sp. LTSP857 (assembly GCF_000938285.1). Lineage (NCBI taxonomy): Bacteria > Pseudomonadati > Pseudomonadota > Alphaproteobacteria > Hyphomicrobiales > Nitrobacteraceae > Bradyrhizobium > Bradyrhizobium sp. LTSP857. Next base: position 332,657 of record NZ_JYMS01000007.1, on the reverse strand, counting down.
AGATGCGTTCCCTGCTGCTGGATGCGGCGAGCCCGCTGTTTCGGGAGCAGGGGCTGTCGGGCACCTCGATCACCGATATTGTAGCCGCCGCGGACGCGTTCCCGAGCCAGATCACCTATTACTTCGGCACCAAGGAGGCGCTGTTCGTCGAATGCGCCTGCCGCGATCTGTTGTATCTGGCGCGCGCGACCGAACTGGCGGCGCTGAAGGCGCGCTCGCCGCGGGAGTACACCCACGCGCTGACCGAGACAGTGACGGCAAGCGATTCGATCGCCTTCTTCGCCGAGGCGCTGACGCTGACGCGGCGGCGCCAGGATCTTGCGCCGCTGGTCGAGCGCACCATCGAGCGCCTGCACAGCGAAGGTGCGCGCGCCTATGCGAGCCAGGTCGCGCGGCACGGCTGGCGCTCCCTGCGGGCGCCCGACGAAAGCTCGCGGCGGTTCTGGGCGGTGGCCGTGGGTGTCATCCTCGAAGGCTACGCCATGGGCCGTTCACCGGATCAGCTCTGTGCCGAGATGCTGCGCGTGCTCGGCGAGCAGGCAAAATCCACTGGCGATGCCGCGCGCCTTCGCCTTGTCGACGACCGCGACGCTTCAACCAGTTCGAATGGGGAGAGTTAGCCATGACCGCGCTTCGCATGCGTGCCCGCGATTTCCTGACCGAGGACCAACTCGTCGACGTGCGCCAGCGCGTGACATGGAAGGGCGTGGCGCTGATCGCACACGCCTGGGCGCTGATATCAGGCGCGATTGCGCTCGTTGCATGGTGGCCCAATCCGCTGACCTACATTTTCGCGGTCGCCATCATCGGCTCGCGCCAGCTTGGGCTTGCGATCCTCATGCATGACGGCGCGCATGGTTGCCTCTCTGCCGACGAGACAACCAATCTGACGCTGAGCCAATGGTTCTGCGCCTATCCGATCTTCGCGGAGACGCGCAGCTATCGCCGCTATCACCTCCAGCATCACGCGCGCACGCAGCAGGAGGACGATCCTGATCTCGTGCTGTCGGCGCCGTTTCCGATCACGAAACTAAGCTATCGCCGCAAATTCATTCGCGATCTGACCGGACAGACCGGCTATCAGCAGCGCAAGGCGCAACTGCTCAACGCGCTGGGACCAAAGGATTGGTCGTTGCGGCAGCGTCTTGCGCATTTTTGGGAAAAACTCGGCCCGCAATGCGCCGTCAATGCCGTGATGTTTGCCGCGCTCGCGGCGGCCGGCGTGTGGTGGGCCTATCCGCTGCTATGGCTGGTGCCGCTGGTGACTTGGATGATGGTCATCACCCGCATCCGCAACATCGCCGAGCACGCCGTCGTCCCTGACAGCAGCGATCCCCTGCGCAACACCCGCACGACGCATGCCAATTTTCTCGAGCGACTGTTCATTGCGCCGTACTACGTGAACTATCACCTAGAGCATCATCTCTTGTTCTACGTACCCTGCTACAATCTGCCGAAGGTCCATCGCCTGCTCAGCGAGAGCCGGCATGCCGGGGCGATGGAAGTGCAGCCGAACTACGCCGCAGTGCTGCGGCTCGCCACCGCAAAGCCGAATCACGACGACCGGCCAGGGCAATTGGCAAGCAGCGCACGCCGCGCGAGGGCCGGCGCGGAGGTCGGTGCGGATCAGAAGGCCGGCGGTTTCTAGCAGGCCAGGGCGTGAGCTTTCGGCGCTGGCAAGAAAGGTATCGCTTCAGGCACGAGCGAGACCGGCTCGACCGTGGCACCGTGGATAACAAAAGCGCCTTTGCCGCGGCGCTTGGCTTCGTACATTGCACGATCGGCGGCGCTCAGCAGATCGTCGACGGTCACGCCGTCGCGCGGCGCCGACGCGAGGCCGATGCTGGCTCCGACGCGGGCCGCCGGAGCAAACTCGAATGGCTCGGCCACACGCGCGATGATCCGTTGGGCCACTGCGGCAGCCTCGTCGTCCGTGATATCGAGCAGCAGGATCACAAACTCGTCGCCGCCGATGCGGCACACCACGTCAGCGTCGCGCACGCTGGCGCAGAGGCGCTTCGCCACCGCGACGAGAACGGCGTCACCCGTGGCATGTCCAAACCTGTCATTGACACCCTTGAAGCCGTCAAGATCGACGCAGAACACGGTGAGCTTCGAGGTCGCCGCCGCTGCGTCCGGCCATGGGCCGTCGAGCATCTCGGCAAAAAGCTTCTGGTTGAGGGCGCGATTGGGAAGGCCGGTGAGCTGGTCGTGATGCGCCATCAGGCGGTTGTTGCGCTCGGAATGATGGAGGTCGAGCAGGATCTTGTGGTTTTCCAGCAGCAGGAAGATCATCCCCGCCGTGTAGACCGGCGTTTGCAGCCCGATGATGAACAGGAACGGGACCGGCGACAGCATCGTCGCCAGCGCGAAGGGCAGCGTCAGGATGCAGATCAGGAGAATGCCGTAGCGCGGCGTCCCGGCGTTGCGCGAGGCGATGCCGCCGACGAGATTCGCTAACCCAATGCCGGCCATCAAAACCAGCGGCATGACGCCGGACGCGACGCATTGATAGCAGCCGGCGGAAATCAGGATGACGGATGATAGCCCGGCCCAGATCGGCGCGACGTTCACCGGCGCCCGCCGATCCCGCTTCGCCTTTGCGAGGGCTTTCATCATCAGGCAGATGCGCGTGCTGCCGAGAGCGATCTCTGCCAGCACCCAGGCATAGGCCCATGCGGCGCCAGTCATCGCTGCGGACAGCGACGCGATCAGCAGCGATGCAGCGACTGCCACCACCAGCGTCTTGGTCTTGTTGGTTCGTTGCTGGAGCAAGTCGTTGTGGATGTCGTCAGGCTGTGGGCGCGGCCCGGCGAGCAGCCAGTCGACGCAGGCCTGCAAAGGAAGCCATTGCTGCTGCGGTTGCCCGGCAGAAGCGGAAGCGATCGATGTCTGTCTGACCATGGTTGCCATAGAAGCAATCTAGCTGCGCGGCATTTAAGGTCGCTTAAGTCATGGAACCGAGTTCCCGACAGCGTAAACGCTTTGCCAGCGGGCGACGCGCGGCAAGCTCGGTAGGTGCACAGCAACGGACGGCTTTCGGGGCGCGATCCTGTGACCGGGTGCCCATGGGAAAACCCCTACGCGGCTTGACAGCGCGGCCCCGGTCGTTGTCTACGGCCCCTTTGGAGCATCATCGGGAACCAAGGCTTGGGCCGGACGTAGTCGGCTGCCGGTTCTTGAAGAGACTGCTCGAGCGATCCGGGGAGCGCCGATGACGGCAGCATTCACATTTCCAGGGCAGGGTTCCCAGGCGGTTGGCATGGGCAAGGCCCTGGCCGACGCCTTCCCGGCCGCGCGCGCCGTGTTCGACGAGGTCGATGCCGCGCTCGGGGAGAAGCTGACGGCCATCATCTGGGATGGCCCCGCCGAAACCCTCCAGCTCACCCAGAATGCCCAGCCGGCGCTGATGGCAGTATCTGTGGCCACTCTGCGCGTGCTGGAGAGCGAGGCGGGTTTTTCCGTGGGGCGGGATGCCGCTTTCGTCGCCGGCCACTCGCTCGGTGAATATTCGGCGCTGGCTGCGGCCGGCAGCCTGACGATCTCCGACACTGCACGGTTGCTCCGCACCCGCGGTCTCGCAATGCAAAAAGCCGTGCCGGTCGGTGCCGGTGCCATGGCCGCACTGCTCGGCCTCGACTATGAGGCCGCTATGGCGGTCGCCCACGAGGCGGCGCAAGGCCAGGTCTGCCAGGCCGCCAATGACAATGGTGGTGGCCAAGTGGTCGTCTCCGGCGACAAGGCAGCAGTCGATCGCGCCGTCGAGATCGCCAAGGTCAAGGGTGCCAAGCGCGCCATGCTTCTCCCGGTGTCCGCGCCGTTCCATTGCAAGCTGATGCAGCCGGCTGCGGACGCCATGGCCGAGGCGCTGTCCAAGGTCACGATCAAGGCGCCGGCTGCGCCACTGGTGTCGAACGTGCTGGCGAGCGCCATCACCGATCCCGACGAAATCCGCCGCCGGCTGGTCGAACAGGTCACCGGCACGGTGCGCTGGCGCGAGTCGGTTGCCTATATGGCTGGGCAGGGCGTCACGCGCTTCTTCGAGATCGGCGCGGGCAAGGTGCTGACCGGACTCGTCAAGCGCATCGCCGACGGCGCCGTCGGAGTTGCGGTCGGCGGGCCGAACGACATTGCCGCCGCCAAGGATGCATTGGCCGCTGCGAAGCAGGCCTAGAGGAGTCTTTCAATGTTCGATCTGACTGGCCGAAAGGCGCTCGTCACCGGCGCGACCGGTGGCATCGGCGGTGCGATTGCGCAGGCCCTGCACGCACAGGGCGCCACGGTTGCGATTTCGGGAACGCGGAAGGAAGTGCTGGATGAGCTTGCCGGCAAGCTCGGCGAGCGTGCCCTTGTGCTGCCCTGCAATCTCTCCAAGGCCGACGAGGTCGAGGCGCTGGTGCCCGCCGCGGAAAAGGCTATGGGGCAGGTCGATATCCTCATCGCCAATGCGGGCATCACGCGCGACAATCTTTTCGTCCAGCTTCGCGATGAGGACTGGGACGAGGTCATCAACGTCAACCTGACGTCGACCTTCCGTCTCGCCCGCGCCGCCACCAAATTGATGATGCGCAAGCGCTTCGGCCGCATCATCGCCATCACCTCGATCGTCGGCGTCACCGGCAATCCGGGGCAGGGCAATTACACCGCGTCGAAGGCCGGCCTGATCGGCATGATCAAGACGCTCGGCGCCGAGTATGCCAAGCGCGGCGTGACTGCGAACTGCATCGCGCCCGGCTTCATCAAGACGCCGATGACGGATGCGCTCAATGACAAGCAGCGCGAAACGATTCTGACCAAGGTTCCGGCAGCCCGTCTGGGGACGCCCGAGGACATTGCGGCAGCCGCCGTCTACCTGAGTTCGAGCGAAGCAGCCTACGTCACAGGCCAAACCATCCACGTCAACGGCGGCATGGCCATGATCTGAGGCCTCGTTCCGCACCGCCCACATGGGCGGGGTCGGATGCGGCAAACGGCCGTTTCCGGAGCGAATTGAGGCTTGTAGTCAAGGCAGTTGAAGTATGATAACCGGACGTTCAATGGATGGGCAAAGAACGCCATTGCAGGTTTTTGAAACCCTGTATATTGGCGATGCGGAGCCTTGGCCGTCGTTCGCCGGGCCTGCATCGGTTAGGATGGGGCCAAATCAAAGTTCGTAAGCGAAGGCAGTCAACGACCACGACGGCTCGTATCGTCCCGGGGGGTCGGGTCTACAGGGAACAACACGAGGTTAAGCAATGAGTGACATTGGCGAACGGGTTAAGAAGATCGTGGTCGAACACCTTGGTGTTGAACCCGAGAAGGTTGTCGACGCAGCGAGCTTCATCGACGACCTCGGCGCCGACAGTCTGGACACCGTCGAGCTGGTGATGGCGTTCGAAGAGGAATTCGGGTGCGAGATTCCGGACGACGCCGCGGAGACGATTCTCACCGTCGGCGACGCTACGAAGTTTCTCGAGAAGAACGCGAAGAGCTAAGGCTCTTCATTTTCGCGGGGACAACATTGAAACCGGACGGGCCGCTTCCCAGCGGTCAGCCGGTTTCTTGTTATTGGCCGTGAATCTATCGATGCGGAGTTTTCGGATATGAGGCGGGTTGTCGTCACGGGTCTCGGCATGGTGTCGCCGCTCGGCTGCGGCGTCGAGCCGACCTGGAAACGCATCCTCAACGGCGAAAGCGGTGCGCGCAAGATCGAGAGCTTCGACGTCTCCGATCTTCAGACCAAGATCGCCTGCACCGTGGTACGCGGTGACGGTTCGAACGACAGCTTCAATCCCGATATCTGGATGGAGCCGAAGGACCAGCGCAAGGTCGACGACTTCATCATCTTCGGCATGGCGGCTGCGGGCCAGGCGCTCGACGATGCCAATTGGCATCCCGAGTCCGAAGAAGACAAATGCGCGACCGGCACCATGATCGGTTCCGGCATCGGTGGCCTCAACGGCATCGCCGAGACCGCGGTCCTGCTGAAGGAACGTGGGCCGCGCCGAGTGTCGCCTTTCTTCATTCCGGGCCGTCTGATCAATCTCGCCTCCGGCTATGTCTCGATCAAGCATGGGCTGAAGGGGCCGAACCATTCGGTGGTCACGGCCTGCTCGACCGGCGCTCACGCGGTCGGCGATGCCGCCCGCCTGATTGCGCTGGGCGACGCCGACGTCATGGTCGCCGGCGGCGCCGAATCGCCGATCGGCCGCATCGGCATTGCCGGCTTCAACGCTGCGCGTGCGCTGTCGACCGGCTTCAACGAGACGCCCGAGAAAGCCTCGCGTCCTTACGACAAGGACCGCGACGGCTTCGTGATGGGCGAGGGCGCCGGCGTCCTGGTCCTGGAAGAACTCGATCATGCCCTGCGTCGTGGCGCGAAGATCTATGCCGAGGTGATCGGCTACGGCCTCTCCGGCGATGCCTATCACATCACCTCGCCGTCGCCCGACGGCGATGGCGGCTTCCGCAGCATGGCGGCAGCGCTGAAGCGCGCCGGGCTGACGTCGTCCGATCTCGACTACATCAATGCGCACGGCACCTCGACACCGCTTGGCGACGAGATCGAGCTTGGTGCGGTCGAGCGACTCCTTGGTAATGCCGCCTCGAAGGTCGCGATGTCCTCGACCAAATCCTCGACCGGCCATCTCCTGGGCGCGGCAGGCGCGATCGAGGCAATCTTCGCTATTCTCGCGATTCGCGATAATGTCGTGCCGCCGACTATCAACCTGGACAATCCGTCGGTCGAAACCGCGATCGATCTCGTGCCGCATAAGGCGAAGAAGCGCGAGGTCAACGTTGCGTTGTCGAATTCTTTTGGTTTTGGCGGTACCAATGCGTCGGTCATCTTCCGGCGCCTGGTCCAATAGTTTGTGGTTGCGACGAATCCACCGTTTTGCCGTATTCGGCGATAGTCATACACGTGGGCGCGTGCATTTGGCAGGACAAGCGATTGTCAGGCCGCAATTGAACCGGCAGGATTCAGGTTGCTTCGATGAGTGAAAGGCCGCCCATTTCGCCCCGAAGCCCGCGGGCAGCGCTCGAGCCCGAGCAGGTCCCGCCGCCGCCGAAGCGATCGGAGCGGGCGCGCAACCCTTTCGTGATCGTCGGCAACGCCATCATCACCCTCCTGCTGATCGCCATGATCGGTGCGGGCGGCGTTTATTATTATGGCCGGCAAGTGCTGGAAGCGCCGGGACCGCTTGGGGAAGACAAAGTCGTCAACATCCCGCAGCGCGCGGGCAAGCGTGACATCGCCGAGACCTTGAACAGGGAAGGCGTGACCGACGTCAATCCGTGGGTGTTCATTGCAAGCGTCGCTGCGCTGAAGGCGAGCTCGGACCTGAAGCCCGGTGAATATTCGTTCCAGAAGAATGCTTCGTTGCGCGACGTCATCGCCACCATCGTCGAGGGCAAGGTGGTGCAGCATGCCGTTACGATTCCGGAAGGCCTGACCTCCGAGCAGATCGTGGCGCGGTTGTCCGATAACGACATCTTCACCGGCAGCGTGCGCGAGCTGCCGCGCGAAGGCACGTTGTTGCCGGAGACCTACAAGTTCCCGCGTGGGACCCCGCGCGATCAGGTGGTCCAGCGCATGCAGCAGGCGCACAAGCGCGTGCTGGCCGAGATCTGGGACCGTCGCAGCCAGGACGTTCCGGTCAAGACGCCGGAGCAGCTTGTGACGCTGGCCTCCATCGTCGAGAAGGAGACCGGCAAGCCGGACGAGCGCAGCCGCGTCGCCGCCGTGTTCGTCAATCGCCTCAGGCAGAAGATCAAGCTTCAGTCCGATCCGACCATCATCTACGGCCTAGTCGGCGGTAAGGGTACACTCGGCCGGCCCATCAAGCGCAGCGAGATCACGCAGCCCTCGCCCTACAACACCTATGTGATCGACGGCCTGCCGCCGGGCCCGATCTCCAATCCCGGCCGCGCCTCGCTGGAAGCCGCTGCCAACCCGGCCCGCACCCGCGACCTCTATTTCGTCGCCGACGGCACCGGCGGGCATGCCTTCACCGAGACCTACGACGCGCACCAGAAAAACGTCGCCAAGCTGCGCGCGATGGAGAAGCAGATCCAGAACGACACGGTCGAGCCGGCCGACGACGCGCAGGCCCCGGCGGCCGCCGCGCCCGCCGCCGCAGATACGGCACCGACCGCGACCACGCCCAAGCCGACCCAGCAGAAAAAGCCACCGGCTCCTCGCCCGGCCAATCCCGCGCCGGCCCGGCAGGGCGCGGCGCAGCCAGTGCCGCCGGTGATCCAGCGCTAGCGCAGGCCTGCCTACGGGACTTTGCGGATTACACTTTCCTGCAAAATAGTCTTAAGATTCGCGCGGCCGATGGCCTCGCGAATCTTACCTGTCCGGAGAAATTGACCCGATGGCGCTGTCGTCCATGACCGGCTTTGCCCGAAGCCACGGCGCGAGCGGGCCGTACACGTTCGAATGGGAATTGAAGTCGGTCAACGCCAAGGGCTTTGACCTGCGCGTGCGGCTGCCGCAGGGGTTCGACGAGCTCGAGGCCTATGCCAAGAAGCGCGCCGGCGAGCTTTTGTCGCGCGGCACCGTCTACGCCAATCTCACCGTCAAGCGGGCCAATGCCGCAGCCTCCGTCCGCGTCAATGAAGACGTGCTCAACGCCGTCCTGAAGGCCGCTGCCGTGATCGCCGGCAAGGTCGATGCTGTCGCGCCAAGCGTTGACGGCCTCTTGGCCATCAAGGGTGTGATCGAGGTCGCCGAGCCCGAGGGCGACGAGGAGGAGGACCAGGCCGCGCGCGCTGCCGTGGCCGAAGCCTTCGACAAGGCGCTCGCCGAACTCGTCGAGATGCGCAAGCGCGAGGGCACCTCGCTCGGGCAAATCCTGATCCAGCGGGTGGACGAGGTCGAGCAGTTCGCGAAGAAGGCGGAGGCTGCCCCCGGCCGCAAGCCGGAGGCGATCAAGGCCAGGCTCGCCGAGCAGATCGCAACGCTGCTCGACACCTCCGACCGTTTCGATTCCGACCGCCTGATGCAGGAGGCGATCCTGATCGCGACCAGGGCCGACATCCGCGAGGAGCTCGATCGCATCGCCTCGCACATCGCGCAGGCACGCGAGCTGATCGGCAAGGGCGGCCCGATCGGGCGCAAGCTCGACTTCCTGGCGCAGGAGTTTCACCGCGAGGTCAACACCTGCTGCTCGAAGTCGAACGATATCGAGCTGACCAATACGGGGCTCGCCATGAAAAACGTGGTCGAGCAGTTTCGCGAGCAGGTCCAGAATCTGGAGTGATCGATGACGACGGGCGGTCACGTAACTGACGGTGTCGAGCGGCGCGGGCTGATGTTCGTGCTGTCCTCGCCATCGGGTGCGGGCAAAACGACGCTGTCGCGTCTCCTCATCGACCGCATGCCCGGGCTGAAAATGTCGGTCTCGGCGACCACGCGGGCGATGCGTCCCGGCGAGGTCGACGGTCGCGACTATCTGTTCGTCGACAAGCCCAGGTTCGAGGCCATGGTGAGGGGCGACGAGCTCCTGGAATGGGCGACCGTGTTCGACAACCGCTACGGCACGCCGCGTGAGCCCGTTGAAGCGGCGCTGTCGGCCGGGCAGGACGTCTTGTTCGACATCGACTGGCAGGGCACGCAGCAGCTGCGCGAGAAGGCGCGTGCCGATGTCGTCAGCGTGTTCATCCTGCCGCCGTCGGCCGCCGATCTCGAGAAGCGCCTGCATTCGCGTGCGCAGGATTCCGACGAAGTCATCCGCAATCGCATGAGCCGCGCCAGCCACGAGATGAGCCACTGGGCCGAGTACGACTACATCGTCATCAACCACGACGTCGATGAAGCCTTCGCCGAGGTGCAGTCGATCCTGAAGGCCGAACGGCTCAAGCGCGAGCGGCGGACTGGCCTCGTTGGATTCGTGCGAGGTCTGCAAGGTCAGCTTCAAGGCTAGGCTGCGTCAGCCGCGGCCCTTCCTTTGCCAGCCGTTCCAGCATCGCCGTGATGACGTCGATATCGACGGTATCCTCATCGCGTGCATCCTCATCGCGATCGGCCGGCGCTTCGTCATGGCTGTCCTCGGCAGCCAACTGAGGCGCTGACGGCTCGATCTCGAACTCCCCGTCGAGAATCTCGATCTTGGTCTCGTCAGGTTCTGTTGCCGCGACATCAGTGGAACGGGCCTGCGCTGCGATCTGGCCGATCGCATCGGCGAATGCGGCCATTTGCGGCGGCTGAGGACGCGCAGCGTCGAAGTCGACCGGACGCGGCCGCTCGGCGCGCGGCATCCGGGTGGGCGCTGCATCGAGCCAGGGCGCGCGGCTGTCGTCGTGATCCTGCGGCTCCCGCTGGTCCCAGTTCACGCGGCGATGGTCGCCGGCCTGGACGCGGACACGTCCGCCGGCGAAGCGGTAGATGATGCTGGCCAAGAGGCCGGCGAGTGCCAGTGCGCCGCCGATGACGAGCAGGAGCATCTGGAGCGAGCCGGTCGGCTTGTCGGCGGGTGCATCGGCCGCGGCGAGCGCCACCGGGGCAGGGGATGCCGCCGGCTTCGCGCTCGGCGGCGCATCCGATGTTGCCGGAGCAGCCGCGGGCTGCGGCGCGGGCGCGGCGGCGGCTGTCGATGCATCGGGCCAGCGTGCGGCGACGGCGGGCTGCTGTGCATTGCTGTCAGCATTCGTGCTTGGAGCTTGCGGCGCTGCAGCGGGCTGCGCGTTTTGCGCGGCACTCTGCGGCGCAGTGTATTCGGCGTGCGCATTCTGCACCGATTGCGGCGCGGGTGAATCCGGCTGCTGTGCGCTGTTTGCCGTCTGCGTCGTGGTCGCGGCCTTGCCGCCTTCGGCGCGCAGGTACCAGCACTGCCGCTTGGTCGACCGCTCGAGGCGATAGTACCAGTGCTGTCCTTCCGGCGCCGTGCCCTTCGGCGAGGCGAGGCAGTCGCTGGCGGCGTTTGCCGTGCTTGCAGCGGCAGGCGCGCTCGGCGCGTCCTGCGAGACGGCTGCCAGCGGTGCGCCGGCGACGATGCTGGCGACAAGTGTGGATATGAATCTCGCGGATCGGTTGCCCATCCTGGTCTCCCGGTGACGCATGACGCTACTCTTACCGTCCCTTTCTCAACAAAGAGTTGGGTGGCAATGAGCCGCAAATCCGGAGAGGATGTGGCCTGAATTGGGCCCGCCCGGCGATCGTTCCGCCGCCAATTGGGCTTTTTCGACGGCGCTATTGCTTGGTCGAGGTCCATGTTCCCGAACAGCCGTCGGAGCGGCGGAAGGTGCCGGAACCGCTCCGTCCCGACAGGCGGCCGGCGCCCGTGAAGGTCACGCCGTCGCCCGAGCCTGCCGTGTGCACCGAGCCGTTCGGGCTGACACTGCCGCTGACGCCTTCGCCGATGACCCGGCCCGAGGTGACCACGACCGCGCCGGTAGTTGAGCCGCCGCAGCCGACGCTGATGACGGCCCAGGCGCCGTCAAAACTGCCGCCGCCACCACCTCCACCGCCGCTGCGCCGTGGGGACGAGCGCGGTTCGTCGGCGGCCGGCTTGCTTCTGCGTGCGGACGGGGCAGGCTCGGCCGAGCGATCCGAGCGCGAGCCGGACAGCGACTTCTCGTCATTGCCGATCGCGCCGCCGGCGCTGCCGGACTGCGCGAAGGCGGACGATGAGGCGAGGGCGGCGGTAACGAGGGAAGCGAGAGCGAAAATGCGGGCGGTGTTCGGCATGATCAAGAAATCCAAAATCATGAGAAATCAGCGGCAAAATCAGCGACCGGAGCCGTCGGCACAGACGGCTCCAATAATGCGGCAAGCTTTGCCAGCCTTGCCGCATTCGTCAAGCGCGGCGTCCTTCGCGCGCTGCACGTTGTCGCGCTGGACCAGCGACCAGGACTTGTCCGAGATCGCGAACGCGCCGCAACGGTTGCCGTAGAAGGAGAGCTCGATCGGACATTTGGCGCCGGCACAATTGCCGCGTGCATCCGCTACCGCCGCGCGCCGCGAGGCATGATTCCACGAGATGCCCCATTTGTTGCCGTCCGGCCCATAGACGATCGAGCCCCACGGCTTGAGATCGTCCATCTTGCGCATCCGCAGCAGCAGGCCCTCGGTTGGCTCGCCGGTCGGTGCCATCGCGATCCGCTCCTGGAGCTTTGTGACCGCGCGGGTGAGGCCGTCAGCGGTATCCGGATCGAAATTGAGCTCGTAGAGCCGTTCGCTCAATTCGCTGAGCAGCGCCGCATCGCGCAGCGGCACGCGGTCGGGATCGGCGCGCAGGCGCTCTGCCGGCAGTGGATCGGGCTGCATCGCGGCGACCTGCGGCGGCGCGGCTTGCGTCGGGGCTACGAAATAGAAGGTGCCGTCGATCGGCGAGGACGACACCCATGGCTGCTGCGCGCCGGAGGTGGCGCGCTTCACTGCGAGCCCGACCTGGTTGAAAGTCTGGAACACGTCGAGACCTGCGGTCCGGATCGTCGCGGCCAGCGCCTTGGTGTAGGGGCTGTGGCCGTCGCTGCCGTCCTGGGCGACGTTGCCGGGCTGCGTCGCGTAGGAGATCAGCGTGCCCTCGGGCGCGCGCATCTGCGCCAGGCCGCCGTCCGATGATCGTAGCCCGCGCGAGCCAAAGGGGTTGTTGCGGCAGGCATCGAGGATCACGAGATTGAGCCGCGTGCCGGAGCCCTGCATCTGCCGCAGCACGAGGTTGACGTCGGTCATCTGGAAGTCGACGTCGGCCTCGCGCGTCGGGTTGGCGTTGACCGGCACGAGGTAGTTGGCGCCGGCGACCTGAACGCCGTGGCCGGCATAATAGAACAGCGCAACGTCGGCGCCCTGCACCTGCCGCCCAAAACTCTGCACGGCTGTGTCCATCGCCGGCTTGTCGAGATCGAGCTGGGCACGGCCGCCGACCAGCGTAAAGCCAAGCAGGCCAAGCGTCTCCGCCATCAGGCTCGCGTCCTTGGAGGGATTGTCGAGCGGGGTGATGTTCTTGTAGGCGGAGTTGCCGACCACCAGCGCGATACGCTTCTCGGCCGATGCTTGGTGTGTCGCAGCGGCAAGCGTGGCGGCGATCAGCGCTGCCAGCACCAGGACGCGATTGAAAATCCTCGCGTACATCAAAAACCCCCAAAACAATGGCCGCAATCTACCAGCCGGGCGCGCATCCGAAAAGCGGTGCGACATTCTGCGCGGGGGAGTGTGGTGCGTGGCGAACAGGCGAGGGACCATGGCTCCGCGCTCTCGCGCCCCAATGGGCCGAGCTATGCTGCTTGGTTCGCACCCCCAAAGAATCAAAGGGCGCAGGGAAGACCGGGCGCTGGCTGGCACCCGCAAGTCCGTGCGCTACAGAAATGCACACGGTTTGGACTACAGGTGTAGCCGAACGCCCGGCCTTCCCTGCGCGGATGGTTTTAACGGTGTCCTTCGTGCTCTCCCCGGGGAGCGATGCACTATTGCCCCCGTCGCCTCACCGATGGCTGATGTGCGGGCCCGGTCGGGCCGCCACATCACCGCAAGACTTGACGCACAGGCTCCGGGCGTCAGGACCACACGACTTCTCCGTCCGCGGACGTCCTCGCCGGATCATCCGGGGCTCGCGTGTGCTCACCCCCGATGTCCGTTGAGGCCGCTGCAACCGCGCCGTGTCGTGCCGCGCGTGTGACAAGCTCACGGCGAACCGCCCCGCCGTCACACCTCGCGCCGACGCTGCCGCGTCCACCGCAACCCGGCCCGCATCTCGTGACGATCGCGAAACGCCCCTTTGACGGGCCGAGGTGAGAGGTCTATGCCATAAATCCGAAATTCGGAAAAGTGAAATGTTTTTGCGGCGAGGGATTGACGAGGTGTTTTGCCCGACGGGTCGCGGGCCAGCGTCCGTCATTCCGGGGCGCGCGTGAGCGCGAGGACGGAACCCATTTACAACAGAGAATGCGATGGATTCCGGGCCTGCGTTCTTCGCACGCATCCCGGAATGACGGAGGAGGTGAGGCCGAACGGACTACTTCCAGACGCGGGCGAGTGTCAGTCTGTAGGATGGGTTGAGCTCTTGCGAAACCCATCGTCTTTTGGGGAATTAGAATGCGCCGGCAAATGTGGTGAAAGACGACGCGCCAAGCGGTAGGTATTGCTTCGCTCAACCTGTCCTACGGGCTCAGGACGCCAGCATCGGCACAACAAAACCTTATTTCCTATGGCAAGAACCTCTATCAGGCACTCTTCTGTTTAGCGTATTGCTGATCGACGATGGGACGACAGATCGCTTCTATCTTAGCCTGGAAGCCATCAACAAGGTCGCCAATTTTGTCGTTTTCTTTTTCTTCAGTTGGCCCCCGGAAGATAAACGCCTTGAGTTGTCTCTTGTCTTCTCCAGTCGACCTGTCGCCCGGATCGTCTTCAATGCGTCCTATTTCGAATAACGTTTGTGCAGCGGCCTCAAGCTGATTGCGAGCCGAGTGTAAGGACGAGAATATCGCTTCTGTGTCGGCTCCAAACACCGCCATGAAACGTGGTTCGATCTTATAAACGCTCACGAACAACTCGTTGTGACTCTGAAGGCGCTTCAACACGGCATAAGCACCGCGCTGGTCTTTTCGAAGTGTAAGGGGCGCTCCGGACGAGTCATCTACATAGTCCGAATACTCGTCTTGCCTCGCGGCTCTCACCCTAACCATCTGGAAGACAAACTTCGACTCGTAAGCGATTGCTAGCGCGTCCAGGGCGACCTCAATTCTGCGCTCTTCGAGCTTCTCGCGCTTGAACTTCGCGAACGATCTCAGCCCGAAGCCCGCCATCGCGCCTGTGACGGTAATGCCAATCAATGCCACAACGGGCGCTGTAAAATCCTTGAAGAACTCGTAAACATATGTGTGTTGCAAGCTCAAGTTGCTCCATCAGTCATAGACCGGCAGCCTCAATCTTTCCAATTCGGCGTTCAAGGCCTCGGCTGCTCTACACAATTGCTCCGTTGCCGCAGCTAAGTCACGGACGTTCTGGGCGAACAGCTCGCCAACCCAATAGAAAACGGCGCCCTTCCCGAAATTAGGATCATGCAAGACGTTGGCTGTCGCCAGAGCGACCGGACTGCCACCTAGCCGACTCCGAATATCCTTATCTGATTCATTGCCTCTCGGTCTCTTTCCTGATTGGCGCGATATTTCTCCCTTGGCCTACTGAACATCTGCTCCTTCGCGTCTCCTTCGGCGATCTTCTGAAGCCCGTAGGATGGGTTGAGCCCTTGCGAAACCTACCGGCCTGGCGAGATTCCACGAAGCTATCGACTGAGTCTGGCATACCGAAAGCCACGCAATGCGTTATAATGCGAGCTCCATTTGGACTGGGTGTTTTGGTCGCCGGAGACATTATGCTCGAGAATGAGATTTCGGACGCCGCACTCAGCAAGGTCTGGCACTTCACGATTGGCTTTGCGAGGGCTGGCGAGACGCCGGCCGCGAAGGGAAGTGGTGTTCTAGTTAAATACAAAGGCCTGATGGGCATACTAACGTGCGGCCACGTAGACACCTATGTCCGCAGTTTGAAACAGCCGATTGGCCTAGTTAGGTTCAACCGCGGATTGGCAGAGCAATTTGGCACCATCGACTTAGACGAGGTCTTCAGTCATGTTGCCGGCGAGGAGCCTTGGGAACGTGGAAGCGACGACATAGCCTTCATCAATTTGCCTCCACACCTAGTCGGGAACATCGCAAAAGACTGCGTCTTCCTCGATATCGAACGAAATTTTGTAAGGCCTGATCCTGACAGCCGTTCGGAGCTATTGGGAGTTCATGCCGTATTTGGATTGGTCGAGGCTTTTACTGGAGAGACAACGCGTCAGAACAAGAGAGCTACGACGAGGCTTAGAGGCGTATTGACGCCGGGGAAGTTGCTACAGATCGATCATCTCAACGCCACCCTTGAGTGCTTTGAGGAAAACATCCCCACTTTGCCAGACAGCTTCGGGGGTACAAGCGGAGGTGGCCTGTGGCGCGTGTACGTGCGCAAGCGCGACGATGGTGTTTTCGAGGCTGAGCACTATCGGTTGCTCGGCATTGCATCTCGCGAGGACATCGCGTTGACGCCGCCGCAGATTGCTTGCCAAGGACCAGGGCGTATCGAGATGCTGCTGGAGTCGGTCCATTCTAGCTCGTAGGATAGGTTGATACCTTACGAAACCGATCGTCTCCTTGTGACAGCGCTTCGCCATGACCGCATATCGTCGCAACTTTGTCCCGGGCGGGAGCTTCTTTTTCACCGTTAATCTGGCGGAGCGGAAGCTGTCGTTGCTGACGGATCACGTCGACGTCTTGCGCTCTGCGTTTCGGGAGACACGCCAGCGTCATCCATTCACAATCGACGCAGTTGTCGTGTTGCCGGATCACCTTCACTCGGTGTGGACATTGCCTGATGGCGACGCCGATTTTGCAATGCGCTGGCGGCTGATCAAGTCGACATTTTCCCGTGGCATTGCCCGAAACGAGCGGATTTCCTCAAGTCGTGCGGCAAAGGCCGAGCGTGGCATCTGGCAGCGACGCTATTGGGAGCACACGATCCGGGACGAGGCCGATTTTGCCCGGCATCTTGATTATGTCCATATCAATCCGGTTAAGCACGGTCTCGTTGCTCGGGTGTGCGACTGGGCGCCGTCCTCGTTTCATCGTCATGTGAAACTCGGCAACTACCCGGCGGATTGGGCGGGCGATCAGTCCGAGGATCGTCATGATTATGGAGAACGCCGCTAGGGAAGTGATGGGTTTCGCAAGAGCTCTACCCATCCTACGGACTACGGACTGCGCACGCATCTCGGAATAACGGAGGAGGTGAGGCCGAACGGACTACCTCCAGACGTGCGCTAACGTCAGCGCCAGAAGTCCCAGCACGGTGCTGATCAGACCCACGATCGCGTTGGATTGCGCGAACAGGCCCGTTTCAATGAAGACCTGGCCGGCGATGAAGAAGCAGATCGCGGCCAGCAACAGACAAGCGCAGCCGACGGCGATCGACAAATATCGTATCGCTTTCATGGCCAGAGCTGGTCTTGCGGGGAGTGCGGGGTCGCTCATGCAGGTCACAACGGCACGGTCGACGGGATGTTCCTTCGTCTCCGCGTACGGGAAGCGTCAGTCATTTGCGCAGCAATCCACCAGCGCGCGCCAGATGCGTTTGATTTCGACGGTCTTCTGAAGTTCGAGGACGTGGTTCGCGCTTGGCTGTGGAGATGTCAGCTCCGAGCGCATCTCTCGCGGCGCGATCCAGCGCTCGGATATAGGATCGTACCATTTGCCTGGATTGACCAAGTTAATGTCCCTTCGTGGGAGGCAAACGCGATGGAGGCTCGGAGTGTTCCAAAACAGGCCTGAAAAGATGAGTATCGTGGCGGCACGAAACGCTAGCGCTTCGGCATGTCGTCGACGGCTTCGAGCAAAGGCGGCGTCAGGGAGAACGGCGTCGTCATCGAAGGGGCTGATGGTCCTCCCCGTCAGAGCCCGCCCAGCACTTCCCCAAAATGCTTCTTCACCGCGCCGTTGCAGGCGCAGGCGCTGGCTTCGAGCGCCGGCGCGTCCAGGATCAGGATAGCGCCGCGTCGGGTCGCGAGGATGCGCCTCGCCTTGAACATCTGGATGACGCGGCTGGCATAGCTGCGGGAAACGCCGAGCATGCCGGCAAGCTGCTCGTGGGTGAGGGGGATCTCGTCGCCGCCGATATACTCCTGCGCGGCGATGATCCACTTGGCCGCGCGCTGCTCGATCGAATGCGCGGCGTTGCAGGCTGCGGTCTGAAGCAGCTGCGCGAACTGGCAGGCCGCGTAGCGCGCGAACAAATCCTGGAGGCTGGTCGATTTTTGCTGCGCCTGTTCGAGCGCGCGCAGCGGCAGGCGAACAACCGTGCCGCCAACCTTCACGACGATGCGTGAATAGGCGAGCGAGGGGCCGCGGCCAGCGGGAACGCCAACCGCGCCCTCGCGGCCGACCAGGAGGCTTTCGACCTCGCGATCGTCCTCGACCGGCACTGCGAACGACACGAAAGCGGGGCCGCAGGGGAAGTGGACGACGGCGATGCTGTCGCCGGCGTGATGCAGGATGTGGTTCGCAGGCAGCTCGACCGATTGCAGATGAGGCGCGAGCAGCTCGAAATCATGGGCGCTGAGCTTTTGAAAAAGCTCGTTCTGGGGCCGGCCGGTCACGCTTTTTATCTCTTACCAGGCCGGGAATCGGCACCGGAGAACTCTACGTTTCCGCAAAGGAACCGACGGTTCCAAAGTGCACACAAGGGCTTTTGATAAATCGAAAAGTTGACGACGGACTGCCGGCAGGCCCGCCGCGTTGCATGCGGGCCACGCCTCGAACTCTGTTCACGTCCGGAGAACTACGGAAATCCGAATGAGAACGCTCTGTTCAGGAGTGAACATAAGGCGCGCGCGGATTGGATTAGCATCACGGCCGCCGAGCGCGCACCCCGTGCGCTCTGCCCGACGGACCGCCGGCCGATACCTACCCCTACGCCGCCAGGCCGGCTGGTCCGAGGGGGCATCGCTTGCGGCCGCTATACAACGCGCGCTTCGCGCTCGGCCGACAGGCGGTTCGACGCCAAATGGTTTCGGTAGGCGTCGATCGCCCTGTTGGCGAGCATCAGCGGGCGGCGCTCGCCGGTTTTGAGCTGCGATTCGATGGCATCAAGGATGATGTTTGCGGACGCATCCGGCGAGCCGAGCTCGCCGCCCTTCTCGAGGAAGCTCCAGGCAATGAAGAACGCGCTTTCGACCGTGCAGCGGATGGACATGTGCTGCCAACGCGGTGCGGCCGCCCGCGTTCCGCGGGCGTCGTGCGCGTTGCGAAGGCGCGCTTTACTTCAGCGACGAGCTGATCGAACCGAACTTCAGCTTCAACGTCGAGCCCAGATTGTTGACCACGGCGATGATGGCCAGCGCGATGCCGGCGGCGATCAGACCGTACTCGATCGCGGTCGCGCCGGACTCGTCGGCCAGGAAGCGGCGAATGGTCTGCATGGTCTCACCAGGAATTTCGAAAGGGGAATTGACGAGGACTATAGTCCGCGGGTCATAGGTTCCCCTATTTGGAACCACGGCTTGCGTCAATTTCGAGTTAATCGCGGATGAAAGCGCGGCGGCGAGACACGCGTCTCACGCCACGTGAATGCTTGGTTCCTCGGCACTCAGTTCTTCAGCACGATGCGGCCGACCACTTTGCCGGCGCGGAGCTCCTCGATCCATTTCTGGACGTCGCCCATCGGCTCTTCGCGCATCGGCGTCGGCTTGATCTTGCCGGCGCGCGCAAGCGCCATGAGCTCCTTCGCCTCGGTGAGCGTGCCGACCATGAAGCCCTCGATGGTCATGCGCTTGTAGACCCATTGCACCATCGGCAGCGTAAACTGGCCGCCCATCAGGCCGGACACCACGATCTTGCCGCCGCGCGCGGCGACCGCGACCGCAAACGCCATCGACTTCTCGTTGCCGGCGAAATCGACGATCTCGTCAAAGCCGCCTTCGGTCTCCTTCAGGATGCGCTTGATCACGTCAGGCTCGGATGGATCGTAGGCAACAGCGGCGCCGTTCCTCAACGCGGTGTCGCGCGCGGCCGGGCTGAGATCGGCGACCGTGATCGGCTGCTTGAACATGGCTTGCGCGAACGACAGGCCCATCATGCCAACGCCGCCCAAGCCAATCAGAAGGATGTTGCGCTGGCGCGGACGATCGACCAGGCGCTTGAGCGCGCCGTAGGCGGTGACGCCCGAGCACATCAGGGTCGCGGCCTGGTTGACGGGCAGGGGATCGTAGTCGAGCAAATATTTCGCGTCAGGCACCAGTACGTGGGTGGCAAAACCGCCGTCGATGGAGACGCCGAGGAAGCGCTGCTTCACACAGAGATTCTCGTCACCCTTGGCGCAGTCGCGACACCGGCCGCAGCCGATCCAGGGAAACACGGCCTTCTTGCTCCCGACGAGACCCGCCGGTACGTCGGGGCCGACTTCGTCGACGATTCCTGCGATCTCGTGGCCGAGCGTGAAAGGCAGCGTCATACCGCGCGTGGTGTCGAGCTTCTTGCCGCCGCCGAGATCGGCATAGCCGTCCTGGATGTGCAGATCGGAATGGCAGAGGCCGCATCGCTCGATGCGCACCAGCACCTCGCGTCCTTGCGGCTTCGGCGTGTCGACGATGGTCTCGCACAGCGGCGCATCGAACTTGACCAGGGACTGCCGACGCATCAACGCCATATTCCTTCCTCCGAAATTTCTTTCTCAACTCTCGCTGCGTATATCGGCCAATTCACGCGCCATGGCAACAAAGCCTGCGATCGGAATGGTCTCGGCGCGCCGCGTCGCATCGACGCCTGCGGCCGCAGCAAGCCGGGCCGGATCGACGCCCAGCGATTTCAGGCTCTGGCGCAGCATTTTCCTGCGCTGGCCGAAGGCAGCGGCTGCGACCTGTTCGAGCAGTTTTCGATCGCAGGGAAGCGGGTTTGCGCGCGGCACCAGACGCACGACGGAAGACGTGACCTTCGGCGGCGGCACGAAGGCGGACGGCGAAATGTCGAACAGGATCTTCGTCTCGCAGCGCCAGTTTGCGAACACGCCGAGCCGGCCATAGGCCTCTTCGTCTTCGCGCGCGACGATGCGTTCACCGACCTCGCGCTGAAACATCAAGACCATCATCTCGTACCAGGGCGGCCACGGCTCGGTGGTGAGCCAGCCGATCAGCAGATGGGTCGCGATGTTGTAGGGCAAATTGGCGACGATCTTGGCCTTGTCGCCTGCGAGCAGCGGGCGCGGATCAAAGGTCATGGCATCGCCATGCACGATCTCGAGCCGGCCGGGATAGCGCGCGGAAATATCCTGCAATGCCGGGATCGCGCGCTCGTCATGCTCGATCGCGATGACGCGTTTGGCGCCGAGCGCGAGCAAAGCGCGCGTCAGGCCGCCGGGACCCGGGCCGATCTCGACGATGGTGGAATCTTCGAGCGGTGCTGCGGCGCGCGCGATGCGGGCGGTGAGATTGAGGTCGAGCAGGAAATTCTGGCCGAGCGATTTGCGGGCCGATAGAGCGTGCTGGCGAATGACCTCGCGAAGCGGCGGGAGGTCGTCGATCGCGCTCATCAGCTTTTTGCAGCCGCCATGCGGCTGGCGAGCCTCAAGGCTGCGATCAGGCTGGCCGGATTGGCTTTGCCGGTGCCGGCGATGTCGAACGCGGTGCCGTGATCGGGCGAGGTGCGGATGAAGGGCAGGCCGAGCGTGACGTTGACGGCGTCGTCGAAGGCGACCGTCTTGATCGGGATCAGCGCCTGGTCGTGATACATGCAGACCGCGCAGTCATAGGTGTTGCGGGCAGCCTCATGGAACATGGTGTCGGCGGGCAACGGCCCTTTCGCATCGATGCCGTCATTGCGTAGCGTCTTGAGCGCCGGCGCGATGATTGTCTGCTCCTCATGGCCGAGCGAGCCGTCTTCGCCGGCATGCGGGTTGAGGCCGGAGATCGCGATGCGCGGCCGGGGGATGCCGAAGCGGGATTTCAGTTCGGTGGCAACGATGCGCACGGTCGAGACGATCAGCTCGCTCGTGAGCTGGCTCAACGCCTCGCGCAGGGACACGTGGATCGTCACCGGCACGACGGCAAGCCGCGGCGACCACAGCATCATCACCGGCTGCGGCACGTGGCCATCCCGCTCGGCGAGCTCGGCAAGGAATTCGGTGTGCCCGGGATGACGAAAGCCGGCGCGATAGAGCACGCTCTTGGCGATCGGATTGGTGACGACGGCGCCGGCGTGCCCCGTGTGGACGTCGGCGACCGCCTGGCGGATCGAGGCGAGCGCTGCCGGTGCGCTCGATCCATCGGGCTTGCCGGGCAGGGCCGTCGCGCGCTCACCGGTCGCAACCACGGGCAGGGCGTCTGCGAAGGCAGCCTCGGCCTCGCTCGCGCTCACCGAGGCAATCTTGATGTCGGTGCCGAGCGTTTTGGCGCGCTGCGCAAGCAGCGCCTCGTCGCCGAGCAGATAGAACGCGGGCAGGTTCAATTCACGGCGCCTGAGCCAGGCTGCGATGGTGATGTCGGGGCCGATGCCGGCGGGCTCTCCCAGCGTCAAGGCGAGGGGCTTTGCGGGAGTGGTGGCCATCAGCGGTTGCGATATTCGATCATCGCCGCCTTGCGGATCTCTTCGAGATAGGCCTTCTGGGTCTTCTCGTATTTCTCCGAGTACATCTTCTCGCGGATCTCGCGCTTCTTCGGCGTGTCGATCGTGGTCGGCTTGCGCGCGCACAGCACGACCATCTCGATGCCCTGCTTGGTCACCTCGGGTGCGGTCAGATGGCCGATCGGCGTGTCGTCGAGCACCTTGCGCAGCGCCTCGGGCAGGTCCGCAGTCGTCTTGGTGACGCTCTCGCGGATGGTGGCGTTCGGGGTCGAGCGGAACAGCGAATTGGCCTCATCGCAACTGGTCACGCGCGCGCGGTAGGTCTCGGCTTCCTTCTGCCGCGTCTCCAGGAAGGCCGGGGGCGATCCGCGCGGCACGATCAGCACGATCGGCTGCATCTTGTATTCGGTGCCGTCGATCTGAAGCTTTTCGTTGCCCTCAGCCTTGACCTTGTCGGCGACGTCCTTCTCGCCGACCATCAGCTTCTCCTTGTAGCGGCCGCGAACGAGGCTGGTCCAAACCATCTCGGCCTTCATGCGGCCCTTCAGGGTTTCGGGGCGGACACCCTTGACCTCGAGCGACTTGGTGAGCTGCTCCGGCGAGATGCGCATGCGCTGCGCCATGCCCTCGTAAGACTGGTTGATGTCGGAGACGCCGGGATCGACGCCGTACTTCTTGCCTTCCTTGATCTTCACCCTGTCGTCGATCAGCTCGTTGATGACGTCCTGCCGGCCCGGGGTCTTCTGCGTCGTGAGCTGATCGAGCTTGGAGCGCTGCTCGATGTCGAAATCGGTGATGGGATCGCCGTTGACCATGACGACGATGTTCTGCGCCCGTGCCGGCGCGCCGGCCAGGATCAGGACTGCGCCGAGGACGAGAAGGAGGAAGCGGAAGACAGGTATTGGGGTCGTCATGATTGTCGCTCGTATGTCAGCCGCGATGAGCCTGCGATCGGAATCACGCGGCCGTCACTTCAAACCGTTCACTGGAAGCCGCCGGCGGAACTGCTGGTCGTCGACGTCTGTGCGATCGTGCGCAGGCCGATCTGGAACATGAACGCGTGGCTCAGCACGGGCGGCGTGGTCCCCGCGGAATAGCTATACGAAGTTACATAGTTCGCCGCCAGCACGAAGCAATCGTCGACATAACCGGCGCCGAGCACATATTGGTTGATCTTGTTGGCCTCGAGGTCCCAGCGCGCCGAGCCCGTCACCACCCAGTTGGTCGCGAGCTTGATCGAGCCCGACGTCAGGATGCCCTCGCGGCGCGTCAGATAGCCGAGTTCCGGCTGCGGCGCGTAATTGCCGTACATCATGCTGACCGACCAGCGATTGAAATTGGCGCGGCCTTCCGCCTCGAAGCGCTGGATGTTCCAGGTCTGCTCGTCCATGCGGGAGCGGACGCTGAACGTATAGGTGCTGTTCGGCGAGTAGGCGACGCTGGCGACGTAATCGGAGCGCGGCTTGTCGAGGCCGGAATCCACGCCGGTATTGATGGAGTCCTGAACCGCGTAGGAGTTCATGCCGAACAGCTGGTAGGACTGCCCGAACAGCACCTTGACGGCACCGCCCCTGTCGAACTGCGTGGTGGCCTGCACGCCGACATTGGCGCGGCCGCCGCCCTCGACGCGGTCGTAGCCGGAGAACTTGTCGACGCTGAACAGGTTCGATGTGTCGAACACCATGCTCTGCGCATCCTCGTTCGGGAGCTTGCCGGCATAGGTCTCGTTCGGCCGGATGATGATCTGCGCGATCGGCTCGATGGTGGTCGAGCCCCAGGGCTGAACGTTGATGAAGGGATAGCGGTATTCGAGGCCGACGGTCGGCATCAGGCGGAACGCCTGGGTGTCGCCGACCGGCAGGTAGTTCGACACGCCCGGCTGGTTGGAGACATCCGAGTTGATCGCATCGGCGCGAAGGATCGCGAACGGCGTCCAGATTTCTCCGAACGGATCGGTGAAGGACTTGCGCCACTGCGCTTCCGCCGTCAGGCGGGTGTAGGTGCCGGGGAAGCCGCGCAACAGGCACTGCGACGGCGTGCGCGCGAGCGGATCAGCCGACGTCGTCGTGCACAGGCTGTTGGTATTGGCCGCCGTCGTGATCGGATCGAACACGGCGTCGTTACGTGTCAAATTGACGAAGTTGGTCTTGTAGGAGACTTCGCCGCCGAAGATCGGATAGTTGAGCACGTTCGAGTAGTCGATCACGGGATAGACGACCGGGACCTGCTGCTGGTTGCCCGAGAAGCTCAGCCAGTACATCGTGCGCGCGTCGAAGAAGCTGCGATTGCCGACGCCGGTCAGATAGAGCTGCGACAGCGCATCCGTCGGCAGGTTCAGGAACGAGCCGAGCGGATCGCGGTATGCCGACAGGCGGTAATCCGACATGAAATAATAGTCGGAGAGGATGACGCCGTCCCAGCCCCAGACCCATTTGTCGTTCAGCGCGAACTGGCCCTTGGTCTCGACGCCGCCGCGGAACTGGCGGTCGCCCGGCTGGCCGGCGAAATTGTCGGGGTTGAGCTGGTCGATGCCGTAGACGCGAACCTGATAGGCGCCGTCCATCAGGCGCTGGCGGAACTCGGCCTGGAACAGCACGCCCTGCTTGGAGGTGATGCGCGGGCTGAAGGTCGCGTCCATGTCGGGCGCGATCGCCCAGTAGAACGGGACTTCGACGCCGTAGCCGAACGCCGTGTAGGAGGTGAAGCCCGGCATCAGGAAGCCGGTCTTGCGCTTCACGGTCGGGTCGGGCGTCGAGAAATACGGCATGTAGGCGAGTGGCACGCCGAAGAATTCGAGCTGCGCCGTCTCGAAATACAGCATCTTCTCCTGCTGGTCGTGGATGATGCGGGCACCCTTGACCTGCCATAGCGGCGGTTTCTTCGGATCGTCCTTACACGGCGCGCAGGCCGTGTAGACGCCGTTCTCGAACACCGTGTAGTTGCCGCTGGAGCGGTCGGCGCGAGTCGCGGCCATGCGGGTCTGGTCGGCGGTGTCCACGCGCAGCGAATCGACGAAACCGTCGCGGTAGTCGTCGGAGAGATCCATGATCTCGGCATAGGTGATCTTGCCGTCGGCATCCGTCATGCGGATGTTGCCCTCGGCATGGAGCCGCTTGGTCTTCTGGTCGTAGATGACCCTGTCGGCCTCGACGCTGGTGCCGTTGTAGAACATCTGCACGTTGCCGACCGCCGAGACGCGCGAATTGTTGTAGTCGTAATCGACCTCGGTCGCCTGCACGAGCATCTGCCCGTCATTGGCGGCCTTCGGCGGTTTCGGACGTGGCGGCAGCGGATTGTAGGTGAAGCTCTGGGCGGCGGCCGGCGTCACCGCGGCAAGATCGATCATGCCGCCGAGCGATGCGACAGCAGCGAGCGCGAGCAGGATATTGCGGATCTTGCGCGTAGACAAACCAAACCCGTTCGCGCGCACGAGGGTGCGCAACGCCAAACTAGACACGGGTCCGCGGCGGACGGCCGTCACTATCCGTCCTCCTGATACAGCAAGGCCAAAAAGCCGGTGAGGCCGCCCACCACCACGGGCAACCACGCCGCAGCGATCGGATGCATCAACTCAGCCTTGCTCAAGTCTTCAGTCACTTTCGACAAAACGTAGAGCAGAAAGCCTGCGCCCACGCCACTCAAAACCATCTTCTGTACGCCGCCCATCCGGAAGAAGCGCAACGACACGGAGGCCGCGAGCATCACCATGGCGGCGAGCAAAAACGGCTGTGCCAGAAGCTTGTGATACTGGAGTCGATATCCGGCTGTCGCGAAGCCCGAACTCTCGGAGGAGCGGATGTAGCTCGGTAGTTGCCAAAAGGACACAGTTTCGGGTGTGGAAAAGCTGTTGCGGACCTGCGCCTCGGTCAGCGTCGTTGGAATCTCCAGGCTGGCCTGGTCGACCGGCGGCGCGTCGAGCGAGAAACGGCGCACACCCCTGAACAGCCAATGGCCGGATTCGAGCGTCGCCTCGCGCGCCTCGATCCGCTCCTTGAAGTGCTGCTCTGTATCAAACCGGAACAGCGTCAGTCCGGTCAGTCGGACGCCCTGCTGCTCGCTGCGCGCTGCGTTGATGATGGTCTGGCCGTCGTTGGTCACCTGGTTGAGCCAGAAGCCCGAGGCGTCCTGGATGCCGCCGCCGGGCGCCGAGCCAAACAGCTCCGCTTCCATGCGCTTCGAGAGCTCGCGCAAATTCGCCGACATCGGATTGTAGGCGACGGTGGCGATCACCCCGATCAGGAGCGCGCTGCCGAGCGCCGGCGAGATGAATTGCCAGGCCGAAATGCCGGCGGCGCGCGCGACCACGAGTTCGAGCCGGCGGGAGAGGGCGAGATAGCAGGTCATGGCGCCGATCAGCATGCAGAACGGCGTCAGCTTCTCCAGCAGTTGCGGCACGCGGAACAGCGAGGTCTCGGCCACCATGATCGCGGAGGCGGACGCAAGGCCTGAGGTCTTGCGCACCATCTCGATGTAGTCGACCAGCACCAGCAGCAGGAAAATGCTCGCGAACACGCCGAGCGCGGCGACCACGAAGCGGCCTGCGAAATAGCGCCCGAGTGTGTTGGTGAGCATGCTCATGCGGTGGCCGGCCGTCCGAACAGCCGCGCGATGCGCGCGTTCGATCTGTTGATGGCCTCGATCAGGCCGGACGGCGGTTCGACCACGACGCCGCCGACGATCAGCCACATGCCGACGCCGATCGCTGTCGCCAGCATCGCATATTGCACGGCGGCTGCGAACGGCGACTTCACCGCCATCACCGAGCAGGCAAATCCGGCCATGCGCAGGCCGAACACTGCGATCACCGAGCCGCCGATCGAGAAGTTGCGGCTCTGGCGCGTGGTGCGCGGCGCGCCGAGGAAGGCGAAGGTCAGCGCCGCAAATGCAAACGGATAGAGCGGCGCCATCAGGCGATCATGCAGCTCGGACCAGAACTGGCCGGGGACCGCCTTGTAGACCGGGTCGTCGTCGGACGGCGAGAACAGCTCCCAGAGATAGCGCTCGCGGATGCCGAGGGTGACGTCGTGGCCCTGGTTGGAGAACTTCGACATGTCGAAGCCGTAGCGGCCGAACGCCACCAGCGCCGGGTCGCGCTTGCCCGCCTCGAAGCGCTGGAGATTGCCGTCCTTGAGAATCAGGAACGATCCGTTCTCGTTCTTCACGACCTCGCCGTGCTCGGCGACGATCGAGACGCGCTCATTCGGATCGCGGCGGTCGTCGATGAAGATGCCGGCAAGGATGCCGCCGGGCTGGCGTTCGCGGATCCGGATCGTGAGGTTCTTGTCGAGCTGGGCGAAGCGGCCGGGCTGGAGGATGTTGGTGAGCACGTCGGCGGTGATCTCGGCGTCCCATTGCTTGATCCGCCGCATGCCGTCGGGGGCGAGGTAGGCCGAGATGAAGGCGACCAGCAGCGCCACCACGCAGGTGGCGTAGAAGAACGGATAGAACAGCCGGAACGGCGAGAAGCCGGCGGCATTCATCACGATGATCTCGGAATCGGTCGCGAGCTTGTTCAGCGTGTGCGAGATCGCGATCATCAGCGCGATCGGCGAGATGATCAGGACCAGCGCCGGGATGACGAGGCTGGTGATGCCGAGGAAGGTCAGGATGGTCTGACCCTGGCTCGTCATCAGGTCGATGCCGCGCAACGCCTGCGTAATCCAGATCACGCCGGTGAGGCTGACCAGGACGAGCGCAAACGACGCCAGCGTCGTGCGGAAGATATACCTATCGATTGACCCCATGCGCTACCGCACGAATCCCCACCAAAGCCCCAATGCAGTCCCCGGAATTTCTGGCTGTCCGACCCATCCCGGAAAGGGAGCCCCAGGGTCGTTGCAGCCATCTCGTCCGCCGTTCACTTTCTCACTACCATCCCTTTGATCCGTCAACAAAATGGCTGCCCCGTGGCGCCGTCAATATATGGTTAATATTTCCCTCGTTGTGGCGTTCGCGCCACGGGCGGTGCTTGGCATCGGCCGTGCCTGTGGCCCATAGTGTGGAAAGTCCAGTGAATCGCCGTTCAGCTCCGACCTTTGGCCGGGATCGCCGACCGGCAAAAAGTCCCATGTTCTTGAGGAGTTACCCATGTCCGATGCCATCAAGGTCGGCTTCGTCCCGTTGGCTTCCGCCGCCCGTGGCATCCTGATCGTGTTCTGTGACGAGGGTCTGAAGCTGGGACCGGCGACGGCGAAGGCGCTGGGTAGCGCTGGCGAACTCGTGAAGCGGGCAGCCGCCACCGCCTCATTCAAAGGTAAAAGCGGAGCGGCCCTGGACATCCTGGCCCCCGAGGGCGTGAGGGCAGAGCGCCTGATCGTGATCGGGACCGGAAAGGCGTCAGCCTTGAAGGCGAACGATTTCCTCAAATTCGGCGGCATGGCGGCGAGCAAGCTCAAGACGGGTTCCGCGGCCATGACCATCATGGCGGAACTGCCCGACGGCGCCATGACGAGCGAGCAGGCGGTTGCGATCGCCTCGGGCCTGCGGCTGCGCCTCTACAAATTCGACCGCTACAAGACCAGGAAGAAGGACGGCGAGGAGGGCGGCCTGCGCGCCGACATCTCGCTGGCGGTTGGTGATGCGGCTTCGGCGAAAAAGGCCTTCGCCTCGGCCGGCGCAATCGTCGACGGCGTCATCATCGCGCGCGACCTCGTCAACGAGCCGCCGAACGTGCTCTACCCCGAGGAGTTCGCGCGGCGCGCCAGTCAACTCCGCAAGCTCGGCGTCAAGATCGAAGTGCTCGACGTCAAGGCGATGCAGAAGCTCGGCATGGGCGCGCTGCTTGGCGTCGGCCAGGGTTCGGCGCGGCCGAGCCGCACCGTGATCATGCGCTGGGATGGCGGCAAAAAGGGCGAGGCGCCGGTCGCATTCGTCGGCAAGGGTGTTTGCTTCGACACCGGCGGCATCTCGATCAAGCCGGCCGGCAGCATGGAGGACATGAAGGGCGACATGGGGGGAGCGGCCTGCGTCGTCGGCCTGATGCATGCGCTCGCGGCGCGCAAAGCCAAGGCCAATGTGGTCGGTGCCATCGGCCTCGTCGAAAACATGCCCGACGGCAACGCGCAGCGGCCGGGCGACATCGTGACTTCGATGTCGGGCCAGACCATCGAGATCATCAACACCGATGCGGAAGGCCGTCTCGTGCTGGCCGACGTGCTCTGGTACGTGGCCAAGAAGACGAAGCCGAAATTCATGGTTGATCTGGCGACGCTCACCGGCGCGATCGTGGTCGCGCTTGGCACCGAGCATGCCGGCATGTTCTCCAACAATGACGAGCTTGCCGACCGGCTGCTGACGGCCGGTATCGAGAGCGGAGAAAAGGTCTGGCGCCTGCCGCTCGGCCCCGAATACGACAAGCTGATCGATTCCCAGTTCGCCGATATGAAGAACACCGGCGGCCGTCATGGCGGCTCGATCACCGCGGCGCAGTTCCTCCAGCGCTTCGTCGACGGCACGCCCTGGGCGCATCTCGACATTGCCGGCACCGCGATGGGCGCGCCGAAGACCGAGATCAACCAGAGCTGGGCTTCCGGCTATGGCGTCCGCCTTCTTGATCGATTGGTTGCGGATCACTACGAGCGTAAATGACCTGAAATGACTGAGGTGCTGTTCTACCATCTGCAAAACATGACGGTTGAGAACGTCTTGCCGCCGCTTCTCGAGAAATCGCTGGAGCGGGGCTGGCGCGTCGTGGTGCAGTCGACTTCGCCGGAACGCGCCGATGCGCTGGACGCGCATCTGTGGACTTATCGCGACGATTCCTTCCTGCCCCACGCGACATGGCGCGTCACCGACGCCGCCGACCAGCCGATCGTGCTGGCGATCGAGGAGGACAATCCGAACGGCGCCAATGTCCGCTTCCTGGTCGACAATGCGGCGCTGCCGCAGGACTGCCAGAGCTACGAGCGCATGGTGCTGCTGTTCAACGGCGAGGATCCCGACGCACTTGCCTTGGCCCGCAGCACCTGGACGGATTGCAAGACGCGCGGATTTGAGGTCACCTATTGGCAGGCCGACGAACGGGGCCGGTGGCAGCGGCGGAATTAGCGATCGTTTGCAATTAATGATAATTTGTACTTTCGACGGCAAGCTGGTTTCGGTCACCTTCGTGCCGCAAAGTGATGTTGGGACAATCGCTTAGGACTGGTCCTTCAGGCGGGGAATTTAGTTTATCGTGCGACACCAAAAGCTTCCAAAGTCGCTCATAGTTGCGTTGGCCGCTGTCGCGCCGCTGATCGCGGGCTGCTCGGGCGGAACCGATCTGCTGTCGAAAGACGCCGAATGGTTCAACAAGCCGAGCCGCCTGTTCATCAAGAACATCTCGATCGAGTCGCCGCCGCTGACCCCCGACAAGCCAGTGGGGGCTGAGGATCTCGTCAGCGCCGATGGCGCATGCCCCGGCATGGCACCGCCTCCTGGGCCGGCTGACGCCAACGCGTCGACCACGGCGCCCGCGGCCATGGGCGGCACGGTCGCGCTCGGCCACACCGAATGCGACGTGGTGCGCGGCATCGGCGCGCCCTCGAACGTCAATCTCTCCGGTGATGCCGCCGGCCGGCGCGTCGCGGTGGTTACCTGGAACACGGGTCCACGCGCGGGCATCTACACGTTTACATCCGGCCGTCTGTCCTCGATCGAGGGCACGCCGGAGGCGCCGGTTGTTCCGAAGCCGGTGAAGCCGAAGGCGAAGAAGAAAGCGGCGACGTAAAGGCTGCACGCATCAAGCGGCCTTTCGTCCCTTGATCGCCGTCGACCAGGCGTGAACCGTGATCTCTCCAGTCGCGCTTGCCGGCAGTCTGTCCTTCAGTCGGCGTTTCAGCTCCGCGCTCTCCGCATCCGACAGTTTCCCGACGATTCCGCTCGGGCTGCTCACGACCATGGATAGCCAATAATCGTCGAAGTCAGCGAAGGTGCGTTCGACGACAAGCTCGCGCGTCTCGACATCGCGGATGCCGAGCTCCGCCCAAAGCGCCTTCAGCGCTGCGAAACGCGAGACCTCCGCGCTCGGCGGACGTGCGGCCGGTTTGCCCATCGCGTCTATCTCCTCCCACAAATGCTGCGTAGGGGTGCCGCCGCGCATGACGTCCCAGGTGTAAGACGCGACAATGCCGCCGGGCTTGGTGACGCGGAGCATTTCCGAGGCGCCCGTGCGCGGGTCGGGGACGAAGAACAGCACCAGCGCCATCACCGCGACGTCGAAGCGGTCGGCGTCGTAGGGAAGGGCCATCGCATCGCCAATCGACAGCTCGACCTGCTTTGCCGAGAACTTTTGGCGTGCAGTCTCAATTTGTGCGTCTGAGGGATCGATCGCGCAGACGGATGAAGGCGCGGACTTCGCAAGAATGAGCTCAGTGAACGCGCCGTTGCCGGCACCGACATCAACCCAGGCCTGTCCGGAGCCCGGCGCCAGCCAGTCGAGGAAAAGAGTCCCGGCCGAACGGCTCCAGGGCGCCATGAAGCGCTCGTAAGCCGCGCCATCGGTGAATTTGATCGGTTCGGGTGACGACATCTGAGATCTCCCCTTAAAAATTACCTATCCAAATATCCTTGGGGCCGAAAAGGCCGGTCCCTGTTTCGTAGCATGGTGCCGCGCGGCGCGCGACGGGCCGCAGCAAATTTGCCCAGCCTGACATTTTCCGATGTGCAACACGGCTTGCATCTATCGAATGCCGCGCCCGGACGGTTACAGTGCTGCCATACGCTATTGGGGACGGGGCATGAGACGGCGCGAATTCATTGCCGGATTAACGGCTACTGTGGCCGCGCCGCCGGGCGCGCGAGGGCAGCCGGCCAAACAGGTACGCCGTGTCGGCGTGCTCGTCGGCCTTGCGGCAAACATCGATGTGCCGGTGGCAAAGGCCTTCCTCAAGCCGTTCCGCGAGGCCATGGGAAAAGTGGGCTGGGTCGAGGACGGCAATGTCCACATCGACTACCGCTTCGGCGGCGCGTTGTCCGATCTTGCCAACACGCGTGCGTCCGCCGCTGAGCTCGTGGCGTTGGCGCCCGAGGTGATCTATGCCCAGGGCTTGCCGGCGACGCTGGCGCTGCGGCAGCAGACCACGACGATTCCGATCGTGTTCACGCAGGTGATCGATCCGGTCGGCTTCAAGCTTGCCGACAGCCTCGGACATCCCGGCGGCAACATCACCGGCTTCGTCACCTGGGATTTCGAGATCGGCGGCAAATGGATGCAGCTGTTGCGCGAGCTTGCTCCGAAACTTGCCCGCGTAGCGATCCTCTTCAATCCGGATACCGCGCCTTATGCGCCAGGCATTGTCGCCGCGGCGAGGGATGCTGCATCCGGAGTAGAGGTGGTCGAGATGCGGACGCATAATGACGGCGAGACCGAAGCACAGCTCGAGGCGCTCGGCCGCACGCCGAACAGCAGCCTGCTCGTCATTCCAGAACCCTTCACCAACGGGCATCGCGACCACATCGTTGCCCAATGCGCGCGCTTTCGCGTGAACGCCCTGAATTCCGTGTTGGGCGCCGTCGATGGCGGGGCGCTGATGTCTTACACATTCGTCTGGGACGAGCTTGTCAGCGCGCCCGTCGACTATATCGATCGCATTCTGAAAGGGGCCTCGCCGCACGATCTACCGATTCAGGCGCCCCGCCGTTACGAGCTGGTCATAAATCTGAAGACGGCCAAGGCGCTCGGCGTCGATGTGCCGCCCGTGCTGCTCGCTCGTGCCGATCGCGTCATCGAGTAGTCAGACCTACCCCGCCGCCTCGTCATACTGTGTGCTCGCCTCTAACCATTGCTCCTCGGCGCGCGCCAGCGCGTCCGCGGCATTCGCGCGTGCCTTCGACAGTTGCGCGGCCTGCTTGGGATCGCGCGTAAAAATGTCGGGAAGCGCCAGCGCGGTGTCGATCTTGGCGATGATCTCGCTGACGCGGGCGATCTCGGATTCGGCTTCCGCGATGCGCTTCTTCAGCGGGCCGCGATTATCTGATCTCGCGCGCTGCGGTTTCTCGCTCGTGGCACTGCGCTCGCGCGGGGCGGCTTCCGCGTTGCGCGAGGACAGCACCAGGCGGCGGTATTCGTCGAGGTCGCCATCGTAATTGGTCACGGTGCGGTCGGCGACGATCCAGAGCTGATCGGCGCAAGACTCGATCAGGTAGCGGTCGTGCGAGACCATGATGATCGCGCCGGGAAATTCGTTGATCGCCTCGGCAAGCGCGGCGCGGCTGTCGATGTCGAGATGGTTGGTGGGCTCGTCCAGGATGATCATGTTGGGGCCGAAGAAGGTGGCAAGCCCCAGCAGCAGACGCGCCTTCTCGCCGCCCGAGAGTTTGCCGACCCTGGTGTCGGCCGCCTTGCCGGAAAAGCCGATCGCGCCGGCGCGCGCCCGCACTTTTGCTTCGGGCGCATCGCCCATCAGCTTGCGGACGTGATCATAGGCGGAGGCGTCCTCGTTCAATTCGTCGAGCTGATGCTGCGCGAAATAGGCGATCGACAGCTTGTCGGCGCGCGTCACCTTGCCGGAGAACGGCGCGAGCCGTCCGGCGAGCAGCTTGACCAGCGTCGACTTGCCGTTGCCGTTGGCGCCCAGCAGCGCGATGCGGTCGTCATTGTCGATGCGAAGCGTGACGCGGCCGAGCACGGGCGTTGCCGGATCGTAGCCGACCGAGGCGTTGTCGACGGCGATAATCGGCGGCGATAGCAACTTCTCCGGGGCCGGGAAGGTGATCTCGCGGACGTCCTGGGTCACCAGCGCATTGATCGGCTTCAGTCGCTCCAGCATTTTCACGCGGGATTGAGCCTGGCGCGCCTTCGACGCCTTGGCCTTGAAGCGGTCGACAAAGGCTTGCAGGCGGGCGCGCTCGGCCTCCTGGCGCTTGACCGCCTTGGCATCGAGCAGCTCGCGTGTGGCTCGCTGCTCCTCGAAGGAGGAGTAGGTGCCCTTGTAGAGCGTCAGCTTGCTGCGCTCCAGATGCAGGATCTGGTCGACGGAGCTTTCGAGCAGGTCGCGGTCATGGCTGATCACGATCACCGTGCGCGGATAATGCGCGAGGTGATCCTCCAGCCACAGCGTGCCTTCGAGATCGAGATAGTTGGTGGGCTCGTCGAGCAGCAACAGGTCGGGCGCCGCGAACAGCGTTGCGGCGAGCGCGACGCGCATGCGCCAGCCGCCGGAGAATTCGGCGCAGGGGCGCAGCTGATCGGCAGCTGAAAAGCCGAGGCCGGAGAGGATCGCGGCCGCTCTGCTCGGGGCCGAGTGCGCGTCGATGTCGACGAGCCGGGTCTGGATTTCCGCGATCCGGTGCGGATCGGTCGCACTCTCCGCTTCGTGCAGCAACGCGTCGCGTTCGAGGTCGGCCTTGAGCACGACCGAGATCAGGCTTTCGGGGCCGTTCGGCGCTTCCTGCGCCAGGCTGCCGACGCGCCAGCGTGGCGGCAAGGTGACTGTGCCGTGTTCGGCGGCAAGCTCGCCGCGGATTACCTTGAACAGCGTCGACTTGCCGGTGCCGTTGCGCCCGACCATGCCGACGCGCGAGCCGGGCGTGATCTGCACGGAGCTCTGGTCGATCAGAAGGCGTCCGGCGAGACGGATGGAGAGGTCAGTGATGGACAGCATGCGGCCTTGTCACCGCAGCCGCGATCAAACGCAACCCGTTTTTCTATGTCCCGTCGATCAGTGCGGGCCACTATCGCGGTCACGCTTCTTCAACTCGTCAAGGAGCTGTTCGAGATGCGTCGGGAGCCGGGGGTCGGGGCGAAGGCTCTGCTGAAGCCGTTCGCCCACGGCATCGCAAATCGAGCGACTGGTCCGCCGGTCGATCTGTTCGCTGTCATTGGCGAAAAGGCCAGTCATTGTGAGGTTCCGTGTTCTCTAGGTAACGACACGGTACCAAGTCATTGGCCCCCGAAATGGTTTCGCCAAGCGTCGGGAATGCCTGGTATTCTAGTAAAAATTGTATGAATTCGTCGAATCTGCCCAAAAACAAGGCCCCGGCGGGGGGACGCCGGGGCCTCGCTTGGAAGGTACCGTGGGGGCGCGGTACCTCGGTATTTTGGGAAGGTGCTGTCGGGCTCAGTAGCAGCGGTTGATCAGCCGCCAGCGGGGTCCCCAGGGGGTCGGGACCAGCCGGCGCACATAGCAGCCGCCATAACCGTAGGAGACGGGGGCTGAGAAGCGCGGTCCGCCCCAGCCGTAGCCGCCGCTGTGCCAACCGCCACCGCCGCCGTGCCAGCCCCAGCCGCCATGCCAGTGAGCGGAGGCGGAGGTTGGTGCCAGCGCGGCACCAATCGCGACCGCGGCGACTGCAGCAAGCGAAAGTTTCCTCAACATGATGATCTCCTGAAAACTGCCGGCGCGGGGCTACCGCGTCGATGGAAAGGCCTTCCGAAACGGTCCGCCTCGGGAGGAGGCTTTGGTTTCGATGGACCTGACGTTATCCCGGCGAGGCTGAACCAAAGCCTGATGAAGCCTTCAGATTGGGTTCATCTGGGTGAAATCGTTGTAATCCATGTTGGAATTCGGCCGGGAATTCGGGTCTTGGCCCTGCGGCGAAGCGCCCGTGGGCTGCTGCGGCGGTCGCTTGCCGTATCGCGAAGGCGCCGATATAAGCCCGGCAACTCCGAACCACCGCTTTCTCCTTCAAGGACAAGATCATGGCCATCGAACGCACTTTCTCGATCATCAAGCCCGACGCGACCGCGCGTAACCTGACCGGCGCCGTGAACGCCGTGATCGAGAAGGCGGGCCTGCGCATCGTCGCGCAGAAGCGCATCCGCATGACCAAGGAACAGGCTGAAACCTTCTACGCCGTCCACAAGGCCCGCCCGTTCTTCGGCGAGCTCGTCGAGTTCATGACCTCGGGCCCGGTCGTGGTCCAGGTGCTGGAAGGCGAGGGCGCCGTTGCCAAGTACCGCGACGCGATGGGTGCGACCGATCCGTCGAAGGCTGCCGACGGCACCATCCGCAAGCTCTACGCAAAGTCGATCGGCGAAAACTCGGCTCACGGCTCGGACGCCACGGAGACCGCCGCGATCGAGATCGCGCAGTTCTTCTCGGGCAACGAGATCGTCGGCTAAAAGCCGATAAGTTAAGTCGACGGGGCGAAAGGACTGATTGTGAACTGGCTCTGGCAGATCTTCGATCCCGCCACGATCGGGGCATTCTTCACCCAGTTTCGCAGTGAGATGGCCGAACCGACCTTCTGGGTCGCGGTCGGCAAGATCATCTGGATCAACATCCTGCTCTCCGGCGACAACGCGCTGGTGATTGCGCTGGCCTGCCGCGGCCTGAAGCCGCGGCACCGGCTGTGGGGCATGGTGCTCGGCGCCGGCGCTGCGGTGCTGCTGCGGATCATCTTCACCGGCATCGTCGTGAGCCTGATGGAGTTGCCGTACCTCAAGCTGGTCGGCGGTCTCGCACTGATCGTGATCGCGGCAAAGCTGCTCGTGCCGGAAAATGAGGACGAGGACGGCGTCGAGTCCGCTTCGCATCTGTGGCAGGCGGTGCAGATCGTCGTCGTCGCCGACATCGTCATGAGTCTCGACAATGTCATCGCGGTCGCCGCCGCTGCCAATGGCAGTGTGCCCCTCTTGGTGCTCGGCCTAGCCATCAGCGTTCCCCTGATCGTCGCAGGCGCGGCGCTGATCATGGCGCTGCTCTCGAAGCTGCCTTTCCTGGTCTGGGCCGGCGCGGCGCTGCTCGGCTGGATCGCGGGCGAGGTGATCGCAACCGATCCGGGCATCGCACCGAAGCTTCACACGCTATCCGAAGGTCCGTTCGGCGCCTCGCTGGACAACATGCTCGGCAGCCTGCACATCCCGCCGCAATTTGCCCATGGCGGCGGTGGCGCCGAATATCTGTTCGCCGCGCTCGGTGTCGTGGTCGTGCTGGTCGTCGGCTCGATCTGGCGCCGGCGCAGGCTGAGCCACGCCGCACTCGAGCACGCAAAAGCCTCTGCGGAATAAGCCTCAGCGCCTCACGATCGAGCCGGCGCGGCCGATCAGGCGGGCGAGCTGCTTGAAGCGGCTGCCGACGCGGTCGGCGACGAGATCGCCGAGCCGGTGCTCGAACACCAGCATCAATTTACGGCCGTGGCTGCGGAAATGCGTGGCCGGCAGCACGCCCGGCCGCGCTGCCGAGATCAGATGCGCGACACGAAACGCCGCGCCGAGCAGACGGGCGCGTTCGAGCTGCGCCGGAGTCAGCAGCTCCTGCATCGTCAGCGGCGGCTGGTTTTCCTCACTCAGGCCTGCATAGCGATAAAACACCGACAGCCCGACAAAGGCGCGCTCGATGTGGGTGATTGCGCCGAAATTGCCGTTGACGACGAGGCTGAGCGTCTGCTCGCCGCGGTGGTCGGGATGCACGCGCCAGCCGATGTCGGAGAGCAGACAGGCGGCGTGACGCAGGCGACGGTCCTCCTCGGTCTCGCGCAGCTTGACCACGCGCGCGAGGCGGTCGGTCCAGCCGATCAGCTCGCGGGCATGGCGCGCCGAGCGCGAGAGCAGCTGGTTCAGCTCTTCGGCCGCGCAGATCAGCCCATCCTTGTTGCGCTCGGTCTCCGACAGCTTCTCGTGCAGCAGGCCCTCGCGCACACCGAAAGTCGAGAACACGATGGTCTTGGGCTTCGCCACGCGGATGATGTGCTCGAGCACCAGCGCTGCATAAGTGAGGAGAGGGCGCCGCGCATCCGCGACGATCTCGATGTCGGCGAGCATGTCGACGGCCGCAAGACGACGCAGACGGCGCGAGAAGTCGAGCGCTTCAGCCGCGGAGATGGAGTAGCCGTGCATCACCTGGAGCGGATAGCCGCTCTGGATGATGTGGATGCGCGCGAGTGCGCGCCAGGTGCCGCCGACCGCATAGAAGCTGCGGCCGCTGCCCGCCTTGATCTGCGGCACCTCGTCGAGCGCCTCACGCACGATGCGGTCGGCGCGCTTGAGCGATTTGTGGGCGAGATCCTGGAGCGCGAGGCCGCCGAGCGGCAAGGTTATGCCGCTGCGCGCGCTGTTCCTGCGCACGTCGATCAGTTCGAGCGAGCCGCCGCCGAGATCGCCGACGATGCCGTCGGGATGATGGATGCCGGAGATCACGCCGAGCGCCGACAGCCGCGCCTCGCGCGGGCCGGACAGGATCTCGATCTTTACGGCGCAGATGCGCTCGGCCTTCGCAATGAAGTCGGGACCGTTGGAGGCGTCGCGGCACGCGGCGGTCGCGATCGCGAACACGCGGCCGACCTGCATCACCCGGCACAGCGCGCGAAACCGCTTGAGCGAGGTCAGCGCCTTGTCGACGGCATCGGGCGCAAGCAGCCCCGTGCTCTGCACCTCACGCCCGAGGCCGCACAGCGTCTTCTCGTTGAAGATCGGAATGAGGCTCCGCGTCAGTCCCTCGTAGACGACGAGACGAACCGAATTGGAGCCGATATCGATGACAGCGACGCTCGAGCCGCGCTTGCGCGGCCGCGTCACGTCAGCAATCCCCGATCAGGATGGATGACGTTCATTACGGCGCGTGAGACGACGCGGCGAGGATTCCTTGAGCGACTTTCCACGGCCAGACAGACTCGGATTTGTCATGAAGTAGTTGTGGACGTTGAAAGGCTCCTCGCCCTTCGCGGTCTTCATACGCGTTGAGGACCCGTCCGGCAACAATTGCCAGCTCTGCTCATTGTCCTTCAGGTTCGCGACCATGATCTGTTCGAGAACCTGCTGATGCACCGTGGGATTCTGTAGCGGACACAGCACCTCGACGCGGCGGTCGAGGTTGCGCGGCATCATGTCGGCCGACGAGATATACACAGCCGCTTTGGCGCTCGGCAGGCCCTGGCCCATGCCGAAGCAGTAGATTCGGCCGTGCTCCAGGAAGCGCCCGATGATCGATTTGACGCGGATGTTCTCCGACAGGCCGGGAATGCCGGGCCGCAGGCAGCAGATGCCGCGCACCACGAGCTCGATCTGGACGCCGGCTTGGGAGGCTTCGTAGAGCGCGTCGATGATGTCAGGATCGACCAGCGCATTCATCTTCATCCAGACCGCGCCGGGCTTGCCGTGACGGGCGTGTTCGGTCTCGCCCTGGATGTGCTGGATCATGCGCTTGCGCAGCGTCAGCGGAGATACCGCCATTTTTTCCAGATCGCTCGGCGCCGCATAGCCGGTGATGAAGTTGAACACGCGCGCGGCATCGCGGCCGATGGTCGGTTCCGAGGTGAAGTAGGAGAGGTCGGTGTAGATGCGCGCGGTCACGGGGTGATAATTGCCGGTGCCGGTGTGGACGTAGGTGGTGAGGCTGCCGCCCTCGCGGCGCACCACCATCGAGAGCTTTGCGTGGGTCTTCAGCTCGAGGAAACCGTAGACGACCTGGACGCCGGCGCGTTCGAGGTCGCGCGCCCAACGAATGTTGGCCTCTTCGTCAAAGCGCGCCTTCAATTCGATCAGTGCGGTGACCGACTTGCCGGCTTCGGCGGCTTCCGCAAGCGCGCGCACGATCGGCGAATTGTTGGAGGTGCGGTAGAGCGTCTGCTTGATCGCGACAACGTCGGGATCGCGCGTCGCCTGTTGGAGGAACTGCACCACCACGTCGAAGGATTCGTAAGGATGATGGACGACGAGGTCCTTCTGTCGGATCGCGGCAAAGATGTCGCCGCCATGCTCGCGCACGCGCTCGGGATGACGCGGCACATAAGGCGTGAATTCGAGATCGGGCCGGTCGAGCCGGGTCAGCTGCGAGAGCTCGTTCATGGCGAGCACGCCGTCGACCAGGAACACCTCGTCGTCGGCGGCCGAGAGCGCGTGCTGCACGAAGTTGCGCAGCTGCTCCGGCATCTTGGCGTCGATCTCGAGCCGGATCACCGACCCGCGGCGGCGCCGCTTCAGCGCGGTCTCGAACAGGCGGACGAGATCCTCGGCCTCTTCCTCGATTTCGAGCTCGGAGTCGCGGAGGACGCGGAAAGCGCCCTGGCCGTGGAGATTGTAGCCGGGGAACAGGCGGTTGATGAACAGGGCGGTCGCCTGTTCCAGCGAGATCAGGCGCACCACCTTGCCGTCGGCCGGCAGGCGGATGAAGCGGTCGATCTTGCCGGGCATGCGGATCAGCGCGTTCATCTGCTTGCCATCGACGGCGCGCGTGAGCTGGAGCGCGATGGTGAAGCCGAGGCTCGGAATGAACGGGAAGGGGTGGGCGGGATCGATCGCCAGCGGGGTCAGCAGCGGGAACACGTTGTTGAGGAAGTAGTCCTCGACCCAGGCCCGCTCAGTCTTGGTGACCTCCTTGCCGT
The DNA here is from genome assembly GCF_000938285.1 of Bradyrhizobium sp. LTSP857. NCBI lineage: Bacteria > Pseudomonadati > Pseudomonadota > Alphaproteobacteria > Hyphomicrobiales > Nitrobacteraceae > Bradyrhizobium > Bradyrhizobium sp. LTSP857. Next base: position 292,343 of record NZ_JYMS01000007.1, on the reverse strand, counting down.
CGACCAGCACGATGCCGACGCCGGAGAGCGTGCCGCGCAGATCGGCCCAGATCGCCTGCTGGTCGGAGGCAAGCTGCGACACGGTCTGGTTGATCAAGATGAGCTGCTCCGACGGCGTCAGGCCGTCGGGGCTGCGCTCGGCAATGCCCTCGCGCACCTGGGCCTTGATGCCGGCGACGCGGACCATGAAGAACTCGTCGAGGTTATTTGCTGAAATCGACAGGAATCGCACCCGCTCCAGCACGGGGTGGTTGGGATTGACCGATTCCTCCAGGACGCGCCGGTTGAAATGCAGCCAGGACAGCTCGCGATTGATGAACCGTTCGGGGCTCGACGCGATCGCCGGCAGGCCCTCGGCCTCCGCGGCTTTTTCTTTAATTTCAACAGTTTGCGCAGAGTCCATCAGAATCCGGTCCATCCTGTCTCGCCTTAACTTGCGACTTCTGCGCAAAACCGGCGAGAGCATGTGTGAGTGCGATGACGTTTCGATGACATTGATGTTCCGCCGCCCCACCGCGTCAAGCGGCCTGAGGGCCGAGCGTCCATATCAGCTGTCGCGCAGCAGTTCAGCGGCCAGTGCCCGGGTCACCGGTCGGCCCAGCCTGAGGGCCTCGCTGTCGAGCAGTTCCACAGCCCGGCGGGCAGCCGCCGAGGACCGCTCCAGGCGGGTGGCGAGGTAGCTGACGACGCTCTCATCGACGTAGAGCTGGCGGTCGGCGCAGAATTTGACGATCAGGCCGCGGAACAGCTGGTCGTCCGGCGGCAGCAGCGAGATCACAGGGATCGTCCGAAGCCGCGAGCGCAGGTCGCGGAGCTCGACGTCCAGCGCCGCCGGCACCTCGCGCCCGGTGAAGAGCACATAGGCGCCGTCCTCACGTGCAAGGTTCATCAGGTGGAAGAGCGCGCGCTCGTCAAAATCGTTCGCCTTGAGATCCTCGACCACCAGCGCGCCGGTGGCGAGCGCGCCCGGGACGGAAGCAGGGGTCAGCGCATTGGCCGTGGTGGAACGGGCGCCGGAATCCTCGGCCCAGATCGCGGCGAGATGGCTCTTGCCGCTGCCCTCGGGGCCGGCGAGCCACATGATCCGATTCGGCCATTCCGGCCAGCCGTCGATCAAAGCGAGGCCGGCGGCGTTGGCGGGGCCTTCGAGGAAATTGTCCCGGCTCAGGCTTTCCGCATGCGGAAGCGAAAACGCCAATTGTCGGGGATGAACGCGGCCTGACACGCTTGCTGTGCTCCGTGCCGGCGCGCCGGCTTCGCTTGAAAGATTCGACTTCATCGGGTGGGAGTTGGCCTTTTGCGGGGCCGCATCCCGGCTCATTTGGCGTCGATCGTGCTCATGTGCCGCAGCCACTCGACGAGATAGAGCGACACCGAGGAGAGCGTGAAGACCGTGACCAAGCCCATCAGGATGATATCATAGGGCGCCGGCTTGAAGCCGAAGGCAAGCGCGGCCAGCACCAGCGCCGCATACGCCACCTGGGCTGCGGTGTTGAGCTTGGATACTTTCGACGGCTTCATCTCGACCGGCTTGTCGAACAACCAGGATACGATCACCGCAGTGACGATCATGATGTCGCGGGACACCACCAGGATCACGATCCAGCGCGGGATGTCACCCCAGATGCCGAGCGCCAGGTAGATCGAGACCAGCAGCGCCTTGTCGGCGAGCGGGTCGAGCAGGGCGCCGAGCTCGCTCGTCATGTTGAAGCGCTTGGCCAGGAAACCGTCGACGGCATCGCTGATGCCTGCGATCAGGAAGACGGCGAACGCCACCTCCATTTGGCTCGACACGATGGCCCAGACGATGATTGGGACCAGCATGATGCGGCCCAACGTAATGATATTCGGAATACTCACGCGGCGCTTCCCGGCACCCGGCCTGACCTCGAATCCGGCCCGTTTGGAGGCTGAACCCGTTGATATCTACATAGTATCGCGCCGAGCGCCATGCGAGCCATTGCGCGTCCCCGGAATTCGACGTAACCAGCCGCAAACCCACTGGAAATCGGGCATGACCGACCGCAAAAACGGCCTCACTTACGCCGATTCAGGCGTCGACATCGATGCGGGCAACCGCTTGGTCGACCTGATCAAGCCGATGGTGCGCGCCACTGCGCGCCCCGGGGCCGACGCCGAGATCGGTGGCTTCGGCGGCCTCTTCGATCTCAAGGCGGCCGGCTTCAAGGATCCCATCCTGGTCGCCGCCACCGACGGCGTCGGCACCAAGGTCAAGATCGCGATTGAAACCGGCATTCATGGCGGGATCGGCATCGACCTCGTCGCCATGAGCGTCAACGACCTCGTGGTGCAGGGTGCCGAGCCGCTGTTCTTCCTCGACTATTTCGCCTGCGGCAAGCTCGACCCGGAGGCGACGGCTGCGATCGTTGCCGGCGTCGCCGAGGGCTGCCGCGAGTCCGGTTGCGCCCTGATCGGCGGCGAGACCGCCGAAATGCCCGGCCTCTACAAGGATGGCGACTATGATCTCGGCGGCTTCGCGGTCGGCGCGGCAGAACGCGGTACGCTGTTGCCGCGAAAGGACATCACCGTTGGCGACGCCGTGATCGGGCTGGCCTCCTCAGGCCTGCACTCGAACGGTTTTTCGCTTGTGCGCAAGATCGTCGAGCAATCCGGCCTCGGCTTCGAGGCTCAGGCGCCGTTCTCGCCGGTCATGACGCTCGGCGGCGCGCTGCTGACGCCGACCCGGCTCTACGTCAAATCCTGCCTGCGCGCGATCCGCGAGACCGGCGCTGTGAAAGGGCTTGCCCACATCACCGGCGGCGGCTTCACCGACAACATTCCACGCGTGCTGCCAGAACATCTCGGCGTCGGCATCGATCTGGCGCGCCTGCCGGTGCTGCCGGTGTTCAAATGGCTGGCCGTGCAAGCCGGCATCGCCGAGCTCGAAATGCTGCGCACCTTCAACTGCGGCATCGGCATGATCGCGATCGTCGAGCCGGACAAGGTCGACGAGGTTGTGCAGGTCTTCACCGAAGCCGGCGAGACGGTGGCGCAGCTGGGCACCGTGATCCCGGCCGAGGGCGGACATCGCGTCGTCTATAACGGCCATCTCGATCTGGCGCTGTGATGAGACGGCGCGTCGCCATCCTGATATCGGGGCGGGGCTCCAACATGAGCGCGCTGATCAGGGCCGCGGCCGCGCCGGATTTTCCGGCTGAGATTTCGCTCGTGATCTCGAACAAGGCCGATGCGCTCGGGCTGGAGCGGGCCAAGGCGAGCGGCGTGACAACGCTGGTGATCGAGAGCAAGCCGTTCGGCAAGGACCGCGCCGGCTTCGAGGCGGTGCTGCAAGCAGCCCTCGATCAGCACGGTATCGAGCTGATTTGCCTCGGCGGCTTCATGCGCCTGTTTACCGCTGAGTTCACCAGGTCCTGGTACGGGCGGATGCTCAACATCCATCCGTCGCTGCTGCCGTCGTTCCCCGGCCTCGACCCGCACGGTCAGGCCTTGCGCGCCGGCGTTAAACTGTCCGGCGCGACAGTGCACTTCGTCATTCCCGAGACCGATGCCGGCCCGATCGTGATGCAGGGCGCGGTCCCCGTCAGCGACCACGATACGGGCGAAACGCTGTCGGAGCGCATCCTCGAAGTCGAGCACCGCATCTACCCCGAAGCGCTGCGGCTGCTCGCGACCGGCAAGGTCAACATCGTGGGCGACGTCTGCAAGACAGCGGGAAGCGGGGCGTCAGAGAATTTCCTGGTTTCGCCGGTGACAACCATCTGATGTCGCCCGATCAGGCTTACGCGCTTGCTGAAGCCGAGGTGATCAAAATCGGCGTGGCCTGCGGTGAACACCTTATGCTCTCCGAGCAAAACGGTTGAGGTTAGTGAAGGGTGGGTCTTCTTCTACAACACCCGCGAATTCTTCGAGACGGGCAACTTTAGTTCTCAGCTTGCCGGAAACGGACCCATTTTCATCGACCAGGGCGGTTGTATTCACCACCTTCTGAGCTCGGCTCCTTGGGAGGTCGCGCTGGAAAAACTTCGGACGCCGTCGACTTAGACGTGGTTCGGCTTCCCAAACAAAATCCCCCGGCAGAGCCGGGGGCAACGTCATGATCTCTCGCTTGTCAGGCTCGAGAGAAATCAGGAGACCTTGAGGTTTTCCGCGGATGCTTTGCCGCGGTTCTCCACGAGGTCGTATTCAACCACCTGGTTTTCGTTGAGGGTCGAGAGTCCGGCGCGCTCGACGGCGGAGATGTGGACGAACACGTCCTTATCGCTGCCGTTTGGCTTGATGAACCCATAGCCCTTGGTCGGGTTGAACCATTTGACGGTGCCCTTTTGTGGCATCGCAGTCTCCTCCGCTAGATACAAAAAAGACGCGGCTGCTTTTCGCATGCCACGCCACAAACGGGCTTCCGGGAGTCTGTTCGAGTCTTGAGTCTCAATGTCGCGAAACGCACAGCCGAGCGCCAATTCCGATTGTGTCCGATATTGCAACATGAAAATCGCGCGTTAGCAAGCCGTGCGCGAATTTCAAGACCGGGCCGGGCCCGTGCTTCTGCAATTTGCGACCTGTGGCCGCGGAACCACAATCGAGGGCAATGCCTCGGCTATAGCTAGCCAACCGGTTGACCCTCCGTGGCAGTTCAGCACAAATCGCCGCACGTGCCGCATGCCGTGTTGCATTTTTGCGGGCCGCCATTTTGCTTCGGGATTAGTCGTCATGAGCTGCCCCTCGCAGCCCTCCGGGACACGGCAAACGATCGGGCTGGACCGCGTCCGCCGGATCGTGACGGCGATCGCCATGGCGTTCGCAGTCGTCGCGGTGATGGCAGCTACGCCCAGCTTCGCACAGCGCCGTCCGCCGGTGCCGCCGCCCGTGCCGTCAGAGACCTCAACCAATGACGACCAGTCCGCTGGCAACAGCACGCTCGATCTCGGCTCCGGATTTCTGGAGCGGCTCGGAAACCAGGCGTCTGGCGGCTTCAACCGGGCGTTCCGCACCAATCCCAGTGGCGGCGGCGCGTCCGAGAGCACAGAGGATCCACGCTACCGCACCTGGTTCGAAGGCTACGGCGTCTCGGTCCGGACCGACGCGCAGGGCGATTTCGTCGGCGACAAGCGCAAGACGGTTGGCGGCGTCGCCGGCTTCGGCGCGCGGATTGCGCCGGGCGTCAATCTCGGTTTCTCCGTTGATCAGAGCCATACCGACATCGACGTGCCGCTCGCGCTCCAATCGGCAACGCTCGACCTGACCCAGGTCGGCTTCAACGGCTCGGTCGACAAGGGGCCGTGGACCTGGGCCTTCGCGGTGGTGCACGGTTTCGGCAAGGTCCATTCCAGCCGCGACACCGGTTTCGGCCTGGCGACCGCTGGCTATCGCGCCGCCGTCGACGGCGCGCTGACCGAGATCAGCTATTACTGGACCAAGGATCAGATGCGGGTCGTGCCCAAGGGCGCACTCGAATATGTCCACGCCACCGGTGCAGCGTTCCAGGAGGCTGGCGGACTTGATCCGCTCGACGTTGGCTCGAGCGCGATCTCACGCGCGCGCGTCATGATCGGCGCCGAGATCGGGCGCTACTTCATCTTCGACCAGAAGATTTTGGACCTGTCGGCCTACGGCAAGTTCGTCGACAATTTTTATCAAAACCTCGGCTCGGTCCAGGTCAGCCTCGGGACCCAGAACATCGTCGTCCCCGGCATCGGCGAGAGCCGTTACGGCATGGACGCCGGCGCCTCGGCCTCGCTCAGCCTGACCAACACCGCGCGGCTCTACGTCAATTACGACGGCAAGTTCCGCAACGAGCTGACGTCGCACCAGGGCACGGTCGGTTTCGAATACAGGTTTTAGGCGCGAGCATGATCCGGAAAAGTGTGTAGCAGTTTTCCCTCGCGACAAACGCGGAACGCGTTTGCGCGGAGATCATGCTCAAAATAAGAGTTTGCGTCTATGTCGGCGTTGCCGCGATATAGCCCGTCAATCCAAAACCCTCGCGCGCGGCCGTCATCATCGGCACCAGCGCGTTCGGATGGATGAACTCATCGCGGAAGCAGGGATAGGTCTTGGGATCGAAGATCCTCTTTAGCCAGTCGATCACGATCTTGTGGCGCTCGGAGGTGCGGAACTCCTTGTGATAGGTGAGCCAGAGATCGGCGTGGTGGCTGACGCCGAGATCGACGGCAATGAGCGGCGCACCGAGCGCGATCGACACCGTCGGCAGGAAGCCGATGCCGGCGCCGCGCTCGACCGCATAAAGCACGCCGACCGAGGAGTTTGTCTTGATCCCGACGATGCCTTCCAGCGACTTCAATCCAAGAACGCGGGCGTAGGCGCCATCATCGACCTGCGGCGCGCTCTGCTTGATGATGCGGTGGTTCTTCAATTCGGCAAGCGTCGCCGGCACGCCGTAGAGGGTCTCGTATTCCTTGGAGACGAAAGGATAGATGTGCAGGCGACCGAGCTTGGCGACGATCAGATCGGGATTGGTCGGCGGCTCGAGCTGGATCGCGATGTCCGACTCCAGCCGCGCGACGTCGGCCTGCTCCATCGCGCAGCGCAGATCGACGGCGATCTTGCGATAGGTTTTCTGGAAATCGATCAGTCGCGGCAGGATCCAGAAATTGCCGGGGCCTTCCGTCACTGCGACACGCACGGTGCCCGACGTATCGTTCGACGAGCGCGAGGCGCGCCGGAATACGTTGAAGGCGTGACGTTCCATATGCGCGACGTCGGCAATCATTGCGGTGCCTTCGTCGCTGAGCGTAAGCCCGCTCTGGTCGCGCAGGAACAGCTTGCAGTCGATGCGCTCTTCGAGCCGGTCGATGCGACGCATCAACGTCGTGGAGGTGAGTCCGAGTTCTTCGGCGGCGTTGCGGAAACTTTTATATTTTGCGCACGCTAAAAATAGCTTCAAATCATCCCAAGACGCATCCAGGGCTTCTTCACGGTGCTGCATCATCGCAGCACCCCGGTGCAATACTTGCTGCATACTCCAGATCCCCAGCCGCTAAGCTTCGCAGCGTAGCGGGGCGCGAAAAGCCCCGAACGATAGAGGGGCGACATCGGTATGGAAAGGGGCTCGTTTGCCGCAAGGCATGATTTCGACGCGCTGCCGCTGAGTCCGGACGTCGAAGTCCGTTGTGCGCAATTTTCCGAAATTGCCGCACTTTGCGATATGGCGCATCGGCTGGTGCCGGGCGTGCGGGTCGGGGCGGCGGAGCTTGCGACATATGTCGCCCGCGATCCCCAGAGCCTCCTGACCTTCAGCCGAAAGGGCGATCTGCTCGGTGGCATGGCCTTCCTGTTCCTCAGCGATCGCGGGCACGATGCGTTGCTGCTCGACGAGATTTGCCTGACCGCGCCCGATACGCGCCATCTTGCCTCGGCAGACCAGGCGGTTTCCGCCATCTACATCTGGGCGATCGCGGCGACGGGGCGCGGGATCGCGGGCCTCGGCAAAGCCGCGGCTCATCTGCGCCAGATAAGATTCCGCAACGCCGACTGCTATGCGCACCCGTCAACCGTGGCCGGACGCGACATCATGAAGGCGACCGGCTTCGAGCCCGTTCCAAGTTTCCAGTCCGACCTCTGGTGTTACGAGCGCCCCTGGAACCGGCGGTCAATGCGCATGCCGGGCGCGATCATCCAAGCAAGGAGTTTTGCAGATGCACGGCACTAGGCTTCCTCTCGCCAAGCCAGACTCCCGCGCCATCACTATCCGCCTCGCGCGCGATGTGGGCGATCTCATGCTTGTCACCGCCATTCGCTCCGCGGTCTATCTCGCCGAGCAAAATTGTCCGTTCGAGGAGGAGTTCGACGGCAACGACATGGTGGCCGCGCATTTCATCGGCTTCGTCGGCAACGAGCCTGCAGGCTGCCTGCGGGTGCGCTTCTTCGGCGATTTCGCCAAGGTCGAGCGGCTGGCGGTGCGTCACCAATATCGGCGCTCACGCGTCTCGTTCAAGCTGGTGCAGGCGAGTGTCGACTACGTGAAGCGCAAGGGGTTCCGCAAGATTTACGGTCAGGCCCAGGACCGGCTGGTCGATTTCTGGGCTCATTTCGGCGCCAAGCCGCTCGGCCACAACCGCAAGATCACCTTCTCGGATTTCTCCTATACGGAAATGCTGCTGGAGATCGAGCCGGGGCCGGATGCCATCACGCTGGACAGCGATCCCTACGTGATCATCCGTCCCGAGGGCGATTGGGATCGGCCGGGCGTGCTCGATGCCTCGGCGGGGCGGGCGGTGACATCGCCGCTGCGGGACCCCGCGCCCGCCTATCGCTGAAGCCGGAGCAGCTACGCGCACGACAATGTCGGTCTCCATCCACGACGATCCGCTGATCCTGGTCTGCGCGGATCTCCAGGTCGAATATCTGACCCAGGGGCGTCGCCACGTCATCCTCGACGGCGACGCCGCCACCTCGCGTTCCCTGGAACTGCTGACGCTGTGGCGCAACAATCTCTGGCCGGTGATGCATCTGAAGCGCATTGCCCAGGCCGCCTGGTTCAATCCGGCATCCAGGCTGACCGATTGGATCGCTGAGGCGAAGCCGCGGCCCGGTGAGATGACGTTCGAGCACCCGCTACCCTCGGCCTACAGCTCGTCGCGGTTCGGGGATTACATGTCCAGTATCCGCAACGTGCGCTGCGTTCTGATCGGCTTTTCCCTCGACGAAACCATTCTGGCCACAATTGTCGAGGGGTTTCACCGCAGCCATCGCTACCAAATGGTCGGCGACGCCGTGGCCTGCCGGCAGCCGGGAACGGGTGAGGCGGTCGCCTACAAGCAGTCGGTGGTGAATGTCATCGGCAATTTTGCTACGATCCAGTCCAGCGCCGAACTGATCAGAACCAGCGGCGCCGTCGCGGTCTAGGTGCACGCGATCGGCGGATGGATGGGTGGGACATTGTCACGGGGAGACGAGCTCAAGGAGCTGGCGAGCGACCTGTCGCGTGCCGCCGAGACGGCGCGCCGCATCGGCCTGCCAACGACCATCTATTTGCTTGCGATGGCGCTGGTCGAGGTGAGGGAGGCCGCTGAGGCTGCCGGCGGTGAGGATGACGACGGCGCGGCCTGAGGGCCGGTCCGTGTGCGGCTTTGTGCAACGCTGCTGGGCGTTTGTTGCCAACGAATTGGCGTTGCAAGTTCTGCCTCATCGCAATAGCCAAGGGATGAAGCCGGCTGCGCTGGCGACGTGAAGACCTGAGGATCCCCGCAATGTCCATGCTGCCCAATTCGCAAGAAGCCCGGGATGTGGCCTATCAGCTCCATTCCTACACCAACGCCCGCGCCCATCAGCAGGCCGGTCCCCTGGTGATCGAGCGCGGCGAGGGGCCTTACGTCTTCGATGCGTCGGGTAAGCGCTATTTCGAGGCGATGGCCGGCTTGTGGAGCGTCGGGCTCGGCTTCAACGAGAAGCGGCTGGTCGATGCCGCGCACAAGCAGATGCTGGCGTTGCCGTTCTATCACACGTTCTCCGCGAAATCGCATGGGCCCTCGATCGATCTGGCCGAGAAGCTGGTTGCGCTCGCGCCGGTGCCGATGAGCAAGGTGTTCTTCACCAATTCCGGTTCGGAGGCCAACGACACGGTCCTCAAGCTGATCGCCTACCGTTCCAACGCGCTTGGCCAGCCGCAGCGCAAGAAGGTGATCAGCCGGATGCGCGCCTATCACGGCGTCACCATCGCATCCGCAAGCCTCACCGGCCTGCCCAACAACCATCGCTCGTTCGATCTGCCGCTGCCGAACATCCTGCACACGGGCTCGCCGCACTTCTACAAGGACGGCGCGCCCGGCGAGAGCGAGGAAGCCTTCGCCACGCGTCGTGCCGAGGAGCTCGACGCGCTGATCCAGAAGGAGGGGCCCGACACCATCGCGGCCTTCTTCGGCGAGCCGGTGATGGGCGCGGGCGGTGTCATCGTGCCGCCGGCGACCTATTGGGACAAGATCCAGAAAGTCCTGAACAAATACGACATCCTGCTGATCGCCGACGAGGTGATCTGCGGCTTCGGCCGCACCGGCAAGATGTTCGGCTGCGAGACCTACGGCATCAAGCCCGATGCGATCGTCGTCTCCAAGCAGATCACGTCGAGCTATTTCCCGCTGTCGGCGATCATCCTGAACGACCGCATGTTCGAGCCGATCGCGGACGAGAGCAACAAGATCGGCGTGCTCGGCCATGGCTTTACCGCGGGCGGCCATCCCGTCGGTTCGGCGATCGCGCTGGAAAATCTCAAGATCATCGAGGAGCGCGGCTTGGTCGCGCATGCCGCCGAGCTCGGTGGCTACATGCAGGGCAAGCTGCGCGAGCTCACCAGCCATCCGCTGGTCGGCGAAGTCCGCGGCGTCGGCATGATCGCAGCCCTCGAGCTCGTGCTCGACAAGGGGCGCAAGACGGCAGCGGCGACGCCCGGTGCGGTCGGCGGCATGGCCAGCCGCATGCTCCAGGAACGCGGCGTGATCTCGCGCAATATGCTGGATGCGATCGCCATCTGCCCGCCGCTGATCGTCACCAAGGCCCAGATCGACGAACTAATTGCCGCGATCTCGGGTGTGCTGGATGACATGAAGCCGGAAGTCGCGAAGCTGACGCCGGCGTAGAGTCTCTCCTCGTCTGGGCGTTCAATCTAACGCCGTCACCCCTGAGGTGGCCGCTTCTTCAGCGGCCCTCGAAGGGCGACGGCCCGATCGACCGCAGCGGGGGCCGTTCATCCTTCGAGGCTCGCCATGCTGCGCATGGTGCGCACCTCAGGATGACGGCTTGACTGCCTCCACTCGCTGAACCCCGATCACGCGGCCCTTCTCGATCGCGAGCGCCAGTTCGCCGCGCTTGAGCTTCAGCGCGGCATCGCCAAACAGCTCGCGGCGCCAGCCGCGCAAGGCGGGCACGTCGGCCTCGTCGTCGGCTGCGATCTCCTCGAGATCGTCGACGGTGGCGATCACCTTGCTCGCGACCGCGTGGCGCTCTGCGGTCATGCGCAGCAGGACCTTCAGGAGCTCTACGGTCGCAGCACCGTTGGAATTGTTGCGCGGCTTCTCCAGCTTCGGCAGCGTGGTTGGATCCCGCGCCAGCCCGCGCTCGACCGCGGCAACGATGTCCGCGCCCCATTTGGATTTCTCAAAACCCTTCGGCACCGAACGCAGATGCGCGAGTTTTTCGATCGTGTTCGGGGCGTGGGTTGCGATGTCGCTGATGGCCTCGTCGCGCAGCACGCGGCCGCGCGGCACGTCACGGCTCTGCGCCTCCTGCTCGCGCCAGGCCGCGACCTCCATCAGCACCGCGAGGTCCTTCGGCTTGCGCACCCGCGTCTTCAAGCGCTCCCAGGCGCGCTCGGGGTGGAAGTCGTAGGTCTTGGGCGAGGTCAGGACCTCCATCTCGATGGAGACCCATTCGCTGCGCCGGCGCTTCTTCAGGTCGGCATCGAGTGCCGCGAACACGTCGCGCAGATGGGTGACGTCGGACACCGCGTAGTGCATCTGCTCTTTGGTCAGCGGCCGGCGCGACCAGTCGGTGAAGCGGTGGGTCTTGTCGGGGCGGTGGCCGGTGACCTTCTCGACCAGCTGGTCGTAGGCGATGCTGTCGCCATAGCCGAGCACCATCGCCGCGACCTGGGTGTCGAACACCGGATGCGGGATAATATTGGCCTGGTGCCAGATGATCTCGATGTCTTGGCGAGCGGCGTGAAACACCTTCAGCACGCTCTCATTCGCCATCAGCTCGAAGAACGGCTTGAGGTCGAGGCCCTCGGCCAGGGTGTCGATGACCATCGCTTCCTCGGCGCTTGCCATCTGCACCACGCACAGCAGCGGGTAGTAGGTGGTTTCGCGCAGGAACTCGGTATCGACAGTAATGACGGGGTGCTTGGCCAGCCGGCTGCAGGCAGCCGCGAGGTCAGCGGTGGTGGTTATCAAATCCATGAACGGCCCATGACACTTGATATCAGCCGTTCTGCCGAAAGCGCTGTGATGTCAAGGGGCTCGTAGCGAATTCGAGCCTTGCATTGGGGCCGGAATCGCACTTTTCCGCCGAAAATCCTATTCGTAGCGGATGCGCTGGGAAGGTTTCCGCGCACAGGGCACCGCCACCACGATCACGCACATGGCGACCAGCGCCAATCCCAGGAACTCGAAAACCAACAAATCCACGGCAAAATCCCTCAGCAACATTGCTAGACTTGTCTGGGGTGAATTGAGGGTCTGTTAATTGTCGTGGTTACCGGCGGCGGGCCGGGCCGGATGGTGGACGAAGGGTTAACGCGCTGCGACCGATCAAAACGCATTCGGCGCTCCGCGTGACGGAGCGCCGAAGCCTGGTTGCCTAGGTCAGCCGCCTCAGGGCAGCTTCAGCGAGGTCTCGGCGTTGTACGGCTTGAGCAGCTCGTCGGCGGCCTTCTGGGCGGCGACAAGGGCTTCCTTGGGCTGCTTCTTGCCGTTCAGGACCAGCATCACCTCGTCCTCCAGTGTCTTGCGGACCGGCACGGTCTTGTAGGTCGCGAACCACGGCTTGGCGACCTCGAGCTGCTCGACCGCGGTCTTCGCATCCGGGTTCTTGTTGAGGAAATCGACCATGTCTGGCGTCTTGTAGGCGGCCATGTTGGGCGCGAAATAGCCGGTGGCGCGGCTCCACCAGCCGCTCTTCTCAGGCGAGGTCATCCACTTGATCAGCGTCCAGGCGGCCTTCTGCTTGTCGGCTTCCTGGCCTGCCGGAATGATCAGCGAGGCACCGCCGATCGGCACGGCGTTGCGGACGTTGCGCGGGATGAAGGCGACCTTGTAGGCGAATTTTGCGTTGTCGCGCACATAGGTCAGCGAGCCCGTCGAGAGCATCATCATCGCGGCGTTGCCGGAGATGAAGGAGGTGCTGACGGCCGGACCGGGCGTGGCGCCGGGCGGGTGGACCTTGTGCTTGTAGACGAGGTCGTTCCACCAGGTCAGTGCGCCCTGCATCGAGGGCGTGTCGTAATAGACCTCGCCGCCGAACTCCTCGTTGTAGTAGCGCCCGCCATTGGTCATGGTGAGCGTTTCCATCATCCAGCCGCAATAGTCGTAGGCGCAGGGGATCGCGATACCCCAGCGGGTCACCTTGTCGCCTTCGCGCTTGGTGAGCTTCTTGGCCCAGTCGGTCAATTCAGCCCAGGTCTGCGGCGGCTTGTTCGGATCGAGGCCGGCTTCCTTGGCCTGATCGGCGTTGATGTAGAGCAGCGGCGTCGAATTGTGGAAGGGCACGCCGTAGACCGAGCGGTCGATCACCGCGTTGCCCTGGAGCGCGGGGAAGAACTGGCCGAGAAACTGATCCTTGGTGGTGCCATCGGCGGCGATCAGGGAATCGAGATTGGTGAGCTCGTTCTCGATCTGCATGTCGAGCAGGAAGTTGGCCGACATGATCACGGCAGCCGGCGGCTTGCCGGCCTTGATCGAGGCGCGCGTCTTGATCAGCGTGTCGTCATAGGAGCCGGTATAGACCGCGGTCGCCTTGATCGCGGGATGGGTCTCGTTGAACTCCTTGATCAAGGTGCCCATGTCGCGGGCGAGCTTGCCGTCGACGGGGACGGGGAAGAACAGATCGATCTCGGTCGGACCTTCGGCCATTGCCGGGAAGGCGATGGTGCCTGCGATGGCGAGGCCGAGCATGAGCCTGCGGGAAAACAGCATCGAGAAATCTCCTATTTGATGCCTGAGGTGACGAAAGAGCTGATGAAGCGCTTCTGGAAAATGAGGAAGGTGATGAGCAGCGGCGCGATCACCATCAGCGTGCCGGCTGCGATGGTGCCCCAGGCCTGCGTGCCTTCGGCCGTGGCGGTGAACACCGAGAGACCGACCGTGAGCGGCCGCTTGTCCGGCGAATTGATCACCATCAGCGGCCACAGGAAGTCGTTCCAGTGGCTGGTCACGGAGATGATGGCGAAAGCGGAAAAACTCGGCAGCGACAGCGGCACATAGATGTGGCGGATGCGCTGGGATAGGCTGGCGCCGTCGATCAGCGCTGCGTCCTCGAGTTCGGTCGGGATCGCCTCAAAGGCCTGCCGCATCAGGAAGGTGCCGAAGGCCGAGGCGAAGAACGGCATCATGACGCCGGCGAGCGTGTCGTAGAGGCCGAACTGCGCGACGATGCGAAGGTTCGGCACGATCAGCAGCACCGGCACCAGCATGAGCTGCATCAGGAACAGATAGAAGATCAGCGACTTTCCGGCGAACTCGAGCCGTGCAAAGGCAAAGCCCGCCAGCGTGATCGTGACGAACTGCACCAGCAGGATGCCGGTGCAAATGATGGTGGTGTTGAGGAAATAGCGCGGGAAATCGCCGATCTCCCAGGCATCCCTGATGTTGTCGAGCGTCGGCTTCAGGCTCGGCATCAGCTCGGCCATCAGGTTGATGCCGTCGGACGCCGGGCGTAGCGTCGCCACGCCCATCCACAGGAACGGGATCAGCCAGACGAGCGCGAGCAGCACGGTCAGCATGAAGCCGAGCTTCGGCGTGATCTCGCGGCGGGTGGCGAGCGGGGTGTCTTTGAACAGCCAATCGATCAGCGTCACGCCCCGTCCTCGCGGTTGGCCATCGTCCGGAACGAGAGCGCGGTGAGGGCCATCAAGGCCGCAAGCGTCAGCAGCGTCGCCGCCGAGGCCTTGCCGATGTCGTAATGCTCGACCGCCTGCTGGTAGATGTAGAACAGCACGAGATTGGTGGCGTTCGACGGGCCGCCCTTGGTCATGACGAAGACGTGGTCGACCTGCGTCACCGCATTGAGGATTGCGATCACGGTGACGAACAGGAAGGTGGGCTTAAGCTCCGGCAGGATGATGTGGCGAAAGCGCGTGAACGGTCCGGCGCCGTCGAGATGCGCGGCTTCCATGACGTCCTCCGGAACGGATTGGAGGCCGGCGAGGAAAAACAGCATGTAGTAGCCGGCGTTCTTCCAGATCGTGATGACCATGATCGCATAAAGCGCGATGTCGGAATCGCCGAGCCAGTTCGGTAGCACCGGAAGGAAGCGGCCGATGTAGTAGTCGAGCAGCCCGACATTGGGCAGGAAGATGAACAGGAACAGCGCGGACGCCGCGACCATCGGGATCAGCACCGGCAGGAACAGCGCGGCCCGCAGCGCGCTGGTCAGCGCATTGGTGCGCGACAGCGCCAGCGCGAACAGCAGTGCAAGCCCAATGCTCGGGATCGCCGTGCCGACGGCGTAGATGAGGTTGTTGACGACGGCGCCGGTGAAGGCAGGGTCCGCCAGCACCGCGCTGATGTTGTCGAGGCCGACGAAGCGGACCGGCGCCTTCGGTGTGGCGCGCTGGTAGAGCGCGTCGATGAACACCCGCCCCACCGCGCCATAAGTGAACAGCGCGAGGAAGACCAGCGAGGGCAGCAGCAGCAAATAGGCCGGCAGTGAGGCTTTGAAGCGGGTGGAAAATCGCTTCGCGAGATGCAGGCGCGGCGGCGCCGAGGCCGCGACCGGGAGAGCCGCGGGTTCAGCGAGGCTCATCTCACCGCGCCGGGAAATTGAGCGCATAGTCGCGATCGTCCATTCCCGCTGGCGCGGCGAAGGGGAAGCGCAGACTGGTGTCGAGGAAGTCGTGGCTGTGCACGACCAGATTTTCCTGGTCGATCAGCACCACGCCATAGGCCGGCGGCTCGTGACTTGCGAGATGGTCGGTGGCCGTAGCATCGAGCTCGAACCAGACCTGGTGGTTGGTGCCACGTAGCGTGGAGAAGGGGATCTTGCCGTAACTGCCGAAGATCGGCCGGTGCACATGGCCGAAGAAGAGGTGGCGAATGCGCGACCGATAGGGCGCGATCACCTCGGCGAATTCGGCGCTCTGCTTCAACGCGATCTCGTCCATCGCGTGCACGCCGACCGGGAACGGCGGATGGTGCATGAAGACCACGAACGGCATGTCGGCCGGCGCGGCGGCCAGCGTACTCGCGAGCCAGCCGAGGCGCTTGGCGCACATCTCGCCGGCATGGCTGGTCTCGTCCAGCGTGTCGAGGAACACGAACAGGCCGTGCTCGGTGGTCCGCGTGCCCTGCACAAATCCGTTGGGATCGCGCGGCGCCGCCTTCAGCCCGTCGAGGCAGGCGACGCGGCGGTCGTGATTGCCGACCATGGCAATGTACGGCATTTTCAGCGCGGCCATGGCATCTGCGAAATTGGCGTAGGATTCAGGCTCGCCCCAATGGGTGAGGTCGCCGGTCACGACCGCGAAGGCCGCGTCGACGTGGTGCTTGTTGATGTCCGCAATCGCAGCATCCAGCCGGGCGCGCGGGTCGAGGCCATAGAGCTTCAGCCCCGGATTCGCGAGATGCGTGTCGGTGATGTGGATGAATTTGAAGGGCATGGCGCGCTTGTCAGGAGTGTTGGAGGGTGGGCGCCTCCGGCAAGACGGCCCTGACAGGCCGTTAGAGCGCGAGTGTTTCAGTTTGATGACAGTGGTTCCGCACGCCCTGAATTCCACAGGAAGCGCTGGCGATGGCGCCGAGCCGCATGCTCACAAAAATATCGAAAACAACCCCATGCACAGTAGCCGATGGTTGTCGGAACAACGGCTTACGCGTCTTTCGACATGCTTTGACGCGTCGGGCAAAACAGTGGCATAATGCCATTATCGGAAAATCCGCAGTGCGGCGCTGTGGCCGGTCCGGCGATGGGCGGCTCGACGGAACGGCTGCGGACGAAGCCCGGCCCGGGTCACGTCCCGCAGAACGTCTGCAACACCCGCTGGTCCGGCAGCGGCGGATTCTGGTAGGCCGCGTACTCTGGCTGGTCCTGGTACGGCTTCGCCAGCACCCTCACCAATTCCTCGAATGGCGCGTAATTGTCATCATTCACTGCGGCCTGGATCACGGCTTCGACGCGGTGGTTGCGCGGGATGAAGATCGGATTGACGGCGCGCATGGCGGCTTGCCGCTCGGTCGCGGTGTGCGGCTCTAGCGCCGCGCGCTCGCGCCAGCGTGTGGCCCAATCGTCGAACGCGCCGGGGTCCATGAATTGCGCGCGGACGTCGGCAAAACCGGCTTCATCGCCCGCGGCGTCACCGAGCTTGCGAAAGGTGAGGGTGAAGTCAGCCTGATTCTTGGCCATGGCGTCGAGCAGGTCCTGGATCAGCGACTCGTCGCCGTCGCGCATCGTGAAGAGGCCGATCTTTTTGCGCAGGCCTGCCTGATAGGCTTTGCTGAACGTCTCCGGGAATGCGCCCAGAATGTCCTGCGCCTGCTCGACCGCCTTCTCCTGATCGTCAGAGAACAGCGGCAGCAGGCATTCCGCCAACCGAGTCAGATTCCACAGCGCGATGCGTGGTTGGTTGGCATAGGCGTAGCGGCCCGCCTCGTCGATCGACGAGAACACCTGCGCGGGATTGTAGGCATCCATGAAGGCGCAGGGGCCGTAATCGATGGTCTCGCCCGAGATCGAGGAGTTGTCGGTGTTCATCACGCCATGGATGAAGCCGACCAGCAGCCAGCGCGCGACGAGCTCAGCCTGGCGCGCGACGACGCCGGCGAGCAGGGCGTGATAGGGGCGCTCAGCACCGAGCAGCTCCGGATAGTGGCGGCCGATGACGTGATCGGCGAGCCTTCGGATCGCGTCGGTGTCATGGCGCGCGGCGAAAAATTGGAAGGTGCCGACGCGGATGTGGCTGGAGGCAACGCGCGTCAAGACTGCGCCGGGCAGTACGGTCTCGCGGATGACCGGCTCGCCGGTGACGACGGCAGCGAGCGAGCGCGTGGTCGGGATGCCCAGCGCGAACATCGCCTCGCTCACGATGTATTCGCGCAGCACCGGACCGAGCGCGGCGCGGCCGTCGCCGCGGCGGGAGAATGGGGTCGGCCCCGAGCCCTTCAGCTGGATGTCGCGGCGGACGCCGTCCTTGTCGATGACCTCGCCGAGCAGGATTGCGCGGCCGTCGCCGAGCTGGGGCACGAAATGCCCGAACTGGTGGCCGGCATAGGCCATGGCGATGGGATCTGCGCCGAGTGGAACCGTCTTGCCGGCCAGGATCTCGGCGCCCTCCGGCGCCTCAAGCATATCAGGATCGAGCCCGAGCTGGACCGCCAGCGGCCGGTTCAGCTTGATCAGCCGGGGGGCCGTGACCGGGGTCGGCGCGACCCGGGCAAAGAAGCTGTCCGGCAGCGCCGAATACGAGTTCTGGAAGGGGAAATGGACCGTCATGGCCTCAAGATAGGGCTGGAACGCCCGATGGCAAAGGCTCGGGCCCAGATTGGCTAAAAATGGGCGTTCCGGGCCTAAAACTGGCCGTTCCCTTGGTTGCCGCCTTCGGCCTCGTCGGGTAAACCCTGCCGCAACGTCGGACCGGCTGGCTCAGTCGTCCGATTCGATTCCTCCGACATTGAATTTGGGACGACCATGCATCGCTACCGGTCACATAAATGCGGCGATCTCCGCGAGAGCAACATCGGCGAGACAGTTCGCCTCTCGGGCTGGGTCCATCGCGTTCGCGACCATGGCGGCGTGCTGTTCATCGATCTGCGCGACCATTACGGCCTGACCCAGTGCGTGGTCGATCCGGACTCGCCGGCGTTCTCGCAGGCCGAAAAGCTGCGCTCGGAATTCGTGGTGCGGATGGACGGCAAGGCCCGCCGCCGCCCCGAAGGCACCGACAACGACGATTTGCCGACCGGCAAGGTCGAAGTTTACGTCAGCGAGATTGAGGTGCTCGGTCCGGCCGGCGATCTGCCGCTGCCCGTGTTCGGTGACCAGGAATATCCTGAGGACATCCGTCTCAAATATCGCTTCCTCGACCTCCGCCGCGAGAAGCTGCACCAGAACATCATGACGCGCGTCGAAATCATCAAGTCGATGCGCAGGCGCATGGAGGGGCAGGGCTTCTTCGAATTCAACACCCCGATCCTGACTGCTTCCTCGCCGGAAGGCGCGCGCGACTTCCTGGTGCCCTCGCGCATCCATCCCGGCAAGTTCTACGCGCTGCCGCAGGCGCCGCAGCAGTACAAGCAGCTGCTGATGATGTCGGGCTTCGACCGCTATTTCCAGATCGCGCCCTGTTTCCGCGACGAGGACCCGCGCGCCGACCGTCTGCCCGGCGAGTTCTACCAGCTCGACGTCGAGATGAGTTTTGTCACGCAGGAAGACGTCTTCGCTGCGATGGAGCCCGTGATCACCGGCGTGTTCGAGGAGTTTGCCAAGGGCAAGCCAGTGAGCAAGAACTGGCGCCGAATTCCGTTCGCAGAGGCGCTGCGCAAATATGGCAGCGACAAGCCGGACCTGCGCAACCCCATCGAGATGCAGGACGTCTCCGAACATTTCCGCGGCTCCGGCTTCAAGGTGTTCGCGCGCATGCTCGAAGATCCCAAGAACCAGGTCTGGGCGATCCCGGCGCCGGGCGGTGGTTCGCGTGCTTTCTGCGACCGCATGAATTCGTGGGCTCAAGGCGAGGGCCAGCCCGGCCTCGGCTACATCATGTGGCGCGAGGGCGGCGAGGGCGCAGGTCCGCTCGCGAACAACATTGGGCCTGAGCGCACCGCGGCGATCCGCGCGCAGATCGGCGTCAAGGAAGGCGACGCCGCCTTCTTCGTCGCGGGCGATCCCGACAAGTTCTGGAAGTTTTCTGGTTTGGCCCGCAACAAGGTCGGCGAGGAATTGAACCTCACCGACAAGGAGCGGTTCGAGCTCGCCTGGATCGTCGACTTCCCGATGTACGAGTACAACGAGGACGACAAGAAGGTCGACTTCTCGCACAATCCGTTCTCGATGCCGCAGGGCGGCCTCGACGCGTTGAAGGGGCAGGACCCGCTCACCATCAAGGCGTTCCAGTACGACATCACCTGCAACGGCTACGAGATCGCCTCTGGCGGTATCCGCAACCACGTGCCGGAAGCGATGGTGAAGGCGTTCGAGATCGCAGGTTACGGCGAGCAGGAAGTGGTCGAGCGGTTCGGCGGCATGTACCGCGCCTTCCAGTACGGCGCGCCGCCGCATGGCGGCATGGCCGCGGGTGTCGACCGTATCGTGATGCTCTTGTGCGGCACCAACAATCTGCGCGAGATATCGCTGTTCCCGATGAACCAGCAGGCCATGGACCTCCTGATGGGCGCCCCGTCGGACGCCACCACCAAGCAGCTCCGCGAGCTGCATGTGCGGGTGAACCTGCCGCAGAAGTGAGGGGCTCGTGCCCCGGACGCAGCGCAGCACGTAGTGGTGCGCTGCTGAGCCGGGGCCCATTGTCTCGACGAACAACGGCCTCTCTGGGTCCCTGCTCTGCGTCGCGTCATTTCATGCCGCGCCGCGTCCGGGACACGAGACCAACTACAACCCCGTCGACGCCTCGATCCTGAACTGCGCCAACGCGACAATCGGCTCGCTGTTGAGGGCGTTCATGAGCTGGACCACTGGCACCTTGCCGAGCGGTGTCAGCTTAATCGTGAGCGTTTGCCCCGATGTCGCAACGAAGCTCGCGAGCGCATCCACTGCCGTTTTGGCGTCGGGATTGGTGGAGACGATCCTCTCGCCCTGCGCCCGGATCATTTCGACGATGGCGCTGCGCGCGGCGTCGCGGCTGACGTTCTGAATCCGCGCGAACTGCGCTACGACGAGATCGACGACGCCGCTGTCGCGCAAGGAGAGCTCGATCGCACCGGTCTCGATCTGCCCCGCCTGACCCATGGCCTGCACCGGGTCGACCGTGAACACGCCACGCGGCACGTTGGCGAGCGCGAAGCGGGCTTGCGCCTTGGCGAGATTGCCGAGATCGATGGTTGCTGGTGCGAGCGCGAACGTGCCGGACGACTCCGTCCAGGCGGCGCCGAGATCGAGGTCGATCGCGAGCTTGTCGACGCCCGCCATGATCAGCGGCCGTTGCGCCGGACTGGTCGGGTCGGTGGGGGAGACCATCTTCACGACCAGATTGGCCTTGCTCGGGATCGATCCGACCAGCTGGCCCCAGTCCAGGCTGATCGTATCGATGGTGACGAGCTGCCGGGTGTTCTTGTAGGGCGAGACCACGCCCTTGATCTCCGCGCCCGCGAGCACCCGGAACAGGCCGAGCATCTGATCCGGCGAGGGGGCCTGCCCGGGATTGGTGAGGCTCGCGGCCCAGTGCATCAGGTTTGCGATATTGAAGGACTTGAGCGCGAAGCGCTCCATCTTGATTTGCCCTTGCGGCGTCGGTGCATCGAGGCCCTCGATCGCGAGCTCGCCCTCCCTGTATTTGATGGCCCTGAGCCGGGGCGTCCCTTGCGGGGTCGTCATCGACATGGTGCCGATCTCGATCTTGCCGACGCGAAGGCCCTCATAGAAGCCGGCGACCTTCTCCATCATCTCGCGCGATTGCGCCGGTGTCGGCAGAGCCGAACGGTCTGCCGGCAGCAGCGCCAGGATCTCGGCCGGCCGGAATTTTGACGGCTGCACCGCAATGTCGGTGACGGCGATCCCATCGACCTGCATCCGCATGCCCAGCGTCGACGTCGCTACATAAGAGCCGCTTGAGATCTGCCCGTAGACACGATGATAGCTGTCGTCATTGGCTTTCTGCGGGTCGAGCGCGGCGGTGATCCCGGTCGAGTCGAAATCATTGATGATGATGTCGGATATCTCGCCGGTCAGCTTGTCCGCCTTGCCCGGCTGCGGCAGGTTCATCGTGAAGTTGGCACGGTCCACCTTCATCGCGTCGACCTTGCCCTGGCCGAGCTTCTGGATCGCGAGACCCGAATAGGCGATCTCGCCGCTGCCGCCCTTTCCGGCGTCGAAGGTGACCGCAAGGGTCGGCGCCGTGACTGAAGATGCGGTCACGCTCGCATACTGCTCGAGCACAAATCGATACATGTCGATCAGCGAGCCTGACGCCGGTGGGTTCGGCGCGCGAAGCGGGCCGGCGTAATCCCGCATGGTCAACTGCGGGACCTTGTAGGAGACTTTCAGCTTCCCGGGGCCGACCTCGTCCAGCGCAATTTCGAAGCCCGAGATATCGATGCTGTCGGCTGCGAAGCGTCTCTCATCGACCTGGCGGACGCCTACGCCCTTGATGGCGGCGATTTTGACATGCGCCTGCGGCTGCTCGGCAGGCTCAACCGCGATGTCCTCGACAGTCAATGTCCGGCTCGTCAGGTCGAACGCCACCTTGCCGTGACTGGCTTTGCCGCCGCCGGCGCGGAGCTGCTCGAAGGCCGCCTCGACCTCGGCGGTGGCGCGATGCTGGACGTAGAGATTGAAGCCGAACCATCCGCCCGCGGCGAGCACGATCACCGCGACTAGGCCGATCAGGATTCGTTTCATTCTTCAGCTCCAGTTGCCCATTTTGCACTGCGCAACCTGCCATATTCGCAAAGCGGTGTGCGGTCTAGGGAAAGCTATGGTTTTCAAATATTTGACCGCGCGCCCTGTTGATGGGGGCGCAATCGGATGTTGCCACCGGGGCGCCGGCCGTGCTTCATCCCGTTTCCATGACCCGGAATACCGCGACCCGCGACAGACCGGTCAGGACAACGTAGTTTGAGGCCGGTAACGCGAGGCAAGACACCGCATGTCCTCCTATTCTGATGATCTCCACCAGGCGGCGCTGGCCTATCACCGTCTGCCGCGCCCCGGAAAGCTCGAGATCCAGGCGAGCAAGCCGCTCGCCAACCAGCGCGACCTCGCGCTTGCCTATTCTCCAGGCGTTGCCGCCGCCTGTATGGAGATCGCCAAGAACCCGGCCGAAGCAGCGACCTTGACGATCCGCGCCAATCTAGTCGCCGTGGTCTCGAACGGCACCGCGGTGCTCGGCCTCGGCAACATCGGCCCGCTCGCCTCAAAACCCGTGATGGAGGGCAAGGCGGTCCTGTTCAAGAAATTCGCCGGCATCGACGTGTTCGACATCGAGATCGCCGCCGACACCATCGAGCGCGTGGTCGAGACGGTGGCGGCGCTCGAGCCGACGTTCGGCGGCATCAATCTGGAGGACATCCGTGGGCCGGAGTGCTTCGAGATCGAGGCGCAGCTGAAGGAGCGCATGAAGATCCCGGTCTTCCATGACGACCAGCACGGCACCGCGATCATCGTTGCCGCTGCCGTCACCAACGGATTGCGGCTGAACGGCAAGAAGCTGTCGGACGTCAAGATCGTCGCCTCGGGGGCAGGGGCGGCCGCGATCGCGACGCTCAATCTCCTGGTGTCGATGGGCGCGCAGCGCAAGAACATCTGGGTCTGCGACATCGACGGTCTCGTGCACGAGGGCCGCAACACCACGATGGACCGCTGGAAGGCGGTCTATGCGCAGAAGACCGACAAGCGCACGCTCGGCGACGTCATCGGCGGCGCCGACATCTTCATCGGGCTTTCGGCACCGGGCGTGCTCAAGCCCGAGATGGCCAAGGCGATGGGCGACAAGCCGCTGATCATGGCGCTCGCCAACCCGACGCCGGAGATCATGCCGGAGGAGGCGCGCAAAGCCCGCCCCGACGCGATGATCTGCACCGGGCGCTCCGACTATCCGAACCAGGTCAACAACGTCCTCTGTTTTCCCTTCATCTTCCGCGGTGCGCTCGACGTCGGCGCCACCGCGATCAACGAGGAGATGAAGCACGCTGCCGTCGAAGCTATCGCGCAGCTTGCGCGCGAGGCGCCATCGGATGCGGTGGCACAAGGCTTTGACACCGGCGAGACGCAAGGGTTCGGCCCGGGCTCGCTGATCCCGAGTCCCTTTGATCCACGGTTGATTCTGCGCATCTCGCCGGCCGTGGCCAAGGCCGCGATGGAATCGGGCGTCGCGACGCGTCCCATCACCAATTTCGACGAATACACAGCTCTCTTGGAACGCTTCGCCTTCCGCTCCGGCCTCGTCATGAAGCCGATGTTCGCGAAGGCCAAGACCCAGCCGGTGCGCGTGATCTACGCCGAAGGCGAGGACGAGCGCGTGCTGCGCGCCACCCAAGTGGTGCTGGAGGAGAAGCTGGCGACGCCGATCCTGGTCGGCCGTCCGTCCGTGGTTGACGCGCGCATCAAGCGCTTCGGCCTGTCGATCAAGGCGGGCAAGGATTTCGACCTCGTCAATCCCGAGGACGATCCGCGCTACCGCTCTTATGTGCAGTCCTATGTCGAGGTCGCCGGCCGTCGCGGCGTGACGCCGGATGCGGCGCGCACGGTGGTGCGCACCAACAACACGGTGATCGCGGCGCTCGCGGTGATGCGCGGGGAGGCTGACGCCATGCTCTGCGGCGTCGAGGGCCGCTACATGCATCATTTGCGTCATGTCCGCGAGATCGTCGGCTTCCAGACTGGCATCAGCGATTATGCCGCGCTGGCGCTGCTGATCACCAGCAAAGGCGCCTTCTTCATCGCCGACACCCAGGTGCGCCCCAATCCGAGTGCGGAAGAGCTTGCCGAGATCGCCTCGCTCGCGGCGGTGCACGTCCAGCGCTTCAACATCAAGCCGAAGATCGCCTTCGTCTCGCATTCGGATTTCGGCAGCTACGACACTGATTCCTCGCGCAAGATGCGGCGGGCGACCCAATTGTTGAAGGAAAAGCATCCGGAGATCGAGGCCGACGGCGAGATGCAGGGCGATACCGCGCTCTCGGCCGCAGCGCGCAAGATGGTGCTGCCGCACTCCAAGCTCGAGGGTGAAGCCAACATCATGATCATGCCGACGCTGGACACCGCCAATGTCGCCTATCAGATGATCAAGTCGCTCGCGGATGCGCTGCCCGTCGGCCCGATCCTGATCGGCCCGGCGCGCCCTGCGCATATCCTTACCCCCTCGGTGACCGCGCGCGGCATTCTCAACATGACCGCAGTCGCCGTGGTGGAAGCGCAGGAGCGTGCAGCGCGGCAGCAGCCGACGTTGTTTACCTGAGGCGACGTCGCTTCACCTCGCCCCGCTTGCGGGGCGAGGGAGCGCATTTCCGGCGTGTGTCAGCACTTCAACCTTTTCAAAACGGTTTTCGCCATTTCCCCGTTTGTAAACCAGCGAACGACGCTCCATAATCGCCCGGTGCGTTCGTCGAAATTCCGGTTTCAAAAAGCCTGAGCCAAGAGGCCGATCATGCCAGCGTTCGTGACTTTCGGGCGAATCCTGTTCGCCGTGCTGTTCATCTACACGGGCGCCACCAAGCTCTTCGCCATCCAGGCGACGGCGGACTTCATCGCCACCAAGGTCGTGGTGCCCGAGATGATCGCGCCTTACGCCAAGCAGATCGAGGCGGCGACCGCCATGACCACGCCGCAGCTGCTGGCGATCGCGGTCGGCGTGCTCGAGATCATCGCAGGCCTGATGATCGCGCTGAATTTCGGCGCGCGCTTCTTTGCGATGCTGCTGATCATCTACGTCGCGGTCGCGACCTTCTTCTTCTACGATTTCTGGAACCAGGCGGCGCCCGAGAACGGCAAGATGCTGGTCGACGCACTGAAGAATCTCTCGATCATCGGCGCGCTGTTCATGATCATGGGCTATGGCCGCGCCACGCGCTCGGCCGAGACTGCCTACGGGGACGTGTAGCCGCTCCAGGGCGTCTTCGCGTGGCGATCGCGTGAACCCTCATTCACAGATCATGGCTTTGAGATCACAGCGGTTCCACAAAATCGTGGCCGCTGTCGCGCGCGCTCGTTTGTCGGCTTGTCGGATTGTCCCGGCGCAGAATATGACCGGTCGATCGGTTGTATGGGCGCAACCGGCACGAGGCGATGGGGGCGGGACTTGGTTCATTCGAAGCGACGGGTGGTGCGTGCGGCGGCTGTTCTGGGAGCTGCGCATGTCGCGGCCTTTGCCGTAACGGCGGCCGAAGCCGCAGACTTGCCCGTGAAGGCGCCCCCGCAACTGGCCTCGGTGGCGAATTGGACCCAGTTTTATGTCGGTGCAGGACTGGGCTTCGACTTCGCGTCGGGCCGCTCGAATCTGACCCCGGTTGGCGGCGGTCCGGCCATTTTCGATCTCGACGGCTTGCAGGGCGCCGATCTCGGATTGTCGGCTTTCGCCGGCTTCGACGTCCAGGTTGCGCCGCGGTTCGTGGTCGGCGGCTTCGTAGATTACGACTGGTCGCGCCAGCGCACGGCAGTCAACGTAACGCTCTTCGGGGCGGCAAATCTGTCTGCCGTGATGCCGTCGCTCGACCAGGGCTGGACGATCGGCGGTCGTGCGGGATTTCTGGCGACGCCCGATATCCTGCTCTACGGCCTCGCCGGCTACAGCCAGATGCGCATCAACAATTGGAACGCCACGGCCACGTTCGGCGGCCCTGTTTTCACGATGCAGGAATCGGCTCAGACTTCGCGCGGCTACACGGTCGGCGCCGGTGCGGAATATCGTCTCACCAGCAATGTGTCGCTGCGCGGCGAATATCGCTATGTCGCGCTTGGCCACAACACGACGCTCGACCCGCTCGGCGCGGTCTGGACCACCGACCTCTCCGAGCACGTGATCCGGATCGGCGCCGCCTATCGTTTCGGGCAGTTCGGCGGCCCCGCGACGACGGCAGCGGCCGCGCCGGCGATCAGTCCAGCATGGACCGGCGTTTATGTCGGTGCAGGCATCGGGGGCGATGCGCTCACGCCCCATGTCGCGGCCTCGCTTCCCGGCGCGCTGGATTTCAACGCAGCCGGCCTTGGCGGCGCCGACGTCGGCGGCACCTTCACCATCGGCTATGATCGCCAGATTGCACCGAAATGGGTCGTCGGCGCATTTGGCCTGATCGACGCGGCAACGAATGGCGGAGCCAAAATCACGGCAACGGGTGCCGGCGCCGGAACAACGGTCGCGTCGGATCTCGCGTCGGTGAAATGGGCCTGGACCGTCGGTGGACGCGCCGGCTATCTCGTTTCGCCGGAGACGCTCGTCTATCTGCTCGGCGGCTATACCGGCTCGACCGCGCGATCCCTCACCTACAGCGTCTTCGGCATTCAGAGCACCAGTCCGGAGCGCGAATATCATGGCGCCACCTTCGGTGCCGGCTTCGAGCGCTTCTTCAGCGACAGTATCTCGGCCCGTGCCGAGTATCGCATGACCCATGTGGCAACGCGTGACGATCTGACGGATGGTCTCCTCTTCACCAGCGTGAGCGCGGGCGGCACGGTCCACACGCTGCGCGGTTCGCTGGTCTATCATCTTCCGACGCCGTAGCGCGGATCGATTGGTTTAGCCCCGCCGCCACGGCGTCACCGTCACCTCATCCGCCGCGTCGAGCAGATACGGCGCGCCCGGCTTCATCCCGTGTGAAGCCAGCACCTCGCGCGGCGTCCGCTCCGGCACGCCGACGAAACAGCCTTCGCCGCCGGGCAGGCGCAGATGCGGGGCTTCCGACAGCCAGAACGTGTCGTAGCGATCCATGAACAGGTCGAACACGACGGGGCCGCCGATGATCGCGACCATGCCGGAGGCAACGTCGGCAAACGCGCAGGCCTCCTCGAAGCTCGTGTGATCCGGATTCCACAAGGTCGCGTTCGGCATCTCGGGATCGACGGTGAGGGCCTTGATCTTGCGCGTCATGATCAGCCGCCTGCGCTTCGGCGAGTTCGGCTGCTGCTCGTGCGAGTGACGGCCGTGCACGATCAGGGCGGCGCGATCGAGCGCCTGCTCGAAGAAGCGTTTGTCGCCCTCGAATTTCAGGGTGTCGGGCATGACATGACCCGCGTCGGCAAGCATGCCGTCCGCGGAGACGATGACGTAACCTTCGAGGCGGAGAGACAATGCGACAGCTATTCGTTGACCGTCGTCACGACGCTGTTGACCGGCCGTGTGCTGACCGTCGGCAGCTTGACGTCCTTCATCAGCTCCTGGTCGTATTCGGGGAGCGAGGCGACCGGCGCCTTGGCGCGCATCGCCACGACCTTGTAGCCGCCGGCCTTGAGGCGGTTCAGAAGCTCGGGCAGGGCTTCCGCTGTGTGCTTCTGGAAATCGTGCATCAGGATGATGCCTTTGCCCTTCTTCTCGAGCCCCTTCATCACGGTGTCGATCACCTTCTCTGGCTTGGAGGCCTTGAAGTCGAAGGAGTCGATGTCGCAGGAGAAGATCGCAACGTTGCGGTTGCCGAGATAGGTGACCATCTCAGGCGGATGCTGCAGCGCGGGGAAGCGGAAGAACGCTGCGGGCGAGATGCCGCCAAGCGCCCATTTCACGGCGCTGATGCCCTTCTCGATCTCTTCCTTGCGTTGTGCTTCGGTCAGCTTCTTGTTGTTGAGATTGGCATGCGACCAGGTATGCGTGCCCACGACGTGGCCGGCCGCATAGACCTGCTTCAGGATCTCCGGCTCATAGGTGGCGTGCTTACCGATCGAGAAGAAGATCCCGGTGGTGCACTGGTCGGCGAGCGCCTTGAGCACGGCCGGCGTGTTGTGCGGCCAGGGGCCGTCATCGAAGGTCAGGACGACCTCCTTGTCGCGCAGGAAGTCGAGCTCCTTGAAATGCTCGAAGCCGAAGCCGGGGCCGCCGGTGGTGTCGATCTCGACGGTGCGGGCGATACCCAGCGCGTTCGGATTGTTGCAGGCGGCGCGCGCGGGCTGCGGCGCTTGTTGCGGTGGGGGCGGGAAGGAGGCGGCGGCTGGTTGCGCAGCAACGGGGGCGGCGGCTGCGGGAGCCGGAGCAGCGGCCGGAGTTGCCGCCGGCGGTGCGGCTTGCGTGGCGGCTGCGGGTTTTGCACCCGAAGTCTGCGACCATGCCGCGCCTGTCAACGCAACAGACATAGCGCTTGCCAAAATCAGTCCTGCCGCCACACGCATGGTGTTGTCCTCGAGATTGATCCCGTTGTTCGGCCGCGGCTTTTTCGCCTCCGGCAGAACCACTCCTGCCCCAGATATCTTAGCCTAGATGGTGGTCCATCGCCATTGCAACGGATGTTTGGTGCTCTGCCACAATTGTGCCCAGGCGTCTTGAAGCGACGTGCCCTTAACTGTCGGCCAGCGCCTTGGCGACCGCCGTCTTGATCCGCGTATCGGCGGGCTCCACCGCAGACGCAAATACCTCGGCGATATAGCCGTCGCGGCCGATCAGATATTTGTGGAAGTTCCACTTCGGAACCTCTCTCGGCCGTGCCTCGGCGGCCCATTTGTAGAACGGATGCGCCTTCGGTCCGACCACGACGGCCTTGGCCGCGATCGGGAAGGTAACGCCGTATTGGTGATGCGCGGTCTCCGAAATCTCGCTGGTGCCGCCGGGCTCCTGGCCGCCGAAATCGTTGGAAGGCACGCCGATGATCGTGAGCCCGCGCTCGCGAAACTCGCTCCAGAGCTCTTGCAGTCCGGCATATTGCGGGGTGTAGCCGCACAGCGAAGCCGTGTTCACGATCAGCAGCGGCTTGCCGGTGAAGGCGGCAAGGCGAATGTCATCGCCGGACAAAGCGGGGAAGGAGAAGGCGTAAGCCGGGATTCGGCTCATTCCACCATCGGCCAAAGCACGCGTTGCCGATGTGGCCGCTGCGAGAAGCGCCGCGGTGAGCACAGTCCTGCGATTTGGCATGGCGACGTCCCCCGACATGATCCGGGATGCACTTTACTCCGCCACTGCGATCGGCCTGCTCAACACCGCGTTATCTGACGCGGCGAAGCGCTAGATTCTTATTTTGACGCGTTTTCTTTACGCGAACCGGCATCCACTTCGCTCGAAAACGCTCTAGTACAGCCGGACGATGAAGTCGGTGCCTTCGCCGGTCTCGCCCTGGTTGATGCCCTGGTCGGAGACGATGACCGAGCCGCCGGTGGTCAGCATCTCGTTGATCTTCGCCATGGTGTCGGTCGGAATCGAGATACGGTCCAGCGCCTCGGTCGGGCTGTCCGGTGTGATGACGGGCTTTGCGGCGACAGGGATCACGGCGGCGCCGCGCTGGCGGCGCGTCACGTGACCGTCGTCCTCGCGCGCGGCGGAGCGGACGGCGACGGGCAGCGACACCACCGACCAATGCAGCGCATTGGAGTCGGTCTTGTCGATCTCGGCGGTGAAGACATGGGTGCCAAGCGGCCGGTCGCTCGCGGCGATCGTCACGGGCACCTCGAACAGCGGCGAAAAGTTCTGCCGCACATAGAGCTTGGAATCCTTGCGGCTGATGAACACCGCAATCTGGCCGGCGCGCTTCGGCAGATCCGGCTTCGCTGCGGGGGCGGGATCGGCGACGCGGGTCTGATCCTTCTTCGCGTCCGGCGAAGCGGCAGGCGCCGTTGCTGTCACTGCCGCGTCCGGTTTTTTCTCGGTCTCCGCCGCCTCAGCCTTTGCGGGCTCGGATTTGGCGGGCTCGGACTTTGCTGCTTCCGTTTTCGGAGCTTCAGCCTTCGGAGTATTGGTCGGCTCCGATTTGGCAGCCTCGACCTTCTCGTCCGTGGTCGCCTTGGGCGCTTCTACAGCCTCGGAAGGTTTCGCTTCGGTGTTGGCGGCGTCGGCGGGCTTGGCGGTCTCATCCGTCTTCGCGGTCGCTTCGGGCTGCTTCGCCGGCTCGGAAGCTTCGGCGGACTTGATTTCAGCTTGGGCCGGTGCGGCTTCCTCACGAACCGGCGCATTGCCCGTCGTCACATCCGACATCACGGTATGCCCGATCGAGGAGCGTAGCTCGAGTATGCCGTCAGCGCTGGCGGTTTTCGTCTCAACCGGCTTGGCTTCCGCGACCTTGGCTTCGGGCGCGCCCTTGTCCGCCTTGTCGCCAACAGGCGTCGCGGGCTCGAGGCTTGCGGCCGGTTGCGGCGGCACGCGCAGCGAAGCGAGCATCGGATGGGAGAAGCTGTGCGGCGTCATCTCGCCGGGCGTGACGAGCACGCGCGCGCCCATCTTGGTCCAGTTCCACATCTTCACGGCGAACGCCATCGGCATGCGGATGCAGCCATGTGAGGCCGGATAGCCCGGCAGCACGCCGGCATGCATGGCGATGCCGGACCAGGTGATCCGCTGCATGTACGGCATCGGCGCGCCGCTATAGATGTTGGAATGGTGGAATTTGTGCTTCTGGATGATGCTGAAAACGCCCATCGGCGTGGAGTGGCCCTTCATGCCGCTCGACACCGGAGACTCCGCGAACACGCCGTTGGAGTCGTAGACCGTCACTTTCTGCCGGTCGATCGAGACGACGATGACCAGCGGCCCTTGCGGCTTCGCGCCGGTTTCCTTTTCGACGCGCGCCTCGCTCTTGTTCTTGTTCTTGGCAGCCGCGCCGCGCTTCTGCGGCTTCTGCTGCGTCTCGTCGGGACGCCGCACCTGCCGTGAGTAGTAGGACCCGTCCGAATAATCCGGCGTGTAATAGAACGCTGCTTCTGCCTGGCTGGTCGTACCGATCGCACCCGCGGCCGTCAAAATGGCGAACTGCCACAGCCGTGCCGGCGCGGCAGCAAAACGGGACCCGTTCACGCTAGTCATTCCTCGAATCCATAATCCAAATCAGACATTAGTGTCGCAGAGGGTATACGCGTTCACCAGCACGGCAGTTCTGCCGTCCGCTACTTTTGTCCAATCGTAGCAAAAAAGCCTCACAGAGCGGTAAACGGCGGCCACGATGAGCTGCCGGTCGCCTTCCTGACGGGCGGTCGCGTGCCTACATTGCGGGAACTTGTTACCGGAGAACTTCATGTCATCTCGTTTCCCCGCTCTTTCCGGCATCCGCTTGAAAGACTTTGCTTTATTCCTCCTTCTGCTGGCTGTGCCGGCGGCGCCGGCTTCCGCTGCCGACGAGCCGGATCTGATCTTCCGCCGCTCCACCGTGTTCAAATGGATGAGCCCAAACGACAAGCTCGCGACCTATGGCCTCGACGATCCCGAGGTCGAGGGCGTGGCCTGTCACTTCACCGTGCCGGAGAAAGGCGGTTTCAAGGGCTGGCTCGGCCTCGCTGAGGAGGTCTCGGACGTTTCGCTCGCCTGCCGCCAAATTGGCCCCATCAAGTTCAAGGACAAGATGGAGCAGGGCGACGACATGTTCCGCAAGCGCCGCTCGCTGTTCTTCAAGAAAATGCAGATCGTGCGCGGCTGCGATGCCAAGCGCAACGTGCTGGTTTACATGGTCTATTCGGACAGGTTGATCGAAGGCTCGCCCAAAAACTCGACCTCGACCGTGCCGATCATGCCGTGGGGACCGGCCGACGCAAACGTCCAGAAGTGCGGCGAGTTCTTCACTCCGTGACGCGCTTGCGTTCACAGTGACGCGGTTCGTTCACTCAATGACGCGGTTGCGGCTGACGCGCGGTTTCGCAAGATGTGAGCCGGTCAGCCGCACGAACGCCTGCGGCGCAGCCTCGTAGCCGCGGCCAGATTGCAGCGCCATCGGGCCGGGCCCGCTGGCGCGGCTGCGAATGGGCTGTTGCTCGGCGCGGTCCGTCCGTTGGGCCGCGTCGCGCGCCGTTGCGCGATTTCCCGCCGTCATAGTGGCCATCCCTCAGATAAATGTGCCCGGTGTTGATCCGGAGCTTCTCGGTTTCGATGGCTTGGGTCGCAGCGACGCGCCCCCGGTTCGACAAAGCCCAGCCTTCGCTTGGGCTTCTCTTCAGCAGAGAAACGTAAAATGCGTGTGAAGTGAGTGAGGCGAGCGCAAGACAGCGGCCAACGTGCGGCACGCCTTTGAGCGCAACGGAGCTTGCCAAGCCACTTTGTGCCGCGGCGCGACCGGCCTGAAATGATTAGGGTTTTCCGCCGAATGTTTCGTCGCCTCGGATGCGACGAAACAATTTCCGCGAAGATGAAACCATTTTCGGCTTTTGGCGCATCACGGAAGAAACCGCGCATGGTTATCACCGCCACAACGACGACGGCGGAACCGCCGGCCACGGAACCTGGAGACAAGTCCATGCGCGCGCTCAGCTTCATCCTTGCTTTCGGCTTCGTGCTCGCCGGTTCCTCGTTCGCAGGGTCGCCCGACGGCAATCTGCCGGGTGTCGGCACCTTCCAGTACAGCGGCTCGCCGGTCACCACGGCGCCGCAGCCGATCGTTGTCGCCGCGCGCTTCTGATCATTAACAAGAAAATCAGCCGGCACATTCCATCATGCACCTTCGTTTCTGCGCTGCGGCGCTCATGTCCGTTCTGACGATCAGCTCCGCCCAGGCGCAGGTGCGCTCTCCCAGCCGATTACCCGATCCCCGCACCGAGTTCGTGCGCCAATGCGCGCCGCGTATGCTCGGGCGTTGGGAGCATCCGGAGGAAGTTTGCGGCTGCCTGCATGATCATGCCGCCGCGGTCGTCGAGGATCGCGACCTGCGCGAGGCCCTGCTGCGCGGCATCAGCGAGACCGGTGTGCCGACAATCGAGACCGATTGGGTGCCGGCGGCAAAGCAAAGCGAGATCGGCGCGACCTTCACCAAGATCGCCAAACCGACCTTGCAGTGCATGTTCGACCCCGCGAAGTCGTAGGGCTCTATTGTCTGAGCATGATCTCGTCGGAAATCCGCTTCACGCTTTTCCGGATCATGCTTGTTACTTCGATTTCGGACCGAACCGGCCCACACAGGAGCTGGTTCGCACGACGCCCTTATCGGTCATCTTCGCACCACGCACTTCCTTGACCTGCCCGGCGGGGCAGGTTCCGTCATCCACCATCACGCGCTGACCAAGCTTGAGATCGACGATGTCCTGTTCGCGGCCGATCGTGGCCGCTCGAACCGTCGTCGCGAGCGTTGCGGAGATCAGAAGCGAAAGACAGACTGCGTGGCGGAGTGACATGATGTGAGGTCCCGGCATCGATGCCGCAATGTAGGGAGCGGTACACGATTCTCATAGGGAACCTTTGTCACGCCCGGCGGGCCGATCCTCTCTTGGTACGCAAGGCGGCGCGCGATTCCCGCGCAAGCCGCTCGGCGGAAGCGACGAGTTGCGGAACCGCATGCCCGGAAAATCCAAGCACGAAGCCCGGCAGCGGACGCGCCCGCGCATAAGTGTCGGCCAGCAGCCAGCCTTCCGCGCCAGCCGCCTGCTTCGCCTCGGCGGCAATCGCAGGAGCAACCGACGGATCGAATCGTGCGACCAGGTGCAGGCCCTGCGAGGGTACCGGAACCGACAGCGCGCCGTCTGATGCGGCTTCGAGCGTTTCGGCCAGTGCGTCCCGCGCCTCCCGATAGAGTTTTCGCACCCGCTTCAGGTTTGCGGCGAAGGCGCCGGAATTGAGCATGTCGGCCACCGCGCCTTCCATCAGCGTTCCGGGAAAGCGGTCGAGCGCGGCGCGCGCGGCCGTGACGTCGGCGATCAGGCGCTCGGGCAGGGCGCAATAGCCGATGCGCAGGCCCGGAAACAGCGTTTTGGCGAACGTGCCCATGTAGATCACGCGCTGGAGCTGATCGATGCCGGCGAGCGACATCAGCGGCGCGCCGTCGTAACGAAACTCACTGTCGTAGTCGTCTTCGAACACGAAGGCACCGGCCTGTTTCGCCCAGTCCAGCAGTTCGAGCCGCCGCGGCATCGACATCTGCACGCCCAGCGGAAACTGGTGCGATGGCGTCACATAGGCGGCGCGCGCGGACGGCGCAGCCGCGCGGCCCTTGGCGATTTGCAGGCCGTGTGCGTCGACAGGAATGGGGACGGTGCGATAGCCGCACTGCGCGATGGTCCTGCGCGCAATGGGATAGCCGGGATCCTCGCACCAGACCTGATCGTTCGCCTTCAGGATCGTGCCGAGCACGATGCGCAGCGTATGCAGCGTGCCGGAGGTGAGCATGATCTGGTCGGGGTCGCAGCGCAGCCCTCGCGCCGACAACAGATGATCGGCGATCGCGACGCGGAGCTCGCGGCTGCCGCGCGGGTCGCCGTAATGCAGATGTTCGGTGCCGAAGGCGCGCATGCGCCGGCCGACAAAGGCACGAAAGCGTTGCAGCGCGCGCTCGTCGATATGGGTGCAGCCGAGCGAGAGCGCGCCTTGCCGAGGAGCCTCGACAACCGCCTTCGGCTTCTTGGATGCGGCAGCCCGTGCTGGGATGCGCGCGGCGACGAACGTGCCGGAGCCGACGGTTGCTTCCGCAAAACCATCCGCGATCAGGCGCTCATAGGCGGTGACGACAGCGTTGCGGCGAAAGCCCGTCTGCTTGGCCAGCGTTCGTGACGGCGGCAACGGCTCGCCGGGTTTTACCAGGCCGCCGACGATCAACTCGCATAGCGCCTGATAGAGCCGGTGCGCTGAGGAGGCGCCGGCCGTGATGTGCGGACCGGTGAGGTCGAGCGGCAACTCGGGCTTTGCCAGCGAAGGGGATTTGGCTGGTGAGGAGGAATTGGTCGGAATTTTTTGCATGGAATTGGCACTATCGCAGACCAAATCGGTCGCTACAACTGGTCTGGAATTCTTCCAATCTCGACAGGAGTGGCCGTGAGCCAGACTGAGACCTCAAATTCCTATCCGACGTCCGCGCGCAACCAGGTCAAGCGCCGTCACGATCGCGGCTTCTACGATCACGACACTGTTCATCGCATCCTGGATTCCTCGATGCTGTGCCACGTCTCCTATGCAATCGACGGCCAGCCCTATTGCACGCCGACCTTCTTCTGGCGCGAGGGGACGAAGCTCTACTGGCACGGCTCGAGCGCCAGCCGCATGCTGCGTAACCAGACCAAGGGTGAGCGGGTGTGCCTCACGGTCGCCCATCTCGACAGCCTCGTGTTGGCCCGCTGCGGCTTCAACCATTCGGCCGACTACCGCGCGGTGATGGCGTTCGGCACCGCCTATCTCGTCACCGACCCCGAGGAAAAAGAGCGTGCGGTGATCGCCATGGTCGACCGCTTCTTCCCGGATCGCACCGCGAGCCTGCGGACGAGCAATACGCAGGAGATCAAGGCGACCTCCTTCATCGCGATGGAGATCGAGGAGGCCTCGGCCAAAGTCCGCGCCAAGGGTGTTGCCGACGACGACGAAGACTACGCCTTGCCGATCTACGCCGAGCGCATTCCGGTGCGCACCGTGATCGGCGCGCCGGAGCCGTGTCCGCGGCTGCTTGACGGCGTGAGCCGTCCTGCGACGCTGGATGGCTATTCCGA
Organism: Bradyrhizobium sp. LTSP857; assembly: GCF_000938285.1. Taxonomy (NCBI): domain Bacteria; kingdom Pseudomonadati; phylum Pseudomonadota; class Alphaproteobacteria; order Hyphomicrobiales; family Nitrobacteraceae; genus Bradyrhizobium; species Bradyrhizobium sp. LTSP857. The sequence goes on along the minus strand of NZ_JYMS01000007.1, from coordinate 256,526 downwards.
GGGCCGGCTGCTCGAAGATGCATTGCGGGATGCTTATTTTGTGGAGTACCCGAACGGCTAAAATCGGCTAGCTTGCGCGCTCCTTGGACCCTTCGAATGCCTGGAGTTGCCTGATGAATGCCGAGACGCAGCAGAGGATTCTTGACGCCGTCGATGCCGGCTTCGAAGCCCAGCTTGCGACCACACGCGATTTCGTTGCGATCCCTTCGACCCGCGGGGCGGAGGGGCCGTGCCAGGACATGATCGGCGACCTCCTGCGCGAGCGCGGCTACGAGGTCGACGACTGGCACATCAATGTCGACGATCTCAAGGATCTGCGCGGCTTCGGACCGATCGAGCATGACTTCTCCAGGGCGCGCACGGTGGTCGGCACATATCGTCCCACGACTGAGGCCGGCAAATCGCTGATCCTCCAGGGCCACTGCGACGTGGTGCCGGCGGGCCCGCTTGAATTGTGGGACACCCCGCCGTTCTCGCCCGTTATCAAGGACGGCAAGATGTTCGGCCGTGGTGCCTGCGACATGAAGTCGGGCACGATCGGTGCGCTCTATGCGCTGGATGCGATCAAGGCGGCAGGCCTCAAGCCGACGGCGCGAATTCACGTCCAGTCCGTGATCGAGGAGGAGAGCACCGGCGTCGGCGCGCTCTCGACGTTGCAGCGCGGCTATCGTGCCGATGCCTGTTTCATTCCCGAGCCGACCGCCGGCAAGATGGTCCGCTCCCAAGTCGGCGTGATCTGGTTTCGACTGCGGGTGAAGGGCCATCCGACCCACGTCGCCTTTGCCGGCTCAGGCTCCAACGCCATCATGGCGGCCTATCATCTCGTCCATGCCCTGCAAAAGCTTGAGATCGAGTGGAATGAGCGCGCCAAGGCCGATCGCCACTTCAAGACGCTGAACCATCCCATCAACTTCAACCCCGGCATCATCAAGGGCGGCGATTGGGCCTCCAGCGTGCCGGCCTGGTGCGACGTCGATTGCCGCATTGCCATCCTGCCGGGCTGGTCGGTGGCCGATCACCAGAAAGAGATTCTGGCCTGCGTCACTGCTGCCTCGCGCAACCACCGCTTCCTCGCCAACAATCCACCGGAGGTCGAATGGTCCGGCTTCCTGTCGGAAGGCTATGAGCTGACCGATTCCGCCGCGCCGGAAGCTGCGTTCGGCAAGGCCTTCAACAAGGTCTATGGCGGCGCGGTCGATGATCTCGTCTTCACCGCGCTCACCGACACCCGCTTCTACGGCCTCAATTACGGCATCCCGAGCCTGTGCTTCGGCGCCAGCGGTGGCGAGATGCACGGCTTCAACGAATTCGTCGATCTGGAATCGCTGAAGAAGACGACCAAGGCAATGGCGCTGTTCATCGCGGAGTGGTGCGGGGTAGAGCAGGCGTAGGCGCAGCTCCATTCGCTTGTGCCGTAGGGTGGGCAAAGGCGCACTTGCGCCGTGCCCACCAATTTCCCTTTGCGTGACGCAGGTGGTGGGCACGCTACGCTTTGCCCACCCTACGGCGTCTCGTTTGGAGCTCTCGTTGCCCAATCCACCGGCTCTCCTAGATACTTTAAGCTTAAAATAAAGACTAGGATGCGGGCTTCGCCGGTGGCAGACTGGTGCCCGATCGCAAGGCCTGAGTCCGTCGAGGGAGTACGATGCGCGATTGGGATGATGCTTACGCCAATTCTGCCCATATCCCGGGCTCGGACAGACTGCCGGCGCTGTGGACGGAGCGGGCAGCGGCTTACCGCGCCGGGCTGAAGGGTTTTCGTTCCGACATCGCCTACGGACCGGCCGAGCGCCAGTGTCTCGACCTGATCGTGCCCGACGGCGACAGCAAGGGCCTCGTCGTGTTCGTCCACGGCGGCTACTGGATGCGCTTCGACAAATCGACCTGGACTGATCTGGCCGAGGGCGCGCGGCACCATGGCTGGACCGTGGCGCTGCCGAGTTACACGCTGACACCGGCCGCGCGCATCTCCGACATCACCGCCGAGATCAGCACCGCGATCGCCAAGGCGGCCTCGCTCGTCGCGGGTCCAATCCGGCTCGCCGGCCATTCCGCGGGCGGCCATCTGGTCACGCGCATGCTGTGCGACGACAGCCGGCTTGAGCCGGCCGTCTTTAATCGCATCGCCGGCACGCTCTCGATCAGCGGTCTGCACGATCTGCGGCCGCTGTTGAAGACCAAGATGAACGAGACGCTGTGCATGACCATGGAGGAGGCGACGCTCGAAAGCGCGGCGTTGCGTCTGCCGCGCGGCCATTCGCCTGTCACGGCCTGGGTCGGCGGCAGCGAGCGGCCCGAATTCATCCGCCAGTCCGATCTGATGGCCAATGTCTGGACCGGCTTTGACGTGCCGACGCGCCTCGTCGTCGATCCCGGACTGAACCATTTCACCGTGATCGACGCGCTGAAAGATCCGTCGTCGCAGATTACCGCGCGCCTGATTGGCCTCGACTGAGCTAGCGTACGGGATGATCGATCGAGAGGGCCTGCCATGACGTCCAGCGATTACGATCCCACAAGCGAAGGCGCCGAGACCGATTTCGCCCGGCGCATGTCCTATGGCAACTATCTCGCGCTGGATGCAATCCTCGGCGCGCAACATCCGCTCTCGGAAGCGCATGACGAGATGCTGTTCATCATCCAGCATCAGACCACGGAGCTGTGGATGCGGCTTGCCATCCACGAGCTGGCCGCCGCGCGCCGCGCGATCGCCAAAGACGAGGTCGCCCCAGCAATGAAGATGCTGGCGCGGGTATCGCGCATCTTCGAGCAGTTGAACAGCGCCTGGGACGTGCTGCGCACGATGACGCCGAGCGAATACACGCGCTTCCGCTCGCAGCTCGGCCAGTCCTCCGGCTTCCAGTCGCGGCAGTACCGGCTGATCGAATATCTGCTCGGCAACCGCAATCACGCCATGCTGAAGCCGCACGCGCACGACCTCGAAGTGACGCAGCTGCTTGAGGCTGAGCTTGCGACGCCGAGCCTCTATGACGAGGTGTTGCGGCTCGCCGACCGCAATGGACTCAAGATGCCGGCCGCGGTGCTGGCGCGCGATGTGCGCGAGACCCACAGCTTTAACGAGGGCGTGCTGCAGGCCTGGCGTGTGGTCTACGAAGCGCCTGAGACGCATTGGATGCTCTACGAGGTCGCCGAGAAACTGGTCGATTTCGAAGACTATTTCCGGCGCTGGCGCTTCAACCATGTGACGACGGTCGAGCGCGTCATCGGCTTCAAACGCGGTACCGGTGGCACCGGCGGCGTCAGCTATCTCAAGCGCATGCTTGAGATCGAGCTGTTCCCCGAACTCTGGCGCGTCCGTACCATCCTCTAGAGATTCCCATGACCAAACTTCGCGTCTACGAAGACACCAAGGCGTTGTTCCATCTGCCTGACGGCGTGATCTATCTCGACGGCAATTCGCTCGGCGCGCTGCCGCTTGGTGTTGCCGAGCGCGTCAACCGTGTCATCACGGCCGAGTGGGGCAACGAGCTGATCCGCGCCTGGAACAGCGCGGGCTGGTACGTCCAACCGCGCCGTGTCGGCGATCGGATCGCACGTCTGATTGGCGCAGAGGCCGGCTCGGTGATGATGGGCGACACCCTGTCGCTGAAGGTCTATCAGGCGCTTGCCGCCGCGCTCGATATGAACTCGACGCGCAAAGTCATCCTGTCGGACACCGGCAATTTCCCGACCGACCTCTACATGGCCGAAGGCCTGATCGCGACGCTCGGGCGCGGCCATCAACTACGCCTGGTGGCGCCGGAGGAGATCGAGGCCGCGCTGTCGGAGGAGATTGCGGTCCTCTACATCACCGAGGTTGATTACCGCACCGGCCGTCGCCACGACATGACGAAGCTGACCGCGAAGGCGCGTGCGCTCGGCATCGTCACGGTCTGGGATCTCGCACATTCGGCCGGGGCGCTGCCGGTCGATCTGGCGGGCTGCGGTGCCGATTTCGCTGCGGGGTGCACTTACAAATATCTCAACGCGGGCCCCGGCGCGCCAGCGTTTCTGTATGTCGCGCCACGCCACGCCGACAGCGCGCGCGCCGCGCTGTCCGGGTGGATGGGCCACGCAAAACCATTTGCGTTCGATCTCGGCTATCAGCCGGCCGGCGGCATCGAGCGCATGCGCGTCGGTACTCCGCCGGTGCTGGCGATGGCAGCGTTGGAAGCCTCGCTCGATATCTGGGATCGTGTCGATATCGCCGAAGTCCGCGCGCGTTCGCTGGCGCTCGGCGATTTGTTGATCGCGGAGGTCGAACGCCGCTGCGCTTCCTTGAAGCTGGTTACGCCACGCGCGCATGAGCGCCGCGGCTCGCAAGTCTCCTTCGCCTTCGACGGCGGCTATGCCGCCATGCAGGCCCTGATCGCCCGCGGCGTCATCGGCGATTTCCGCGCGCCCGACATTATGCGCTTCGGGATTACGCCGCTATATATCGGCGAGGACGAGGTGATGAAGGCGGCCGGGATCATCGAGGAGGTGATTTCGGGTGAGGTGTGGCGACGGCCTGAGTATCAGGTTGTGAATGCTGTGACTTGAGCACCGAACGTCGCCCCAAGCGTCATTTCTGCGAGCGTGGACCATCACCGCCACCCTTCGAGGCTCGCTGCACGGTGCTGTGCACCGCGCAGCTCGCACCTCAGGATGACGGGGCTGGGGGAAGCGACAGCTGCTGCACGTTCAGGCACGCTCGCCCCACAACGCAGTCACGATCGCATCGAGCCCATCCGTCAGCGCCGCTGGCCCGGGCTGCAGGATGATCGGCGATTTGATCTCGACAATGCGGTCATTGCGTACAGCCGGAATTTCGTTCCAGCCATCGCGCTGTCTGATACGGGCAGGCACAACCTTCTTGCCGCACCATGAAGCGAGGATCACGTCGGGCGCTGCCTTGCGCACCGCGTCCGCCGACACGATGCGGTCCTTCGCAGCCTGCCGATGTCGCAGCTCGCAAAACACATCCTCGCCGCCGGCGATCTCGATCAGCTCGGACACCCAGCCGATGCCCGAAATCAGCGGATCGTCCCATTCCTCGAAATAGACTTTTGGCCGCGGCGAGGGGCGGCGTGTCGCCGCCACCTCCGCAAGTCGACGTTCAAAACCCTGAGCGAGGCGGTCCGCGCGTTCCGCCGCGCCGACCAGCGCACCCAGCGTGCGGATCATCGCCAAGATCCCGGCGACGTCGCGCTGGTTGAAGACATGAACGTCGACGCCTTCGCGCACGAGATCGGCGACAATGCCGGCCTGGAGATCGGAGAAGGCCAGCACCAGGTCCGGTTCCAGCGCCAAAACCTTTGGGATGTCCGCCGAAACGAAGGCCGACACCCGCGGCTTCTCGCGGCGGACCTGGGGCGGGCGGACGGCGTAGCCGGAGACACCGACGATGCGGTCCTGCTCGCCGAGCAGATAGAGCGTTTCGACGGTCTCCTCGGTCAGGCAGACGATGCGGCGGGGCGGGAAGTGGCGCATGGCGAGACCATATGCGCAAATATCGGTATCGATGTCAGCACGGCCATGACCTCGGACGTCATTGCTTTGCCGCACAGAGCAATTCACGTTGAGAGCACAATGAATTGGGAGGAGATCCGATGACGCCGCTTGAGAAACTTAAAGCGATGAAGATGCCGTTCGCCGAGCTCAAGGGCGTCGAATTCGTCGAAGCCGAGAAGGATCGCGTGGTGGCGCGGATGACGGTCAGGCCCGATCTGTGCACGCTTCATTACACCATCCACGGCGGCGCGGTGATGGCGCTGGCCGATTCCGTCGGGGCGGCTGCGACCGTGATCAACCTGCCGGAGGACGCAAAGGGAACGACCACGCTGGAGAGCAAGACCAATTTCATCGGCGGGGCCAAGGAGGGAACCGTTGTCATCGCCACCGCTACTCCCGTGCACCGGGGACGACGGACCCAGGTCTGGACGACCCGGCTGGAGACGGAGGATGGCAAGCTGGTTGCCGTGGTGACCCAGACCCAGCTCGTCCTCGTATGATTACGGGACCTTGATTTTGTTAACGAATTGGTCGCTTCCCATGCCTCTAACTTGAGCGGGTTCCCATCTTGAAAAACATGTTGCGATGCACAATATTGGAGGTCTAGGGATTCGAACGCCTCCTCGAGGGACACCAAGAGGAGTTTTGACTTGTCACGCGAAGTAGACTTGGAACTTGAAGACACGACCCGGACGAAATCCGTCCCGGGCTATGTGCGGACCCTGGGCCAGCAGGAAGAGTTGCCGCTTCTGCGCGATCACCTGCTCAGGCTCGATGCCGCGAGCCGGCACGACCGTTTCAATGGCTTTCTCGACGACAGCTTCATCGAGCGATATGCCGCCCGCTGCGCCGAGGATGGTACCGTGATCGTTGCCTATATCGTCGACGGCGTCGTCCGCGGTGCGGCTGAGCTGCATCCGCCGGAGGATGATTCGCTTCCCGAAGTCGCTTTCAGCGTGGAAGCCTCGGCGCGTCGCCAGAACGTCGGCACGATATTGTTCAGCCGTCTGATCGCGGAAGCGCGCTGGAAGGGCTTCAAGCGTCTGCGCATCACCACGGGCGCCGAGAATCACGCCATGCGCGCGCTCGCCAAGAAGTTCGGCGCGAACCTGCAATTCCGCCATGGCGAATCAACCGGAACGATCGATCTCGGCAAGACGCCCGAGGCCGAGCTTGCTGATCTTGCCGCGGCGCCGTTCACGGCCGGCCGCGCCTTGCTCAACTTCAATTCGACCTGCTGGAAGCTGATCTCCAGCATGTACGGCAATCGCGCTGCCTGAATCAAAAAGCGGACCGGCAACGCCGGTCCGCTTTGATGTTAGTTGACGAAATAGCGCTCAGGTGCCGGTGCGCTTGTCGTTGCCGAAGCGGCGGACGACGCGGCGTTCGACCACGACCGAGCGCTGCGCGCCCTGTTCGCCGGCGATCACGCGGGTGGAGGTGATGCGGCTGTTGGTGCGGACCTGCTTCTTGACCTCGGCCTGCACGACATCGAGCGGCATCCCCATCAATGATGCGGCGATCTCGGCCTGCTGCTCCTGATCATCGGTGATGCCGACGGCGGCGAAAATCGCCTCGTCCAGGGTGGGCGGATCGTGACGCACGCGCCGCGTGCCGTACTTGGTATTCCAGTCTGCGCTCATAGGGGCCTCGTTTCGATCTGGGATACCTAGTGCCGCTTATGTTGCATTGCAATATGAAATTGGTGTGGCATCTCAGCTATGCACTCAAAGCTTCTCAAGCCGGCTCGCGTCGTAAAGTTCGAGCGTGGTTGGGCCTGCGGCGAGTGAGCGCAAGACCCGCACGAACTCGCCGGACGCTGATACCGCGAAATGTGCGGCGAGAGCTGCGCGGTCGGCCCATTGCTCGAAGAAGACCAGCTTGAGCGGATTCTCGCAGTCGACATGCACCGCATGGGAGATGCAACCCGGCTCCTGCCGCGACCGATGGACGTGTTCGAGGCTGAGGCGGCGCGCCTCGTCGAAGGTCTCGGGCCGGGCCGTCACGCTTCCAGTCACGACGATCATGCAAAGTCCCCCGATGTGAATGCCGCTAGGGCAGGGATGCTTCGTGCACGGTGTCCTTCACTGGCGCCTGCGGCCAGCGTTTCAGCGCCGCGTGTCCGGCATCGGTGAGCCCGTAGATTCCGCGCTCGGCGCGTTCGAACCAGCCATAGACATTATGCAGCAGAATCTTGCCGGCATCGGGGCAGCGTTCGCGCAACTCGCGCACGGCACGCGGGCCGGCGGCGAGTGCTGACGCGCAGGCCAGCGCCTGCTGACGATAGGCGGTCATGATCGGCGTGCGCGTGCTGCCGCCGAGCACGGGATCGCCCTGGCGGCGCTGATGTTCGGCAACGAGGCGCGAGCGTGTCTTCGGCTCGCGGCGCGGCGCTGCCGTCGGCGGCTTCACCAGCACCTCGACCTGGCCGCGGTCGGTGACCCCGAGCATGCCGAAGCCGAGGCGCCGGCAGAGATTGCGATAGCGCGCATCGCTTTCGCGCCCCTTGCCGCGCGACGACATTTTTGCAGCGATCCAGACTTCGTCGCCGGCCGGTGCGCGGTCGACCGCTTGCAAAATCAGTTCGAGATTGAAGGCGAGCTTGAGCTCGCCAATCACAACCACGGGCGGATCGCCGGAGCTCAGGCCAACGAGATCGCAGCCGCCAATCTCGCCCTTCACGGTGAAGCCGAGCTCCTCGAGGAAGCGTTTGACGGGGAGGTAAAGCGCGGTTTCCACAACACGTCCGATCGGAGAATCAGTTGCCGGCAGTTTAGCCCGGATCGGACTCGGGCTGACGGGCCATTTGATGGGAACAGATGGTGCGGTTATCTTGCGCGCGGGGACCGATGAGATCGCCTATGGCGAGGGCATCGCGCTCGCGGGAAAGCAGAGCATCCGCTTCAGGGGCAATCTGCGGCTATTGGTGTCGGATTGACGCCTTTCAGCCTATGAGACGGTCGTAGTCCGCGTGCGAGCCGATCCAGAACCAGACATAGGTTCCATCGGATTCGACGGCCAGCGCGCGATAACGCAGTCCGACTCTGGCGGACCAAAATCGTCCGACCCGTTTGAATTGAAGCGAGGGATGAGTAGGGTCGTTCTTTAAGAGTCTGAAGTTGGCATCGGCCAGCCGCTGAACACCGGCCGGCAAAGCCACATAAGCCTTCCAGAATCTCGGCGACGCCGTGTGTTTCACAAGTCGCGGGTTTGGCCGGCGCGATAGGCGCTCAGCGCCTCCTCGGCAAAGGCATCGAGCTTGCCCGCCTGGGCGCTTTGCTCCAGGGCCTTATCAAAGCGTTCTGCGTCGAACTGCTCGAACCATGCACGAAACCGCGCCAATTCGTCAGGTGCAAGTCGTTCGATCGCTCGTTCGATATCTTCGGTTGTCATTGTTCAAATATAGCAGTGTAGGGGGCCCGGGAAAAGATGCCTGGCCACCGAGCCTACACCCGTCCGCTCACCGGGATCAGCGCGCCGGTGACGCCGCTTGCCGCATCGCTGGCGAGGAACAGGATGACCTCGGCGAGTTCCTGCGGCGTCACCCATTTGGAGAAGTCCGCTTTCGGCATGTCGGCTCGGTTGGCCTTGGTGTCGATGGTCGAAGGCAGCACCGCGTTCACCGTGACCTTGCCCTTCCATTCACTGGCCAGTGCTTCGGTGAGGCGGTGCACGCCTGCCTTCGACGCTGCATAGGGCCCCATGCCGGAGCCCGCCTGGAGCGCGCCCATGGCGCCGATGTTGATGATGCGGCCCGCTTTCGAGGCAGCAAGGTGTGGCAGCGCCGCGTGCGAGGCGTTGAGGGCGGTCATCACGTTGAGCGCATGCATGCGCTGCCACGTCTTGATGTCGCCGTCGCCGACGGTCTCGAAGGCAAAGCCGCCGGCGATGTTGATCAGCGCATCGAGCTTGCCGAAATGTTTGGCCGCCGTTTCGACGGCCGTCTTCGCCTGCGCCGGGTCGGACAGATCGACGCCGCCGATCTCGATGCGCTCGTTCGTGGCTGAGACTTGCGAGGGCGCATGATCGATGCCGGCGACGCGCGCGCCGCGCGACTGTGCGATCTCCGCGACGACTTTTCCAAGCGCGCCGAGCGCGCCGGTTACGATCAGGACCTTGTCTTGCATCATCGATCTCCCGGCCCCGCCGCCTACGATTGCAGATAGCGCGCCTTCAGCGCGGTCCGTTCTGCTGTGCCGAGCTTGAGGCCGTCGCGCAAGTAGGTTTCGAGGTCGCCATATTCGCTGCCGACGGCCTCGAAAGCCGCCGCGAGGTAAGAGGCCTCGACGGAACCGATCGCGTTGAGAGCGTCGGCGGGCAAATCCGCGGCGCTCGACACGTCGCGCTTGTAGTACGTGTTGGTCAGCAGGTAGTCCTCGGCAATGACGTCGTCGGGCACGCCGAGCGCATGCAGGATCAGCGCGCTGGCAAAGCCAGTGCGGTCCTTGCCGGCGGTGCAGTGGATCACGAGCGGCGCACTGTCCTCCAGGAGATGGCCGAACAGGTTGCGAAAACTATGCGTGTTGTGGCGGACATAGTTGCGATAGGACTCGCGCATGATGTCCAGCGCGACCGGAGCGGTCAGCGTGCCCCTGGCGAGTTCGGCGCGCAGTGAAGCCACCACCGTCGGCTCGATCGGCAGCGAGTGCACGGTGATCTCGTTGACCACACAGACGCCGGCCGCACGCTCCTCGACGCCGCGGAAATCGAACGCGCTTCGGACCCCAAGCGTGCGGACGATCTCGATGTCGGCGGCCGTGAGCTGGCCGAGATGGTTGGAGCGGAAGATTTGCCGCCAGCGCGTGGTGCGGCCGTCGGCAGTCGGATAGCCGCCGAGATCGCGAAAGTTGCTGGCGCCTTGCAGGCTGAGGTGACGGGCGAGGGAGTCTGACATGAGATCAGCCTAAGTTATTGCGATCAGCTTTTGCTATGTTGCTTGCGGGCTATTACGGGGGCGATCATGGACCGGCACAAGGCCATTGTTTTGGCTATCACCATGCTGGCGGGCGGAATTTGCCGCACGCAGCAGGCCGATGCGCAGACCTTTCAGACCTATCGCTGTGTCGATGGTACGCAGTTCATCGTTGGGTTTTATGACGACGACAAGCGCGCCTTCCTCCAGATCGACGGCGAGCCGGTAACGCTTGCTAAAAGGCTGACGGTTTCGGGAGCGCGTTATTCGGGGGCGGGAATCACGCTGTTGATTGGCAAGACCGGGGCGACCACGGTCAGGCATCTGAAGCGGCCGGTGACGGCCTGCGCGGTGATCTGAACGGCGTTGTCGCTGCAAGAATCAAAAAGGGCCGAAACTTCGTTGTTTCGACCCTTTTTCAAACTTCCGCCGGGCGCTTGTGAGGGCGCGGCGGTACTGAACCGAACGCAGGCATTAGCGATCCCATTTCGGCTTGGCTTCATCGACGGCCTCCTGATGGTACCAGCTGCCGCTGCAGATCGTCTCGTTCACGGGAAGCGAGAGATGATTGGCGGGAAGGCCGGTCTCACCGTAGCGGCGCCCCCCGAGAGCCGCGCGGCCCCCGACAGGGAATTGGTAGATCTGGGCTGAGGCTGAGCCAGAACCTTGGCTCAAACTATTGTTCATCATTTCTGTCTCTCCTGACGCCGAAGCGCTTACCTCCATGGTGCGCCCGACTCGTTTTCTTGTGGTTACCGGACTCTCCATATCGGCCGTGCATCTCGAAATGCAAAGTGCTGAAAAGGAAATCATTGTTGGCCTAATTTGTGGGCAATAGCGGTTCTGCACCCTCCAAGGCACCGGTGGGGTGGCTAACGCTTGAGCCGTTCCGAAGGTTGCTGGAACAAGGCAGCCGACTTCGCAAAAATTACGAGCGATTGGCGCTGGTTTAGTCGCAGGTCGGGATTCAACCGCAGGTGCTTCAGAATCGTGCGTTTTCAGCGGGTTTTTTGCGGTGCGGGGTAACGCAAAGGTGCGCTGCTTTGACGCACGCGCCTGTGGATCGTCACTGATGAAATCGCCCCGCCCGGGAACGGGGATAACCTACCGCAGTGCGGCCTTTTGGCACGTTAAATGCTTGTAAACGGACGGCCGATGTTGGCCGGGAAACAACGTGCGGGGGCCTTCGGCCCCCACCTTTCGCATCATCTACAGAGAGGCTCAATGACCAAGTATAAGCTCGAGTACATCTGGCTCGACGGATATACGCCGACTCCGAACTTGCGCGGCAAAACTCAGATCAAGGAATTCGCGTCGTTCCCGACGCTCGAGCAGCTCCCGCTCTGGGGCTTCGATGGCTCCTCCACCCAGCAGGCCGAAGGCCACAGCTCCGATTGCGTGCTGAAGCCGGTCGCCGTCTATCCCGACGCCGCGCGTGAGAACGGCGCGCTCGTGATGTGCGAAGTCATGATGCCCGATGGCAAGACCCCGCACTCGACCAACAAGCGCGCCACCATCCTCGACGATTCCGGCGCTTGGTTCGGCTTCGAGCAGGAATACTTCTTCTACAAGGACGGCCGTCCGCTCGGCTTCCCGGCTTCGGGTTATCCGGCGCCGCAGGGTCCATACTACACCGGCGTCGGCTACTCGAACGTCGGCGACGTCGCCCGCAAGATCGTGGAAGAGCATCTCAACCTCTGCCTCGCGGCCGGCATCAACCACGAAGGCATCAACGCGGAAGTTGCGAAGGGCCAGTGGGAATTCCAGATCTTCGGCAAAGGCTCCAAGAGGGCCGCTGACGAGATGTGGATGGCTCGCTATTTGATGCTGCGCCTCACCGAGAGCTACGGCATCGACATCGAGTTCCACTGCAAGCCGCTCGGCGACACCGACTGGAACGGCTCCGGCATGCACGCCAACTTCTCGACCGAGTATATGCGTACGGTCGGCGGCAAGGAGTACTTCGAGGCGCTGATGGCGGCCTTCGACAAGAACATCATGGACCACATCGCCGTCTACGGCCCGGACAACGACAAGCGTCTGACCGGCAAGCACGAGACCGCGCCCTGGAACAAGTTCAGCTACGGCATTGCCGACCGTGGAGCCTCGATCCGCGTTCCGCACTCCTTCGCCAACAACGGCTACAAGGGCTATCTGGAAGACCGCCGTCCGAACTCGCAGGGCGACCCATACCAGATCGCTTCGCAGATTCTGAAGACGATCTCGTCCGTGCCGACCGAAAAGAAGGCGGTCGCCTAAGATTCTCCCGGCCCGGGCTGGGGGCTGGCCCGGGTTGGCTTTCAATCCGCCGGAGCTGCAAGGCTCCGGCGGATTTTTGCATTCTGATGACGGCGCTTGTTGTGGGTCTGCCGGCCATGCCGGCATCAAGCCTGTCCATCGCGGCCCAAACCGGGATAGAGTGTCCTCGGATGCGCGCAGGGCCGGGGACGGCTGGTGTTTGAAGGCTTCTACAAGGTACGATTTCAGCTCGGCGACAGTGTCGGCCGGAGCGTGATGCATGCTGGCCGCGGCAAGATGCTCGGCGGCAATTCGGCCTTTGCCCATATCGGCAGCTACGAGAAGACCGCCGACGGCGTCGACATCGTCATCAAGACCGTCCGCCACAACCCCGATCCGAACTATCGCGCCATGGCCGGCACCGATGATGCGACGCTGATCGCAAAGGGTTTTGCCGACGGCGATCTCTATCGCTTCAAGGGCGAGCTGAAGGAGCTGCCCGGCGTGCCCTTCCAGTCGCTGATGACGCCGATCACGGAAGACGAGGTGCCGATCGCCGGTGGTGTCGGCGAGGCCGGCATCGCCGATGGCCTCTACTCGATTCATCTCCGCATGCTGGATGGCCTCGACGGCGGCCTCACCGGCGTGATGCTGCTGAACCGGGGGCACATCCTCGGCGGCGATGCCTCGTTCTATTATCTCGGCAGCTACACCGCTGCGAACGGCCGCTGGAAGGGCCAGATCCTCAATCAGGAGCACACGCCAGCCAAGGACGATCCAATCTTCGGCGGCCACGAGGTCGGCATCGGCTTCTCCGGCACGTATGACGCGGAGCAGGCCGTGCTCGAGGCCACCGCGCTTGCCGGCAAGCGCAGCCTGCGCCTGACCGCCGCGCTCAAGCTGATGCACCGCGCCTGATCGTTACGGGAACTGCACATGGAAAAAATTCGCATGCTCTCGACGCTCGGCCTGATGGGCGCGATGCGTAGCCTGTCCTCCGCCTACGAGGCCGCAGCCGGCGTCCGCATCGACGCCGACTTCGCGCCAACCCAGGCCTTGCTGAAGCGGCTGCGCGAGGGCGAGGCCCCAGATCTCGTGATCCTCACGCGCGAGGGGCTCGACGAGATGATCGGCGAAGGTCGTGTGATCGCGGAGAGCGCGGCCGACCTGGCGCGCTCCTATGTCGGCATCGCAGTCAAGGCAGGGCATGCGCATCCCGACATCGCGACCGAGGCCGCGCTGCGCAAGACGGTGCTGGCGGCACGATCCGTCGCCTATTCACGGCTCGGTGCGAGTGGGATCTACTTTGCGCAGCTGATCGAGCGGATGGGGATCGCGGCCGAGATCAACGCCAGGGCCACCATCGTGCAACAGGGCTTTACCGCCGAGCGGCTCGTCAGCGGCGAGGCCGATCTCGCCGTGCAGCAGATCAGCGAGCTGAAGCAGGTCGACGGCATCGAAGTGGTTGGCCCGATCCCGCACGATTTGCAGACACCGGCCGTGTTTTCCGCCGGCCGAATGGCGAACGCAACGCATGCTTCGGCGGCCGATCGGCTGCTGCGCTATTTGGCATCGCCCGAAGTCGCGCCTGTGCTGCGCGAGTCCGGACTCGAGCCTTGAATTTGCCGGGACGCGGACGCAACTTGAAGCCCATGCGGATCTATCTCTGTGCCATCCTTGTCGCGCTTGCAGTGCCTGTCGCAGCGCATGCGCAATCGGCCGACCTCGTCCTGTGCGATCGTGTCGCCGCCGATCCGAGCGACCCGGACAAGCCGGCCGATGTGAAAGGCGTGTCGGAAGTCGCAGCCTCCGATGTCGCGACGGCCATCAAGTTCTGCAAGCAGGCTGCGCCATCCTCGCGCCGTGCGATGTTCGCGCTTGGACGTGCCTATGCGGCCAACCGCCAGACGGCGGACGCGATCGCCGCCTGGCGCAAAGCGGCCGACAAGGGATCGAGCGCGGCGATGGTCGAGCTCGGCGTGCTCTACGGCACCGGCTCCGGCGTTGCCAAGGACGAAGCGCAGGCGCGAAAACTGTTCGAGAAGGCGGCGCAGGCGGGTAATCCCCGCGGTGTCTCCAACCTCGCAGCGCTCGGCAGCGCAGGCGGTGCCGCGCCGGCGGACCCTGCGCAGGCGCGCGCGCTGCTGGGTCGGGCGGCGGAGACCAACGCGGAGGCGCAGTACCAGCTCGGCCTGATGCTCGCCAATGGCAATGGCGGCGAGAAGGATGACGTCGCGGCACGCGCGATGTTCGAGAAGGCGGCGGCGCAAAACCATCCCGGCGCGCTGGAGCGGATGGGTGCCTTCGCGCAGGAAGGCCGTGGCGGCCCGAAGGACAAGGACGCCGCCAAGGCCTATTACGAGCGCGCGGCCGCCCTCGGCGACGAGGATGCCAAGAAGGCGCTGGAACGGCTGCGCTGCCCTTACGCGATCAAGGACAAACAGGGCAAGCTCGTCACCACGCTGTGCTTCTAGCTCACTTCATGTAGTAGGCGAGATTGTTGCGGGCGTCGCGATAGGTCGTGTCGAGGAAATCAGGATATTGCGCGGCCGCCTGCGCCACCGCGCGCACGATGCAGTCCCAGAAATCGCCATCCCAATTGAAATGCGCTTCCGCCGCGCCCTCGAATTTAACGGCGGTGATGATCGCCTGCCTGATCGCGTCGTCACTGGCGTGCGGATGCGCGCGCTTCAGGTAGTCGAACATCGGCCCTTCATGCGCATGGTCGCGCTCGTAGCGGTATTTCGCGCTGAACTGCTCCGGCGTGAGGGTGCGATTGACGCGGACCTCTTCGGCGGTCGGACGCCCCTCGATGGAGTCCAGCCGGTAGCGCCAGCGCCAGAGCTCGAATGCGGCATCGAGCAGCGGCTGCTTCGCCGCGCTGGCGACGATCGATGCGATCTGCTTCTCGGCTGACGGCTCTGTTTGGTTCATGCCGTTCTGTCGCGCGCTCGCGCCGTCAGGTTCGAGCGCCGGTCCGGACCGCCCAAAACAAAAAGGTCGAAAACAACCCCATGCACAGTAGCCAAGTCGTTGAAATCGCTTATTTCGTATTTTACGAAGTATGGTTTGACCCGTCGGGCAAAACAGGGGCATGATGGCATCATGCAAGGATAGGCTCCGCGCGTGGTCCCTGCGCGGAAAAGCCGGATGGTCTTGGTCGGGCGGCGGTGCTAGGTAGCCTGCATTCCTTCTCATTTTGCGGGTCGATTGCGTTGCTGGACGGACTCTACAAGGTTGAATACGGCATCCACGATGGCTTCGGCCGCAGCATCATGTGCCTGCATGACGGCAAGATGCTCGGCGGCAATTCGGCCTTCGCGCATCTGGGAACCTATTTTGAGCGCGACGGCGAGATCATCGCCGAGGTCATCACCGAACGGCATAACGACGATCCCCACCACAAGCCGCTGATGGGGGCCGATGTCGCCTCGATCAGTGCACGCGGCCGGTTGATCGGCAGCCAGATCCGCCTCGAGGGCAGCGCGGACACCATGCCGGGCGGCAACTTCTGGGCCATCCTCACGCGGCTCGACGACGGGGCGCTGCCGCCACGCGGCACGATCGGGGAGGGCGGTATTGCCAACGGGCTCTATGGAATGAGTCTGCGCGCGCTCGACGGTGTCGATGCCGGCCTCTCCGGCGTGATGCTGCTGATCGACGGCCGCATCCTCGGCGGCGATGCGTTCTTCTATTATCTCGGCTCCTATTCCTCGACGGACGGCCGCTGGAAGGGCGAGATGCTCAACCAGGAGCACACGCCGGCGAAGGGCGACAATCCCGTGTTCGGCGGCTACGAGGTCGGAATCGGCTTCTCGGGCATCTGCACGTCGGATAGCGGCGAGCTTGAAGGCATTGCGCTTGCCGGCAAGCGCAGCCTGCGGCTCGCGGCGTCGCTCAAGCTGATGCGAAGGGCGTAGGGCGTCTACTCAAAATTCTGGGTGTTCGCTTGCGAAGGTAGAGCAGGCCTGACTTGCGGCGATGTCGGCAAGTGACTCATTGCAGACCTTAAGAAGACTTGGCATCGTGGTGCGATGATTAGCGATCAGCGTACAAATATGCGCACATGGAAGATGACAAGGCTTTGCGCGCTTTGTTTGATCGTTGGTTGTCTTGTATTCGACCGGGCAGAGGCCTGCGCGGTGGCTAGTTCGCAACGTGGCGTGCTCTTTGACCATATTCCCGAAGGAATCGACGCGCCAGTAATCGTCGAGGTGACGATCGTCAGCAGAGAAGCCGACATTAGCTCTCCGGACCATGCTCCATTGGCAATGATGAGTGCTCGGGTCGAAAGAGTCGTGAGGGGAACACTCGATAGCGACGCGTTAAAAGTCGTTACCTACCTTAGCACTTGTACCAGAATTGGCGTAGGTCATGGTTTCGCGGCCGGCACGCTCGAGCATGATGCTCAGCTTGGGCCCAAGCTGATTGCGATACAGCGATCCCATGAGATTCTGACGCAAAGACGATGAATTCGGTCCATCTGATCGAAGTCTGCTTAGTGAGGCAGAGCGGGCCGCAATTTGCCCACGTTGAGTTCTTCTCAGTTTGACCCCGAGCGGACGTCGTTGCCTCGCGAGACCTGCACCGCGTCGGGACAGTTCTCACCAATAGTGGAGCAATCAAGAGCCAAGTTTCAAGCCGTGCCATCCGCGGCTGGGGTCTGTCGCGCCGCTTTCTCTTGCGCGAGAGTTGCTTCTAGCCGCGAGATGTTTTCCTGGAGGCGCTGGTTGTTTTCCAGCAGACGCTGACTGGTGAGGAGGAGGATGTGGTAGCCGAATTGCTGATTACTTTGAAAGTAGATTTCAAGCAACCTTTCATAAGTTATAGTCAGGACTTGTCCGTCTTCTATGCACTCGACCGTGCCGGTTCGTCGGTTATCGGGCGCAAGGAAGCCAAGTTCTCCCATGAGACGCCCTGGCGGAAGCTCGACGCCGATTTCTTTGACGAGAAACTTCCCGGTGACGGTGAGAAACATTTCGGCCGCCGCATCACCCTTCCTAAATAATCGGTCGCCATGGCGATATCTGCGTTCGGTCATGAACGGTTTGAGCCATTCCATCGACACGTCACCTTGCATCGCGTTACGTGCCTTCTTAACGAGCCTGAGCAGTTGACGGAGACGAACGGCATTGACCGGCAGCAACAGCAGATAAAGCAGAAAGGTGGCGACGCTTCCGGAAAGCGCGCCAGAGGTTGCGAAGAATGCACAGCCGACCATATTCGCGACCCGCAGCGGCACCATTCTCTGCATCAGCAAGGTAGCGACAAAGAAGATTGCGCCGACCAAGGCAAACATGTTGGCGAGCGTGATGTTGGCCAGCACAATTTCCAGCAGCCGATCAAACAGTGCGTCGTAGGTGATGTTGTTGGGATCAAGCCCCATTTGAACGAGAATCTTTGCAATCCTGAGATTATCTGCCGCCGTATCAAGGATGCGATTTAGTATCGTGGAAAGATCTGCACTGATGGGCTCCATTGGATCATCTCTCACAAAAGCGGTCAGTATCCCCCGAATATATCCCGGACATTGATGATCGAGGGCGATATTGAAGGCGCTTTTTGTTGCGGCGCATGAGTCCGAAAGTGGCCCTTCGCGACAATTTTCGGCCGCGTTGTCATGTCGGCTCAGAGGGGGATACCGGGCATCACAGAGGTCGGGCTCAACCGACGCGAATGACGTATAGCCGAAGTTGAACATGAACCGCGAGCAATAGCCCTACATCTTTTTGAGCGGATGGCTTAGGCTGGTCGCATGGGACTATTGACCTTCAGCATAAACGTCACCCTGGACGGCTGCGTCGACCATGAGGAGGGAATTGCTGACGACGAGACCCACGCGTTCTTCACCCGCCTTATGGACGAGGGCGGGGCGATGCTGTGGGGCCGCATCACCTACGAGATGATGGAGAGCTACTGGCCGGCGGTCGCTCGCGGCGACGTGGAGGCGCCGCCGGCGATACGCGAGTGGGCGGTCAAGCTGGACGCCAAACCGAAGTACGTGGTGTCGTCGACGCGAACGGACTTCCCGTGGGCCAACAGCCACTCCATCGCCGGCGACCTGCGAACAGGCGTACAGAGGCTCAAGGACGCGACTCCGGCCGGCGTGCTCCTCGGTAGCGGCAAACTCGCAACCGAGCTGGACCGGCTGGATCTGATCGACCAATATCAGCTCCTCGTCCACCCCAGGATCGCCGGCCACGGCCCGACTCTGTACCAGGGTGGGCTGCCCAGTGCACGACGGCTCAAGCTGGTCTCGGCGAAGCCGCTCCGCAGCGGCGCGGTCGCTATGCACTATCGGCGCGAGCGCTGACCCCGAGCAGCCTCAACGCCCCGCGTCCGCTGCTGGCCCGAAGCGGACCATCGACGCTCAAACAGCCCCTTGAGAAGTTTCGCCGGTCTATTGACGCTTCGGAGAGATTTCACGCTTAACGTGTAGCACTACAGGAGCTGTTCCGGGAGGTCCTATTCATTTGCAGCCTGTAATGATCATTTTTGCAGCGCGATCGATCCATGCGTTCCAGCCAGAGCGACGTCGTTGCAGGGGTGTCGTCGCTTCGGCAGCGCTTGTTTCGGTACTTTGGTGTTTCATCCCCTCATTCGCGCAGGACGCGACCGCGCAGGGTATGCAGACCCTTGGCTCATTCAATTGGAAGAAAGATGCATCCACTGGGAACGAACTCGCGGCTTCCCCGAAGCGATTCATCCCTCAATTATTTTGATATCGGCGACCTCTCATACGATAGCCAGTCTTTGGTTGAGCAGGATCTACGTCGTCTCTCCGCCGCCGCAGGTCTAACAATCGACCACACTCCCGCAAAGAACTCTTCTGTCTCGATCGTTCATGATACGAAGGTCTTCGCGCGGTTAAAGTATGACAAGCCTGCTTTTAAGTCTCTGGGCTTTTCGGATTACGAGATAGAGACCTTGGAAAAGCAGGTGACGTCCGAGAGTCCCAAGTGTCTCACCATGACTGTCACGGATGGAAATAACGGCATTGTTACGACGGTAATTCTGCTGTCGGAAAGATTCAACAGTTGCCTTGTCAGTGGAATGCTTAGCTCATTCGGAATCGCTGCGTCAGACATTAGCGCCGAAACACTGATTGATGTTTGCGTTCTCTACGAAGGACGTCGGCGCGGTCTGCGGGATCGCCAAAGCCTTACTCGGGAAAATCCTAAACTCCGCAACCTTTGCATAACAAAGGCTGGAGATATCAGGTGATCGGCAAGGGCGACGACGAAGGGGGACGAAGGGGTTCGCAACCTCATGATGCTCTGAAGAGCGATGTCCGGTTGTGGCTCTTAGCCGAAGGTCGCTTGAAGACGTGTCATGTCGGCTCTCAAAGGCAAACCGGACGCCGATCCAGCTTGGCGTCTACTGCCGCTTATGACTCAATGCTGACACCGGAACCCTGCGCAATTTGCCACGTTGCGTATTTGGCATAGAAGGGAGAGCCTGCATCTGCAGGTAGTACAGCCCGTTCCGAACACAAGAAAGCGGTCGGTTCCCGCCGTTCGCATCACGGGCTCAATCGCGCGAACAGCAGAGTCGGATTGGGGGGAACTACCGCTCATAATCGCAATGTGAAAGCAAAAAAAGAGGAGAGCTACGATGTTTCTATCGGCTACTTCACGACGCCCTGCAGCGCGGTCATTGCTGTTGCTTCTGACATGGTGCGCATTCCCGACAGCTATGAAAGCTGCGGAAGTCGAGGACAAGTTGCTGACGACGCCGGCTTCACCCGAAGTCCTTGCCAAAGGACTCGAAGCGGACGGCTATCACCTCGGCGTATCCGTCTACGTTTGGGGCTATCCGCTCGTGCGGATGGAGCGTGTTGCGCGTGAATACACCGATGTCCCCTCGCCGAAGCCGGATACGAGCTATCGCGCCCCGCTCAACCAGGTTGGCTGGGCACAGGAGCTGGCGACTCCCGCCGCAAAGGACATGCCGACGGCGAATAATGATACCTACTATCTCAGCGCGGTCGTGACGCTCAACGAGCCGTACCTCATCACAGTCCCCGATACGAGCGACCGCTACTACGTCATCGACGTCTTCAACATGTGGCAGGAGCTTGAGCATTACATCGGTCGTCGCACTACAGGAACGAAGGCCGGGCGGTTTGCCGTCGTGCCGCCGGGCTGGAGCGGGCAACTTCCGCCTGATGTGAAGCGTCTCGACGTGACGACGAATAAAGTGTGGCTTTGGGGGCGCCTTGGCGCAGTAGGCGCTACGCCACAGCTTGTTCACGATCTCCAGGCGAAATTCAAGGTAGAGCCGTTGAGCGGAAAGCCGTCAACAGCAACGCTGAGTCCTCTGCCGTCTATCGCGAATGACGAACTTGGCTTCCTGACGCAGCTGGCCTTTGCACTCAAGTCGAACAAGGTGAAGACGGTTGATGAGGCTCTGTTCGGACAATTTGCCCGTATCGGTTTGACCAATGACGGTTTCGATCCATCGAAGGTCCGTCCGGAGACGCGAAAGGGCTTGCTGCGAGGACTCGCGGACGGTCCGGCAGTCTCGATCTCATCCTTTGCCAGCACCGCCACTCGCCGCAACGGCTGGGACTGGGTGACGGGGCTCGACAGCTTCGGCTTCAACTATCCGCTTCGGGCGATGGTCGCGGGACCCTATCTCGGCGGGAATGGCGAGAAGGAAGCGATGTACCCGATCCGCTACACCGATGCCGATGGGAACGTTTTGAATGGCTCGAACAAGTATATCGTGAAGTTCGACCGCGAGCCGCCGGTCGGAGCTTTCTGGTCGCTCACCATGTACAACGCCTCCGACAAGATGCTCGTCGCGAACCCGATCCATCGTTTCAAGGTCGGGACGGACACAAAGGGCATGATAAAAGGATCGGATGGTTCAATTACTATACCGATCCAGGCTGAGACCCCAACGGGCGAGGCGGCTGCCAACTGGCTACCGGCGCCGAAAGGTGACTTCTACGTCATGCTTCGTCTTTATCAGCCAAGCCAGGAAATTCTCAGCGGCGCGTATCAGCTTCCGCAGGTCCGCAAGGTGAATTAGCGTCCTAAAGGGCCGGGCGCCGGAGTGGTCCGCTGCGGATGACTGCTAAGGGGCGCGCGCCCGGCCTCTTTTTGAGCCGCACTTCATTTCCGCTGTTGGCCCTTAGCCGACTCTTTAAGGTGGGCTGACCATGTCTGCTCCCATGTGTAGAGCGGCTATTCATCCGAATCGAATTTGTGAGCACCCGCTAAGGAGCCGGACACGCCGCTCCGGTCTTCACCCAGGCCTCGACCAGTGCGCCGGCCTGCTCTTGCGTGCCCGGCACGGGCGAGCGGCCGAAGCCGGGCTTCCAGGCCCAGCCGACCAGGGTGTCCTTGCCGATATGGTCGATCAGGTCTTCCACCTTGCGTCCGCCATTGCGCGCGGGATCCCTGATCTGCTCGCAGATCTCGCCGACGGTCTTGCCCTCCCAGGCCATCTCGCGTGGCGCCAGATGCCAGTCGGGATGGCCGGGCATGCGGCCGGGCTCGAAATTGGCCTGCTGGTGGCAGCTGTTGCAGCGCATCGCCTCCAGGCCGTGGCCGTCGGCGCCGCGCGTGACCGGCGGCTGATGGAGGCGGGCATTGTCGCCCTGGTGCGGCCTGTCGCCGGCCGGATGGCAATTGGTGCAGCGCGGATGCGTCAGGACTCTTCCGAGCTCGGTGAAGATCGCCGCCGAGCGCTTCTCGGTGTCGCTGATCGCGGCAAAGCTCTCTGGCGAAGCCAGCGCGTGGCTCGCCGTCTCCGAGGCCGCGTAGGCCGCGCACAGGCTGCTCGCGAGCGCCGCGATCACGGCAATCGTCTTGAATCGTGCGTCGGAGATCATGGCTCGTGTGCCCCCAGGCACGCTCACTTGGTGGCGATGAGGTAGCGGTTTGAATCGGCGAGGATCACGTCACGCACCGCCTCGTGATATTTGATGTAACCGGTGCAGCGGCAGAGATGGCCATCGAGCGCATCCGCGATGGTCTGCTCCAGCGCCTCGCGCGCGACCGGCGCATGCGACAGTCGTTCCAGAAGCACCTGTCCCTCGTTGAGAAAGCCGGCGGTGCAGTAGCCGCACTGGAAGGCGAAGTGGTCGACGAAGGCTTTTTGCAGGGCCGAGAGTTCGCCGTCCTTGGCGTGCCCCTCGACGGTGCGGATCGACTTGCCGTCAAAATTCACGGCCGGGGCGACGCAGGTCGGGCTGGTGGTGCTGGTGCCATCAGGCGCGTCGACGATGATGGCGCAGCTCAGGCATTGCGCGGCGCCGCAGCCGAACTTGGTGCCGGTCATGCCGAGCATCTCGCGCAGAAAATCGTTCATCGAGAGGTCGTCGCGGACGTCCATCGGACCGTGCTTCTGGCCGTTGATGGTAAGGCTGAGGGTCGTCACGCGAGCACTCCCTTCAATAGGCTTGCGGTGACCGGCAGCGCGCGAAAGCGATGGCCGGTGGCGTCATGGATGGCGTTGATCAGCGCCGGCACGATCGGGATCATCACGACTTCGGCCATGCCCTTCGGTGCTTCGTCTGGTACTAGCGGCTTCAGCATCTCGATCTCGAGATCGCGGAGCGGCAGGTCGGAGCCGCGTGCGACCAGATAGCGCCCGAGATTCCATTCGCCGTTTCCGGGACCGCCCTCGAAGGGCGGCAGCGTCTCCAGCAGCGCATAGCCGACGCCCATGGCGAAACCGCCCTGGGATTGGCCCATCACCACCTCAGGCACCAGCGCGGTGCCACATTCGAACACGCTGTAGGCCTTGGCGATGCGCAAGCTCCCGGTCGCGCGCTCGATCTCGACGCGGACGACCGTGCCGCACATCGAGGTGTAGGCGGTGCCGATCCGGTTGTTGTCGGTCGGCGGAAACTTGACGCTGACACGGTTGATCCGTTCGAACTTGCCGTTGCCCCTGCGGATCGCCAGCGCGTCGATGTCGGCGCGGTATTGCTCGCCGAACAGCGGAAAGCGTGCCCGCGACCACGCCCAGCGGGAGAAGCTGTGCGCGACCGCACCGGTGACGAAGCCACGCGCATGGGCGGTTGCCGCAAGCACGGGGAGTGCCAGCGGCTCCAGGCCCGGCATCGTGAGCTGGCCGTTCTGCCAGCTTGCGATCGCCGATTGCTTGGCGCGGGGATCGGTCTTCGGGATGCGCCACAGCTCAAGCGCCGCGGGCCATAGGCCGAAGCGGAAAATGACGCGGGCGGCTTCCCCGGCGGAATGGGTGCCGACATGCGCGCCGATCGAGGAGCTCGTCGGCGAGCTGATCGCGGGCACCCAGCGCGGATTTTTCTCCGCGGCATCCTGGGTCTTCTGGTCCATGGTGGAGGGATCGCCGGACGTGACCAGTCCGAGTACGTCATAGCTGTCGACGCGGGCGACCGAGACCTCGTCGGCGATGGCGCCGAGATGGCTTGCGACCCGGTTGGCCAAGGCCGTGCCGATGCCGTTGCCCATCTCGACATGATCGCAATAGATTACGATCCTGCCGTCGGGGGCAAGCTCCACGCGTCCGAGCGAGCCGTCCGCGCCGGAGCCGTAGTCTTTCGTCACGCAGGCGACGCCGGTGCCGACCAGCCGATCCGACGATGTCTGCTTGAATTGTGCCCGCTGCTGCCAGATCGGATGCTGCTCGAGCTTGTCAAGGATTTCGGGCGTGCGCACCGAGACGATGTAGGGATTGCCCGTCATGGTCCGGCCGTTCTGGGGCAGCGCATTGCGCCGCCGGAATTCGATCGGATCGCGCTTGAGCTCGGACGCCGCCTCGTCGATCAGGACCTCCAGCGCCGTCATGGCTTGCAGGATGCCGTAGCCGCGCATCGAGCCCGCGCTCACACCGCGCGAGTGCACCGCGACGGTCCTGACGTCGACCTTTGGAATGTCGTAGATGCCGATCGCGCCCGTGCCCGCGACGACGGCGACGCTGGCCGAGAAATGGGCGAGCCCGCCGCCGTCGAGCACGTGATCGGCGGCGAACGCCTTGATCTTGCCGGTCGCGCGATCGATGCCGATGCGCGAGCGCATCTTGATCGCGTGGCGCTTGATGCCGGCCTGAAACTGCTGGTAGCGGTCATGTGCCAGCCGCACGGGCTTACCGGGAAAGCAGACCGCCGCAAGCGCAACATAGAGAATGAAAGGCGTGTGATCGCGTCCGCCAAAGCCGCCGCCGACATGGGCGAACTGCGCGTTGATGTGCGCCGGCTTGTAGGGCGCGCGGGCCTTGCCAAACAGATGCGCGATCGACTCCGCCGCCTCGTAGGGCGATTGTACGCCAAGCAGCAGTTCGAGGTTGCCGCCCTTGCCGTTGTACCAGCCGAGCCCGCATTCCGGCTCCAGGAACATCGGGTCGACCGATTGCGTCTCGAACTCGCGGTCGAGCACCAGCATGGAGGCGTCATCCGCTGCAAGCTCGGCGCGGATCTGCTCGCCATATTTCGCCGCCTTGGCGTAATCTGCCGGCATCTCCTTGGCGAGCGGCGACCACACCGGCAGCGCCGCGCTCTGTACTTTCTTCGGCGAGACCCAGCCGGCCTGGAGCGGCGAATAGACATCCGGCTTGTCAGGCGAGGGGCCTGCCACGCGGGTGAAGCGGAAGGCGCCGTAATCGGGAACGACGACTGGCCCGGTCTCCTCGCCGAATTGGACGAACGTGCCGTCGCGCAGCGCGAGACGCGCCTGGTCGAAGGCGTCGAACTTTTCGAAGATCAAAAGCGCGACCGGCTGGCCGAGATAGAGCGGCGTCTTGCCGATCGGACAGAACAGGTCGCCCGCATAGAATTCCGGCACCTGCGTCCCGATCCGGTCGAGATCGGCGGCAGTCACCACCACCGACGGCTTGAGCGCGCCGCCGAGGCGGGCGAGGTCCATGCCGGTGTAGACATGCGTGGCGTCATTGGCGCGGACCAGGATGGCGTGCGAGGTGGCTGACGGCCAACCCGGCAGATCGTTGGCGCGGAAGTCGGAGGCGTAAAGCTTTGCGCCGGTGACCTTGGCGACGCCGTCGACACGGCCGGCGCCCTTTGTTGCGGGATTGAAGTTACCGCGTCCCGGCAGCGTCTCGTGGGCCGCGAAGGAAACTCCCGCCGCCGAAGCCAGATGCGACAGGCTGACCGAGATGCCTCCCGCCGATAACCACTTCACGAACTCGCGTCGCGAAGGCCTCATGATCTGATCCTTGTACAGGGTTTCGACGACATCATGATGCTCGCGGCATCGATGCCCAGAGAGTACGCGCCAATGCTAGCTCGAATCCGTCATGATTCGTCATACGACGATAGAAAGGGTCGGGGCGTTTACAACCGGTGAATGTCGTGCGCTTCCCGGATGGAATCGTCGTTCGCGCTTGCTTTAGAATCGAATCGAACTGAAGACGGATCGGCAACGGGGGCGAAACTCAAATGCAGCACGATCCGAACGACGTCTCTCCAGTCACGGCGGATATGACAAAGCTCTCGCGGCGCCAATTGCTCGATTACGGTCTCAAGGTGGGCGCGTTGTCGCTGGTCGCAGGGGCCGCGAAGGCCCAGCACGCCATGCACGACCATGCGGGCGCATCGCACGCCGCGGACATGTCACCGACGATGGGGATGATTCCGGAAACCCCGGTCCCCGCGATGGATCAGCCGCTGCTCGAGCCCGAGGTGCGGCGGTCCGTCAACGGCGTGCTCAGCACGACCTTGCGCGTCGGCTATGCCTATCGCCAGATCGGCGGCGTCAGGCTCTGCGTCAGGTCCTATGAAGGTGGCAGCCCCGGACCGACCTTGCGCATGAAGCCCGGCGAAACCCTGCGCATCAAGATGATCAACGACCTGCCGCCGAACCGCGATGGATTGCCGGCCGACATCAGCCATCCGCACCAGTTCAACAACACCAATTTCCATTTCCACGGCGCGCATACCAGCCCGAGCGGGATTTCCGACAACGTCATGCGCTCGATGGCCCCGGGCCGCAGCTACAACATCGAAATCACCCTGCCGGCCGATCACACCAGGGGCACCTATTGGTATCACCCGCATCACCACGGCAGCGCCGATATCCAGATGTCCTCCGGCATGGTCGGCGCCGTCGTCATCGAGGGCGATTTCGCCGACGTTCCCGAGATCGCCACTGCCCGCGAGCGCCTCATGGTGCTGACCCAAGTGGTCTACGACGCCAACGGCATGGTCGAGAATTTCGAGACGCTGTTTCCGGAGACTGCGACGCGCTTCCTCGCGATCAACGGGCAGCGGCGGCCGGCGATCGAGATGCGGCCCGGCGAGGTTCAGCGCTGGCGTATCCTCAATGCCGCCTATCAGGACGACATGCTGCTCGATCTCGAGAAGCACGATCTGCAGGCGATCGCCTATGACGGTATCCAGCTCGGCGCCATGCAGTCGCTCAAGCAGGTCCTGATCGCGCCGGGCCAGCGCGCCGATATTCTGGTGAAAGCAGGCAGCCCCGGCACCTACGCCTTCAACGCGGCGCCTTACGATCAGGGCCACCCTTCGCCGGTGGGGCCGCTGGCGCGGGTCGTGGTGTCAGGCGCGCCGATGGACATGAAGCTGCCGCGCGCCCTGCCGCCGGCGCCGCTCGCGGCCATCAAGGACACGGAGATCACCAACCGCCGCAAGGTGGTGCTGTCGGCGACCGCGCCGGAAGCCGACGCCGCCGGCCATTGGCAGGAATTCGAGTTCTTCGTCGACGGCAAGAAGTTCGACCCCGGCCGCATCGACCAGCGGGTCAAGCTCGGGGCGGTCGAGGAGTGGACCATCGTCAACACCCATGAGCATGACGACCACGTCTTCCACATCCACACCAACCCGTTCCAGGTGGTCTCGGTCAACGGCAAGACGCTGGCCGTGCCGGAATGGCGGGATTCCGTGATCGTCGAGCGCAAGGGCGGCCAGGTCGTGTTCCGCTCACGCTTTATCGATTTCACCGGTGTCTACATGCTCCACTGCCACATGATGAACCATGAGGAGATGGGCATGATGCAGACCGTGGAGGTCTACAAGCCCTAAGCTTCTGGGGGAATTGCGGGAATTTGACGACCGGCCGGGGCTGATCCGGGTCTGGCCGGGCTTCCCTTGGCGGCCCGCATGGCCTATTACGCCGCAACGCAAAAATTCCCCCAGAAGACATCATGATCCGCCTCGACAACGTCAGCAAGCAAGCCGGCCACCAGATCCTGTTCATCGAAGCCTCCGCCGCCCTCAACAAGGGCGAGAAGATCGGCCTCGTCGGGCCGAATGGCGCAGGCAAGACCACCCTGTTCCGGATGATCGCCGGTGAGGAACTGCCCGACGAAGGGCAGGTCTCGACCGACCGCGGCATCACCATCGGCTATTTCAACCAGGATGTCGGCGAGATGTCCGGCCGCAGCGCCGTGGCTGAGGTCATGGACGGGGCAGGGCCGGTGAGTGTGGTCGCGGCCGAGCTGCACGAGCTTGAGACCGCGATGGCCGACCCCGATAAGGCCGATCAGATGGACGAGATCATCGCCCGCTATGGCGAGGTGCAGCACGCCTTTGAGGAGCTCGACGGCTATGCGCTGGACGGCCGGGCGCGCGAGGCGCTCTCAGGCCTCGGCTTCAGCCAGGAGATGATGGACGGCGACGTCGGAAAACTCTCCGGCGGCTGGAAGATGCGCGTGGCGCTGGCCCGCATTCTTCTGATGCGTCCCGACGTCATGCTGCTCGACGAACCGAGCAACCATCTCGATCTGGAAAGCCTGATCTGGCTCGAGAAGTTTTTGCACGATTACGAAGGCACGCTGTTGATGACCTCGCATGACCGCGAGTTCATCAACCGCGTGATCTCAAAGGTGGTCGAGATCGATTCCGGCTCGCTCACCACCTACGCCGGCAATTACGAGTTCTACGAGCAGCAGCGTGCGCTGAACGAGAAGCAGCAGCAGGCGCAGTTCGAGCGCCAGCAGGCTATGCTCGCCAAGGAGATCAAGTTCATCGAGCGCTTCAAGGCGCGCGCTTCGCATGCAGCTCAAGTGCAGAGCCGCGTGAAGAAGCTCGACAAGATCGAGCGGGTCGAGCCGCCGCGCCGTCGCCAGACCATTGCCTTCGACTTCCTGCCGGCGCCGCGTTCGGGCGAGGACGTCGTGGCCTTGAAGAATGTCCACAAGGGCTATGGCAGCAAGCGCATCTATGACGGGCTCGATTTCATGATCCGCCGCCGCGAGCGCTGGTGCGTGATGGGCGTCAACGGCGCCGGCAAGTCGACGCTGCTCAAGCTCATTGCCGGTGCGAGCGAGCCGGATCAGGGCACTGTGGCGGTCGGCGGCAGCGTCAAGATGGGCTATTTCGCCCAGCACGCGATGGACCTGCTCGACGGCGAGCAGACGGTGTTCGAGTCGCTCGAATATGCGTTTCCGACCGCGGGGCAGGGCTCCCTGCGCGCACTCGCAGGCTGCTTCGGCTTCTCCGGCGACGACGTCGAGAAGCGCTGCCGCGTGCTGTCGGGCGGCGAGAGGGCGCGGCTGGTGATGGCCAAGATGCTGTTCGATCCGCCAAACTTTCTGGTGCTGGACGAGCCGACCAACCATCTCGATCTCGCCACCAAGGAGATGCTGATCACGGCGCTGTCGGATTTCGAAGGCACCATGCTGTTCGTCTCGCATGACCGGCATTTTTTGGCGACGCTGTCGAACCGCGTGCTGGAGCTGACGCCGGATGGCATCCACCAGTTTGGCGGCGGCTACACCGAATACGTCGCCCGCACGGGGCAGGAAGCGCCGGGGTTGCGGTCGTAATCGGGATCGCCCTGATCGGTTGCCGACATTGCAAGTGACGGATCCATAACCGTGAACGGTCGCGACCGCGCAACCCTCGCGCAATCCTCGCGGGCGAAGATCGCCTCGGGCGAGGTTGCGGGACGGGGCATGATCACCAAACTGAGACCGGTTTCCACGGCACCTCTGCCGTGCAAGATCTGTGGCGCGGAGGCCGCGCTGTTCGGCGTGGTCGATTTCGCGAAACACTGCAATGAAAAGCGCAGCAGGCGGCTGCCGGTGTCGGGGACGCCGGTCTATTACCGCCGCTGCCAGCTCTGCGGGTTCCTGTTCACCGATGCATTTGACGATTGGAGCGAGACGAACTTCAAGGCCGACATTTATAACGACGGCTATATCGAGTTCGATCCCGACTACAGGGAGGCTCGACCCGCGAGCTGCGCAAAACTGGTGCAGGATTTATTCGGAGCGAGGAAGGCCGAGTTGCGCGTGCTCGACTATGGCGGCGGCGACGGCCTGCTGAGCGCAAATTTGCGCGGCTCAGGCTTCCTGGAAGCGCAGACCTTCGATCCCTTCGTGGCCGATTTCGCGCGGCCGCCGCAGGAAAAATTCGATCTCGTCACCTGCTTCGAAACGCTGGAGCACATGCCCGATCCGATGGCCGGTATCGCCGCCATCGCGTCAAGCACGGAGGAGGCCGGGCTCGTGCTGTTCTCCACGCTGGTGCAGCCGCCCGATTTCGAGATGCACGGCCTCAATTGGTGGTATGTCGGCCCGCGCAACGGCCATGTCTCGATCTTCAGCCGTGCAGCGCTTGTCCGCGCCTGGCAGCACCATGGTTATCAGACCGCGTCCTTCAACGACAATATGCACATGGCCTTCCGCACGCTGCCCGAATTCGCCCGGCATCTGCTGAAGCAGGCCTGACCGGCGTCCGACGGCGTTAGTCCTTTGTCTTGCCAGTGATTTCGGCGATCGTCTCGATCTCGTTGGTCCAGATGCCGCCGGAATAGCCTTGCGGCAGCCGGCCAAACAACTCCGGCGTATCGATGCCGGTCGAGAACTCACCTCCGTTGTAAGGACCGAGTACGAAAACGGCGCTGTTGGCGTCGTCCATGCGATTCAGGAATCGGTCAGGCCAACCCCATAGCCAGGGGGCAACATTGATCGGAACCAGCACCATCGCGTTCCGGCAGGCCGCCGGAACCAGGCCGCTCCAGCCATAGCCGATATAGCGGGTCAGGCAGCTGCGGATTGCGCCGCGCGAAATGGTGCGGACGTCCGGGATGAGGCGGCGGACCATTTCGATCGGCTCGTCACCACCATAGACCATGATCATCCGCCGTCGTTCGGCCGGCAGCGCGTTCAGCACGGCCGCGAGCTTCTCGCCCTCGTTCGCGTCGCGGCTCTTCACATTGATGAGAAGCCGCCGGTCGGGGAAGGCGGCAAACACATCGGAGAGCGTCGGCATCATTCCGATGCCCTTGCCGCGAAACGGGAAGGTCTTGCCGCCGTCGGCAGTGTAGCCATAGCCGATGTCGAGCATTTTCAGCTTCGCCATGGGCTGCTCGCGCGTGACGCCGTGACCGTCGGTGCGGCAGTCGAGCGTCCAGTCGTGGAATACGGCGAACTCGCCGTCGGTCGTCGGATGCACGTCGAGCTCGACCAAATTGGCGCCGGCCTCGAAGCTTGCTCGCATCGAACGTATGGTGTTCTCGAGGTAGTCGTGCGTCGCCGGCAACATGCGCGCGGCAGTGCAGGTATCGTTCTTCAACTCGCGCTCATCGAAGCGTTGCGCCTTGCCGCGATGGGCGAGCAACACCGGTTTGCCGTCGCGATGCGTCGCCAGCAGGTTTGTGTTGTTGATGTAGACGCCCGCCGCAGCGGCGATCATGGCCGCCGTCGCAAATCCGAGTTTCCTGCCCACCGATTCTTCCCCAATTCCGCGATCATCGTCGGTGGCGTTTGGGGTCGATTTGCGGCGATCCTCACGCATGGGCGCTGCATGGGCGTTGCACGGCTTGAACGACGCTGTGCCGCCCGCTACGCTCTCCCAAAAAGGGAGCGATAACCATGAAGCAGCTCAGGATCGGCGACATCACCATCGACGCGGTGATCGAGCGGGAAGGACCGTGGCGGCGGCCGCAGGATTTTTTCCCGGCCTATGACGAGGGCGTGTTCAAGCACCATCTGCCGACCATGGAGCCCGAGGTGTTCGATGCCGCGCGCGGCATGATGGTCATCACCTACCAGACATTCGTCGTCCGCACGCCGCGCTACACCATCCTGGTCGACACCTGCACCGGTGAGGACAAGGGGCATCCGCCGCCGTTCGACTTTCCCGGCAAGGAGCGCTGGCGCAACGAGCTGTTCGCGCTCGGCATCGGCTTCGAGCAGATCGACTACGTGTTCTGCACCCATCTGCACATCGACCATACCGGCTGGAACACGATACTGCGCGACGGCCGCTGGGTGCCGACGTTCCCGAACGCCAAATACGTCTTTCACAAGGGCGAGTATGCGGCGTGGGAGACGGAAAATGCCAAAGGCAACGATCCGCCCGGCACGGTCTTCCGCGACAATTGCTTGCCAATCGTGGAAGCCGGGCAGGCGCTGCTGGTGGATGACGATTACGCGCTCGACGACACCGTGACGCTGACGCCGACGCCGGGGCATTCGCCCTGTCATTGCTGCGTGAACATCTTCTCGAAAGGCCAGCGCGCGGTGGTCGCCGGCGACCTCATGCATCACCAGATCCAGTGCCGCGAGCCGGAATGGTCGTCCAAGCCGGATTGGGATGCGAAGCAGTCGGCGGTGTCGCGGCGGAAGTTTTTTGCTTCCGTCGCCGACACCGACACGCTGATCCTGCCGATCCATTTTCCGACGCCGACGGTCGGGCTGATCAAGCCGCTCGGCGCCGCCTTTGACTACCGTTTCAAGCGGGAGTAGCGCGCCCGCACTTCGGATGGTCTAATAGGTGTAGAACATCCGCTGGATCTCCTTGGTGTCGGTCGTCTTGGTCAGCGCCAGCATCAGCAAGATACGCGCCTTTTGAGGATTGAGCGTGTCCGAGACGACGAAGTCGTGTTCGTCGTCCTTGGCTTCCCCGTTGCGCGCGACGATACCGTTGCCGACACGGCTGCTGCGAACGATCACGACACCCTTCTTGCGGGCCTCGTCGAGAGCCGGCTCGACCGCGGGCCGGGCCAGGCTGCCGTCGCCCGTGCCGGCATGCACGATCCCCTTGGCTCCGGCGGCGACAAAAGCGTCGATCGCGACCCGGTTCATGTTGGCGTAGCCGTAGACGATGTCGACTTGCGGCAGGACATCGAGGTTAGAGACGTCAAATTCGGAGTCCGCCGTGTGCCGCCGCGTCGATTGACGATAGAAGTATGGTTTGTTGCCCTGCATGTAGCCGAGGAAGCCGAGCTCCGGCGTGCGGAAGGTGTCTGCCGACGAGGTGTTGTTCTTGGTCACATCGCGCGCCGCGTTGATCTGATCGTTGAGGGCAACGAGCACGCCCTTGCCGACGGCCTCGTCACTGCCTGCGAGGATCACCGCATTAAAGAGGTTGATCGGCCCATCCGCGCTGATCGCTGTCGACGGCCGCATCGCGCCGACGACGACGACAGGTTTCTTGCTCTTGACGACGAGGTCCAGAAAATAGCTGGTTTCCTCGATCGTATCGGTCCCGTGCGTGATCACGATCCCATCGACGTCGTCCTGCGCGAGGAGCGTGTTGACGCGCTTTGCGAGCTTGAGCCAGTAGTCATTGTTCATGTTCTCGCTGGCGATCTGGAAAACCTGCTCGCCCTTGACGTTAGCCACCGTCTTCAGTTCGGGGACGGCGTTCAGGAGGGTCTCGATGCCCACCGTGGCTGCGGTGTACCCGACCACGGTGGTGCTGCTCGCCCCGCTGCCGGCGATGGTGCCACCGGTTGCGAGAACCATGACGTTGGGCAGACCGACGCCCCTCGCGTTCGCGGCTTCAAGACTGATGAACAGCGCGAACAGCAAGCTCACTGTCGCCATGATCTGATTACGCACTCGAAGTTGCAACATCTTGACGTCCCTCTCCTAGAAAGCCTCGTCGATCCGCCCCAATTCGCTCAGCACGCCATGATCCGTCAGCCGAGGCTTTCTGTCTAGGGTTGTGATGTCATCGAATGATTTGGATTGGGCGCTCGGCAAGCGCGGGGAGTTAGCTGATGTTCTTTGCGACACGGAAACACAAACGCGGATGGCCGGGACAAGCCCGGCCATGACGGAGTCCGTTTGCGGATTGCTCGCTAAAGAAGCAGCGAACGCGCAGCGATTACGCGCCCATCTCGCACTTCTTCAGAAAGCTGTTCTTGGCGGCGCCAGCGAGCGGCTTGCCGTCCGCGCTGACAGCCTTGGGCGTGCAGGCGTCTTCCTTGCACTTCTTCAGGAAAGAGGTCTTGGCAGCACCCGCCAAGGCCTTGCCGTCCTTGCCGACCGCCTTGCTCTCGCAGGTGTCGTCCGCGAGGGCCGAGCCTGCTGCAAAGGTGGCAACGATCGCTGCCAGGAAAATCCGCTTCATCATGGTTGTCTCCCTAAACCAAAAAAGATGGCGCGTGAATTGGAGCCCGGAATCATGGCGCAATCAAGCAGGATCGGTGGGCGGCGTTCGCGTCCGCCTCAATTTTTCCAACGGTCGAGGATGGCAATGGCCTTGACGAGCGCGTCATCCATGGCGGCTTGATTCCCGGGCGCGGACTGCCGCCGCGATGAGGGCTCGTCGAAATCATGGGTGGCACCGGGGTAGACGGTGACATCGATGCTGCTACCGGCTTGCCGCGACCTATCGGCGACGTGCTGGCATATCACGGGCGACACCTCCTCATCGTCGGTCCCAAGGAACATGGCGATCGGCGCGGTGGTCGAGATGGTCGATGCGAGCAGCGCGGCCTGCCCGCAGCCCGGATAGAACACGAGGGCGCCGCGATAGCCCGTTGCCTGGCTGCGTTGGCGGATCATCACGTTCAGTGCGGTGCTGCCGCCATTGGACCAGCCCTGGAGATAGATCTGGCCGGGGATGGCGTCGCCGCGTCCGCGCAGATAAGCCAGCGCACCTTCGGCATCGAGCGGGCGCACGGTCATTTCGTTGACGTCGGCGCGATCGGGATCGTCATGGGTGAAGCGGCCGAAGCCGTGCGCCTTGCCGCGTGGGCCGAAACTGTCCGGCAGCAGGGCCAGATAGCCATGCGCCGACCAGTACTCGCCCCACATCGCGTGGCGTTTGGACAGTGTGGCGGCATTGCAGGGGGACGCCGTGTCGTGACCGACATAAGTGCAGTCGGCATTGTCGTTGCTCGAATACGGCCCGCCGCGACCGTGCAGCATGACGACGGCAGGCCAAGGCCCCGGCGTGGCCGGCTGGAACAGGTAGCCGACGAGCGCCGTGTGGCCGTCGACGCTGGGAAAGTAGACGGTCTGCGGCGCGGCCGAGGTGTTCTCGACCAATAGCAGTGCCGCAATCAGGCCGATGATGATGCGAATGAGATGGTTGGGCAATTCGAGCCCGCCGGGCCGCAACGCGATCAAATCCCCCGCGCGAGCAGCGCCTTGAAATCGGCGCGCGCGCGTTGCGCCTCGGCGCGGGCGATCTCGGAGGCTTCGCCGAGGCCGAAATAGCCGTGGATCAGGCCGGCGCCTTCATGATGCTTCACCCGCACGCCGGCAGCCTCCAGCGCCCGCGCATAGGCCGCGCCTTCGTCGCGCAACGGATCGAACCAGGCGGTGGTGACGATCGCGGGCGCAACGCCTGCGAGCGACGCGGCACGCAGTGGCGAGACCCGCCAGTCCGCGGCGTGGCCGGGATCGGCAAGATAATGACCGGCAAACCACTCCATCACCGCGCGCGACAGGAAGTATCCTTCCGCATTCTCTGCTCGTGACGGATAGTGCGCGTTCTCCCGCGCATCGGCATAGCTGCCGACAACGTCCGTCACGGGATAGACCAGCAGTTGCGCGGCGAGCTTGATGCCGGCATCGCGGCAGGCGATCGCGGTCGCCGCAGCCAGATTGCCGCCTGCGCTGTCGCCGGCCACGCCGAGACGCTTGATATCGCCGCCAAATTCCGCGATGCGGTTGAAGATGTCGCTGCTTGCGGCGAAGGCATCCTCGAACGCGCCGGGAAAGCGCGTTTCCGGCGGGCGCCGATAGTCGACAGAGATCACGACCGCGCCGGTCTCGATCGCCAGATTGCGCGCCTGCCGGTCATGGGTATCGAGATCGCCCGCGACCCAGCCGCCGCCGTGGAAGAACACCACGGTCGGCGCGGGACGGTCGCCGATCCGGTAGACCCGCGCATCGCGCGGGCCGGCGCCGCCCTTGACCTTGATGTCCTGCACGAGATCGACGGGCGGCGGCGGCACAGCCGCGCGCGCGGCAGCCAGTGCACGCAAGGAATCGCGGGCGCTCTGTGGCGTCATCGTCGTGGGATCGCGCAGCGGCAGCAGCGGAATGATCTGGGCGATGACGGGATCGAGCGGCGCGGCCATGGTAGGTCCTCACGGGGTGTGGCGGGTCCTCTTGGTCTTGCTTACGGGGTAGCATAGATTTCGCGCGCCGCATCGGCAACTGCCGGACGGGTATGCGCCAGGGAGGTAAAGAGGTGGAATTCGAGACGCTGGTCCAGTCGCGCCGCAGCGTGCGCGGTTTCAAGAACGAGCCGGTACCGCGCGCGGTGATCGAGGCGATCATCGACAGTGCCAAGCGCGCGCCGTCGTCGATGAACACGCAGCCCTGGCATGTCCATGTGCTGACCGGCGAACCGCTGGAACAGGTCCGCCGTCGCAACATGGAGGAGATGGTGGCCGGCGCCAAGGCCAAGCGCGACATCATCAGTCACGGCGAGTACCAGGGCATTCACCGCACGCGCCAGGTCGACGTCGCCAAAAAATTGTTTGGCGCGATGGGGATCGCGCGCGACGACAAGCCGATGCGGCAGGATTGGGTGCTGCGCGGTTTCCGCCAGTTCGATGCGCCGGTCTCGCTGGTGCTCAGCTATGACCGCGTGCTTGACCCCGGCGCGGTCTGCCATTTCGATCTCGGCGCGCTCTGCTACGGTATCGTGCTCGCGGCCTGGGACCGCGGTCTCGGCTCCGTGATCAACGGGCAGGGCATCATGCGTTCCGACATCGTGCGCGAGGTTGCCAAGATCCCCGAGGACGAGGTCATCATGACCTGCGTCGCGCTGGGTTATCCCGACGATAGCTTCGCCGCGAACGCCGTTCGCTCTGATCGCGAGCACAACGAGGAGTTCGTACGGTTCGTCGGTTTTGCTGACTGACGCGACGGGCCGACTGGCGCGGAGCGGGAGATGATTCCCTCACGAAATTTTTCGTGCGGACTCCCCGCGGCCCCTTGCAATCTCGATCGCGCGGGAGGAACAATATGCGCACTGAAAGGTTTGATGCTGGCGCGAGGGAATTGACATGCGGCGGCTCGCTAGCCTGGTTCGACGGTTGTTCGGTACGCGAATGCGGCGCCCGATTGATGATGATCCAAGTCTTCCCTTCACTCCTGAAGAGTTCAGCAGGCTGGTCCGCAGCGGCAGACGCGAGGACATGAAGCTGCTTGCGGAAGGGCTGGCCTGCCGGTCTATCCCGCACCGCGTCAAATATCGGGCCACGCACTAAGGTGGGCTCGTGACGTCGTTCTTGGCGGCGGGTTCGCGCGGGCTCACCGTGTGAGCGCGACCTCTTTGAACGAGGTCACAAGCGCCTTCTCCAGCTTTCCGCTCATTCCGCAGAGAATGTTGTAGGCCTCGTTGCGCGGCATCGTCGGCTTGTAGTGCCGGTGCTCGATCAGCGCGGCGAAGATGTCCGAGATCGTGAGAATGCGCACGATGTCGTTGATGTTCTCACCGCACAGCGCGTCCGGATATCCGCTGCCGTCGAGATATTCGTGGTGATGCCGGACGGCATCGAGAATCTCCGGCGAAATTTTTTGGTGATCCTTCAAAAACTCGTAACCTGCCGTCGGATGGGTCTCGATCATGGCGCGCTCGTCGGCATCGAGGCGGCCGGGCTTGTCCAGGATCGCAAGCGGGATCTGGGCCTTGCCGATGTCGTGGAACATGGCGGCCGTATACAGGCGCTCCAGATCGGTCCTTCCGACGCCGAGGCTCAGGCCAAAGTCGATCGCCACGCCGGTCACGAGCAGGCAGTGCTGGTAGGTTCCCTCGTGGTGACGCCGCACCGTCGTGAGCCATTCGGACAAGCCGTGCTCGGTGATGCGATCGGCGATCTGGCGGCCGGCCTCCTTGGTGCCGTCGACGTCGAGGGGCGCGCCGAGCGTCACCGCCGTGAACATCGACGCGATGGCGGTCGCCGCGGTTTCGACGGCGTTGTCCCGTTGTGGCGTGTTGCCTGACGAAGCCGATGACGGCTCGGCCGGGTCAGCCAGCGCCGCCAGCAGCTTGATCTTGTTGATCGTGCCGGGAAGCACGAACGTGGCGCCGAGGGCGTAGGCCTGCGAGATAGTTGTGTGCGAGGAGTGCTCGACGAGGAAGATACGCTTGGTGGCCTTCGCGAGCTTGGCGGCCCGCTTCTTGATGGCTGCAATGGTGCCGGTGTCACGCAGCTCCGCGCGGATGACGATGGCGAACGGCACTTGGGACAGCTTCGCTTCCGCGTCGAGGCGCTCGCCCGCGACGGTAAACTGCTGTTCAAGGATCGAGCAGACGCCGGCCAGTTTGTCAGAAGAATCGGCTAGCACATGCACGAACGGGCGTGCCGCGTCCGTCGCTCGGATGCCTTCGTCGCCTTTGACGGGGCGGGTTATGGTTCGCGCATTCTGCACGGTTGACCTGGACTACACTGGAGTTCAACGAACTTGACGAAGTCTTGAGTCTATTTGCTCTGGGTGGAGTTCTGTGCGGCGGCAGCGCTCGGCGGTTTCTTCCTGCCGTCTGCGGTGAGGAAGTGGACGCCGGCCGTGGTTCCATCGATCCAGACCAGCTCGCAGCGCCGATAGGCCAGACCCGTCGACGACAGCAGCAAGAAGAATTCCTTGGCCTGGAGCACGTCGAGTGTGCCTTCGACCTCGATCTTGGCGCCGCTCTGCGACACGTCGAGCAGGACGCAGCTGCGTCGCCAGGTGCCGTCCGAGCCCATCAGATTGACAGCCTGCTTGTGATCCATCCGCACGCGAAGCGCCTTGCGACCGTCGAATTTCATCGGCTAACCCCCATTTTTACGCCGCGATTTCCCGCATCGCTTGTGCTGGCGTTGGCTGCGATTTCCCCCCAGCGCACTGTCCATTGGCTGGTCGACAAAAGAAGTGTTTCGAAAATGTGTTGTGCGCGTTCGCGCTCGGCAAAAGAGAGGCGTGCGCCGCCGCGATTGCTCAGGATCGCGAGCGTGGTCTGCCAGTTCAGGCGCGAAGCCCGGCAGGCCATCACCAGGCCTTCGCAATCGTCATCGGTCATGACGTGCTCGACGATCTCGATCGGCGCCCCTGACAGCACCGACAAGGCGGTGAACAAATTGGCAATCTCGCCACGGATCGCGAAGCGGTTCACCGTGGAATCGTTGAGCTTGCCGACGCGGTTAAGCGCAACGATCTCCGGCCTTGCGCTCGCATAGTCAGCGGAGCAGGGCCGCTTTGGTGGAACCGGAGCGGGCTCCGGGTTCGATGCAGGGGGCGCGGCGGAGGCGTTGGGCTTGGCCGGAGTCTTGTTGGCTGGAATCTTGCCGGGTGACGCGGAGAGCAGTTTGCGAACGACGATATCGGGCGTGCCCGGCCGGAGCGCCAGCGCCTTCGTGACTGCGTCATCCGCCGCGCTCGTCTCAACGAGCAAAGCATAGGCGGCATCGGAGAACATGGCGCCGGGGTTCCCAATCAGCGCAAGGCAGACCGCCCGGCCGCCGCGTTTGACCAGCGCCTCAACCACAACTGCTTCGATTTGGTCCCGGGCCGCGATCGCGAGTTGATGGCGTTCGCCGCACGACCCGGCGACCGCCTCGAGGTCGGCCGTTGATAGCGCGTGCGATTTGAGCAGAAGCGGGCACGCGACGTCCTGGTGTTCGTGCGAAGCCAGCTGGCGCAATGTATCTTGCGGTGCAACATCCATGTCGGCAAGCGCCCGGCTGAGCTGCACCAGCGCACTCGGCGCAACGCGTCCTGTCAGGCGCAGCAGCACGCCATCGAGCACGTTGACTAGCAGTTCCTGCGGCCGGTCGCGGCTGGTTGCGAGCAGACGAACAATGCCTGCGAGAATGCGGGCACAGCGCTCCGGCGGGCACGCCGCGACCGCTTCTTCCAACTCGACAAGAATATCGGCAGGCGAATTTGCCATCATGGCAGGAGCCTGAACTCTAAAAATAACGTCGACGAAATGAACGGGCCCTATTTCGCCTCAAAGTTGTTAATTTGGATTTTAGACTTTGATCGTCTCGGGTATCAGCACACCGGCTGCTTCAGGAGAAACGCTATCGAAATTTGGCAGGAGAGGACCCGCCGCCTAGTTCTTTGAGCTGAGGGCTCGCCAATTGGTTGAAAGCGCTTAGGATGTGTCTTTCGGTGTAGCGGGGCAACCGAAAGGGGGGGATCAGACCGGTACTGTCCGCCGGACGCGCGTCGTTTCGCGACGCAGCTTTTCATTTGTCATGACCAGCATTGATGATGCGCCTGCGTTGGCGCCAAAAATATTTCGATTTGCAGACGTCGACGAGTTTCGCAACGCGATCCGTGGCCTGAACTTCGAGTTCACGCCGTTCGTGCGAAGGATTGCGACTGAGCAGATCATCGTACAATTGCCAGGCTGTGACGTGAACGTCACGCGGGCGTTTCCGCGCGTCGTGGACGCGCAGCTCATCGCCGATTGCACCGCGGTCGGTTTTGCGATGGACGACCTTGACGTTCCCATTCGCTTCAACGGCGCGCAGCGCGACCGCGCGGTCATCGTCATCGGCAGCAGCGGGGCCGCCTACACCACCATCGAGGAGGTGCCGCGACAGATTGCCTCGGTCGTGTTCCGCCCCGAGGTGAAGGATCGCGGCTGGCCCGCGACGAGTTCCAGCTTCAAGATATTCGAGACCAGTCCGTTGGCGCTGCATTGGCTGCGCAAGGTGGTCAGGGAGGTGGTGGCTGCCGCGTCCGAGCCCATCGATCCCACTGAGGTGCCGCTGAAGGCGGCCGCGATGAAGGAGTCCCTGTTCGGCGCGGTCGATGCCGCGTTCGCCAATCTGGTTCCCGCGCGATGGACGGTTCGGCCGAACGACGAGCGGCAGTTCAAGATATTTCAGGATATCCGTGCGCTCATATCCGACGATCTCTCGCAGCCGATCTACAGCGAGGAGGTCGCGCGCAAGCTCGGCCTCTCCGTCCGCACCTTGCATGATGTCGTCCGCCGCTATCGTGGCATGAGCCTGCACCGTTTCTTGCGCCTACGCCGGCTGTGGTTGGTTCGCCAGCGGCTGTCGGGAGGCGCTGACAGCGTCAAGGCCGTCGCTCTGGCGTTCGGCTTCTGGCATCTCAGCGATTTCTCCCGAAGCTATCGCGACCAGTACGGCGAGACGCCGTCGGAAACGCTGGAGCGCGGACGCAGGCGATAGCGTGGCAAATGGATTGGGGCCGGACTCCGTGCTAACCTGCCGGCCATGAGCAACCGCATCCTCGTCCTCTACGGTTCCTACCGCTCCGACCGGATGGGCATTCGCCTTGCGAATTTCGTCGTCGATCGGCTGCGCGGCCGTGGCGAGGAGGTCGAGTTCATCGACGCCAAGGCGATCGGCCTGCCGATGCTCGACCGCATGTATAAGGAACATCCGAAGGGCGAAGCGCCAGAGGCGCTGGAGAAGCTGGCGGGGCAGATCCGCGGCGCTGACGGTTTTGTCTTCGTCACCGGGGAATACAATTGGGGCATTCAGCCCGGATTGAAGAATCTCACCGACCATTTCCTGGAAGAGTGGTTCTGGCGCCCGGCCGCGATCGCGAGTTATTCCGCCGGCCGCCTGTCCGGCGCGCGCGCCTCGACCGCCTGGCACGGCACGCTGTCGGAGATGGGCATGGTCGTGGTGTCGAGCACCATCGGCGTCGGCCCGATCGCGCAGACGCTGTCGGCCGAGAGCGAGCCGATCGGCGAGGGCGGCAAGGCGCTGGAACGGTCGTTCCCGCGCTTCGCCGACGATCTCAATTGGTGGATCGAGGCGGCCAAGGCGCAGCGCGCGCGGAAGGCGCCGCCATATTAAGCGCGCTCCGTGTCACCTCTCCCCAGCGGCCGCCTACATTGGGGTGTGCTTCCCGTTGCGGCCCGAGCCGGTCGGCGCCGGCCCCTGAGTCGAAAGCGCCTTCACCCGTCGCGCCTCGGACCTCGGCTGTTCCGACGCTGCGAGGATCCAGTCCTCAAAGGCGCTGACGAGGCGATCATTGCGGCCAACGGGTCGACGGACGAGATAATAGCCTTCGTCGAGCGTAACGGGCGGCGCGAGCAGCCTCAACCTTCCGCTCGACAGATGCGCCTCGAGGTAAGCCATATCGATCATCGCAATGCCGCCGCCGGCCAGCGCCGCTTCGAGGGCTTGCGCGCGGGACTCGACAACCAGGCCGCCGTCGCTTGGCTTTCCAGCGCGGCGGGACGCCGTCCACCAAAGCGACCAGTCCCGAAAGCGCGAGCGGGCGCGGATAATGGACGAGCCGTCGAGATTCTGATCGGCGATCGGGGCGGCCACAGGGGCGAGCGTTTCGCGAAACAGCAAGGCCGCCGTCAGTCCAGACCAGCGCCCCAATCCATAGCGGATGGCGCAGTCGATATCCTCGGCCTCAAGGTCGATCACACGACGGGTCGTGGTGAGCGCCACTTCGATATCCGGATGCAGGGCCCGGAATTCTGGAAGCCGCGGCAATAGCCAGTGCGACGCCAAGGTCGCGACCGTACTGATGCGCAACTGAGAGCGCCGGCGGCGGATCGGCTCGACAGCGGCCTCGATGCGGTCGAGGGCGTCGCCCATAACCGAGAGGAGGGCCTCGGCGTCATCGGTCGGAGCGACTCGGCGTCCCCGCTTTTGGATGAGGCCCACGCCGAGCTGGTGTTCGAGATCCGCGATCCGATGGGACAGGGCCGACCGGCTGACCCCAAGGATGTCGGCCGCTGTCGTGAGACTGCCCGTTTGAGACAGCACCGAAAGCGCCTGCAGACCTCTGAGCGATGGAAGCATGATCTGTCGCTTACACTGGTAACGACAGGTGAGATTATCTCACCCTTTGACGCAAGCGCAAACTGCTATTCGCAAACTGCCATTGATGAGGCGGAGTGAACGTCGATGCCAAACCTGTTCCAGCAGCTTGCTGCCTATAATTCCTGGGCCAACGCCCGCCTTTACGAAGCGGCGCTCGCGTTGCCGGAAGAGCTGTATCGTGCCGATGTCGGCGTGTTCTTTCACAGCCTGCACGGCACACTGAACCACCTTCTTCTGACCGACAGGCTGTGGCTGACTCGGCTGACGGCCATCGGCGAACAGCCGAAGCGTCTCGACCAGATCCTCTACGAGGATCGCCTGGAGCTTACCCGCGCCCGGCTCGCCGAAGATGCGCGCCTCATTGCGGTGGTCGACGGTTACGACGAAGCAGCGCTGGCGCGGCTGCACGCCTATCAGACGACGTCCGGGAAGCCGCAGGAACAGCCGCTCGCGGATATCCTACTTCATCTCTTCAATCACCAGACTCATCATCGCGGCCACGCGCACGCCTGCCTTTCGATCACGACCAAGCAGGAGCCGCCGTCGCTCGATCTGCTGATGTTTC
Source organism: Bradyrhizobium sp. LTSP857 (assembly GCF_000938285.1). Lineage (NCBI taxonomy): Bacteria > Pseudomonadati > Pseudomonadota > Alphaproteobacteria > Hyphomicrobiales > Nitrobacteraceae > Bradyrhizobium > Bradyrhizobium sp. LTSP857. The sequence goes on along the minus strand of NZ_JYMS01000007.1, from coordinate 213,394 downwards.
AGCGCGGACTACCGCAGCCCAATCTGGCCGAGCGCTTGAACGCGTCCACGGCGTAAGTCGCAAAACTGCTTGCCTGCTTCGGCGTGCGTTCAGGGTTTTTACGCGGCCCTGACTTCACCGAGGAAGCGGTCGAACTGTCCGGCGAGGTCGCGCGACTGCGTCGAGAGCTGCTCGGCTGCGCCCAGCACTTCCCTGGCGGCAGCACCGGTGTCGTCGGCGGCGCGCTGCACGCCGGTGATATTGGTGTTGACCTCCTGGGTGCCGCGGGCGGCCTCCTGGACGCTGCGGGAGATCTCCTTGGTCGCCGAGCCCTGTTGCTCGATCGCAGCCGCAATCGCGGTGCCGATCTGGTCGATCTCGGCGATGACATCGGCGACGTTGCGGATCGCGGTCACGGTCTCATCGCTCGCGGCCTGGATAGCGGAGATCTGCTCGGAGATCTCAGTGGTGGCCTTCGCGGTCTGACCGGCCAGCGACTTCACCTCGGACGCCACCACGGCAAAGCCGCGGCCGGCGTCGCCGGCGCGGGCAGCCTCGATGGTCGCGTTCAACGCCAGGAGATTGGTCTGCTCGGCGATGCTCTGGATCAGGGTGACGACGTCGCCGATCTTCTGCGCGCCCTCGGCGAGCGCACGCGCGGTATCGCCGGTGCGGCGGGCGTTGTCGACGGCGCGGGCGGCGATCTCGCTGCTCTGTGCGACCTGACGGCCGATCTCGGCGATCGAGGAGGTCAGCTCTTCTGTCGCGCTCGCAACCGTCTGGACGTTGGTCGAGGTCTGCTCCGAGGCGGCCGCCACGACCGCGGCCTGGCTGTTGGTCTGGGCCGCCGTCGACGTCATCGACTGCGCCGTGCTCTCCATCGTGGAGGACGCCTGCGACAGGCCGCCGACGAGCTCGGTGACCTTGGCCTCGAACGCGCGCGTGAGCTCGTCGAGCATCTGCGCACGGCGCATCTTGCCGTCGTTCTCGGCCTGCTTCTCGGCCGCGAGCCGGTCGGCCCGGATCATGTTGTCCTTGAACACCGTCACGGCGGCGGCCATCGCCCCGATCTCGTCGGAACGCGCAGCGCCCGGAATTGCCTCAGTGACATCACCGTCGGCAAGCCGCGACATCCGCGAGGTCAGGCCGACGATCGGTGTGCAGACGCGGCGTCGTACCGTCACGACCAGCCCGACGCTTGCGATCAGCACGGCGATGAGGCCCGCGAGTGCGACCGTGAAGCTCGTGCGCGCGGCCGACGAGGCACCGGCCAGGATCTGCTCGGCGTTGTCGTAGAAGGCGTCGCGGACGCCGATCACCGAACCCAGGCCGCGCTGCGATTCCACGTAGAAGGTCTCGACGTCGTGCTCGTATTTGCCGCTGACCGCGCCGTCCTTCACGAGTTTCAGCTCGCGGCCAAAACCCTCGACATAGACCGAGTTCATCGTCTCGAGCGCGGAAGCGACATTGGCGGGCGTCGCCGGATTGCCGCGCAACTCCTGGAGTGACATCGCGATCTGGTCGTTGCGTCCCTGCGAGCGGGCGATGTCGGCCTTCTCGGCCTCGGTCGCCACCTTTTTGCCGCCGACGAGGTTCTTGTGCAGGCTGGCGTTGAGGCCGCCGACGTCGCGCAGCGTCATGGTGATGTTGGCGTAGCTGGCCTGACGGTAGGCGTCGCCGTTGAGGATCGCCATGCGGCGGACCTGCTCGTTGAGGAGCGCGGTCACGCCGCTGTTGAGCACGGCATTGTCGGCGACGATCTTCCTGGCGGCGTCCTTGCGCGCATCCGCCGGTCCTGCGATCGCCTTGTCGACGGCCTCGCGCAGCGCGGTGAGCTTTGCATTCAGCGCATCGATATTGGTGCCGGTGGTGTTGCCGTCGTCGAAGGGGCCGGGCAGGTCCTTGCGCAGCGCGTTCATCTTGTCGCGCGCGCCGTCGGTCTGCTTACGGAGCTTGTCGTGCTCGGTGAGCAGCGTCGGGTCGACGGTTGCGGGGCCGTAGAGGATGTTGGTGGCGAAACCGCGCTCGGGGTTGAGATAGCGCGGGATGTCGCTGACGGCGCGGACGATCGCGAGTCGCCCCTGCGCTTCGGTGATCCGGTCCATCGTCTGGTATTTCGTGACAGCGACATAGACGGCGAGACCGCCACCGACGGTCGAGAGCGAGACGATGGCGGTGGTCAGGAGCGTACCGATTTTCATGATCTGTCCGGCAATTGGCGCGGGAGAAAAATAACCTGCACGGACAATAGGCAACCGGTGTTAAGCGCGGGTTTACGCTGACGGCAGCGGCAGTCGTGCGCTAAGCACGGGGCGGGCGAGGTAGGCCTCCGCCTCCGCGCGGGAGCCGATTGTGTAGCGCTCGGACATGGCCTCGGACCTGGCGCTGAGGCCGAGGCCCACGGCCTTGCGGGAAAATGAACCACATCCTGTGGCTCTGCTCCGGCCCCCGGGGACGGCTCCCCTGGACGTCGCAATAAGCCGGATTTTGAGCCTGGACGAGCCGGTTTAGGTCAAAAGGACCGGTCATTGGCCACCTCGGGGTGCCTCGCCGGCCGCGATTATGCCTAACTTTTGGCTCCCAATGTGGTAGCTGGTATAGAGTCTCCGGGTGGGGGTGGGTCCCCCGGGGGTCGATTTTGGGGATCTGATGGTTTCCGACACCGCAGGAGCCGAGAGGCTGTTGTCGCGCCGCCGTATCGGGCGGGCCGAGACAATTTTGCTGTCTCTGGCCGCCGTTGCGCTGGCGCTGGGAGCTGCCGCCTGGGTCGCGGATATGAACGATTCGACCCCACTCGTTTCCGCCGCGCTGCCGCCGGCCAATGCGCCCTCATTCAATGACCGTTTCACCTCGTCGGGCAGCCCGCCCGCCCGCGATCTCGGCCTGCGGACGCTGGAACGTTCGGCGCTGAGCGTGGTGGAACTCAAGCTCCGCGATGCCAAGGCGATGCTCGCCCAGAGGCTCCAGGGCGATGACTGGCGTTCGACGCTGACAGATGACGACCGGCCCGTTGATGAGAGGCGGCCCTCGCAGCAGCGCGCCGATGCCGTCCCGATGCCGCGCTCGCGCCCGACTCAGGCGGACCTCTCCGCCCAGATCGCATCGAGCCAGGCCTATGCGGAGACCAACCCGAGGGTCGACAACCGCAACTTCTTCGAAAAGTTCACCGACAAGATCAAGCTGGCCTCGCTGACCCCCGACAGCGGCCTGTTCGGCAAGGCGCCGGATCTCGCCGCCCTCGGCTACGATTCGCGCACGGCGGTCTATGACATCTCGGCCAAGGCGCTTTATTTGCCGAACGGCGTCGCGATCGAAGCGCATTCGGGCATGGGCGCGCTGATGGACGACCCCGAGCATGTCGACCAGCGCATGGTCGGCGCCACGCCGCCTGCGACCTACGACCTCAAGCCGCGCGAAAAACTGTTCCACGGCGTGCGGGCGCTGCGCATGACGCCCGCGGACGGCACCAGCGCGCTCGGCCGCGTCGGCCTGCTCACCCACACTTACATGCTCGGGCCGCGCGGCGATTCCAATGGCTGCGTCTCGATCAAGGACTATGATCGCTTCATGAAGGCTTACGACAATGGCGAGTTCAACCGCCTGGTCGTCGTGCCGAGCCTGAGCGGATCGGCAACCGCCTCGCAGCGCGCGAGCACCGACTCCTGATATTGCCCGGAACGGCGGGGCTGCCGTTTCCCCTTCGTTAAGCCGTTCTCGTCCAGAAGCAGCCCATGAGTGATCCAGCAAGTTCCGACACCCCGCTGCGCACCACGTTCAAGATCAAGCTGAACGGTGACACGCTGGCGATTGCGAGCGTCGGCCAGGCCTATCAGTTCCTCACCAACTTCAAATCGGTCGAGTGGATGGAATTCCGCTCGCTGCATGAGGACGCCGTCCACGCGCTCGAAGGCGCGGCCGACAATGCGATGCTCGTGGTGCAGGCAACCAACGCCGTGCGCGCGCTGTTCGTGAGCGCGAAGCTGCTCTGAGAAGGGCGTGCGGCGCACGGTAAAAGCCGCGCGCCGCACTTGTTTCGCGTTACTTGTCCCGCACGATGCTCAATGCCTATCGCCGCCGTGGCCGTCGTCATCGTCGTGGAAGTCGTGGTCGCCGCCGCGGTTGAAGCCGGGATCGACGCACGCAAAGTTTGCGGCATCGCTGGTCAAGCCGCTGCCCTTGTAGGCCGGAATCTTCGGGTAGACGCACAGCGGCCGCGTGCCTCCGGTCGGGAAGTTCTGGGCAATCCGCGGATCGAACACGCCGCCGGTCGGGTAGGGCGATGCGGTGTTGGTATTGGCCGCAACGATGCGTTCCGGCGCGATGCCGTTTTCGACCCAATTCGTGATCGCCTTGAGTTCATTCTCGGCGAAGCTGGCGGTGGCCGCGCCGCCGCCGCAATGCGCCATGTTCGGCACCATAAACAGCCGCGCGAAATCGGTCGCACGACCGTCCGTGTTCCGATCCATCTTGCGGTACCAACGGGCAATCGCGGCGCCGGAGAAGATGCCGTCATTGACTGACGTCGAGATGATCAGCTTGCCGCCGCGTGACCTGAACGGACGCAGATCCGTTGCGGTCGCCGCCATGAAGTCCATCGCGCTTTCCGGATAGGCTGCCGTCTTGGTGAATATCTTCGGGGCGTCGGTGTCGAAGTTGAATTTGAATACGAACGCTTCCTGGCCGTTCGGTCCGTTGACGGGCGTGACGACGGGCGGGGTCTGGAAGATCATCGGGATCGCGCCCGCGCCAAGCGTCAGGTTGATCGCGGTGTTGACGCCCGGCACCGGTGCGGTGACGACGTTCCAGAATTGCCAGCCTGCGCCGGGCGCAGTGGGCGGCGTCCAGATGCCGGCGTCCCAGAACCAGTTCGAATAAAGCCGCTCGCCCTTGGAGTTGACCGGTCCGCCATAGATCTTCTTCAGCGCATCCACTTGCGGGCTGGTCAGGCAGGTTCCGCCATGCGGCGTGCTGCCATGCGAGCCGCTGCCGCAGGTGTAGCTGGCGAGCGCCGGATAGACCTTCTTGGCCGTGCAGGCGTGGTAATTGTCGATGATCCCGTCGACGAGGCCATCGAGCGCGTCGCAGGCGCTGAGGATCGCCGCCGAGGCGACCTGAAGGTCCTGCTGAGGGAACGTGTCGGGAATATACGGCTGGCCGTTGACGTCCTTGCTTGTGGCGAGCGTGCCGAGCACTTGCTCGTTCCAGGCTTCCGCGAGACCTGCCTGCGGCAGGTTGAAGCCGGGATTTTGCGAGATCACGCCGTCGAACAGCCAGGGCGATCGCTGCGACGCGACCATGGCGTCGCGGCCGCCGTTGGAGCAGCCCATGATGTAGGAATAGACGGGGTCGAGGCCGTAGAAATAGGAGATGATCTGCTTCGAGATCGTCGCGGTCTTTTCGATGCCGTTGTAGCCGTAGTCCCTGCGCGCCTGGGCGTCGATCGCGAAATGCGCGGAGCCTCCCGCATCGGCATCGTCGTCCTGATATCCGCCGACTGCGTTGCTGGCGCTGTCTTCGTGGCCGCCGTCATCGGCTGCGACCGCCCAGCCTTGACCGAGCTCGACGCCGGCCGAACCTTGCGGATCGCTTTGCAGGCTGCCGTCGGTGCCGCCGCCGCCCATCATCTCGAAGCGGCCATGCCATGTGGTGGGCAGGTTGAGGGCGAAGCCTATTCCGTAAGTGAAATGATCGGGGTCCTGCGTCGAGACCCGCTTGTTGATGATGCCGATCACGTTGCAATAACCCGACTTCTGGGTCGCACTCAGGATCTGCGTATTCGGGAGCGTAAGCCCTGTGAGGCCGGTACAGGCCGCGCGTGGGGCCACGCCGCTCGGAGGCAGTCCGTGCGCGGTCACCTGTGTGCCGAGAGCCGCCCAACCGGCCACGATCGTCGATGCAAGGAATAGTCGCTTCATGTCAGTCCCTCCCAGTTTCATCATTGATGGTTGAACGAAATCGTCGCGACGCGGCGCCTGCCGCGAGGCGTCGCGAGCTCAGAGTCATTTGCGAGACTGCTGCCTGGGGACATGCGCGCGCGATTGCGATGCGCTGCAGCGCACATTCGGCTGTGCGCAAAACCATCCTGCCGCGATGCGTCATGGCACGCGGAGAGGCGTCCATCTCTGATGGAAGCACGGGCGTCATCCCCCATGGCCTGCTCGTGAACGGCAGGCTTTCACGATGAATATGCGAGCGATGTTGCCGTGTCAACATGATGCAACACGCGAGTCCGCAGTGCAACCTGTCGTAGAAGCTGTATACGCAGGAGCAGGTTCCGCCCGGCTTCTCGATCCGGGTCCGCTGCGATAGGCTGAGCAATCGAATCTCGAGCAACCGGGCCGGATGCTGCTGCGTCGGCGCGTGAAAGATGGTCGTCGATGGATCCAGGGAAGTCAGGCGTCAGGAAGCGATCTGCCAAAGGATCCGGCAAGGCAGCGCCGCGCGGGGCGCCGATTGCAAAGCCGTCTCGATCGCCGCCGCGCGCCGCGCCGGCCGCAAAGCCCGCCCGGACAAAACTGCTTGCCTCGGCCGACCTGTCTCATTCGCTCGGCTATCGCATCCGTCGGGCCCAGCTCTGGGTCTTCAAGGACGTCAGTAGGCGGCTCGCCGCATTCGACATCAGCCCGGCGCAGTTCTCCGTCCTGTCGGTGATCGAGGCCAATCCGGGCGTCAATCAGCTGACCATCGCGCAATCGCTGTCGATCGAGCGGGCGGGACTCGGGCGGCTGGTGGATCATCTGGAGCGCCGCGGCCTGGTGCAGCGTTCCGCCTCCGCCATCAACCGCCGCTACTACGTGCTGTACCTGACGAATCCCGGCGTCGCACTGCTGGGCCGGCTGCGGCCGGCGATCGCGGAGAGCGAGAAGACTCTGGCGGCCAAGATCGGGCCGCGCGCGTTCAAGGAATTGCAGCGGGCGCTGTCGATTTTCCTCGAGGATTCCTGAGCGGTCGCGGGCCGTCCGGCGGCATGTCCTCTCAAAACTTGAACTCCGCTTCAGGAACGGGCAAACGGTCCGCGAAGACCGTGGCCAAAAGGCCACCCATTCGAAGCTGACCTCAAGGGAGAAACCCTATCATGAAACGCCGTACATTCCTCAAGGGCGGCGCGGTCGCCGGCGCGACGACGCTGGTTGCGGCCCCTGCGATCGCGCAGTCGCTGCCCGAGATCAAATGGCGCCTGACCTCGAGCTTTCCGAAGTCGCTCGACACCATCTACGGCACCGCGCAGACTTTTGCGAAATATGTGGCTGAGGCCACCGACAATAAATTCCAGATCCAGACCTTTGCGGCGGGCGAACTCGTTCCCGGCCTCCAGGCGCTCGATGCCGTCAGTGTCGCCTCCATCGAGATGGCGCAGACGCCGCTCTATTTCTACATCGGCAAGGAGCCGGCGCTGGCCTACGCGACCGGCGCGCCGTTCGGCATGAACCATCGCCATCAGGAATCGTGGTGGCATTTCGGCGGCGGCGCCGACCTCACCAACGAGGCGCTGAAGCCGTTCAAGGCGCACGCCATCCTCTGCGGCAATTCCGGCACCCAGATGGGTGGCTGGTTTCGCAAGGAGATCAAGACCGTCGACGATCTCAAGGGCCTCAAATTCCGCATCGCCGGCATGGGCGGCCATGTGCTGGCGCGGCTCGGCGTGGTGCCACAGCAGCTCGCGGGCGGCGACATCTATGCGGCGCTGGAGAAGGGCTCGCTCGACGCAGTCGAATTCGTCGGTCCGTATGACGACGAGAAGCTCGGCTTCCACAAGGTCGCCAGATACTACTACTTCCCCGGCTGGTGGGAGGGTGGCGCCATGTTGCACATGATCGTCAATGACGAGAAGTGGAACGCACTGCCGAAGCAGTACCAGGCGATCCTCAACCAGGCCGGTTCTGCGGCCGGCGCCTGGATGCTCGAGAAATACGACAGCGTGAATCCGGCGGCCCTGAAGCGGCTGATCGCCAATGGCGCGGAGTTGAAGGCGTTCCCGCAGCCGGTGCTGGAGGCCTGCTATACGGCGACCCAGGAACATCTGAACGAGCTCGCCGCCAAGAGCGACCTGTTCAAGCGGACCAAGGAGAGCCACGACGCTTATATGAAGGAGCTGCTGTTCTACACGCAGATCGCGGAGAATTTTTACGACAACTATCTGCTCAGCAAGATGCGCAAGGGCTGATCGCGTTGCAACGATGTGCGGCCGATCGCTTCCTGCGTTCGGCCGCGATCGCAGTGCCTGCGATTTGCGAGCGTGGACGGAGTTGCCGGCTAGCATTTACCGATTGCGTGACACAATCTCCGGCTGTATCATATGAGCCATATTGAAGCTGGAATGCTTTGAATTTTGGCTCGCTCCGAGCCACTGCTTGTGCCCTATCATTTGTATCACGTACGCGTTGAATTGCTGGCGAGCACTTCGCCGACGAACACTTGGCCCGTGATGAGCATCGAACCTGCCACAGAAGCACGCCGGCATTGGTGGCGCCTCGCTCTGCTGTTGCTCGTGGTTCTTCCTTTCCTCCCGGAGCTCGCGATCTCCGTGGTCGGCGGGCTCGCCAAAATCGGTGGCTGCGTTGTCGACCAGAAGGAGGTGTGCCTCATTGTGGGCGTCAACGTTAGCGACGTCGTTTCCGGTCTAGTCACCGCAGCGGTCGTGATCGGCAGCGCATTCGCCTGGCTGGGGCTCGCGGCGGTGTGGCTCGTGCTGTGTTATCTGGCGATCGTTCGAGGCTGGGCGGGGCTTGCTGCGCGCCTTCTCCTTGCGCTGTTGGTCACGGTGGTTTTCGCGTTGCTGCCTTATCTCGCGCCCGGTTTTGCGATTGCTCCGTTCGTCAATGCCAACTGTCAGCCGAACGAAGGCGGGGTCGGCTCCTGCCTCATATTCGGTGGTAACGTCAGCAGCGCGCATCACACCGTCATCCTGCCATGGCTGATCTTCGCCGGTGTCCCGATCGCACTCGGCACCGCTCTCGCTTGCGCGATTGTCATGGCCATCGTCAGGGCCCGGCGCACTCGTGCCATCAAGCGATCAGCACGATCCGGCTGATTGTTGTCGCCCGGGATCGCGGTTGCGTATGGATTGTTGCACAAGCTAAAGTTATAAGCTATTTTGGGTTGTTTGATTTTAAGCCAGACGCATATTCAATCAATTTTGGAGCCTCCATCATGGGTGATGCTCGCAAATTCGGCTTTCGCATCGCGTGAGCGACTGCGGCGCTTGCTTTCATCGGTCTCGCGCAGCCAGCCGCCGCGCAGTTCAACGACACCGTCGCGTTTACGATCACCGACGCCAAGGGCGAAACGGCGGTGCCGCCGGGATGCCCCCGGTCCCGTTTGTATTCTGTCGACCCGCGACGGCTGATCAACGGCTCGCTGCGGGCCAGCGATTACTCCTGCTACACCAGCGAGGGGGACGTACGCGGAATCGCAGCTTACTATGCGCCATACGCCATTCAGGCCGCGTTGTCGTACCAAACGATAACGGACAGCGTCGCATCATTGACGGCTGCGATAAAGAGTTCCTTTCCAGCTCAACCTGATCGCGTCCAGAATCTGCTGGTTCGCAGGGGGTGGCGATTCCAGGCCCCCGATCGCTGCTTGACGCAAGGACAGTGTGGTGCGGAATATCAGCCAGATCCGAGGGGACTATCCTATCAGATCTGGTCTCGAACCGATGCCAGCGGCACGTGCCGCGAGGCCAGTATCGCGTTTCGAGGCAGCGTTTCGGGTCTCAATAGCTGGCTTTCGAACTTCGAGACCTATGTTACGGCTTTCGATTCCGAATACAGTCAGTTTCAGCGCGAATTCAGTGTGGTTCTCAACAACGTTCAAAAGCTGCGTTGCAGGCAAATCGTCACGGTCGGGCATTCGTTGGGAGGAGGCTTGGGACAGTTTGCAGCTTTGTCAGCGCCTCGGGGACGTGCGGTCGCCAAGGTCGTCACCTTCAATACCTCGCCTGTCAGTGGTGTAAACCTCATCACCGACAAGGAGCTTTTGAATGCCAATGCGACCGGGCTCACCATCGATCGGGTGAATCAGCAAGGAGAAGCGTTGTCGTTCAACTTTTTCAAGTCGCGGCGACAGACGCGTGCCACGGTGTGCGATCCCTTGATCCGAGGCGTGGAATTCAATGCAAGTGCTGCCGGTTCAGGCATGCCGTTGCTGTCTGCTTTTGAGCGACACGAAATGGGCCCGCTTGCGTCCAAGCTGGTTGATTTGTCGTACAAGGACACGGATCCAGCCGCTGTCCCGGTGAAGCCGAAACTGCCGCCGGTGGGCAGGGGCGCTTGCGGCGATACGCGATATCAAGAGGAGCCGGACGAGCAAGCCCCGCTTGTTGCCAGCACCAGCGGGAGTGGCCGCCGTGCCTTCGGAAGCACCGGTCTCTTGATGGCGCTGCCGAGCCAGGACGTTGCTGTTTACGCGGATGCTGCCAATCGCGACGGAGGCCTCGTCAGGGCAACGGTGCGCAAGAGCGTAGCGAAGCAATATGTGCGCAGGAGCGGACGGATTCATCTGGCGCGGTCTTGACGTGGCGCATCGTTGGCCTGAGCGCGACTTCTTCGTCGCGCCAGGCTCACGCTCTCACGCCGCGCCCAAGCCCAGCTTCTCATAGATGCGGCGCGCATAGGCGCCGAATGCGTCCGTTGTCTTGAGCGGCAGGGCGCGCGGGAAGGGCAGGTCGATGGCGAAATAGTCGGCCATCTTCGCAGGGCCCGCGGTCAGCACCGCGCAATGCGAGGACAGGAACACGGCTTCCTGGATCGAGTGCGTGACGAAGACGATGGTCTTGCCGCTCTCGCGCCAGATCCGCAGCATCTCCAGATTCATCTGCTCGCGCGTCAGCGCATCCAGCGCGCCGAACGGCTCGTCCATCAGGATCAGTTTTGGATCATGGATGAAGGCGCGCGCGATCGCGGTGCGCTGCTGCATGCCGCCTGAAAGCTGCTGCGGATATTTCTGTTCGTAGCCGGCAAGCCCGACCAGGTTGAGCAAGTCGCGCGCTCGCTCCCTGGCAGCCTTCATCGGCAGGCCTACGATCTCGGCCGGCAGCAGCACGTTGTCGAGGATCGTTCGCCACTTCAGCAATAGCGCCTGCTGGAACACCATGCCGATGTCGCGGCTCGGATCGAACGGGCTTTTGGTATTGCCGATCTTTACGGTGCCGCCGTCGGCGTCGTGCAGGCCGGCCAAGATCTTCATCACCGTGGTCTTGCCGCATCCGGAGGGACCGACCAGCGAGACCAACTCACCTTCCTGCACGTCCATGGTGACGTCGGACACCGCGAGAAACTCGGTGCCGCCGCTGCGATAGACTTTGCGGACGCCGCGCAGGCTGATGAAAGGCTCTTCGCTCATGCCAGCCATTTGTCCAGATTGGCGGCGACGAAGGCGTCGTCGCTGAGGTCGGCGTGCTCGCGATAAACGCGATCGATCTCGTTGTTCTGGCCTACGCTCAGGCCTTCGTTGGGATCGAGGCACCACAGGCCCTGCATCAGGCCCTGACGCCGCAGCACCTCGTGGCAGCCGGCGATGCAGCCGTGGAAATTGTTGGCGACGTCGAAGAAGGCGCTGTTGCAGTCGGTGACGCGGGCATCGAGCGCGAGCAGATCAGCGGGTACGCTGTCCTTGTGCCGCGCCGCCTTGCAGCGCTCGAACTGCTTGATCGCACTTGCGGTCCAGACCGACCAATGGCCGAGCAGGCCGCCCTTGAAGTACGTGCGGGTCGTGACGCCGTTGTCGCGCAGGTCGAACGGCAGCATGAGATCGAGCAGGATGTGATCGTCATTGCCGGTGTAGAGCGCGACGCGATCGAGCGCACCGGCTGCCGCGACGCCACGCAGCACGTCCAGTGTGCGGTAGCGGTTGAACGGCGCGATCTTGATCGCGATGACATCGTCGATCGAGGCGAAGCGCTGCCAGAAGTGGCTCGACAGGATGACGCCACCGACCGCCGGCTGGAGATAGAAGCCGACGAGGGGAATTTCGGCGGCAACTGCCGTGCAGTGCGCGATGATCTCGTCCTCGGAGGCGCTCTTCATCGCAGCGAGGCTGAGCAGGCCGGCGTGGTAGCCGATGTCGCGCGCGGTGCGGGCTTCAGTGGTCGCCTGCCGGGTCGGGCCGGCAAGCCCTGCGACCATCGCCAGCGGACGTTTTGTCCAATTCGCGGCTGTCTCTGCGGCGAGCTCCAGCACCGGCCGATAGAGGCCGACATCGCGGATCGCGAACTGCGTGGTGTGCACGCCGACCGCAAGGCCGCCTGAGCCGGCGTCGATGTAATAGCGCGTCAGCGCGCGCTGATGGGTTTTGTCGAGCTGGCGCTCGGCGGTGAGAGCCAATGGGTGTGCCGGCAGTACGGTGCCCTCGGCGATCAGTTTGCGGATGTCGCTGTTGATCTGGCTGTGGTGCATGATGTCCTATCCGAATTCAGGGCCGGCGACGGCGAATGGCGTTTCCTCGCCAGTCGTGGTGGCGGGGCCGAAGCGCATGCGCTGGAATGGCCGTTCGATGGTCCAGCCCGATGCAGTCAATCCTTCCAGGAAGGCGGCCTGCGAGGCGACGGCGTCGACCAGGAATGGTCCGTTTTCAGAGCGCGCTATCGCGTGAACCAGAGCCAGCGCTTCCGCGGCATTGTCGGCAAACAATGGGCCGATATGACGTGCGGTTCTGCCGTCCCGGACCAGCGCGATGCATCCATTCGCCGCCGCGATGCGTGAGCCGGAGCGCCGTGCGAAGGCGGTCAAGAGGGCGGTCCGGTCGAAACCGGTGGCCCGCCGGTCCCGTGCGCGAAGTGCGTCGAGCGTCGCGACTGAGGGCGCCGGCGAGGACGCCTGCGCGGATTTCACCAGCTTCAGCCGGCGCAACTGGAGGGTCGGCGTGAACCCGAGCGGTCCGTAGACGGCCGCGCCGGCAGGTGTCGCGTCAAGCCAGCTCGTCAGGCCGTTCTTGCGCGCCGTTTCCAGGCAGGCATCGACGAGACGGGTGGCGAGGCCGCGGCGGCGATGCGTGCCTGATACCAGCACCATACTGATCCAGGCGTTGTTGCCGGAATAGGGCAGCAGCGCGGCCGTGGCGACCAGGCGCATGCCGTCGCGAATGCCGAACACGACGCCGTCGCGCAGGAAAACGCGCCAGTCCTCCTCGGTCTGGTTCCATTGCGCTTCCGTCGAGAGCGCGAGCCCTGCGATCGCATCGTCGACGCCGAGCTTGAGGATGGGCGGGCCGTCAGTAGCGTCCATCGCGCACCTCGTATTTGGTGGGCTTGCCGAGGCTCGGCATAGCGCGGGACACCCAGTCCGCGGTCCAGGCGATCAATTGCTCGGTGTCGACGACAGGGAGGCCGAATAGCTCGACCGACTGTGACGTGTCGGTCAGCCACGCGGTCGGTTGCTCCGCGCCGACCAGCACCGGCGCGCGGCCGAACCTGGCCCCGAATTTTGCGGCGAGATCGCGCACCGCGAGGATCTCATGGCCGCTGACATTGATCGGCGAGGTCGGTGCCGTGCAATGGGCGAGGCATCGCAGCGCCTGGGACGAAGCATCGCCCTGCCAGATGAAATTGACGTGGCCGAGGCTGACGTCGATCGGGGTGCCCGTGAGCACCTTTGTCGCGATGTCGTGCAGCACGCCGTAACGCATGTCGATCGCGTAATTGAGCCGGAATAGGCGTCCCGGCGATCCGAGTCTGTGCGAAAAATACTCGAACATGCGTTCGCGGCCGACGCAGGACTGGGCGTATTCGCCGGGCGGGTTTGGCGCCATGGCCTCGGTCGAGCCTTTGCCGTCGACCGGCACGAAAGGATAGACGCAGCCGGTCGAGAACGCCACGATCCGGGACGACGGGAAGGCCTGTGCGACCAGCGCCGGCACATGCGCGTTCATCGCCCAGGTCAGCGACAGATCGCCCTCGGCGCCGAACTTGCGGCCTGCCATGAAGACGATGTTGGGCGCCTTCGGCAGCGCGTTGATCGCGGCCTCATCCAGCAGGTCGCAATTGATGGTCTCGACGCCGCGCGCTTGCAGCCAGTCCTTGACGCCGGCATCGCTGAAGCGGGCGACGCCAATGACGCGGCGATCGGGCGCGGCGGCCTTGGCGAGCCCGGCAAGCGTCGGTCCCATCTTGCCGGCGACGCCGAGGATCATGATGTCGCCATCGATCGTCTTGAGATCGTCGATCAGCGCCTGGGTCGGACGGCACAGGAGCTCATCGAGCGCGGCGATATCAGGGATCGTCTTCGGCAGCGTCTGGCGGGTGAGGAGCATCGATTGGTCCTTCAAGTTTGCCGTTGTCAGGTTTGTCTTGCATCGCCGACCACGAACATGCGTTCGAGCGCGAGCACCATGCCGTAGAGAGCGACCCCGAGCAGCGTCAGCAGCACGACGGCCATCACCATCGCGGGCGTGTCGAGCGACGACTGCACCTGGATCATGAGATAGCCGAGCCCGCGCTCGGAGGCGATGAACTCGCCGACGATGGCGCCGGCGACTGCGAGGATGGCGCCGACCTTCATGCCGGAGAAGATGTAAGGCAGCGATCCCGGCAACTGGATCTTGCGGAACAGTGTCCAGCGCGAGCCGCGCAGCGATTTGACGAGATCGAGCAGGTCCGGCTCGACCTCGCGCAGGCCGCGCGCGGTGGTCAGCAGGATCGGGAAGAAGCAGATGCTGAACGCGATCAGGATGTTCGGCACGATGCCGTAGGAGAACCAGACGATCAGGAGAGGTCCGAGCGCCACCTTCGGGATCATGTTCAGCGTCACGAACAGCGGCAGCAGAACGAGGCTGACCAGCGGCGCCCAGCTGAAGATCACCGCGAATGCCACGCCGACGACGGCGCCGAGCGCAAAGCCGCCGAGGATCTCGATCGCCGTCACCAGCGTGTTGGCGCCCCATGCGTAATTCGCAATTCCGAGCGTCTTCACCGTCGCGAGTGGGGAGGGCAGGATGAACTTCGGGACGTGGAAGGCGTCGACCAGCACCTGCCAGAGCACGAGCACGGCCAGATGCACGATCAGGATGATCGCAAAGCTGCGCGCCGGACTTGCTCCGTCACCTGCCACCGGTTTCTCCCTGTTGGCGGCCACCCTGCCGCAACGACAAGCCTAACCGGCTCCGACGGAAGTTTCAACCAGTTGGTTGATTACGGCCGGAGCGACTGCAACACGAGATCCGCGACATGCCTGCGGCGGGCGCGCCGCTGGGTGCGGCTCGACAGGTCCTTGCCGAAGATCGCCGACAGCGTCGGCGTGTTGGAGAAGAAGAAATAGCTGAGCCCTGCGATGGAGATATAGAGCTGGACGGGGTCGATCCCCTTGCGGAACACGCCCGAGCGCACGCCCTCGTTGAGGATGTGGGAGACGCTTTTGACCAGCGGGGAATGCATCGCTTCCAGCCGCGTCGAGCCGCGGACATGGCGGGCGCCGCCGCGGTTCTCGTCGTTCAGGAGCACGATGAAATCGGGGTTTGCCGCGAGATGGTCGAACGAGGCTTCGATCAGTTTGCGGATCGCCTTTTCCGGCGGCAGGCCTTCGAGATTGAGCCTGCGCTCCTGCTCGCGGATGTCCTCATAGACCCATTCGAGCACGGCGAGGTAGAGCGCATCCTTGTCGCCAAAGTAGTGATAGACCAGCTGCTTGTTGACGCCGGCGCGCTCGGCGATCTCGTCGACGCGGGCGCCCGCAAGGCCGTGCCGGGCGAATTCCAGGCGCGCTGCGCTGAGCAGCTTCTTGCGGGTGGCCACGGGGTCGCGCCGCTGCGGCACGGTGTCGCCAGATCGTTTTGCGGCCATTTCCAACCAAACAGTTGACAAGTTGAGGGCGGGCTTGTTGCATTGGTAGCCTCACATGGGGAGAGCGACAAGCCGGGTCGCGGGAATGAGGAGAGATGCGATGAAGCGTTTGCAGGCGGCGGGCTCGACCCTGTTCTTGACCCTGATGCTCGGTCTTCCGGCGGTGCCGGCAAGCGCCGGCGAGGCGGTCAATCTGATCCTGAACTGGACCCCGACAGCCGACCACTCGCCGTATTATTACGCCAAGGCGCAGGGCTGGTACGAGAAGGCCGGCATCGACCTCACCATCGAAACCGGCAAGGGCTCCGGTGTCTCCGCAGCCAAGGTCGGCTCCGGCGGCGCGTCCTTTGGCGTGGCCGATCTCGCGACCATGCTGGTGGCCAAAAGCAAGGGCGCCGACACTGTTGCCGTGATGAGCGTTTATGCCAACACCGGCCAGACCTTCTACTGGCTGAAGAGCTATGGCGTGAACGGGGTGAAGGAGTTTGCCGGCCACAAGATCGGCAATCCGCCCGGTGACGCCTCGCGCGTGATGTGGCCTGCCTTCGCCAAGGCCGCAGGGCTTGCCCCCGACTCCGTCAGCTTCGTCAATATCGGGCCGACCGCGAAGATCGCCGCGCTGAAGAGCCACACCGTCGACATCATCAGCGACTTCTACAACGAGCACGATTCGAAGGTGATCGAGTTCGGGCCCGATCTCGGCTACGTTAACTGGAAGGACATCGGGCTCAACCCTTACGGCAACTCGCTGATCGTCAACGGCGCCTACCTCCAGAAGAACCCCAAGGTCGTCGAGGATTTCGTCCGCGTCTCGCAGAAGGCGTTTGCAGCCTGCGTCGCTGACGCCACGCCCTGCCTGAAGGCGCTGCTCGACCAGGTCTCCGGTCTCGACAAGGAGAGCCAGGAGCGCCAATGGGAGCGCATCAAATATCTGATGACCGACGAGTTCACGACGACGAAAGCGCTCGGCTGGATCGATGGCGAGCGGATGAAGAAGGACTATGAGCTGGTCCAGAGCTATCTCGGCATGGAGAAGCCGTTCGACGTGAGCACGGCGTTCACGACCAAGATGCTCGATCCGAGCATCAAGATGGATGCGAGCAAGGTGAAGAAGTAGGGCTACCGATCAAGGCGTTGCTCTGTCTCCCGTCACCCTGAGGTGGCCGCCCCTTCGGCGGCCCTCGAAGGGCGACGGCCCGACTCTCGCTGCGTGGCCGTTTCATCCTTCGAGGCTCCCCCTGGGGCGCTTTGCGCGCCCAACGGCTCGCGCCTCAGGTAGGGGCGTCCCAGCCCCCAGCCGAGCCGCCCAACCCACGTAACCCAACGGAGAAATTAACCGTCCATTAACCATGTCGGTCGCATCGTTAACCATTCAATAACAGGGAACGAGTCGGCCGCCATGGAGGCCCTAGCAAAACCTCAACGCCAAATGGTGCGCCTGCGCGGGCGCTCCTACGTGGCCTTTGTGTTCGTGCCGACGGTTCCGATCCAGGACTGGCTCCAGGAGATCGACGCCACCATCGCGCGCTCGCCGGGCTTCTTCGCCGGCCGTCCCGTGGTGGTCGACCTCGCCTCGGTCGATCTCAGCCAGTCCGGTATCAATCATCTGCTTATCAGCCTTCAGGACCGCAACATCCGCGTGCTCGGTATCGAGGGCGTGGAGGAGGCGCGACTGACGCCGTCGATGCCGCCGCTGCTCTCGGGCGGGCGGAGTTGCGTGATCGAGCCGAGCGCACCGAAGAAGGTTGAGACGAAAGTCGAGACCAAGCCGACCTCATTGCTGCTCGAAAGCCCGGTTCGCTCAGGCCAGACCATCATCTTCCCGGAAGGCGACGTCACCATTCTCGGCTCGGTCGGCTCCGGCGCCGAGGTCGTCGCCGGTGGCTCGATTCACATCTACGGCGCGCTGCGCGGCCGCGCCATGGCGGGCGTGAACGGTCACGCGAGCGCACGTATCTATTGTCAGAAGATCGAGGCCGAACTGCTTGCAATCGATGGGTTTTATCAGACCGCCGACGATATCGACGACGCCTTGCGCGGCCGGCCTGCCCAGGCCTGGCTCGAAGGCAGCACCATGCGAATTACAGCGCTGAACTGACCAGTTAAGGAGGATATTTTCAATGGCCAAGGTTCTGGTCGTCACATCAGGCAAGGGCGGCGTCGGCAAGACCACGACGACCGCCGCGCTGGGAGCAGCGCTCGCGCAACGCGGCGACAAGGTCGTCGTCGTCGATTTCGACGTCGGCTTGCGCAACCTCGACCTCGTGATGGGGGCCGAGCGCCGCGTCGTGTTCGACCTCATCAACGTGGTGCAGGGCGTCGCCAAGCTGCCGCAGGCGCTGATCCGCGACAAGCGGCTGGAGAACCTGTGGCTGCTGCCGGCCTCGCAAACCCGCGACAAGGACGCGCTGACCGAGGAGGGCGTGGGCAAGGTCATCGACGATCTGCGCAGCCGCTTCGACTGGGTGATCTGCGACAGCCCGGCCGGCATCGAGCGCGGCGCATCGATGGCGATGCGTTTTGCCGATGAAGCCGTGATCGTCACCAATCCGGAAGTCTCGTCGGTGCGCGATTCCGACCGCATCATCGGCATGCTCGATTCCAAGACGGTGCGGGCCGAGAAGGGCGAACGCGTCGAGAAGCACATTCTCATCACCCGCTACGATCCCTCGCGTGCCGCGCGCGGCGAGATGCTGACCATCGAGGACATCCTCGAAATCCTCGCGACGCCCTTGCTCGGCATCATTCCCGAAAGCCAGGACGTGCTGCGCGCCTCGAACGTCGGCACGCCGGTGACGCTGTCGAACGCGGATGGCGCGCCCGCACGGGCCTATATCGACGCGGCGCGGCGGCTGTGCGGCGAGACCGTCGCTATGCAGGTGCCGACTGAGCGCAAGGGATTCATGGATCGTCTGCTGCGACGGAGGGCTGCATGAGCATGGGTCTGCTCCGGCTTCTCCGCGGCAACAAGGCCTCTGCTCCGGTCGCTCGCGAACGGCTGCAGATCCTGCTTGCCCACGAACGCGGATTGCGCGGCCAGCCCGATTTGCTCGGTGTGCTGCGTGAGGAAATTCTCGCCGTCGTGTCCAGGCACGTCACGCTGGACCCGACCAAAGTCATCGTGCGGCTCGAGCGCGGTGACGAGGTGTCGACCCTCGAGGTCGACATCGAAGTTCCCAACGATTTCGAGCGCAAACGCGCGGCGGTCGGGTAGGGGTCCCGGCCGAAGACTCCCATTTGGGGTGGGTGAAAAAGGCGGTCCGCCGGGCATAGCGGGCCGCCTTTGTCGTATGCGCATGTGATCGGAACGAGACGCGCGCCTCAATCGTTGTCGGAAACCCGCGGGACGCGAGCGCTGCACCGCGGCTTGGTCAAACGGGAGAGCGCCCATGATGTCCGAGGTCCAGGTTCACACCGTCGCGCGGCAGATGCTCGAGAAGCACGGCTTTGCTGCGATCGCGAAGGCCGCAGAACAGGCCCAGGCCTGCGAAAGCCGCGGCGAGGCGGAGGACGCGAATGAGTGGCGCCACATCGCCGACGCCATGAAGATCATCCGCGGCCCGCACCAGAGCTGATCGCGGGAAACGGAGGCGCTCAACGCTCCTCGTGATCGGTTCCCTGAGCGGGCGTGCGATGCTGCGTCTGCGGCTGTTCGCGCTCGCCGGTTTCCTTGCAGGGGAGCTGTTCCCACGATCCGTCCGGCGCCTGCTGGTAGGCGCTACAGGATGACGCTGTCGACTTGTCCTCGCCCTTCTGGGCGTCGGAATTTTTCGCGAGCGCCGGCAGAGCCAGCATTGTGCCGGCCGCGAGCGCGCCGCGAAAACGGTATGAGCTATCCGCATGGGGTTCTCCGGTGTGAAGACGCCCGCATGCTGGCGAGGAATGTGACAATTATTGGCCGGAGCGGAAGTTCTGTCGCGGCGTGCCTAATGACGCACCAGCTAGCCCTTGCTCCGGATCAGGCCGGCGAGCTTCGACTTCTGCGCTTCGCACCAGCTGGGCATACCGAGACGGCGCTGATCGAGATCTGTCGCTTGCGTCGCCACCGCGACCTCGGCCATCAGGTCGTCGTCCTGCTTCTCGCCCATCTTGCCGCCGGTATGCATATAGGCGATCGCCTTGCGCACCTTCTCGGTGGTGTCGTCGGGCAGCTGCATCTGCTGCGCCTTCTGCACCAGATCCTGATAGGCCACGTCCGTGTTCGGGCATTCGACCTTGGCGGCAAAGGCCTGCAAGACCAACGTCACATAGGTCGACCTTGGATGGTCGGCGGCTTGGGTTGGCGCGGCGATCAGCAACAATCCGGCAATCACGAAACCGTAGCGCATTCCTTGGACCTCCCAAAATTTCGGGAAGGCTAGCGCCCGGAGCGTGACTGCGCAATGGGGACGACCGACGGCCTAGCCGGATCGTTGCCAGGCCGGCACGGGATCGAGCGGCGTGCGATAGAGCTCGTTGTGATCGCGATCGGTGACGCGCACCGCGCAACCCTTCTGATGAAGCTCCGGCTTCACCTGCGACAGCTCGTTCGCCAATTGATCGGCGCGATCGGAGGCGACCTCGATGTCTTCGAGGATAATGCCGCCCTGGTTCTTGAACTCTTCACCAACCACAAGATCGAAATAGTAGTAAGGCATCCGAATTCCCCGGTGTGACGACCCAAGTCTTCAGCGCAAGTCTCGAATAGAAGTCTTCAGCACATGTCGGATGATATCACTGAGTCGATTATTACTGAATGAAGTGGCCGCGCAAACTCTGTGCTTAAGGCGCAAAAATCGTGTGCAGCACAAGAGCGCATTAAGATTTTATTAAATATGTAAGCGTGATCATTAGGCATGGAATTGCAACAGAACCGGGCTCCGGGAACCGGCAGTTGCAAGAGAAGGCCGGCGGCATAGATCCCGACGGCCTTTTCTCTTGCGCACAGCAACGCATCACCGTAGTCGCACGGACTCAGCGCATCACGCCGACTCAGGACAGCGTGCGCCGCGAGTGCGATGATGATTGCGATGGTGCTGTTGCGATCGCTAGTGCACCGGCATCGGCGGACGCACGACAGGTCCGTCATCATCGGCAACGGCTTGTGTGGCGGCTGCTGGTGGCGGCGGGACAGCGACAGCCTGTGACGGCAGTGGCGGTGGTGCGATCTGTGTGGGCGCATATGTCTGCGTATACGCCGGCGTGGTGATCGGCTTCGGCTTGCGCACAGGCGCAACCGGTGGCCGCGGCGGTAGCGCGGCGACTCGCGCGCGTGGATCGATCGGCTTCGCATCCGCCACCGGTTTCGGCGTGGCTGTTTTCACCATCTCGCGCGCCATCTGCTCCTGCGCGGTCTTCAATTCGGCGATGTTGGCCTTGAGCTGGGCGATCTGCTGCGCCATCGCAGCGACATCGCGCGTCATCGATTGCAGCGATTGGGTCGGATCGGATTGTGTCGCAGCGGGCGCGGCTGCGGCATCCTGCACCACGGCCGGTGTTGCGGGTTGGTCGGTGGTCTGATCTGTCGTCGCTTCCGGCGCGGCTTGCGCGGTGGCGACGGGCGCTGTCGGCGACATCGATGGCACCAGCGACATCAACGATGGTGTCCATTCGGCGAGCATTTGCCTTGCCGTATCGCCGTGGCTCTCCCAGGCGATGGTTGCCGCGGCACTTCCTCCGGCAAACAGCATTGTGATGAACGCGCCACGAAACCATTTGCCGACCGCAGATCGTTTTTCCCGGCCGGGCATATCGTTGGCGGCGACGCGGATCGCCGTGTCAACGGACGGCGCCGTCGTCGCCGGAGCTTCGGGAGCGCGATCGATCCTCGGCTCCGGGCGGTTCATGATCTCCGGCGCCAAGGTCGGCGCATCGTTGTGGGTGCGCGAGACCCGCACCACGTCGGGCGAAATCTGGACGGCATCGTGCGGATCGTTGTCTTTCATCGTGTCCTTCACGATCTCATCGACGATTTGCCTGCTGTTCAGCGTCGCGAGCATCGCAGCTCCTTGTAAGGCCATGATCGTCCGCATTGGCGCGAGCCGATTGGTTGAGGAGAGCCCATCCCGAGCCCCAGGGCTCACGAGTCCAGCCGGGTTTGACCAAAGCAAGGCAAGGGGGTGAAGACATCGCGACGCTCTTCCGCCGTTTGTGGTGACGGAACCCGGGCAGCCGAACACGGCCACGTGTTCCGGGCTGCCATGTTTTTAGCACGATTTGGGCAGCATCTGGCGGGGCTGGGGGCGCTATCCGCTATCGGGGGCCGGCGGTGCCAAAACTTTCAATCGCTATTTTCGCTATTGCCTTGCTTCCGCTCGGCGGATGCATGCAGGCGACGCTTTCGCCGTCGACCGACGCGAGCATGACGCCGCGCGACCGGCAATTGCTGGCGCATACGCCTTACGCCCAGGCGAACGTGCCCGAGCAATATCTCCGCCACGTCGTCGACTATCCGCGCAAGGAGCAGCCGGGCACGATCCTGGTCGATACCGATGCGCGCTATCTCTATTACGTGCTGCCGGAGGGCAAGGCGATCCGCTACGGCGTCGCAGTCGGCGAGGAAGCCATGGCGTTTTCCGGCGTGGCGCGCGTCGGCCGTTTGGCGGAATGGCCCGACTGGGTTCCGACAGCAGAAATCCAGGCGCGGCTCGGACCGTATCCAGCGCGCGTCGCCGGTGGCCCTGCCAATCCGCTGGGCGCGCGCGGCATCTATCTCTACACCGGCAACAAGGACACGCTCTATCGCATCCACGGCACCAACCAGCCGGAATATATCGGGCAGGCGATCTCGTCGGGCTGCATCCGGATGCGCAACGAGGACGTGATCGATCTATTTGATCGGGTGAAGCTCAACGCGACGGTCGTGGTGCTTCCGCCCGGGCAGAGCGCGCAGATCGAGACGGGGACGGGCTGGCGCGGGTGAAACGAGCGGCGCGTTGCTTGCCGAAAATTTTACCCATTGTCTTGCGCGGGCCGTAACGCTTCGCGTCTAACGTGCAGCGAGCAAGGGGTTGCTCGCATGTCTCTCGTCAAGAATTCGCCGCGCGCGTTGTTCACCGCGCTCGTTCCGCTCGCCATCATTGAAGCCATTCTGCTGGTCTTTGCTGTCGCAGGCGGGCAGGTGACCGATCCCGAGGGCGTGCCGGCGCCGGATCAGATCCTGATATTCTATGCGGGCCGCATGGCCATGAATGCGGTCTTTCTGTTCACCGGGCACATCATACTGCGGCAATGGACGATATCGAGCCGGCTCGCCTACGGGCTCATGGGCGGTGTCATGGCCGCCGTGAGCTACGGCATTGCGATCCGCAATCACATCCAGCTCGCAGCGCCGGGCGACGGCACGGCGATCACGATCGGCCTGTTGCCGACCATTGCGGGGATGATCGGCGGATTCCTCTACGGCCAGTTCGCCGGGCTCAGTCCGGTTGCACGCGCGAATAGCGCGCCTCCCGCGGCCAACGCACCTGAAACACCACCGCCATTGGTTTTCGACGGGCCGGTTCGGGTACGCACGTCGGTCGCAGGCATGGCGATCGCGGCGCTGATGCCGACGGTGCTCGCTACGCTGTTGCCCTACACCTTGCTGCCGCTGCTGATGAACGGCTTCGCAGACAAGAGCACCGCGCATATCTTCGCGGCCGTGATCCCCGCGCAGACCTTCCTGGTTATGCTGGTGATCTCGGTCATTCCTGCAACCATCTTCATGCTCTGCGTGCACCATGTCGCGCGGGCGATGGGCCGCCGTAGCGCGTGGCAATACGCGGTGATTGGAGGCGTTGCAGCATTCGCCTGCGCGCTGCTGCTTACGTTTGTGGTGCCGCTCCTCGCCGCCCTGCTGGTGCCTGCGGCATTTTGCGGAGCCGTTATGGGGGCGCTCTATCGCCGCTTCGCCGGCCTTGAGCCGATGCCGTTGCCCGAGGCCGTGATCGCAACCGATCCCAATGCCTTGGTCGGCGCCGATCACCCATCGCGACGCCAGCACGGCGTCATCCTCAGCAACTAAGTGCCTCGGGCGGAAACATGAAGAGTGTTGCAGCGCTTGGCGCCGGCATGGTGATTGCGGCTGTTGCTACGCTCTGGTTCGCAACCGGGCCCGTGGTGGTGACGCCGAAGGTCCGGCCGCTTCAGGTGAATCCGAATATGCCGGCGTTCAAGCCTGTGCCGTCGCCCTTGCAGGCGGAGTAAGTCGGCCAGCCGATTTTGGAACCGCGAAAGGTGAAGTGCTTCACACGCGTTTTGCTGCAGATGCGCTATGCCTCAATGGCTCGTTGCCATTGGAGGCACCATGCAGAAATTTCTTTATCAATTGAACGAGACGGACCGCCGGATTGTACGTAAATGGCGGTTGGTGACCCTCGGCTTCTATGGGTCGATTCTGGCCGGAATGGTCGTGTACATGGCGCTGAACTGGAACGCGGAGGTGAATTACGCCTCGGTCGATTCCACGGCCCACGCGAAGCTCGTAGGCACTGACGGACGCGCGCCGTTCCGGCCTTAATCTTCAGGCCGAGCGACGCGCCATTGCAGTGTGGTGGCGATGCCGTTGGCTTCGCCCGGCGCCTTGTCGGCCACTGACGTGTAGAGCGGGCGATAGCGGAAGGCCCACATCTTGCTGCCGTCCTTGCGCGTGATCGGCGTGAAATCGCCGATCGCCTGGGCATCCGCGGGAGCAGCCAGCGGAATCCAGGCCTCCGCGCATTTGCCGTCACAGCTCGATGTCTTGCCGCTGGTGTCGCGCTCGTAGAAATAGAGCGTCATGCCCTTGAGGTCGACCAGCTTGGAACCCTGTTTGGTCAGAACGGCACGTGCCGGCGAAGTCATGGCGTCGGGCTTCGGCGCAGGAGCGGCTTCGCCGCCGCCGTGCCCGTTCGCAAGCGCAGGGACGGTCGAGAGCGCAACCGCTGCGGCAACAATAACGAACCTGAACATCCGAAACTCCAAACCGGCAAAGTTAATCGCGCGTTAAGCGCCGAATTGGGTCGACGGTAGCAGCCGAAGGTTAGCTCCAGGTTTCATCGCACTGCGACAATTGCGGACCCGAATACCACCTAAGCCTGCATATCGCGCAACGGCGCGCGGCTGAGCTCATTGCCGGCGGCGATAGCCTTGTGCAGCAGCCGCATCAGCTCCTCGCCTTCCTTCGCGCTGAGCCCACGCAGCATGATGCGCTGCGCGGAGTCGACAGCTGGCGTGATCTTGCGCAACGTGCGTTTGCCTTCGTCGGTGATCTCGAGCTCGCGAGCGCGGCGGTCGCGGCTGGAGGCGCGGCGCTCCGCAAGGCCCTTCTGCACCAGGCGATCGATTACGCCGGTGATGGTGGTGCGGTCATAGGCAATCAGTCCGGCCAGCGTCACCTGGTCGAGTCCAGGATTGGCTTTGATGGTCGCAAGCGCCGCATATTGTACCGGCGTGAGGTCGAAGCCGGCATCGCCGACCTCGGCCAGAAACACCGCGACCGCGATCTGCTGGAACCGGCGCGCCAGGTGCCCGGGCATGTCGTTGTTGTCTCTCACCAGATTCTCCTCAGCCAGCGGGGCCGCGTCCGATCATTGACAAGTATACTGATAGTCAGCATACTGAGCAATATCCAAATAGAACATCGGCGGGAGAGGTGCTCATGCAATTCCATCTGAATGGATTCCTGCCGGGCGACCCTGAAATCGCCGATCCCGCCGAGCGCATTCTGGCCTCGGGTGCGTCAGGACCAGTGCCTGACGAGGTCGATGTTCTCATCGTCGGCTGCGGGCCCGCGGGCCTGACGCTCGCCGCCCAGCTGGCGCAATTCCCTGACATCAAGACCTGCATCGTCGAACAGAAGCCGGGCCGGCTCTCGGTCGGCCAGGCCGACGGCATCGCCTGCCGCACCATGGAGATGTTCCACGCATACGGTTTTAGCGAGCGCGTGCTGAAGGAAGCCTATTGGGTCAACGAGACGACGTTCTGGAAGCCGGACGAGCGGTCACCGGAGAAGATCGTCCGTAGCGGAAGGGTGCAGGACGTCGAGGACGGGTTGTCGGAATTCCCGCATGTCATCCTCAACCAGGCGCGCATCCATGACGGATTTCTCGATGTCATGCGGAAGTCGCCGGCCAAGCTCGAGCCCTATTATGGCCGACGCCTGCTCGACCTCCATGTCGACCCGGCCGCAGGTCCCACCGACCATGCCGTGATCGTCCGCCTCGAACGCGATGCCGCAAACGAGGGCAAGGTCGAGACCATCAAGGCGCGCTATGTCGTCGGCTGCGACGGCGCGCGCAGCACGGTGCGCAAATCAATCGGTCGCGAGCTGCACGGCGATTCCGCCAACCACGCCTGGGGCGTGATGGACGTGCTGGCGGTGACCGATTTTCCGGACATCCGCTTCAAGGTGTTGATCCAGTCGGCGAAGGACGGCAGCCTGCTCATCATCCCGCGCGAGGGCGGCTACATGGTCCGCCTCTATGTCGAGCTGGCCAAGCTCGATGTCGGCGAACGCGTCGCCAACCGCAACATCACCGCCGATGATGTGATCGCGAAGGCGCAGCGGATCCTTGCTCCCCACAAGCTCGAGGTGAAGGAGATCGCCTGGTGGTCGGTCTATGAGATCGGCCAGCGCCTGACCGACAAGTTCGACGACGTGCCGGACGCCGAGATCGATACGCGCCTGCCGCGCATCTTCATCGCCGGTGATGCCTGCCATACCCACAGCCCGAAGGCGGGGCAGGGCATGAACGTCTCGATGCAGGACGCGTTCAATCTCGGCTGGAAGCTCGCCAAGGTCATCCGCAAGCAATGCGCACCTCACCTGCTGCATTCCTATTCGGCAGAGCGCCAGGCGGTCGCGAGTGAGCTGATCGACTTCGATCGCGAATGGGCCGGAATTCTGGCCTCCGCTGCCAAGGCCGGCGGTGCCGATGCGGCCAGGACGCAGGACTATTTCGTCAGGCACGGCCGCTACACAGCGGGCACGGCGACGCATTACCGTCCGTCGGTCCTCACTGGAGCGACATCCCATCAACATCTCGCGCAAGGTCTCGCCATCGGTACGCGCTTTCACTCTGCGCCGGTGATCCGGCTTGCGGACGCAAAGCCTGTCCATCTCGGCCACGCCGCGCAGGCGGACGGCCGTTTCCGCATCTACGCGTTTTCGCGCGCGGAAGATCCCGCGGCGGCAGGCTCTGCCATTCGCGCGTTATGCAACTTCCTCACCGAAGCGCGGGAATCCCCGGTGCGGAGATATACGCCTGTTGGAGCCGACATCGACAGCGTGATCGATCTGCGCGCGGTGTTCCAGATGGATCATCGCGAGCTTGCGCTCGAGGCGATGCCCGCGCTGCTGCTGCCGCGCAAGGGGCGCTACGGCCTGATCGACTACGAGAAGATCTACTGCCCTGATCTCAAGAGCGGCCGCGACGTCTTCGCCATGCGCGGCATCGATCGCAAGGCCGGCTGCATGGTCGTGGTGCGGCCGGATCAGTATGTCGCGCAGGTGCTGCCGCTTAATGATTTCGCTGCGCTCGCAGCGTATTTCGACGCCTTCATGTTGCAGGTGAACTGAGGCGTGCTCCTCTGATGAATGGCGGATGAATATCGAACTCCGCGCGCGGCGTGCCTCTCAATCTTTTGGCTGATGCGACATTTGCGCGCGGAACGCTTTATTCCGTTCGCGCGTTCCGCCTCTCAGAGGAGGACTTCGCCATGAGACTCAGAACCGCTTTGGTTGCCGCATTGCTGCTCGCTCCGACGGCCGCGCTGGCCGCGCCGGGCATCGTCACCGTCTCGACCGGCCTGCGCGCCGGTCCGGGATCGGGCTTTCCCCTGGTCGATCGCGTCCCCGAAGGGGCCCGCGTCAACATCCATGGTTGCCTGCGCGGCAATGCCTGGTGCGACGTGAGTTTCTCCGACGATCGCGGCTGGGTGTCGTCGCAATATCTCGAATATCTCTACCGCAATCACTACGTCTATCTCCCAGACTATGTCGACGAGGTCGACGTGCCCGTCGTTCCTTTCGTGCTGAGTTCATACTGGTCGAGCTACTACGAGGCGCGGCCCTGGTATCGCCGTCACGCCTACTGGAACAACTACTGGAGCTCGCATGAGCGTATCGCGACGCGAATGACGCTCGATCCGCACGCCGCCCGCATCGGCCGCGCGGCGACACGTGACGCGACCGTCGCGTTGGGCCGCAACGATGCCAAGAGCGATGCCAAGCGCAACACCGCGATCTCCGGACGTGACGCTGCGACGGCACGGCATGACGCCACCATCGCCAAGCGCGACGCCGCGATTGCGGCCGACCGCACGCGTGGCGGACGAAGCGACCGCTTCGTGAATGAGCGGTCCAATGTGCAGACCCGTAGCCCGCACGATGCGCAGGCGCGGATGATGCATGATCATGCGGCGAGCCACGCAGCGGTGCGTGCCCAGCCGATGGTGCGGCCGCATGAAGCGCCGCGCGTATCGGCCGCGCCAGCGGCTCGGCCCGCGATGCCGCATATGGCTCAGCCGAACGTCAGCCATGGATCACCGATGAACGCCCATGCGCAGATGCCGGCGCCGCGCGCCGCTGCACCTGTCATGCCGCATGCTGGCGGCGGTGCGCCACACGTGAATGCGGCCCCGCATGGCGGCGCGCCCGCTGGCGGCCCCGGTGGCCACCAGAAGCACTAGCGATCCCGAAAAGCCCGGCCATTGTGCCGGGCTTTTTGTTGAGCCGGGCGCAAGGCGCCGACAATTTGAACCAGTTTTTCGCGGGCAGATTTCATCGATCGTAATATCTCTATCGAAAGCTGTAAGCATCCACTCGGGGCAGGCGGGGCACGGGAGGATGACGATGAGACAAGGTCAGGCGGAGACGCGCCGCCAAAATGTCGCGAAGCGGTCGATGACCAAAGAGGCCAAGCAACTGTCCGGCTTGATCGCCGGCCTGCGCAAATCGCTCGATAGCATCCACAAGGAGCGGGCGAGTACCAAGCTCTCAGGCGCCGAGATGGGCCTGCTCGACGAGCGCCGCAACAATCTGTTGCTGACCATTGCTGCCCTGGACGACCGTCTGTCGGCCGTGCAGGGGCTGATCGATCTCGGCCGTCCACACGTCATCCGCGTCCACTGAGCGGATCGCAGGGCGCTATCGGTTCCGTCGCGGCGGCGATGGGCCCAAGCCCGGCTGGCGGCTCTGCACCACATAGGGATTGGCATAGCACTGGGCGGCCTGCCCGGAGGCGGTTGCCGTGCACTGAGCCATCGACATGAAGCTGCAATCGATCGTGTTGCCGTCGATGGTGTAGACCTCGATGCAGACCGGATAGCGCGGATCGTAGGTCTGCGCGGCCGCAGGCACAGCGGCGAACAAGCCCGCCGCAAGCAAAATCGCGTTCATGTTGGTGCGCATGATCAACCTCCGCCGCTCGGCTGGAACCGGTGTCGGCACAATGCTGCCGCGGACGGCACCAAATTGCCACGCTCCCGGCGAATTGCCGCCAAAGCCCGCTGCCACGACGAGAGCGGTGCAGGGTAACGCATGGGGATGCGCATTGGCCTATAAAATGGTCGCAGAACGCGACAATGAGAAATACAGTTTTGCCCGTGAGAGCCGGTTGCTCATCGTGGCAAAAGCAAAGGTTTGGGCGAGCGAGGGGTGGCGGGTCGTCATCACCGATCAGGACGGCAAGGCCTACGCGCCGCCCGAATTCGATCAGTTGCTGGCGGCGTGATCGCAAGACGGGGCTAGGGGACGACTTTGATATCGCTATTTCGATCGGGGCGCGAAGTTATCGCGCCTCTGACGATTCTTGTGGCCGCCGTCGCGCTGACGGCGACGGTCGCCTCCGCGCAAAATCTCGACGCCGGCAAATCAGCCGAAAAGCTGTTCGCCGACGGTTGCACGACCTGCCATCGCAGTCCGCGCGGACTTGCGAAGGGGCGTTTCAGCCTCACGCTCTCCTGGTTCCTGCAGGACCATTACGCGTCCGGTTCCGACACCGCGAAGGCGCTTGCCGCCTATCTAGAATCGGTTGATGTGCCGCCGCCACGGGCCGCCGCGAAGCCGGGGGCAAAGCCATCCCGATCCGCGCCGCGTCCGCCCAAGCCGGCGCAGGCACAGTAACTGCCATTCCGGGTTGAGCTACCCGCGCCGATGGGTCTGCGCGATCAGCCGGTCGTGCACGGCGCGGAGGTCAGCGTTCATCCGGGTCTGTCCTGTCGTGATGTAGGACAGCCATGCGCCGTCGGCGGCGAGGCGCACGATCTGGAGCTCGGGTGCGCCGTCGGTCGTGCGATGGCGCTTCAAGCGCGCCTTCATCCAGTCGTTCCAGAGCTGGCGCAGCGAGGGGTCGGTGACAACGACCATGCTCAGCGCAGCCCAAGGCGTGGCGAAGCCGAAGGCCTTGCCCGTGAACACGGCGTTCACGTAAGCGCGCGTAAAACTGCCGCGCGGCTTCGCATCCGCCGCGATGGCGGCGTCGATCTCGGCATCGACGCGGGCGAGCAGATCGGCGAACAAGCCCTCGATCAGGGCCTGCTTGCTTCCAAAATGATGAAACAATCCGCCTTTGGTGACGCCGGCAGCCGCCGCCACCGCCTGCACCGTGACGCCGGACACGCCATGGTCCATGGCGATCGCCGCGGCGCAGTCGAGCAGGGCGCGGCGGACCTGTTCGGGCTGCTTGGTGCGGGTGTAGGCGTTTGCCGGCATCAGTGAGCCGTGGTCCCCGAGAACAGGTTGATGACCACGACCCCCGATACGATCAGCGCGATGCCGACGAAGGCTGCGGCGTCCAGCATCTGGAGGAACAGCACGAAGGAGACGGTCGCGGTCAGGATGATGCCGACGCCGCCCCAGATCGCGTACGCAATGCTCAACGGGATGACCCGGATCGCCACCGACAGCGCGTAGAACGAGGCGACGTAGAACAGCACCATCGCCAGCGTCGGCCAGGGCCGCGTGAACTGCGCGGACTGCTGAAGAAAGGCGGACGCCGTGACCTCGAGGACGATGGCAAGGGCGAGCGCTGCATAGGCATTGAATGCGGTGGTCATGGCAAACTCGAGTGTAGGCGCAGGAAAGATACCGCGCGGTAGGTATGTTTAACAGGCAGATCGTGGCTTTTCGGTGGGCTGGCCATGCCTAGGGAGCATACTACTCAGACGTGACGAACCCGCGACGAATCGTTAGCCTCTCCGCGTCCTCTCTTCCAGAGATCGAGTGCCACGCCATGCATGTCCTTCGGCCCCAGTTTCGCATCGAGGAGCAACGCGCGCTGGAGTTTGCGGGCCGGCGCGGCTTCGGCATGATCGTCGTGGCGGATGCGACGGGCCCGCGCGCCTCGCATGTGCCGTTCGTATTGGCCGAGCGCGACGGACGAACGATCGTGCAGCTCCATTTCACCGCCAGGAACCCACTGGTCGAGCTTGCCGACGGCACGCGCCGATTCCTGCTGATCGTCGCCGGCGACGATGCCTACATCTCCAACGACTGGTATTCCTCGCCCGACAACGTCTCGACCTGGCTCTACGAGGCCGTGCACCTGTCGGGCGTGGCGCATCTGCGGGGGCAGGCCGAGAACCGCGGCCATGGTGATGCGCTGCTTGCGGTCGCGGAGGCTCGGCTGCCGAAGCAACCCTGGGATCTCCAGCAGATGGAGGCAGCCAAGCGCGAGAGCATGCTGGCGGCCATACGTGTGATCGATCTCGTGGTCGATCAGGTCGAGGGGCAGGCCAAGCTCAACCAGCACAAGAGCGATGCGGACCATGTCGCGGTCGCCGACCGACTGGCGCGGTCGGAGGAGACCGGGCACCGGCGGCTGGCGCGGACGATGCGGGCTCTGCGGCCGGGGCTTGATTATGATTTGCCATAGGCCCGTAGCCCGGATGGAGCGAAGCGTAATCCGGGAATCATGCCGTGGGCGCGAGTCCCGGATTACGCTTCGCTCCATCCGGGCTACGATTGCGATGCTTGCGTCGCGCTACGATTGACCTTACGGACCTCTGCATGCTCGTCATCTCCATTCAAAGCCAGGTGGTCCACGGCCATGTCGGCAACAGCGCGGCCGTCCATGCCATGCAGGCGGAGGGCGTGAACGTTGCGGCGGTGCCGACGACGCTGCTGTCGAACCATCCGCGCTATCCGACCTTGCGCGGGCGCGTGCTCGAGGCCGAGCTGGTCGCCGATCTCCTTAAAGGCGTCGAGGAGCGCGATCTCGTCGATGACGCCGCCGTGCTCGTCACCGGCTATCTCGGCTCGCCCGATAACGCGGCCGTCGTCGCCGATTTCGTTGAGAGGGCGCTGACGCGGAATTCGAAGCTGATTTATCTTTGTGATCCCGTGATCGGCGACGACGGCCGCGTCTATGTCGCCGACGGCATTTTGGACGTGGTGCGGCACCGGCTGTTGCCGGCCGCAAATCTGATCACGCCGAACCAGTTCGAGTTGGAGCTGCTCTCCGGCGTCACGATCGCGGATACCGAGGCTCTGCGCGCCGCAGCCGCTGCGATTGCAGGCCAGCGGCGTATCGACATCATCGCCACGGGCTGCGTGCTCACAGATACGCCCGAGGGGCAGGTGGAGACGATTTTGTGCGCGGACGGGCAGTTGTCGCGCTTTGCGACGCCGCTTCTGCCGATCCGTCCCTATGGCACCGGGGATCTCCTGACCGGGTTGGTCGCGGCGCATCTGGCCAAGGGCACAGCGATCGAGGCAGCCGTGCGGCTTGCGGTCGAGACCGTCTTTGCCGTGCTGGTTCGCACGCAGGAGGCAGGATCGGTCGAGATGCGTCTCGTGCCACTGCCGGCGTCAGGCACATAAGACCTGGATTAGGTCGCCCGCTTCGCGGTGGTTTGCGCCGATTTCTGCGGCCTTGCTGGGCTCTTCTGCTCGCGTGCCGCCTGTGCCTTTGGCGGCTTTACGCTTGCCACAGCGCGCACCTTCTTCGGCTTCGCGTTGGTAGCTTCCTTGCGGTCGGTCGCAACGCCACGCTTCGAAATATATTCCAGTCCGTCGATCGGTCCGACATGCGGCGGATCGCGGCCGAGATAGGGCCTGCCAATGCCGAGCCCCTTGCCGTTGGCGTCGACCCATTTCCACAGCACTTCCGTCGAGACCCAGCGCTGCGCGCGATTGTCGCCCTTGGTGCTGACGATATCGGCCGCCATGCCGTGACCGTAGCCGCCGCGAAGACTGCCGCCATGATAGGAGCGGTTGGAGGCCGCCTTCAGGCCGCTCGCAATCTCCTGGCGATAGTCATCACGGAACGCGCTGGTGATTCCCGGCGAGAGGCCGGCGGCTTCGGCAGCGAGCAGCGTGCGAAACAGCTTCTGTTTGAAGCTCTTGTCCATGCCGCCGATGACATAGTCCATCAACGCCATTTTGGTGTGCTCGGCCGCCTTCGGATCCTTCCAGCCAAAATCCTCGTCGACGAGCTTTGTGAAGCTGCGCATCACCGTGACCATCTTGCCCTTGCGCTTGATGGTGACGGCGCGGCGGTCCTCGACCTTGATCGAGTCTTCCTTGGGCGTGCGCTGATAGAGCGCCCAGAGATAGCGGTCGATGCAGACATCCATGACAAAGCATTCGTCGAGCACGGCGACGGTGTCGGCGGACGGCGAGGCCTTGCTCTCGGCCACAGGCCCGCCCGCGATCGCCGCAGGCGACAGCGTCTCCTGTGGCACGACATCGCCTGGATCGGCGGATGCGAGCTTGATGGCGGGCTCCTGGTCCGGCGCGGCTTCGTTGGCGACGGGAGCGGGTTCGGGTGGCATCTGAGGCGCCGGCGAGACCACCGGCAGCATGTCGGTCGGATCGGCCGAGGCGAGCTTGATGACAGGGGCGGGCGTCTCAGTCGTCGCCACCTCGGCGGGCGCGACACTCGGTGTCGCCGCCGCGGCGGCTGCGATATCGGCAGTCAGCGCGATGCCATCGTCGATGGTCGCAGCGCGCGGGATATCGGCGAGCTCGAGGCGGGTGAGATCTTTCGCGCGCGAGACGGCGGCTGCATTGGCGCCGCTGTTCTCGATCAGGGCCGGGGCATAGGCGGAGAGGGACAGTGCCAGCCAGCCGATCATCACGGCCGAGGGGCACGATACTGCTACGATAAGAGACCGCCGATCATTCATGATCCCGCCTCCAAAAGGTTCTGACCCGAACCAGTTTGCACAGCCAAGTACGCGGCGCGTCAAGTGTTCGGGGGAGGATGTGGCGGTGCAATGGCGCAAATCGGCGAAAAAGGGCTTTTCAAGCAAGTGTTGCCCCGGCGCAACGCTGGTTCCCACACGGTTCCCGCGATCGCGAGAGGGAAAAACAGTCAAAAACGGTTCCAGATTACCATCAAATTGAGCGATCAGGATTTACTCAATCTTGGATTGTGGTGGTGCATTGCTGGCCCGCCGGCAACGTCCGGTAGATTTGGGAAGGACGCGATAGTGAAATTGAAATGCATGTTGGCCGCCTTCGTGGCCGATGAATCCGGCGCCACCGCCATCGAATACGGCCTGATCGCAGCGGGCATCGCGCTCGCGATTATCGAAGTGATTTATGCGCTGGGCACCAATCTCGTCGCGAAACTGCAAGCGCTGGCGACTGCATTGAAATAGAGCGGCACCGCTGCCACCGACTCCTCGCAATGAGGACGGTGATAGCGGTGCACAGCGCAAGCCCTTGTGCACATTAAACATATCGCCATGCGCGCGACGCGATGTTGCAATGCAGCAGCGTGTGTCGCAATGCAGCAAATCCCGCTTAGATGTGCTCCGAATCCTCACCCAGGAGCATCACCGTGAAGAAATTGACGTTTTCGATCGCAGCCGCCGCCCTCGCCATTGCAGGCTCGACTGCAACCTTCGCCGCCGAACTGCCGGCCTATGAAGCCAACGGCTTTCCGGTCTCGCCCTTGCAGGTCCGCGTGCTCGGTGCCGCGCACGTCCAGCAAGACGTGACGGCGCCCGCTACGACCGCCACGGTCCATCAGGCAAGCGTTCTGACGCCGCGCAAGCTGAAGACCGCGACGGTGACCACGGGCAGCGCCCGCTAAATTGATATCGGCGTGAGTGCAGTGGGCTCGCGAGACGAGACCCACTGCCTCATCCGACAGGCATGCGCGCGAGGCGTTGCATGCTCATCACGCGAGGGTGATTGATAGCATTCTCTCGCTAGATGCACTGGCTGAGAAGCTTGCGGCCCAAAAAGAGCGCCGTAACGCTCCGATCATGTACAGCCGTTCAAACCGAGTGTGATCTCTTTAATAGTTGCTTTGCAGATCGCGGTGCTTGATGCGCCTGCCGCATTTTGAGCGGCCAATAATTGATTTCATAACGGAGGCCATCGTGCCTGTTGCCCAGAAAGCCGTCATTGCGACCACGTCTTCGCGCGCATTCATTCTCAGGCATGTCGCGCTGTTTGCAGCGGCTGCGTTGTTCGTGTTCGTGCTGAGCCTTACGTATGGGTTGGATCTGAGCCCAGGTTTTTTCTGATAGCCACAATTTGTAGTCCGGATGAGCGAAGCGACTTACGTACTGCGCGCAGGCGCGACGGCGAACGGCCGTAGAGTTCGGTGAACGCGGCGTTGAAACGGCGCAGGCTGCCGAAGCCGGCCTGGAACGCGATATCCGTCATGGTGTGATCGCCGCTGTCGAGCAGGCGCTTGGCGCGCTGGACGCGAAGCGTCTTGGCAAGCTGCTGTGGCGTCGCGCCGACATGCCGCTCGAACAGCCGCGCCAGATGGCGCGATGAGATGCCGAGCCGCTCGGCAAGTGTCACCACTGAGTCCTCGTCCAGCGCGCCCTCATTGATGAGCTTCACTGCGCGTGCGACCGTCGAGCGCGTGCCGTTCCACGCCGGGCAGAATGGGGCGGTCTCGGGACGGCAGCGCAGGCAGGGCCGAAATCCGGCGGCCTCGGCTGCGGCCGCCGTCGGATAATAGGCGACGTTGCGGGTCAGCGGGTGCTTGGCCGGGCAGACCGGACGGCAATAGATGCCCGTGGTCTTCACCGCCGTGAAGAAGCGGCCGTCATAGCGGGGATCGCGGCGCAGGCGCGCGGCGTTGCAGACCTCGAAGCTCAGCATGACCTCATGATAGCGCATGCGATTGTGCTGGGAAGTGCCGCGGGATGACCGAGTCCGATTGTGGCGAGCCGCGCTGAGCATGCCGGCCTAGAAGGCAAGCCTCATGTGAATGCAAACCGGGGAGCCGTCGTGACCAGCCCGAAGGACATCGTACTGAACGCCTGGAAGACCTTTTCATCGCGCGACGCCGACCGTATCGCTGCATTATTCACCGAGGATGCCGAATGGATCGCGCCGAAAGGCAACGCCACCGCGGTCGCGCTCGATCACACCGACCATATGGTCGGAGCACAGCAGATTGCGCGCTTCATCGCGGAGGAGATGCACCGGATGTTCTCGGGTGTCGACATCGCCTTTCGCGGTGTCTATGCCGATGGCGATGTGGTGATCGTGGAGGAGCGGATGCGCGCCACGCTTGCCAGCGGCAAACCCTACGACAACGACTATTGCTTCGTGTTCACGGTGGCGGGGAATCGGATCCGCGAGGTGCGGGAATACATGGACACGCGCAAGGGATGGCGGATGGTGTTCGGTGAGGAAGCGTGATGTGCAGGCCTGTCGCATCGACCTTCGCGTGCCAGCCCTGCAACCGCGTGGGTTGAGCCGCCCAGCCCACTGACATAACGGTTACGCCATGGATCAGCGGACGAGCGGCGCTGACGCTCTCATTCAAAAGAACGATGCGGCGCCGGCACTCATCGGCGTCCTCTCGGGCCTGTCGGCTGCGCTGTTCTGGGCGCTGGGCTTTGCCGGAACACGCCACGGGCTGAAGGTCGGATTCACGCCGGTCGATCTTCTGGTGCATCGCTATATCTGGTCCGGCATCGCGTTCCTGCCGCTGGTGCTGCGTGCGGGTGTCTCGGATCTCTGCGGCATCGGCTGGGGCAGGGGCCTTGCGCTGATGGTGCTCGGCGGCCCCGTGATGTCGCTGATCTCCTACACCGGCTTCCTGTTCGTGCCGCTCGGCCATGGCAGCGTGATCCAGCCGTCTTGCGCGACGCTCGGAGGGCTGCTGCTTGCCGCCGTTTTTCTGAAGGAGCGAATCTCTGCCTCGCGCTTCATCGGCGCGCTCGTCATCGTCGGCGGTCTCTGCGTGATCGGTGCAGAATCGATCGGCCATATCGGGGCCGATGGTGTGCAGGGCGATCTGATCTTCGTCCTCACTGGATTGATGTTCGCCGGCTTTGGCGCGCTGCTGCGTCACTGGCGCGTCTCCGCCGTGTCGGCGGCGCTCGTCATCAACGTGCTGTCGCTCTTGCTGCTACCGATCTACTTCACAACCGGCGGGCTCGCGCGCATTGCGGCGATTGGCGTGAGCGAGAATGCGATTCAGGCGCTGGCGCAGGGCGTGCTCGCAGGCCCCGCCGCGCTCTATCTGTTCGCCGTCTCGGTTCAGCGCCTCGGCGTCGCGCGTGCCGCGGTGTTCCCCGCCTGCGTGCCGGCGCTGACGCTGCTCACCGGCTGGCTGCTGCTCGGCGAGCCGCCAACGGCATTGCAGGCCGCAGGCCTCGTGACGGTGCTGTGCGGATTTTACCTGGCGCAAAGGCAAAGGTGATCGCGGTGCGATCACTCAGTCTCCGACTTCGGCCAACCTGGCTCCTCTGCCCGGAGATTTCGGCAGCTTGCCGAGTTTGGCCTTTGCCTTTTTGACGGTGGCTTTCGCGAGCGCCGGACTTTTTTCGAGCCTGCGTACGATGTGCTTCACGAGGTCCTCCCGGTCGGATTTCTTCTCCAGGGCATAATGCTTGATGGTGATCTCGAGGCGATCCTTCTTCGCGTGATAGTCGTGATCGACTGACGGCTTTTTCGACATGGATGGCCCCTGATGGTGCGGCTGCCTGCGTGACCTTGCGGCATCATAGCTGGGCGTCCGACAAAAATATCGAAAACAACCCCATGCAAAGTAGAAATCGTTGGCGAATTTCGATTTCGGCGATGCCGAATAAAGTTTGCCCCGTCGGACAAAACAGGGGCATTATGCCACGGTGGGACGCATGCGACGGCCAGGCGCCTGACGCATCGTACCTCGCCGCCATCGGGGCCGATTGCTGGGCGTGTAGGCGGATGAGCGCAACGTCATCCACCCGACGCATCTACGCCTTCTTCACGAACTCCGACTTCAGGTTCATCGCGCCGATGCCGTCGATCTTGCAGGCGATGTTGTGGCCGTCGGTGGCGTCCTGGAGGCGGATGTTGCGCACTTTGGTGCCGCCCTTGACGACCGATGAGGAGCCCTTGACCTTGAGGTCCTTCATCACGATGACGCTGTCGCCATCGGTGAGCACATTGCCATGGGCATCGCGCACACCCGCTTCCACCGGCGTATCCGCGGCTGCGGTGGCCGTGGCGCTCCATTCATGGCCGCATTCCGGGCACATCCAGAGATCGCGATCCTGATAGGCATGCTCCGACTGGCAGTTCGGGCATTTGGTGGCGTCGGTCATGATGAGTCTCGTCTCCGGCTGGTGCGCGCGGCGCACCGTAGGGTCGAGGCAGGCGAATGCAAGGGAAACAAGGGATGAGGAGGGCGCTTGCTCGCGCGCGTCCACGGGATCACGCATCGTCCATGAAGCGCGCCGTCCCCGAGACCCGGATCGAGCCGCCCGCCATCTCACCGATCTCCGCGCGGATCAGCGACCGCGCTCCCATGTCTTCGCCCTGGACGATGTCGATGGCGCCGCCGTGCGGCCAGCCGATGTCGCGCAAATAGCCTGCGAACGCGGCGGCGGCAGCACCGGTCGCGGGATCCTCGACGACGCCGCCGGCGGCAAACGCATTGCGGACATGGAACAGCCGCGCCGTCTCTACCGTCACCAGCGCGACGGTGACCAGACCCGCTTTGTCCATCAGCGCGCGGCCCCGTTCGAATTCGTACGTCATGCGCGCGAGTGCGTCGCGCGATCGCAAGGCCAGGACAGCATGATCGGCCCCGCCGTGAATTTTCGCAGGGAGAAGTTTTGGGTCGAGATCGGAGGCTGCGTAGCCAAACAGATCCAGCAACTCATCCCGGAGCGAGGCATCGAGCGGTGCGCTCCGCGTCGGCGGCGATTGCAGCGCCGCTGCAATGGTGGTGCCGTCGCGCCGCCCCGAGACGGAAATGACGGCATCGTTCAGATGCAGCCCGAAACTTCGATCGCCGTAGCGGTGCGCGAGCGCGGCACCGAGCGCGATAGTGGCGTGTCCGCAGAAGGGCACCTCCATCAACGGCGAAAAGTAGCGGACGCGCCAGGCCTCACCCTCGGGCGCGGCAAAGGCGGTTTCCGAGAAGCCGACCTCGGCCGCGATCGCCTGCATCCTCGATGCATCGGGCAGGACCTCGCCGATCCAGACACCGGCGGGATTGCCGCCTCGGCTGCCGTCCGAGAAGGCCGCGATACGGAGGACTGTGGTCATGAGGTGATCCTGTTCATGATGGCGCCGGTGTGAGGGCTGCAAGCTGGTGTCGGGACAAGCTTCGCATAAGCCGGCATTGAGATAGTGGAATCTACTCTGGGTGTGAGGAGATTCTACCATGCCGATCGCGGGGCAAAAGCTGGCCTTTGTCTTGGCCGCGTCCAACCACGGAACGATGATCGTCAATCGCTTCGACTATCGCATGGTCGGGCCTGACCGCGGCTACGGCGTGGGGTTTCAGATCCTCGAAACGGCTGCTTTCGATCCCACGGAAGTCAAGGTCGCTCTCGAATTGCTGGCCTTGCGACGGAAGCACCACGGTGACGGCGTGATCGCCATCGACTGTGGCGCCAATATCGGCGTGCACACGATCGAATGGGCCTCGTCAATGACGGGCTGGGGGTCGGTGATTGCGATCGAAGCCCAGGAGCGGATCTACTATGCGCTGGCGGGCAACATTGCCATCAACAACTGCTTCAATGCGTTGGCGGTGCACGCGGCCGTGTCCTCCGAATCCGGGACGATGGAAATTCCAAATCCGAACTATTTTGCGCCGTCCAGCTTCGGCAGCCTGGAATTGCGGCAGCGCCCGAACAACGAATTCATCGGTCAGCCGATCGACTACAAGGACAACACCGTCTTCATCCGAAAAATGACGCTGGACGATCTCGATCTGCCGCGAACGGATTTCATCAAGATCGATATCGAGGGCATGGAGATGGAGGCCCTTGAGGGGGCTCGGGAGACCATCAAGAGGTATCGCCCGATCCTGTTGATCGAAAAGATCAAGACCGATATCCGGCAACTCGAGCAATGGCTGAAGGACAACGGCTACCAGTTGATGACACTCGGCATCAACATCCTCGCAGTCCATCAAAGCGATGAGAGCCTGAAGGATATCAACCCGCCTCAAAGTGCCGTCCCGCATGCGGAAGCACGCGGCCTTGCGACAATGAATGCCTAGATGAGCTGGTAGGATGGGTGGCTGCGTAGGGTGGGCAAAGCGAAGCGTGCTCACCATGAGTGGCGCAGTTGTTGAGAGATGGTGGGCACGGCGCAAGTGCGCCTTTGCCCACCCTACGGGCTTCGCGCCAGGAATCCGCCAGGAGCCGAGAGCGAATTTCGCTTGCCTTGCTTTGCGTCCTTTTGCACTCTGTTCGCAAGGAGGCCAACGCATGAAAATCATGACTGTCGCGTGCGCTCTCGGAGCTGCCGTGGTGCTGTGCAATCTCGGGACGTCTGGTGCTGACGCCCGGACGCGGAAGGCTCACATCGTTCGTGAACCGCAGGAGAGGCTTATCGTCACGGCACCTGTGATCAGGCCCACGCCGTGGGATTACAATGTTGTTCCACGCTATCGTTATCGCCCTGAGGACGACCGCGTCGATCCCTACGGGCCTCCGCTGGAATCGTCGTGGGTCCGCTATGAGGGTTGGCGGTGGCCGTATTGGTGGTGAAGGCCACCCGGACGCGGAATTGATTGGTCCTTGTAGCCCGGATGGAGCGAAGCGCAATCCGGGGTGTTGCCACAAGGAACGCTGGTCCCGGATTACGCTTCGCTCCATCCGGGCTACGCTCCTCAATTGCTGTCATCCGCCGCAAGCCGCAAAAATTGCCGCTTCATCGCGTTGACCTTGGAGATGTAGGCCGCGACGAGGTGATCGCCGCAGCGCTCGTCGGCGATCATCTGAAACTTGCGGCGCGCGTAGGCTGTGGCGGGACCGGCGCCGCAGAGATGGATGAAGGCGGCCAGATCCTGCCTCTGCTCGCGGCTTGCCTTCACATCGCCCGCGCGGGCGAGAACGTCGGCCACCTGGCGGTCGAGATACACCGATGCCAGCTCAATGGCGTGGCTCGGGATCGCGCGGATATACAAGCTGGAGAACCCGCAGCCGTTGTCCGTCACCGTATTGCCGCGGACGCAGAACCGTGCGGCGTCGGCGAAAGCGGGATCGGTCATCTGGAAGAGGCCGACGGCGCTGGAGGCGGGCCGGTAGATCGCAAGCGGATTGAGGCTCAATCGCCAGCGCCAGTAGGTGCGCGCCACCGGATTGCCTGAACTCTCGACCTGCGCCAGCGCGGCCAGCAATTCCGGCGTGATCGTCGCGGTGGAATGCTTGCGAAACAGCGGCCCGTATTGCCGCCAGTTCTCGGCCGGCTCCTTGTCGAAAGAATTGCCGACAAGGACGAACAGCTCGGTCGGCTTGCGGATGATTTGATAGACGGTGTTCACCAGCACCAGGGCCGCAAGCAGGATCGCCACGCTGCCCGCGATCCGAACCATCCGCGGTGCGCGCGCGAAATTCTTTCGCGCCCACCGCGCGCCCCGCCGGACGCTGCGAAGGCGAGGGAGGAGGCTCGTGCTTTTCCTTGGCATGGGTTTTGTGGGTGCGGGTAAGGCGAGGTGAGCCCTTGCGGAACTCGGACCTGACGGAGTTTGGGGGGACCGGTTCCGCCTTCGCTCCTCGAGCTACGGCGGACAGGTCGCTCCAGCCAGCTTAAGGCCGTGTGGGGATATCACAGCGACGGCTGGTTCCAGAGTTAACCCTCACCGTAATTTTCCGCACTCCCAGGGACGTTCGAGTCCTTGCTGAAGACAACCCGTGGCTGTAGGTTGCGCTGCAGAATAGTTAATTTTGCGTAAATGGAATGACTGAAATGACCGCAGTGCAGGGCGTGGTGTCGGACGACGGTGCTGACCAGACGACGCTACCAAAAATGCCACCCGGCGTGCTTGTTGAAGGCCCGGTGGTCGACGCCAAGTTTTTCGATTCCTATATCGCGTTCGGCCTTATGGTCGGAGGTTCGTTCGCGGCGCTGATCTGGGCATTCTGGCAAGGCATCGGCTGGGTGGAGATTTCGGTCTTCGTCGGCATGTTTCTGCTGACCACGGTCGGGATCGGCTTCATGCATCGCTACTTCGTGCACCGCAGTTTCCGCTGCGGTCCGGTCATGCGGACGATCTTGGCCGCGATCGCCACGCTGGCGGTGCAGGGCTCGATCCTGAAGTGGGTGAGCAACCATCGCCGGCACCACCTTCACTCCGACAAGCCCGGCGATGTCCACAGCCCTTACTATGACGGCGCCGGCAACCGCTTTGCCAGCTTCGCCAAGGGGATGGCGCATGCGCAAGGCGGCTGGGTGTGGGACCGGGAGACCTCTGATGGCGAATACTACGCCAAGGATATTCTGGCCGACCCGATCGCCATGTTCTTCACCCGGACACGCTGGTACTGGTACGCGCTGTCGGCGGTGATCATTCCGGGCGCCATCGGCTACGCGTTCGGCGGCGTGCACACGATGATCGGCTGCGTGCTGTTCTCGGGCCTGTTCCGCAGCTACATCATGACCATGGCCACCTCGCTGGTGAACTCGGTCTGCCATAGCGACGGTAACTACGGTTATCGTCGCTTCGAGACCAATGACGGCACGACCAACGAGTTGGTGACCACGATCCTCACCTTCGGCGAAGGACTGCACAACAACCATCATCGGTTTCCGCGCGACGCCTACCTGTCGCACGCCTGGTACGAGATCGACATCAATGGTCTGATCATCCTGGGGCTCGGGAAACTCGGGCTCGTGCACGACATTTTCGCAGCCGGCAAGCGCCAAGGCTCCCGATCCGCAGATGCGCAGCAGGGCGGCCTTGGGGCCGTCGTCACCCAGAACCCGTTCGACAGCGTCGCCGAAGACCTTCGCTCGTCCGGAAGGTAGCACGTAAGATGGGTTGAGCCCTTGCGAAACCCATCATCTCGGTCCGAGCGATCGAGGGTATCGCTTCGATCCATCCCTCCGAGTTGTCCTGTTGATGCAATTTATGATTGAACTGCGTCGACGTGTGCGCCAAAGATCGGGGTCTTCAATGAGAGGTCGCCGAGAGAAGCGTATCGTCCATGTCCCTGCCGCCTGTCCGCGCATTACTGGGAAGCATCGACGACCTACCGAATGACCTCGACTTCGAAGAGGAGGATGGCTGCATCTATCTTCGGGCTCCGATCGGCCTGAGCGAAG
Organism: Bradyrhizobium sp. LTSP857; assembly: GCF_000938285.1. Taxonomy (NCBI): domain Bacteria; kingdom Pseudomonadati; phylum Pseudomonadota; class Alphaproteobacteria; order Hyphomicrobiales; family Nitrobacteraceae; genus Bradyrhizobium; species Bradyrhizobium sp. LTSP857. The sequence goes on along the minus strand of NZ_JYMS01000007.1, from coordinate 170,222 downwards.
ATGATCGGTGGCTTACCCTGATCGATGTCGGCTTCACGCCGCGACGCGATTCGACGCCGCTACCGGATCTGAGATCATTCGACTACCACGAATTCGGATATGAAGTTACCATCCTGGATCAGGTGGGGAAGGTCCCGATCCGATCGACGATGAACAGGGACATTGCAAAAGTCTGGTTGCCGCCCAACTGCTCCCGACTGGTTCTTGATGTGGTAAGTCATTGTTGCCGCAGGCTTTTGCAGGAGCTTACGCCAGGCTATATCTACCGTGTGACCTCTGCCAGGCAGGTTGGGGGACCTGCGCTGCACAAGCACACTTTGGTGACGAATGTGATGCAGAATGAGGGTTACTCGATCCTTATGGACGGAACGGACGATTGGAAGCGGACGTTCTGGCTGATGGGCCGGGAAGGGTTTGACCTGTCCTACCTGAGGTAGGGAGTTCGCGAAGGTTCTGTGATGAACTGGCAAACGTTGATCTCCACCGCACTTAAAGCAATCGGTCTCCGCAAGGAGCGCGAGCAGCGGTCGCATGTCTACGAAGGCATCCGCGAGCGTCGGGGAGAGGAAGCGCAGCGCTATGTCGAACAGGCAAACCGTTCGCTGGCCAAGGTTCGGAAGAAGCGGGACGAGCGGGCCCACGAGTGCACGTAGCGCACTGGGCAGATTGGGTCAGTTGAGCCTGAGAGTTTAGTGCACTGGCACAGCAATTCCAGCGAGCGGCACTCCGCGTCGTCGGCTGATCCGCCGCTAGGGCTTCACCAATCCGGATAGCCGTAGGGGTCGTCCATCATATAGGGCGGGGGCATCCAGCGTCCTCGCGGCGGCGGCCTCGGCCGCCGAGGTGCGGCCGCTTGCACGTGCGGCCGCACAGGCGCAGCCGTCTCGTTGTTCATCACGCTCCGCACGACCGGTTTCGCGGGTGCAGGTGCGGGTGAAGCCGTCGGTTGCGATTGCAGCGCCTGGACCTGCGCGGCGAGGCGCGCATTATCCGCCGCATCCTTCTCCTGCGCGGCCTTGAGCTGTTGAATGGTGTCGGCCTGCTCGCGCAGCGTCTGCTCGTTGCGGCTTTTCAGTTGCTCGAGCTTTCCGTTGATGCTCGCAAGCTCGTTGGTGATGGTCTTGAGCGATTGCGCGAGATCAGACGATGATGGGTCAGGCGCTGTGGCACCGGTTCTAGCGGTGTCAGGTCTTGTAGCGTCGGTTCTTGGAGCGCTTTCCGTTTCCTTGCCAGCCGGCGGGGCGGGCAGCGGACCAGGCCCATCCGCAGCAGCCAGTTGCATGGCCCGCGGCTGCGCCGGATTTTCACCCGCGGACGCTTGCGGGGGCTCATTCGCGCCCGGCGGAGCCCATCGCGCCAGGATCGACTTGGTGATTGTCTTGGCCTCATCACGATAGTGCGAAGCGAAGGCGGCACCGAGAATGCCGATCGCCAGCACGAGGCCAACCAGTGCGCGCAGCATGGGCCGATCTCCCTTCAGGCCTTGATCGCGAAGCTTGTGATCCGGCGGCGGCGCCCTGTCCTTGGGAGTCTTGTCCTCGAGAGTGTTGTTCTCAGAAGTCTTGTCCTCAAGAGTCTTGGCTGCCTCCGCACCGGCGCTTGCTTGCGAGGCCCGCGGGCCTTCGCGGCCGTGTTCCATTCCGGAAACCAGCCGGTCCAGCCGCGCAAGGTCTTGCTCTGCGCTCTTGATCTGGTCGTAGGCCCGCGCCAGCCCGCCATCGGTGCGCACCTCGTCGGGCTTGGGCGCATCAGGCTTTTGGGTCTCAGGCTTCTGATCACCAGGTTTGGGGTCGTTCGCTTCAGGCACCGATGCGCTTTCCACCCAGTCGGGCGTCAATGGGAGTGCGGCAGTCCGATCGTTGGAAGGACAGGTTTCGCCGCCGTCCAACACAACGCGCGTGCGAAGGAGAAATTATGGCGGGTTCGGGGGCGGGGCGGATCGAGGTGCCACACCGAACGGTCGTTCGTAGCCCGGATGAGCGTAGCGACATCCGGGACTTCGAGCGGTTGGATCCCGGATATCGCTACGCTCATCCGGGCTACGCTTGCTCAAGACCTGCAGCCGGACATCAATAGCGGCCGCCGCTGCCCTTTTGCTGCGTGATCCAGTCCGACAATGTTCTCCGTGTCGATCCCGCATTGCCCGGTGCCTTCGGATTGTCGCGAACGCCTTTCGTCGGACGGGTGCGCGGCGCTTCCGTTGCGTTGACGCCCTTCAAGGCAGAAGTCGATGCCTCTGCGGCCTCCTTCTCGAGGCGCAGCTGTTTCAATCGCGCCATCTTGATGCGTTCTGCCTCGACTGCGGGTCCTTCGGACAGCAGCGGCTTGTGTTGAGCAAGCTCCGCCGGGACGATGACACCCATAATGGTTGTCTCGCCGAGCGCCTTGCAGGCTTCGAGCCGATGCAGTCCCTCGACCAGAACGAGGCGGTCTCCGTCGAGCCGAACGGAAATGGGGGCCTGTTGTCCGATGTCCAGAATGCTTTCCGCGATCTCCCCGACGATCTCGGGCTTGATAGCTTTCTTCATTTTCGTGGGAACGAAAATCTTCTCGATCGGGAAGCTCTCCGGTGTGGGCATAATTTGACTCCGCGTCTACCAGGCCCGTCGGAACCCATGCCGGTGGTGTCGGGAGTTTAGAAGGGAAGGGCTCGACCGCAAAGGCAATTCGGCGGCAGGGTGTTGATGAGCAACGAAGCTGGAACCAGTCTGCGATTACGGTGAAAGTTGACACTTGTGCACCAAACGCTAGCCGAATCCGCAGATTGGTAGGACGGAGCGGGTAAGTTGAGCGCACTGTCACCGTTATTCAAAAACAACTTTTCAGAACGTCGAATACCGCTTCAAGTGCTGAATAGACGGAAGAAAACCACTGAGCGTGCATGAGGTGTTCGACAACATGTTTGCCAACAGCCGTCACCCCGCCCTTCACTGCACTCATTGAAAGTTCGTCTACTCGCTGTCGCCATTTGTTTTTTGCGGGATCAGCTATCTGAGCGGCTTCGAGTAGCTTCGGCCCGTCAACGGGCCCCGTTGGAGGTTGCTCTTTTAGGAGCGAGATGAACTGTCGAATTTCCGCTTCGTCAACGCTCAGTCCGTCGTCAAGGGTGGGACCCTGATTGTGGCCCATTCCGGTCGGTCGAGACGCCAGAGCAGTTTCTAATAGAGCGACCCGCGCTTGCAGCAACTCAAAGGCAGCCTCCCATGACTGTGGCGCGTTCGTTTCAACTCGGAAAGAGGCACCCTGAAAGACGTCACCCTGAAAGGTTCGGACGGTGCCCGAACCGGGAGAGCCAATGGCCTGACTACGAGCAGTAAGATCGACGGTACCAGGGCGTTCGCTGTTTCGAGATAAATTGTCCTCAGCAGACGCCTCGCCAGGCGGCTCTGCGGGAGGCCATGGCTGATTATTGTCATCTGCCGATCTCAAATCTTGGTCATGCGATGATGTGGACAAGTTGTTGATCGCGGCACCGAGAGTGCGGATCTGATCGGGCAGCCCAACCCGCCGTTCGCGCTTAAGTCGCTCGGCCTGAAGGATCGACTGCACTTCAGCGAATGCAGCATCGATATCGTGGTTGATGACGACATAGTCGTACTCAGGCCAATGGCTCAATTCGTGGCCGGCGCGGCTCATGCGCCCCCGGATCACCTCCGCCGAATCCTGCGCGCGCGAATGCATCCGCTTTTCAAGGTCGGCCAGGGACGGCGGCAGAATGAACACGCTGACCACGTCGGCACGCGCTTTTTCGCGCAACTGCTGCGTGCCCTGCCAATCAATGTCGAAAAGTACGTCCTGTCTCGCCGACAGCGCGGCCTCGACCGGCGCGCGCGGCGTGCCGTACCGATTACCGAACACAGTTGCCCATTCCAGAAGCTCATGGCGCTTGACCAGGTCCTCGAAGCGGGCCTTGTCGACGAACAGATAATCTCGGCCGTCGACCTCGCCAGGACGCATCGCGCGCGTCGTCACCGAGACCGACTTTCGCAGACCCGGCATGCGGTCCATCAAAAGGTTTGAAAGCGTGGTCGCGCCGGCACCCGAAGGCGCCGATAGCACGAACATCAGGCCACGCCGCTCGATTCCGTCTTCGTCGTGCACCGCCATAAATTCTGAACCGCTCCAGAAGCCGGACCGCCTTTAACTAGGACGCGGACTCATTAAGCCAAGTGAAGGCGGTGGGGTGAGGGAGGCTCCTCCACACGTCAGCTATGATATGTCGTGCTTTTCTTCATCGCTGGAGAGTTCGTTGGTTTGAGGCGGCACAATGTTTGTGCCGCCTCTTGCCAGTTTGCTTTAGCTGCACCCCGTCGTGCTTCCGCAAGTATCGCACTTCATACAAGTGCCATTCCGCACCAGCGTGAAGTTGCCGCACTCCGAGCACATCTCGCCTTCGTAGCCCTTGGCCTTGGCTTCCGCGCGGCGCTCGGCCTTGCTGGGAGCGGCCATCTGTGCGGCACCGGACTTGCTCCACTGGAGGGCTTCGAGCTTCTCCGTGGGGGACAGGTCGTGGGCCACTTCCTGCTTCAGCGCGACCGCGCCTTCCAGGACGTCGCCGGCACGGCCTGCGCCGTGGGAGGCGAGTGACGTGACCTTGGAGCCGCCGCTCGGGGCGCTGTCGTTGCCTTGCGCGACCGCAGCCGAGCCGCCGCGCATCACGACGAGGTTGTCGGTGCGGGAGCGGGTGAGGCCGCGCGACACCAGCTTGGACGCGCGGTGGCCGTGATCGTCCGGCTCCTTGCCTTCCTCGACGCCCTTGCCGAGCACGTCGAACCCGGTCTCGCTGGGATCGACATGGGCGAGATCGAAGCGGCTGAGGTAGCTCACAGCCAGTTCGCGGAAGACGTAGTCGAGGATCGAGGTCGCGTACTTGATGCTGTCGTTGCCCTGCACGGGGCCCGCCGGCTCGAAGCGGGTGAAGGTGAAGGCGTCGACATATTCGTCGAGCGGCACGCCGTACTGGAGACCCAGCGACACGGCGATGGCGAAGTTGTTGATGAAGGAGCGCAGCGCCGCGCCTTCCTTGTGCATGTCGATGAAGATCTCGCCGATGCGGCCGTCGTCATATTCGCCGGTTCGCAAGTAGACCTTATGCCCGCCGACGACCGCCTTCTGGGTGTAGCCCTTGCGGCGATCCGGCATCTTCTCGCGTTCGCGCATCACGATGATGCGCTCGACCAGCTTTTCGACGATCTTTTCCGAGACCTGGGCGGTGCGTGCCGCCATCGGCTTCTCGTAGAGATTCTCGACCGCATCGTCCTCGTCCTCATCATCGCTGATGAGCTGCGAGTTGAGCGGCTGGCTGAGCTTCGAGCCGTCGCGATAGAGCGCGTTGGCTTTCAATGCGAGTTTCCACGACAGCATGTAGGCGGACTTGCAGTCCTCCACCGTGGCGTCGTTCGGCATGTTGATGGTCTTGGAGATCGCACCCGAGATGAAGGGCTGGGCCGCCGCCATCATGCGGATGTGGCTCTCGACCGACAGATAGCGCTTGCCGATCTTGCCGCAGGGATTGGCGCAGTCGAACACCGGATAGTGCTCGGCCTTGAGGTGCGGAGCACCTTCCACCGTCATCGCGCCGCAGATGTGGACGTTGGCCGCCTCGATCTCGCGCTTGGTGAAGCCCACGGCCTGGAGCAGGTCGAAGCCGGGAGCCGCGATGGCCTCGGCACCGATGCCGAGCTGGTCGCGGATGAAATCCTCGCCAAAGGTCCACTTGTTGAAGGCGAACTTGATGTCGAAGGCGGTCGGCAGGGCCTTCTCGACCTTGGCGATCGCTTCATCCGTAAAACCCTTGGCGCGCAGCGTTGAGGCGTTGATGCCGGGGGCGTTGGAGAGCGAGCCGTGGCCGACGGCGTAGGCCTCGATCTCCGCGATATCGCTCTCGCGATAGCCGAGCACGCGAAGCGCTGCCGGCACCGCCCGGTTGATGATCTTCCAGTAGCCGCCACCGGCCAGCTTCTTGAACTTCACCAGCGCAAAATCAGGCTCGATGCCGGTGGTATCGCAATCCATGACCAGGCCGATCGTGCCGGTCGGCGCGATCACCGTGGTCTGGGCGTTGCGATAGCCGTGCTTCTCGCCGAGCTCGAGCGCTGCATCCCAGGCCGCCTGCGCATGCTTGACCATATCGGCCTGCGGGCAGGCGATCAGATCCATCGGCACCGGGTTGACCGAGAGCGCCTCGTAGCCGTTGGACTGGCCATGGGCGGCGCGGCGGTGGTTGCGGATCACGCGCAGCATGTGCGCGGCGTTCTTCTTGTAGCCGGGGAAGGTGCCGAGCTCGGAAGCCATCTCCGCCGAGGTCTTGTAGGTGATGCCGGTCATGATCGCGGTCAGCGCGCCGGCGATGGCACGGCCTTCCTTCGAGTCATAGGGCAGGCCCATGGTCATCAGCAGGCCGCCGATATTGGCATAGCCCAAGCCGAGCGTGCGGAACTCGTAGGAGAGCTCGGCGATCGCCTTCGACGGGAACTGCGCCATCATCACGGAGATTTCGAGCACCAGCGTCCAGAGCCGGCAGAGGTGCTCGTAACCCTCGACGTCGAAACGCTTGGTCGGGATGTCGTAGAACGTCAGCAGGTTCGCAGACGCCAGGTTGCACGCCGTGTCGTCCAGGAACATGTATTCCGAGCACGGATTGGATGCGCGGATGTCGCCGGACGCCTTGCAGGTGTGCCAGTCGTTCATGGTGGTGTTGAAGTGCAGGCCGGGGTCGGCCGACGCCCAGGCGGCGTAACCGATTTTTTCCCAGAGGTCGCGCGCCTTCAGCGTCTTGGTGATCTTCTTCGTGGTGCGGCCGACGAGATTCCAGTCGCCATCGGTTTCCACCGCGCGGAGGAAATCGTCCTTCAGCGAGACCGAATTGTTGGAGTTCTGCCCCGAAACCGTGAGATAGGCTTCCGAATCCCAGTCGGTGTCGTAGACGTCGAACTGGATGTCCTTGTAGCCCTGCTTGGCAAACTGGATGACGCGCTTGATGTAGTTGTCGGGCACCAGCGAGCGACGAGCCAGCTTGATTTCCCTGCGCAGGGCAGGGTTCTTCTCCGGATCAAAACAATCGTCGCCCGAGCCTTCGCAGTTGACGCAGGCCTTCAGCACCAGCTTGAGGTGCTTCTGGTTGATCTTGGATCCGGTGACGAGAGCTGCGACCTTCTGCTCCTCCTTCACCTTCCAGTCGATATAGGTCTCGATATCCGGATGATCGGCGTCGACCACGACCATCTTGGCGGCGCGGCGGGTGGTGCCGCCCGACTTGATCGCACCGGCTGCGCGGTCGCCGATCTTGAGGAAGCTCATCAGGCCCGACGAGCGGCCGCCGCCGGAGAGCTTTTCGCCTTCGCCGCGCAGGCGCGAGAAGTTGGAGCCGGTGCCGGAGCCGTATTTGAACAGGCGGGCTTCGCGGACCCAGAGGTCCATAATGCCGCCCTCGTTGACGAGGTCGTCACCGACGCCCTGGATGAAGCAGGCATGCGGCTGCGGATGCTCGTAAGCCGACTTGGACTTGGTCAGCTTGCCGGTGAAGGGGTCGACGTAATAATGGCCCTGGCCGGGACCGTCGATGCCATAGGCCCAATGCAGACCGGTGTTGAACCATTGTGGCGAGTTCGGCGCGACCATCTGCTTGGTCAGCATGTAGCGGAGCTCGTCGTAGAACGTCTGCGCGTCTTCGTCGGAGGTGAAATATTTGCCCTTCCAGCCCCAATAGGTCCAGCAGCCGGCCAGACGGTCGAACACCTGCTTTGACGAGAGCTCGCTGACATAGCGCTCCTTCTCGGGCAGGGCGGCCAAGGCTTCGGTATCGGGCACGGAGCGCCACAGGAAGGAGGGGACGGATTCCTCCTCGACCTTCTTCAGGCGCGCGGCGACGCCGGCTTTGCGGAAGTATTTCTGGGCCAGCACGTCGGAGGCGACCTGCGACCATTCGGTCGGCACCTCGACGTTGTCCATTTTGAACACGACCGAGCCGTCGGGATTCCGGATCTCCGACGTGGTCAGCCGGAAATCGATCCCGGCGTAAGGTGACTGTCCCTGGGTGGTGTGGCGCCGCTCAATCCGCATGGTCTTGCCCCGTCCTTTATTTCGCCAGACCGCCTCCGCAAGGCGCCTGGGTCGCTATTTCGTTTCGCGAATCCTCGACGGGCCGTTCGGCCTCAAGGCTTCGCAGTTCAAGCCGGTGGATCCGGCCCTGTTTCTCCCGGCGCGATGGCTTGGTGCGAGCACCTCACCTCTGCCGGCATGTCCACACCCATCCGCCCCAACGGGATGTGCGCGACATGCGTTCAACGCCTCAACGCTACATATTCAACCTTGCCGTCCGAGCCTGTTGCCGGCCCGTTCTGGCGCCCGAAAGATCCGCTGTTCGAGGGCAGACAAGCCCTCATCCCGCTGCCTTTGTCTGGCCTGGCGGAGTGATGTTTTGCGGACCCTTTGGGGGAGTGCCGGCGGGACGCAAACACACTCGCGCCGAACGGACCGAAAGCTAGGACTCTCCGTTGCGCCCGTCAAGAACTAGTGCGAGTTCCTGAATCAAATACTAAATATGGTGGATTGTGGGGGATAACAGGGGGCAAGCCCGCGCCTGTTGTGGGGGCAAGTATCGGTGAGTCCTGAAGGATTCGAAACCAAAAAAATTTGCATCCCGTGACCATACGGAGGCTTCACCCCGCTGTTCACAGGGCCGGTATATTTTTGAGGAGCGGGGTTGTCTCGGCGGGACTCACGTAGGGGTACGGAAGGTGAGGGCAGGCATGCCCGCTGAGGTGGTGGTGCGGGGGGCGAATCCGCGCCAAGCTGACCGCGATTTTGCCGGACTACCCCACATGCTTGATTCGACTCAGCCGGTGCTGCGGCCGCGCATCGCACCGGCCGGCCTGATGTTCCTTGCCATCACCTCGGTCGGCTGGGGCTTCAACTGGCCGGTGACAAAGTTCCTGCTCGGCGAGCTGCCGCCGCTGACGCTGCGCGGGGTGACCGGCGTGCTCGGGGCGGTGCTGCTGGCGGCGCTCGCCTTGGTCCGCCGCGATAGCCTGAAGGTCCCGCCCGAGATCTGGCCGCGGCTCCTGGTCGCAGGCCTCCTCAACGTCACCGGCTGGATGGTGCTGATGGGGCTCGCGCTGCTCTGGCTGCCGGCGAGCGAGGCGGCGCTGATCGCCTACACCATGCCGGTCTGGGCCTCGCTGATCGCCTGGCCCGTGCTCGGCGAGCGGCCGACCGTGCTGCGGACCGTCGCGCTGTTGATGGCCTTTGCGGGATTGGCCTCGATCATGGGCGGCAACGGCTTTGCCGCCAGCCAAGCCAAACTCCCCGGCATCATCATGGCGCTGGTCGGCGCGGCCAGCTTTGCGCTCGGCACGGTGCTCCTGAAGAAATACCCGATCCGCCTGCCGCCGATCACGGCGGCGGCCTGGCAGATCGGGCTCGGCTGCCTGCCGGTCGCGATCGTCGGCCTTGCCATCGAGACCTCGCATCTCGACCTGGTGACGCCAATCGGCTGGGGGCTGGTGGCCTATTCAACGGTGGTGCAGTTCTGCATTGCCTATGTCAGCTGGTTCGCCGCGCTATCGCGCCTGCCGGCCTCGGTGGCCGCGATCGGCACCATGGCGGTGCCGGTGATCGGCGTGGGGGCCTCGGCGATCGCCCTGCACGAGCCGCTGGGGCCGGGGCAGATCGCCGCGGTGATCTTCACGCTCGCCGGCGTGGTGCTGGCGACGCGTTAGCCCGTCATCCCGCCGCCGTTCAGTGCCTTGCGGATCATCTCGGCGAGCTGGTTGCGACGATAGGGTTTTGTCAAAAGCATCACGCCGTCGTCGAGCTTGCCGTGATGGACGATGGCGTTGTCGGTGTAGCCGGAGGTGTAGAGCACCTTCACGCCCGGCCGGCGCTTCGCGATTTCCTCGGCGAGCTCGCGCCCGCTCATGCCGCCGGGGATGACGACGTCGGTGAAGAGGAGATCGAAGGCCTGGCCGGCCTCGATCAATTGCAGCGCAGCCTTGCTGTCGGCGGCGGCCACCGTCTGGTAGCCGAGGCTCTGGAGCTGCGCGGTGACGAAGTTGCGCACCAGCGTGTCGTCCTCGACGACGAAGATGGTCTCGACGCCGCCTGTGGCTTGCGGCGCGGCGGGGCTTGTGATCTCGGCCATGCCTTGGCCCGGGGGCAGATAGAGCTTGATCGTGGTGCCGTGGCCCTGCTCGCTGTAGATCTTGATGTGGCCGCCGGACTGCTTGACGAAGCCGTAGACCATGGAGAGGCCAAGGCCCGATCCCTTGCCGACCTCCTTGGTGGTGAAGAACGGCTCGAACGCCTTTTCCTGGACGTCCGGCGGCATGCCGGTGCCGGTGTCGCTGACGGCGAGCATGACGTAGGGGCCGGGCCGCACGTCGGGGTTGGCCTGCGCATAGGCCTCGTCCAGCACGGCCCTGTGCGTCTCGAGCAGCAGCTTGCCGCCGTTCGGCATCGCGTCGCGGGCGTTGATCGCCATGTTGAGCACGGCGTTGGTCAGCCTGGACGGATCGATATGCGCCGTCATCGGCCCCTGTTCGAGGATGGTTTCGATCTGGATCTGCTCACCGAGCGTGGGACGCAGCAGTTTTGCGATGTCTGATATCGCGGCGTTGATCTCGACGTTGCGCGGCTGCAACGGTTGCCTGCGGGCAAAGGAGAGCAGGTGCTGGATCAGCTCGGCGCAGCGCTCGGCGGCATCGTCGATCAGGCGCGCCACGCGCTGGAGCTCGGGCTGCTGCTTCAGGCTCGCCACCAGCGTCTCGGTATTGCCGGAGATCACCGTCAGCATGTTGTTGAAGTCGTGCGCGACACCACCGGTCAGCTTGCCGATCGAGTCGAGCTTTTGCGACTGGTACAATTGCCGCTCGGTCTCGCGCGAGGCCGTCGCATCGTGATAGACCAGCACCGCGCCGGAGATCGCGCCTTGCGCGTCAAGCATCGGCCGGCCACTGATCATGAGATGTCGGGCCAGACCGCCGTCATGCGGGCGGACGATCATCTCGAGATCCTCGAACCTCTCGCCGCGCAGCACGCGCGCGGAAGGCAGTTCGGCCGGCTTGAGCGGCATGACGCCGTCGCCGTGAAAGACGTCGGATAGGGCGCGCAGATTGCGCAGGTTCATTCCTGCTCGATGCAGCAACATCCGTTCCGCAGCCGGATTGGACAACAGGACGTTGCCCTCGCTGTCGATCACCAGCACCGCCTCCGCCATGCTGCGGAACGTGCTCTGGAGCACGTTGACCGACAGGCGCAGCTCGTCATGCGCGGTGACGAGGTGTTCGGTGCGCTCGGCGACGGCCGCCTCGAGCACTTCCTTGGCGGCCTGCGTCTCGTGCAGCGAGCTCTGGAGCTGCACGGTGGTGCGCTGGCTCTCGCGCAAGAGCATGGCGACCAGCAGCAGGATCACCAGCGCGCCAATGACGTCGATGCCGAGCAGTACGATGCCGGTCCGGCGCGAGGCCGCTTCGCGGGCGGCGCGCAGCTTCTCTTCGCCCGCGGCCAGCCGATCCAGATTTCCCGTGAGCGTCTCCATCAGGCCGCGTCCCTCGCCGCGGTCTCTCAGCGCGTTGGAGCCCTCATTATCGCCATTCGTGCGCAGCCGAAGCGATTCGGCTGCGACCTCGATGCGCCGAAGGATGAGAGGCTCGGTCGCCTCCATCAGCGTCACCTGGTCGGGGTTGTCGCGGATGGCAAGCCTGAGGTCGCCGAGCGCCGGTGCGATCTGGCCGCGGGCAGCCTGGAATTCGTCGATGAAGCCTGCCGTGCGGTAGATCTCGTAGCCGCGTAGCGCGCTCTCGGCGCGGCGAACCAGCAGGTGCACGTCCGAGATCTTCTTCAGCACCTCGACGGTGTGGTTGACCCAGGCCGCATCCGACCGCGACTTGACGTCGAGGCCGATCGAGGCGGCGGTGATGATCAGGAGGATGGCAAGTCCAGCACCGAGAATGACACGCTGCGAGGGGATCAAGGGGCTTCTTTCGTGTCCTTCGGCTGTGCACTCTCGCTGGGACCGGCGATGCATTCCCGGATCGTGGTCAATAGCGTTTCAGGCGTGAACGGCTTGCGCAGGCAGCGCGCCGCGCCGAGCTCCAGCGCCATGCGGAGAAAATCCGGAGAGGGCGAGGCGGACGAGGCGAAGGCGTAGCCGGACATGGCGATCAGCGGTATAGCCGGCGCGCGCTCGTGGAATATCCGGATGGATTCGAAGCCGCGCATATGCGGCATGAAGATGTCCACCAGCATCACGTCGAAGGTCTGCGCTTCCAGCGCAGCCAGCCCCGTTTCGCCGCCATCGGTCAACGTGACGTCGAAGCCCTGACGTTGGAGGAGGACCTCGATGGTCGCGCCGACCATCGGATCGTCGTCTACCACGAGGATACGCGGCATGACATTTCCCAGCAAATCGAAGTCCCCACAGCCATCGGTGATATAGGTGAATCGTGCACCGGGTCAATTTTGGATTGGATCAAGGTGGATATGCACTGCGCAATGCATAGCCGGGTTGCGAGTTCCAAGCCCCACGGCCGGCGCCGGGGGCATCATAACCGCCTTGGCCGTCTGCGGGGGCATGCGGCAGGGTGAATTTCGTCGGATTTCAATGACAAGTTGAGACAAATCCGCACGACCAGCGAAAGCAGCTCCGAGCATCGGAGTTACACGCGTGCCTCACCCAACGGGATGATGACGCGCAATCCGGGGCGACATATTGCAGAACCGTGTGTGGGAGGTTCCGCGATGACCAGACTCTCGCTTCATGGACTGCGCTCGTTGAAGGACGTGCAAGACCTGAACGAGGAAGATCGCTCGACATATCGGCGATGGGCGCGCCGTTCCTGCGCGGTCTATGCAATCGTCCTCGCCGTCTTGTTCGCCGGCTTCTGGATACATGACCGGAGCATGACGAGGGTTGCCGACCAATGCCACCCGGTCGGCATCGACGCGGCGCGGGATTTGCCGATGTCTCGAACGCTGGCCGTCACCCGATAGGGTGAGGCGTCCCATCGCCGGTCGCCATAAGATCACCTGACCTCCTTGGATCGCGCATGCAGCCGCGGGCTGGTGTCGAGTTCGGGCAGGGGGAGTGCGGTGACATTGTCCAGCGACCGGATCGAGAAGGTCCTCGACCTGATCTATGACGCGGCGGCCGAGAACGATCTATGGCCGCATGCGCTCACCGCGATCGCCGATCTGACACGCAGCGAGGGCGGCATCCTGTTCGGCCAGTCTTACACCGCCCAACGCATCTATTTCGATTTCAACGGACGCCTGAACGAAGAGTGCAACCGCGCCTACCAGGAGCGGCACATGCAGAATCCGTGGTCGTTGCACATGGAGCATCAGCCGACCGGGCGGCTGGTGATGTCCGATGAAGCGGTCTCGCTGGGGGAGCTTCAGGCATCCGCTTTCTACGACGAGGTGCTGCGGCCACAGGAGGTCGGGCACAACGGGATGATGGCGCTCGCGGCGCGCCAGGACTTTCGTGCCGCCTTCAACATGTGTCGCAGCGTGCGGCGGGGTCCGTTCGATCCCGACGAGCAGCGGCTTCTGGAATGGTTGTCTCCACATCTGTGCCGGTCGGTGACGCTCGGATTTCGGATCGACGGCTATCTGGCCATGCAGCAAGCAGCATTCAATATCCTCGACCGGCTGGCCGATGGTGTCATCGTGCTCGATCGCAAGGCGCACGTGCTGTTCGCCAATGTAACGTCACGCCGGATGGCGGAGGAGGGATCGTTGCGGCTGCATCAATCGATCGCGACCCATTCACCCGCGCATTCGCAGCGGCTCAACGAATTGATCCGCGCGGCACTCCAGGGAGCCGCCGGTGGCACCATGAGCCTGCCGCGCAATCCCGATGGCCGGCTCCTGACGATTCTCATCTCTTCGATCCGGAGCAAGGATCTCGGGCGGCTGTCGGACGCCGGCGTGAAAGATGCGGCGGTATTGCTGTTCGTCATCGATCCCGCCAACCGGCGATCGATCCCGCTCGAGCGGATCAGGGATGCGTATGGCCTCACGCACGCCGAGGCGCGGGTCGCGCTTGCAGCATCCTCCGGCAACACGATCCGCGAAACCGCGCAATCCCTCAGTCTCTCCCCGAACACCATCAAGACCCATCTGCGCCGCGTCTTCGCCAAGACTGCGACCGGGCGGCAAGCAGAGCTCGCCGGGCTGATCGCAGCGATCGGCAGCATGCGAGTCGGGGAAACGGGTTCGGAGCAGTGATGTCGAGGCCATCGCGTGAGACCAATCGTCTCAAATGCGTGGAGGCGCCTGCTGCCGTTTGCATGACGCCGGATGAGCTTGCCGAGTTCGAACGGCTCGACGCGACGGCGCCGCTCGACGAGGAGGGACAGCCGGCGTCGTCGTTCGAAGGAGAGCCGCTGACGGCCTGAGAGCGGCGGTGGCTCGAGCTGTACCGCAAGCTGGAGAACGGCAAGCACGCAGCCAAATCGAATGGGCGGCGCCGATAGTCACCGGCGCCGCCCAAGGATGACGTCATAGTTTACGTGCTTCAGGCCGGCTTACGGGCAGGGATGCCGCAGGCCGTCATTGCCGAGATAGGTCCCGGATGCCGGGTCGTAAGACCGGAAGCGCTGGACGCAATATCCGGTGGCGTCGCCACCGGAGTCGGGCACCACCGCCACTGACGGTTCGTCGTAGTAGCTGTCGTCGGCGTAATAGGAGGGATCGTTGTAATAGCCGCCGCCGTAATAAGCGTAGGAGCCGAGCCCGCCGATCGCAGCACCCGCCGCGACGCCAGGCCAGAAGCCACCACCGCCATGGCGACGCCAGCCGCCGCCCTGCCAGTTGCCGCCGCCGCCGCCGCCATGCCAGTTGTTGCCGGCTGCGAAGTTGCGGCCACCGCCGTTGAAGGCGGCTCCGCCACTCGGGCGCACTGCGGCGCCAGCCGCGAAATTACCGCCGCCACCACCCATCCGGGCACCACCGCCAAAGCCGCCGCCGCCCATTCGGGCGCCGCCACCTCCGAAGTGAGCTCCGCCGCCACCACCGTGACCGCCACCACCGCCGCCGTGGCCGCCATGGCCCTGTGCGAAGCTCGGGGTCGCCATCGGCAGAACCAGCGCCAACGCTGCAGCGGCGCTCAATAATCTCAGACTGTTCATTTGCAACTCCTTTTCCTGGAAGCAAACCCTTTGAAAGGGCCAAATGTTCCTAGGATCACGCCGGTGTGCGTGTGAAAGGCAGATTTCCATGCGGCCGCTGTACCCGGCATGAACGGATCGCGTCGATTTTGCAGCAGCCTCCGCGCTGGCGTCGCGGCGTTTGGCTTGCGTGGGGCGCGGCTGCGCCGTCCGAACTGGACATTTGACTGCCCGGGTGGCATCAGGACCCTACGAAGCAGGGCCCTTGGCGCATGAAACAGTTCTTCCTCAAAGTCTTCACCTGGTGGAATGGCCAGACCTTTGGCACCCAACTCTGGACCCGGCGGTACGGAGAGCTGGTCGGAGAGGACGAGCAGGGCAACCGCTACTACCGCACCCGCGGCGGCGCGATCGATCCGGCGCTCGGCTTCGAGCGGCGTTGGGTGATCTATAACGGCTATGCGGAAGCGAGCCGCATTCCGACAGGTTGGCACGGCTGGATGCATCACGTCGTCGATGTGCCGCCGACCGAGGAGAACTACCAGCCGCGCGAATGGCAGAAGCCGCATCAGCCGAACCCCACCGGCACGCCGAACGCCTATCGTCCCGAGGGCTCGACGCTCGCCAGCGGCAAGCGCCCCAAGGCGACCGGCGACTACCAGCCCTGGACGCCCGGACGCTAGGGCGTGTACTCATAGAGCCGCGCTGCACTTCGTATGAGGTCGGCTCTGATAGCGGCGCGTTGACGCACCTCACCCCAGGTCCTGGTGAGACAGGCAGCTTCTGGGCGAACGGAACGCGGAAGCTGAATGACCGCTCTTTAGCAGGACGTTAAAGAAGCGATCGTTCGCTACTCAACGAAGCGCCTCGGCGTGTCGTAGCAGCATCGCAGCGACGGCCTGGGGATCAAAAGGCGCCGAAGCGTTTCGTAGACGTTCTTCTGCATCGGCCACGATCCCGGTGGCCGCTTCCAATGCTCCCCGACCTCTCGCCGTCAGCTCGGTCATTTGAACTCGTCCGTGTTCGGGATGGGGTGTCCGCGCGATGAGGCCTGCGCGTTCGAGTGCCACCAGGATTGCCTGCATCGTCTGCGGGGTCACAAAGGCACGGCGCGCGAGCGCGGCGTTCGAAGCACCCGCGTCGACCTCCAGAAAAGCGAGCACTGCATATTGGGGCGTGGTTAGCCCAATCTCCCGCAGTCCAGCGTCCAGGCGGGTGCGCAGTGCTTGTTGAGCCTGCTTCAATGCAAAGCCGATCGTCGCGTAGGGATCGCCCATCCGCGACCGAGCCTCATGCCTTGACATATAAGGTTACCTTACATTATATCAGTCTACCTGATATTATAGGCTTGCGAGGCACGAGGAAAGACCAGCCATGCCCCATCTGATCGGACCCGATTTTATCGGCATTCAAACTGAAGATCTCGACGCTGCGCGGACATTCTACACCGAAGTCGTCGGGCTGAAGGTCGCCGCTGGCAGCCCACCAGGCGCCGTGGTGTTCGAAACCAAGCCGGTCCCGTTCGCCGTTCGCAAGCCCTTGGTCGACCTAAAGGAGACGGACAGGCTCGGCTTGGGCGTCGCTATCTGGTTCGGCTGCGATGACGCCGACGCGCTGCATGACCATCTTGTCGAGCACGGGACGCCAATCGTCTTCGCGCCGAAAGACGGGCCGTTTGGCCGTTACTTCGCGTTTCGCGACCCTTTTGGCTACACGATTACACCCCACACGGTCGCGCATCCTCAACATCCGGCGCACGTCAGCGGTGCGATATGAAACAAAGGCCCCTCCATCACTTTGATGGTGGCCCTGTTCCCACTTTCTATGCATTCGCATCCGCATCCTCCGCTGTGGACAACGGGAACAGCGGGGATGGTGCATGCGCGGGCGTTGCGCTCGTGCGGGCAGTACGGCTCAATGATCCCATCTTACGGAGATGGGAGACCATCGCGTTCGGTTCGGGCCACAGTTCGCGACTGTCCCGAAATGCAGCGGCCGCCGACCAGGACTCGATCGGGAGATAGGCCCCCGGTCTGGAAGTTCCGAAATCGCCCGATGAGAATGTGCGCCGTCGTAAGACAGGAAAGGCCGCTTGGGAAACCGAGCGGCCTTTTTCTGTTCTGGGGCTGTGTGAATTACTCTCGTGTCCCGGCTCAGCGGCGCAGCGTTGCACGCTGCACCGCGTCCGGGACACGGACGTAGCGCTATGACCCGCGAAGCTACATCACCCGCGCTGCCGCGCGCTTGACCGCATCGAGACGGCGGACCTGGTTTGGCGCGATGCGCTCCTTCACCAGGGCCAGCACCTCGGCCGGTGCGGTGTCGGGCGAGCCTGCATTGAACGGCGGTGCGGGATTGTACTCGATACCGAGCTGGATCGCTTCCGCCGTGGTGCGGTCGACCAATATCGACACCAGCGTCAGCGCGAAATCAATCCCTGCGGTGACGCCGCCGCCGGTGACGCGGTTGCGGTCGATGCAGACGCGCGTCTTGGTCGGCGTCGCGCCGAACTGGCTCAGCATCTCCATCGCGCTCCAATGGGTGGCGGCGCGGTAGCCTTTCAACAGGCCGGCGGCACCGAGCGCCAGCGATCCCGTGCAGACCGAGGTGACGTATTTGGCGCCCTCGGCCTGCTTGCGCAGGAAACCGAGCACCTCCTCGTCATTGAGCAGGTCGTCGGTGCCGCGGCCGCCGGGCACGCAGATCACGTCGAGTTGCGGGCAATCCGCGAACGTCATGGTCGGTGTCAGCGTCAGCACGGAATCGCTCGGCACCGGCTCGATGCGTTTCCAGATCAGGTGCAGTTGCGCGCCGGGGAGGGACGAAAACACCTGCAAGGGGCCGGTGAAGTCGAGCTGGGTGACGCGCGGGAACATCAAAAGTCCGATCTGGAGCGGTTGCGACATGAGAGCCTCCAACTATGAGCTTGACGCCGGCAAACTGGCATGATGCCCTTGCGTCCAAAATGGCATAATTCCCTCATTTACGGACATGACCATGATTGGCGTCCTGATCTTCCCGGACTTCCAGCTGCTCGACGCGGCCGGCCCGATCTCGGTGTTCGAGATCGCTGCGCGTGCCAGCGGCAAAACGACACCCGGAATCCGGGTGCTGGCGCTGAAGGCGGGGCCGGTGCGCAGCTCGTCCGGCGTCGAGATTGTGGCGCGCGATTTCAAGTCGGCCAATGTGATCACGACGCTGGTCGTGGCGGGCGGTGCGGGCGTGACGGACGCGGCGCGCTGCTCGGTCACGCGCGCCTTCGTGCAGCGGTTGGCGCGGCGCGGCGTAAGGGTCGCCAGCGTCTGCTCGGGCGCCTACGTGCTGGCCGAAGCTGGTCTGCTCGACGGCCGCCGCGCCACCACGCATTGGGGCCGCACGCGCGATTTCGTCGCGCGCTATCCCAAGGTGAAGTTCGAGCCGGACCAGATTTTCACCCGCGACGGCAATGTGTGGACGTCGGCCGGCATTAGCGCCGGCATCGACCTCGCGCTCGCGATGGTGACTGAAGACCATGGTGAGGACATCGCGCAACAGACCGCGCGCCAGCTCGTGCTCTACCATCGCCGCAGTGGAGGCCAGTCGCAATTCTCCTCGCTGCTGGAGTTGAAGACGCCGAATGGCCGCTTCGGTGCGCTGTTGTCCTGGGCGCGGGAAAATCTCGACGCGCCGCTGACGGTGGAGGATCTTGCCGATCGCGCCGGCATGAGCGCACGGCATTTCGCGCGCGCCTTTGCCGCCGAGACCGGCACGACGCCGTCGAAGGCGATCGAGCGGCTGCGGATCGAGGTTGCCCGTGAGCGCGTGCAATCCTCGCGCGAGGCGATCGAGCTCGTGGCAGAGGCGACCGGCTTCCGCGATCCGGAGCGCATGCGCCGCGCCTTCATCCGCGCCTTCGGCCAACCGCCACAAGCGCTGCGGCGCGCGGCGCGGGCGGGTTAGTCAGGAGACCCGCGTCCGGGAATCCCATTGGTTGAAAATATGCTATCATACCTCTTGGGATAGCGTTTGCTGTCCTGGAAATCTGGGAGGACATAGCAATGAAAGTCTCGGCACTTTTGTCCATGGGTTTCGTTGTCGCGATCTTGTCGGTGGCGCCGGCGAATGCCCGCGTTACCCAAAAGATCCAGAAACTACAGACAGAGCCGGTATGGAATCCAGGTGAGCCTTGGCCTCCCAAGTGGGCCAGCTTCGAAGCTTGCGCGGCAGCCGGAAAGAAGTGGGCTTGGGATCTAAATACCACTTCTCAATGGTGCAGCGCTCAACCGTACGGAGCTGCGGGCAGCAACAGAGTGAGCGGCCCCCTTCGCTGATGGCGAAGTTGGCGCGACAGAACAAGTTGAGGCCGCTCCGATTGGCCTTATGGGGTGTCAGCTCGATAAGGTCGTCCCGCCCGCGGGCGCCGTACCGGACGTATCTGCCGATGCCGTCACCCGCCGGGCGATCGGCGTCAGCAGATACGGTGCAAGGTGAATCGGAAACTGCGTCAGCGCGAAATAGAGCCAGGTCGTGGTTGGCAGGGCGCCCGCGGTCGCGGCGAGCATCAGCCCGAGATTGCGTTGCGACACCATCAGCCCGACGGCGAAGGCGCGTTCGTAGCCGATGCGGCGGAACAGCAAGGTCGTGACGGCGAGCAGCGTGAAATAGACCGCAAATGCAAGGGCCGCGATGCCGATCGTGAACAGGGGATCGGCGATGAAGTCGTGCGCCACGTCGCCCATGATCGCGGATGCGAAGATGAAGAGGATGATGATGTTGAAGCCGTCGATCGACTGCTTGTGGCGCTGGATCGCCTCGGCGCCGAACAGCCAGCGGATCATGGTCGCGGCGAATAGCGATATTGCGAGGATCCCGAGCAGTTTTGCGCCGAGCACAAGCGGTGAGATGCTGAGCATGCCGCCGAGAAACAGGCTCGCGAACAGCGACGCGGTGAACGGGACGACTGCTGTCCCGGTCACCAGCGTGACCAGGACGAGGGTGGCATCGAGCCCCATCAGCGCCGCGAGCGCTGGTGCTGCCATCATCGGCGAGGCCATGCTCTGGAGCATCAGTGCGAGGAAGAGCCCGGGGGCGCTTCTGTCGAGCCCGGTCGCGTGCGCAATCAGCCCGACGATCAGCGGCACGCCGATCGTGGTCCAGACCGTGGCGGTCGCAACCAGCGCCCGCCGGCGCAGATGGCCGTAGAGCGCCGCCAGATCGACCCGCATGAAGGAGATGCAGAGCAGGCCGAGGATCGCCTCGGTGACGTAGGGACGCAGCAGCGCGCCGAGCGGCGGCACTGCAACGGCGATGAACGCGACCGCCGCCACCGCGCGCGTGCCCTGGCCGCCGAGCCAGGTCAGGCCGCGAAGGGGAATGACGAAGAGATTTTCAAGAACGCGGAGCATCTCGGTCAGGGCATCGTCGGCGTGTAGCCCGGATGAGCGAAGCGATATCCGGGACAGGTCTTTCCGTGTGGTGATAGCGGTCCCGCATGTCGCTGTCGCTCATGCGGGCTACAGGACTACGCTAACCCAATCCCTTCAGCCACGTGCCGATCTCGCTCACGGCGACGTTGGCCTCTCGCAAGAGCTTGCCCATGGTGAAGAAGCCATGGAACTGGCCGGGGAAGTGCTTGGTGGTGACGGGCACGCCAGCCTGCTTCAGGCGTGCGGCGTACTCATCGCCCTCGTCACGCAGCGGATCGGCGCCGGCGGTCAGCACATAGGCGGGCGGCAAGCCGGCCAGCGTCGTCGCGCGCGCCGGAGAGGCGCGCCAGTCGTGGATGTCCGCGGAGCCGTTGAGATAGTGGTGGCGGAACCAGCGGATCACCGAATGCGTCAGCAACACGCTGGTCTCGGGCTCGCTGTGGGAGCCGTGGGTCAAGGCGAAATCGACGGCGGGATAGATCAGCACCTGGCCCGCAATCTTGGGGCCGTTGCCATCGCGCGCGGTGAGGGCTGTGACCGCGGTCAGATTGCCGCCGGCGCTGTCGCCGCCGATCGAGAGACGGGATGCGTCGATGCCGAGCTCGCGCGCATTCGCGGCGACCCATTTGGTCGCGGCGATCGCATCGTCGGTTGCCGCGGGAAATTTGTGCTCGGGTGCGAGCCGATAATCGACGGAGATGACGATCAATGCGCCGGCATCGGCAAGCTGGCGGCATACGACGTCATGGGAGTCGAGATCGCCGATCACCCAGCCGCCGCCGTGGAAGAACACCAGCGCGGGCGCCAACCCGTTCTTGAGGCGCGGCTCCTTCGGCACATAAATCCGCGCGGGAATCGCGCCGTGCTGTGCCGGGATCGACAGCGGCGCGACGCGGGCGAGTTCCGGTGCTTCCGGATTGGTGGCAAAGCGCGCCTGCGAATAGTAGTCGCGCGCTTCCGGTGCGGTCAGGGTCTCGTAGGCGGGCCGGCCGGCCTCCTGGAACGCCTTGTAGACGGCGGCGGCATCGGGATCGAGCACGACGGGCATGGCGGAGAGGTCCTGCGGTTTCTGGTTCTGGTTGGACGTCGTTTTCGGACGGCGATGCCCGCCTCGGCCCCGGGGAGGAGCCTTCGGACTATCCCATCCGGCTGCCGGTCTGGCCAGCCGGCGGCGGGCAGGGCTGGGATGCCGCCCTTTCCCCGCCGTATTCGCCGTGTTAACCGGAGGGCCTGCGAGCGGCGGTATCCCCTGTAGAATGTCCAACGAACCCGATTCGCTGTTGAAGCCGCGCGAGATTATGTTTCGAACCATTACCCTGACAGGTCTTGCGGCGCTTTTGGCCGCCACCGCGCTGACGGCTGCGACACCTGCGCAGGCGCAGATCGGCACGATTTTCTCCGATCCGCCGCCGCTGCGGCCGCCGGGGAGCATCCCTCGTGGCGGGCAGCCGCAACCGCAGCCAACTCCCGACGACGACGAAGAGGTGCCGGAACTGCCGCCGCAGGGCCGTGTGCTGCCGTCGCGCCCCATCCCGCCGCCGAGCCGGCAAGGCAATGTGATGCCGGGTCCGGTCGAGACTCAGCCGCTGGCGCCGCCGCCGGGCTCAACCGTCGCCCCGCCGAACCAGCCGCCGTCGGTGGCGGTTGCGCCGCCCAATCCGCAAAACGCGCAGCCGGGAGTCGCTCCCGGAGCCCCTGGCCAGCGCCAGCCCCAGCAGAAGGGCGGGACGCAGCAGGGCGCCATACCGCAGGCGCCGGCCAGCCTCCAGCCCGGCGACGAGGTCGTCACCGAGCCGCCGGCCCAGAAGATCGTGAACAAGAAGGCGACCTTCTCGGGCCTGGACAAGATCACCGGGCGCATCATCAATTTCGACGAGGAGATCGGCGAGACGGTGCAGTTCGGCGCGCTGCGCGTGAAGACCGACGCCTGCTACACGCGCCCCGCGACGGAGGCCACCAACACGGATGCCTTTGTCGAGGTCGACGAGATCACCTTGCAGGGCGAGGTGAAGCGGATCTTCTCGGGCTGGATGTATGCCGCGAGCCCCGGCCTGCACGGCGTCGAGCACCCGATCTACGACATCTGGCTGACCGACTGCAAAGAGCCGCAGCAGACCATTGCGACCGCGGCACCCGATCCCGCGACCAAGCCCGCGCCGACAGCGCCGCCTCCGGCACAGAAGAAGGCCGCGCCCAAGCAAGCCGTGCAGCAGCAACGTCCGCCGCAGCCGTTGCCACCACCGCAGCAGCAACCGGACCCGCCGCCTCCGCCACCACGGCAGCAGCCGGGCCTGTTCGGCTTCCCCGGGTTCGGCCGGTAATCCCTCTGATTATTGCCGCGAGGCGATGATTTCGAGCGCGCGTGCGCCGGGGATCGCATCGCCGGCGGACAGTCTGAGGAAATCGCCGGGCTCGCCGGCGAGCGCCTTGTCGAGCAGGCCGGTGTAGCGCCGCCGCGAAATCTCCGCCGCACCAAAGCTCTTCAGATGCTCGGTGACATATTGCGTGTCGAGCAGCTCGAAACCGCCATGGATGAGCCGTGCGACAAGATGCACCAGCGCGACCTTGGACGCGTCGCGCGCGGTGTGGAACATGCTCTCGCCGAAGAAGGCACGCCCCAGGCTGACGCCATAGAGGCCGCCGACGAGATCGTCACCCTGCCAAGCCTCGACGCTGTGGCAATGGCCGAGCTCGTGCAGGCCGCCATAGAGGTCGCGGATGCGCTTGTTGATCCAGGTGTCTTCGCGTCCGGCCTGCGGCGCGGCGCAGCCGGCGATGGTCGCCTTGAACGCGGTGTTGACGGTGACGCGAAGCGCATCCGAACGCACGGTGCGGGCAAGCCGCGAGGCCACGCGAAAACCTTCGAGCGGGATCACGCCGCGCATTTCCGGCTCGACCCAGAACAGGGTCGGATCATCGGCGCTCTCGGCCATCGGAAAGATGCCGCAGGCATAGGCGCGCAGCAGCACGGCCGGCGTGATTTCAGACGAGGCAGAGTCGCGCGAAGTCATGGTCAACGACAATAGCAGGATCGCGATGCGCGTGCGATGGGGGCGATTGCTTGGCGAGGATCAACCCGCAGCGGCGCTGTTCGCCTTGCCGGGCGCGGCGGGCACGCCGCGGAACCTCAGAGTGATGCGGGTTCCGGAATGCGCGGGATCGCGCTCGACGGAGGCATCGAGCTTGGAGGCCATGGCCGCGACGATGCGCTGGCCCATGCCGGTCGAGCGCGGATCGGCCTTGACGTTGTCACCGACCCCGTCGTCCGTGATCGACAGCAGGAGATCATCGCCCTGCGAGGTCAACTCGACATGGATCGGGCCGGCACCGTCCGGATAGGCGTATTTCACCGCATTCATCACCAGCTCGTTGACGATGATGCCGACGGCGACCGCACGGTCCGGGTCAATCTCGACCGCTTCGGCCTTCACCGTCAGGCGCGACATTCGGTTACCTTCGGCCGAGCGGCGCAGATCCTCCAGCAACGCGTCCAGATACTGGTTGAGCATCACGCTCTTCAGATCCTGCGAGGTGTAGAGGCGGCGGTGCACCTGGGCGACTGCGGCGACGCGGCCCATCGCATTGGTCAACGCGGCCTTGACCTCTTCCTGCCCGGCTGAGCTTGCCTGCAAGTGCAGGAGCGAGGCGATAATCTGGAGCGAGTTGCCGACGCGGTGGTTGACCTCGCGCAGCAGGAGTTCGCGCTCGGCGGCCAGCGCCGCGTAGCGGTCGCGCGAGGCGTGAACCTCGGCTTCGGCTTCGTCGCGCGCCTTCTGCAATGCGGCCTGGCGCAGCGCGCCTTCGGCCGCGACGTGCAGCAGCGGAATGAAGTCGCCCTTGACGTCCTTGACGAGATAGTCGGCCGCACCCGCTTTCAGCGCGGTGACGGCGATGCTGGAATCCTGCGACGCCGTGACGAAGACCACCGGCGGGGCATCTGGGATCGCCATGATCTGTTCGAGCGTCTCGAGCCCGTCGAGGCCGGGCATATATTGATCGAGCGCCACGACGTCGATGCAGCCGTCCGTCTCCGCGCGGCGGATACGATCGAGGCCTTCCTCGCCGCTCGCGGCATGGATGACCTTGTACCCGCGTCGCGTCAGGCCGCGGTCGACCAGGCGCGCCAGCGCGCCGTCGTCGTCAATATAGAGCAGTGTCGGTGTGTGCTGGGTCATGTGGCGGCGGGCGGGACCTGAATGACCGAGAAGAACAGGCCAAGCTGCCGGATGGCGTTGGCGAAATTCTCGTAGTTGACGGGCTTGGTGATGTAGACGTTGCAGCCGAGCTCGTAGCAGCGCTTGATCTCCTGGGAGTCGTCGGTCGTGGTCAGCACCACCACGGGCGACGCCTTGAGATATTTGTTTTCCTTGATCTGCTTCAGGATATCGATCCCGCTCATATCGGGCAGGTTGAGGTCGAGCAGGATCAGGAGGGCATTGCCCTTTTGAACAAGCCCGCTGCCGTCGGCGCCGAACAGGTGCTTCATCGCATCGGTGCCGTTGGTGAACGAGATGATCTCGTTGTTCACGCCAGAACGACGGATGTTGCGCTCGATCAGCCGGGCGTGTCCCTCGTCGTCCTCGATCATGATGATGCTGACAGGCTGGGTCATCGATCTGCGTTCCGGTTGCTGGTGTTCCAGGTGATCGGCAGCGTGATCGTGAAGGTGCTGCCTGTATTCAGTTCCGACGATACCGACATGGTGCCGCCGAGACGACGCACAAGTGCACGGACATGTGCAAGACCTATCCCCTGACCGGGCTTGTCCTGGGTTCCCGCACGACGAAACAGGTCGAAAATCCGCTGATGATCCTTCGGATCGATACCGCGGCCGTTATCGCTGATTTCGAAGATAGCGTAGCCGAGCTTGGTGCGCCCGCGAATTCTGATTTCGCCGGGTATTCCGGTCTTGAGATACTTAATCGCATTGTCGATCAGATTGGAGAATACCTGCTCGAGCGCAAGGCGGTCGCTGATGATATTCGGCAGGGGGGCGATGTGGATCTCGGCCTGGGCTTCGGCCGCCTGGTGCGCCAGCGTTGACACGATGGTCTCGATCAACTCGCGCGTGTCGATCTTGACGGGTTCGAATTCGCGCCGGCCCTCGCGCGTGAGGTTGAGGATCGCCGAGATCAGTCGGTCCATCTTGGCGATCGACGACTTGATGAAACCGAGAGCTTCGGAAAAATCACCCGAAAGCTGCCTGTCGGGGTCTTCGAGCCTGACCTCACCAGAGGGCAGCGGCGGCCCATCAGCCGGGACATGGGTGAGGCCGCCGATGCGACGGAAAATGTCGCCGCCGAGCTCTTCGAGCTCGCTGGTGAAGCCCATGATGTTGATCAGTGGCGAGCGCAGGTCATGGCTGACGATATAGGCGAAGCGCTGGATCTCGTCGTTGGCCTCGCGCAGGTCTGCGGTGCGCTCGTCGACGGTCGCCTCCAGATTGAGATTGGCATCCCGCAAGCGTAGCTCGGCGTCGTCGCGGGCGCGTGCGGAGCGCCGCACCAGCCAGATCGAGATCAACGTCAGCAGCACGACAAGGCCGGAGCCGATGCCGGTCATCGACGCGGCGAGCGTCTGGCTGCGGTCGGCGTTCGTCGAGCGCAGCCGAAACAGTCCCTCTTCTTCCTGGATCATTGCGCCTGCGACACTGCCAATTGCGGAGGTGGTATTGGCAGCGGCGGCCTCGCGGACCATCGCGATGGCCTTGTCCGGCTGGCTCTGCCGGACGAAGTCCATTTCCTGGGCGAATTGGCCAAGCCGGGTCTCGATCGCCGCGCTCAGTTTCTCGATGTTGTCGCGTTGCGCCGGATTGTCGCCGGTCAGACGCGTGATCCTGTCGAGGACGGGTATGATGGCCGCCACGGCCTTGTCATGGTCAGTCTTGAAATCCGCACTGTGCGTCAGGAGAAACCCGCGCGCGCCGCTTTCGGCGCGCCGGATTTCGAGCAGCAGCGCATTGATCTGGTTCTCCACCTCGAGGGTGTGAACCACCCATTTGCTGTCGTCGCGGGCCTTGTTGACGAGATAGACGGAGCCGGCGCTGATCACGGTCAGCACCAGAAGTCCTGCCGCGAACAGCAGGATCTGCCAAAATGTGCGCCGCCGCTGTTCCCCAGCCGTCACGACGGTCTCGCCTTGTTAGGTGTCGCGGAGTTCAAAACGTCCCCTTGGAACAGTCCCCAAACGTCCATAATGCGATTGGAGACAAAGGGTTCCATAGGGTGAGGTGAGAATTATTTGGCGGTCGGTTCCGTCTGGCCGGCCAGATACTGTTCGAGCCAATGGATATGGTAGTCGCCGTCGATGATGGCGGGCTGGCGCACCAGGTCGCGGAACAGCGGCAGTGTGGTCTCGATGCCCTCCACCACCATCTCGTCCAGCGCCCGGCGCAGCCGCATCAGGCACTCGGCGCGGGTCTTGCCGTGGACGATCAGCTTGCCAACCAGCGAGTCGTAATAGGGCGGGATGGTGTAGCCCTGATAGACCGCGGAATCGATGCGCACACCGAGCCCGCCCGGCGGGTGATATTGCGTGATCCGACCCGGTGAGGGACGGAAGGTCTGCGGGTTCTCGGCATTGATGCGGCATTCGATCGCATGGCCGATGATCTGGATCTCGCTCTGCTTGGCCGGCAGCTCGCCGCCGGCGGCGATGCGGATCTGCTCCAGCACGAGATCGATGTCGGTGATGCTCTCGGTGACGGGATGCTCGACCTGGATGCGGGTGTTCATCTCGATGAAGTAGAACTCGCCGTCCTCGAACAGGAATTCAATGGTGCCGACGCCGAGATATTTCATCTCGCGCATCGCTTTCGCGCAGGTCTCGCCGATCTTGGCCCGCGCGGCTGCTGCGAGCACCGGCGAGGGGCCTTCCTCCCAGACCTTCTGGTGACGGCGCTGGAGCGAACAGTCGCGCTCGCCGAGATGGATCGCGCCGCCACGGCCGTCGCCGAGAATCTGGATTTCGATATGGCGTGGCTTCTGGAGGTATTTTTCCAGATAGACCGAGGCGTCGCCGAAGGCGGATTTCGCCTCATTGGCCGCCGTCGACAGCGCCACCTGAAGGTCCGCCTCGCTCTGCGCGACCTTCATGCCGCGGCCGCCGCCGCCGGCTGCAGCCTTCACCAGCACGGGAAAACCGATCTTCCTGGCGATCGCCATCGCGTCGTCACTGGGGCCGACCCCGCCGTCGGAGCCGGGCACCACGGGGATGCCGAGCTTCTTGGCGGTCTTCTTGGCCTCGATCTTGTCGCCCATCAGGCGGATATGCTCGGCCTTGGGACCGATGAAATGCAGATTGTGCTCGCCAAGGATTTCGGCGAAGCGGGCGTTCTCCGAAAGAAAGCCGTAGCCGGGATGCACCGCGTCCGCGCCGGTGATCTCGCAGGCCGCGAGAAGCGCGGGCACGTTGAGATAGCTGTCCTTCGACGGCGGCGGCCCGATGCACACGCTCTCATCCGACAGACGCACATGCATGGCGTCGGCGTCGGCGGTGGAGTGCACGGCGACGGTCGCGATCCCGAGCTCCTTGCAGGCCCGCAGGATGCGAAGGGCGATCTCGCCGCGATTGGCTATGAGGATCTTGTCGAACATGGTGTCCTTAAGGGACGAATGGCGCGCGGAAAGCGGCGAGGGCGGCTGCGCCGCCCCAAGCCTTTACTGAATGCCGTTACTCAATGATCACCAAGGGCTCGCCATACTCGACGGGCTGGCCGTCCTCGACCAGGATCTGGGTCACCGTGCCGGCGCGCGGCGAGGGGATCTGGTTCATGGTCTTCATGGCTTCGATGATGAGCAGGTTCTGGCCGACCGAGACCTTCGAGCCGACCTCGATGAACGGTTTTGCACCCGGCTCCGGCGCCCAATAGGCGGTGCCCACCATCGGCGAGGTCACTGCGCCCGGATGCTTTGACATGTCTGCCGCAGCAGCCGCAGGTGCGGCGGCCGTCGCAGTGACCGGCACGGGGGCCGCATACGCCATCGGCGCGGGCATGGTCGCGGCAACGCTGATGTTGCGGGCGACGCGCAGGCGCAGGCCCGCACGTTCGATCTCGATCTCGGTGAGGCTGGTTTCATCGAGCAGAAGTGCGAGTTCGCGGACGAGCGCGGAATCCTCGCTGGAAAACTTTGCGGCTGCTTTGTCGTCTGGCTGGCGCGCCATGTTCTTTGATCCGAATGTTCTGTGTGATTGAGGGAGCGTCAGGCTTTGGGCTTGATGCCGAGCTTGGCGGCAAGGCCCTGGATGGCGAGGCGATAGCCCTCGATGCCGAAGCCGCAGAGCGAGGCGAAGGCCGCGCGCGCGGTGTAGGAGTGGTGACGGAAGCTCTCGCGGGCGTGGATGTTGGTCACGTGCACCTCGACGGTCGGAATCTGCACCGCGAGCAGCGCGTCGTGCAGCGCGATCGAGGTGTGGGAATAGCCGCCGGCATTGATGATGATGCCCTTCATCTTGCGGGCATGCGCCTCGTGGATGAAGTCGATCAGCTCGCCCTCGCGGTTGGACTGCCGGCAGTCGGCCTTGAGACCGAATTGCGCCGTCGTCGCCCGGCACAGCGCCTCGACGTCGGCCAGCGTGGCATGGCCGTACTTCTCCGGCTCGCGCGTCCCCAACATGTTGAGGTTCGGCCCGTTCAGGACGAGGATCGTGTCGGTTGCTGGTTCAGCCATTCCTAACCCGGCAGGTGCTTCGGCGTGGCGGGGGTTATAGGTAACAAAATGTCCTAGGGGAAGCCTTGAAGGGCCTCCCAGGTGGCTTCAGGCAGCTCATCCGGGGTGCAAAAATCTGTGCGGAAGCTACGGAAATTGCTTGTTAACCAGTCTGAAGCGTGGCTGTCGGAAAGGGAGGGCGGAGTGCCGAAAGCCCCCGCCGATCTCCCGGCAGGGGCCTCGTTTGGCAAACAGCTCAAGTTGAGCGGCTTAACCCTCGATGATGTAGACGATCTCGTGCGTCTGAGGACGGACGATAATGTACTGGCCGCGCACGAAGATCACGTCATAGCCGCGCCACTCCGGATAGATTTCGACGATCTGGGGCGGAAGCGGGTGGAAACGGACGGTCGACGGGACAGCCGAGCCGACCGAGATGTTGAAGTTGACGTTCGTGGTCTCTTCGATCTTGGTCGACTTGATCGCCGTTGAGATTTGGCTCCGCTTCTCGGCAGGCGGTGCAGCAGCGGTCGCGGAGGCGTTGCCGGTCGTGGTCTGCGACTTGCTGTCCGCGCCCTTGGTTTCCGCGCCCTTGGTCTGAGCGTTCATGTTGCCGCTCTTGGTGTCAGTCTCCGTGCTCTTGGACTTGTCCATCTGGGACTTGTCCATCTGACCCTGCGCGCGTTCGTCGGTGCGCTGGCCCTTGGGGGCGCCGGCCTTGTCCTCAGCCGCGTTCTTGTTCATCGCGCCGGACTTTTCCATCCCGCCGGATTTCTCCGTGGCGCCGGACTTCTCCATCGCACCGGGCGACTTCTCTTCGGCCGCGCCGCCCGGCTTCATGGAGCCGCCAGCCTGACCAACAGTGCCCTTCTCGGGAGCGGCTTCCTTGCCCATCGCGCCACCGCGCTCGGCGGCACCGCCGGCGGGTTGCGAATGCTGCGTCGGCTGCGCGCCGGCGCCGCCGTTGTCGTTCTTCATCGTACCTTGTGCGTTCGCCAGACCGGTGCCGACGAACAGTGCAAGCGCGGCGACCGAGATCATAAAGCGGTTCGACATTGAATTTCTCCTCACGTGTTTATTTTGCGTCATTGCCCGCGCCAACAACGAAAGGAGGTATCAGGAGTTCCGGAACATCTTCGGTTCCGGGGGATTTGTTTGTTGAACGCCAGATGAATGCGCGCGCCGGGTTTGCGACACGATCGCGGACAGCAACACCACAAACGAAAAGGCCGGCTTTTCAGCCGGCCTCGTCGCATGAATGATGTTGTGAAAAGCGCGATCAGCAAGTCGCCTTGTTAGCAGGTCGCTTTGCCGCAGCGGGCGACGCCGATCTTTTCCTTGAGGCCATCGAGGCCGACGGCGCCGACGACGATCTGCTTGCCGATCACGTAGCTCGGCGTGCCGTTCATGCCCATCGCTTCGGCGAGCTTGAAGTTCTCCTCGATGGTGGTGCGCACCTCGGGACTGGCGATGTCCTTCTCGATCTTCGCGGTGTCGAGGCCGGCTTCCTTGGCCGCTTGAAGCGCGCGCGCCTTGTCGGCTGGGCCGCGGCCGCCAAGCAGCTTCTGGTGGAAGTCGAGATATTTCTTGCCGGAGGGATCCTGCATGCGGACGGCGACGGCGACCTGTGCTGCTTCGACCGAGCCCTGGCTCAGGACCGGAAATTCCTTCAGCACGACCTTGAGCTTGGGATCGGCCTTCATGAGGTCGAGCATGTCGCTCATCGCGCGTTTGCAGTAGCCGCAATTGTAGTCGAAGAACTCGACGAAGGTGACGTCGCCGTCCTTGTTGCCGAGCACGACCTGGCGCGGTGAATTGAAGATCGCGTCGGAATTCTGCGCGATGCTGGCTTCGTGCTTCTCGGATTCCGCGGTGGCCTGGCGCTTGCTGAGCTCTGCCATCGCCTCCTCGAGCACCTCGGGATGGGTGACGAGGTAGTTTTTGACGATCGCCTCGATGTCGGTGCGCTGGGCGCCGGAGAAGCTGTCGGCCGAAGCCGGTCCCGTTGCGCCGAAGATGGCGAGCGCAAACAGCGCGGAAGCAAGCAGGCGCAGCGAAGGCATTGGCAAATCCTCTTATCCAGAGCAGGTCTCGAAAAAACGTCCCGGCGGACTTAAGCGTAGCGTCGTGACGTCATGGTGGCAGATGTGGCGATCAGGCATCGTCTAGTTGCGCGGCGGTTTCGACGCCACGATATCGTCGGCCTTGACCCATCCGGGCGTGCCGACGGCGAAACGGGTTTTCGCGCGCGTGGCAAGCTCGCGGGCGGTCTTGTTGTCGCCGCGCAAGAAGGCGGCCTGGGCCGACGCGAGATCCGCCTCGGCATAGTCTCCCTTCCGGCCATAGGCCATCGCGAGCTGCATGTAGCCGAGCGGGGCTTCGGGCTCGCGCACCACAGCGGCACGGAGAATCCGGATGGCGTCGTCCGTGTACGTCTTATTATCGGTTCCAACCAGAGCCTGCCCAAGTAACATCTCGATGAGCGGCGCATTGTTTGATAGTGCGACAGCCTTGCGCAGGGGAGCGATGGCATCGGCCGGTTTGCCGCTCTCCAGAAGCGCCTGGCCGCGGACCTCGTAGAAATACGGGTTGTTCGGCTGGGCCTGGATCAGCAGATCGATCTGGGCGAGCGCGCTGCGTAAATCGCCGTGCAGATAGGTGCTGATGGCGCGGGCATAGCGCGCCGGCATGCCGTCGTTGGTCAGGGGATAGCGGCGGTACACCAGCTCTGGCCGCTCCATGAAGGCTGAGATCTTGGCGCGCACCATGTCATGGCGGAGTTGGAGCGCGGGATCGTCCTTTTTGTCCCAATAAGGGCTGGTGCTGGCGAATTCCTGGAGCGCCGCGACGCGCTCGGCGGGCATCGGGTGCGACTGGAGATAGGGATCGGCGCCGCGGGCCGCGAACAGGCTCTCGCTGGTGAAGCGCTTGAAGGTCTCGTACATGCCCTTCGGCGATTGCTGGGTCGCGGTCAGGAATTTCACGCCGGCGCGGTCGGCGTTCTCTTCCTGCTGGCGCTGGTAGGACAGCAGCGAGCGGCGGATCATCTCCTGCGGTCCGGCGATCGCGGCCGCGCCCGCATTGGCGAGCCCGTTATTGCCCGCGCTGCTCGAGCCGCGGCTGGCGCCTGCGACCAGGGCGCCTGCGCCCAGCAGCATGGCGATGATCATCTGTGTCTGGGCGTTGGCGAGTTGCTCGCGCATCTTGGACAGATGGCCGCCCGCCAGATGCCCGGTCTCGTGCGCGAGCACGCCGATGATCTGGTTCGGCGTCTCCGACTGGAGGATCGCGCCGTAATTGACGAAGATGCGGTGGCCATCGGCGACGAACGCGTTGAACGAGTTGTCGTTGATGATCACCATCTGGATGTTCTGCTTCTCCAGACCGGCAACCCGCAGGATCGGACGCGTGTATTCACGCAGCAACTGCTCGGTCTCGGTGTCGCGCAGGACCGGCGGTCCGCGGCCTTCCTGCGCCTGCGTCGCCGGGACCGGCAGCAGCGCGATCGCAGCCGCCGTGACGAGGGCGGTGAGGGCGGAGGCCTTCTTGCGCAATGCGATCTGGAGCAACATCAAACGGTCTGGGTCAAACGGCTTCAAAAGCAGCTGGTTTTTGGTGATTGGCGGCGGACCGGATACGCGATATGCCCTTATGAGCCGTACAATGCGGCCAGTCTGGGGCGCAAGAGCCCTGTTTCACGGACCGAACGGGCCGGTCCGCCAGCGAAATAGCAGAAATCGATGCACGATGCGACATTGAGGAACCGGGTGGGGCAGTGGCTCGAGCCGTCCCGCCGCAGTGATGTTCCCCC
The DNA here is from genome assembly GCF_000938285.1 of Bradyrhizobium sp. LTSP857. Taxonomy (NCBI): domain Bacteria; kingdom Pseudomonadati; phylum Pseudomonadota; class Alphaproteobacteria; order Hyphomicrobiales; family Nitrobacteraceae; genus Bradyrhizobium; species Bradyrhizobium sp. LTSP857. The sequence continues at coordinate 137,248 of NZ_JYMS01000007.1, read as the reverse complement.
GTTCATGGTGATGGACGTGATGGCCGCGGCGGCCCGGATCGAGGCGGCCGGCGGACATGTCATTCACATGGAGGTCGGCCAGCCCGCGGCTGGTGCGCCGAAGACCGCGATTGCGGCTGCTCATGCAGCGCTCGAAGCCGGACGGATCGACTATACCTCCGCGCTCGGCATCCCCAGTCTGCGCGAGCGCATCGCGCGGCATTATCGCGATGCCTATGGCTGCACCGTCAGCCCCGATCGGATCGTGGTCACCACGGGCTCCTCCGGCGGCTTCATCCTGGCGTTCCTGTCGATGTTCGAGCCCGGCGATCGCGTCGCGGTGACGGTGCCGGGCTATCCGCCGTACCGGCATATCCTGACTGCGCTCGGCTGCGAGCCGGTGCTGATCGAGACCACGAACGAGACGCGCCACGCGCTGACCGGCGAGGCCTTGCTTGCCGCCCATCGCAAGGCGCCGCTGAAGGGCGTGCTGGTCGGCAGCCCCGCCAATCCGACCGGGACGATGATGTCCAAAGAAGCGCTCGCTGGCCTGATAGCGGCTGCCGAAGACGCCGGCATCCGTTTCATCTCGGACGAAATCTATCACGGGCTCGACTATGCGTTTCCGGCGGTGACGGCGGCAGAGCTGTCGGAGCACGCACTCGTGATCAATTCGTTCTCGAAGTATTTTTGCATGACGGGCTGGCGCGTCGGCTGGATGGTCGTGCCCGAAATCCTGGTGCGCCCCATCGAACGGCTTCAGCAGAACCTCTCGATCTCGGTGCCGTCGCTGTCGCAGATCGCGGCTGAAGCTGCCTTCGACGGCGCGGCCGAGATGGAGGAAATCAAGCACGGCTATCAGGAAAACCGCCGCATTTTGATCGAGGGATTGCCCAAGGCCGGCCTGACCCGGTTCCTGCCTGCTGACGGCGCATTCTATCTCTATGCCGACGTCTCGGACTTCACCTCCGACAGTTTCGACTTCGCCAAGAAGATGCTGGAACAGGCCCATGTTGCGGCCACCCCGGGCGTCGATTTCGATCCCATCCATGGCCGCTCGTTCATACGATTCTCCTATGCACGCTCGGCTGCGGAGATGCGCGAGGCTGTTGACCGGATCGCTCACTGGCTTAAATAGCCGCCAGTTTCGAACAGCCTTCCGGAGTGCATCTTGTCTGACCGAACCGCCCAGTCCGCCGCCACGCCGCATTTTCCTCTCGCCGCACTGTTGTGGCCGACCCGCCCGGGCGAAACCGTCGGCAGCTTGCGCGCGGTCGTGCTGGTTGCGCTCGGCACCGCGCTGATGGCGCTGTCGGCCAAGGTGAATCTGCCGCTGCCCTACGTGCCCATGACGTTGCAGAGCCTGGTCGTGCTGATGATCGGCGCGGCCTATGGCTGGCGCCTTGGCAGCGCAACCATGATCGCCTACCTCGCTGAGGGCGCGATGGGACTGCCGGTCTTCGCCGGCCCTGTCGGCGGACTTGCGCCGCTGGTTGGCCCGACCGCCGGCTATCTGTTCGGCTTTGTTGCCGCTGCCTTCGTCACCGGCTGGCTGGCCGAGAGGGGCTGGGATCGCAGCGTGGTCCTGCTGTTCGCGGCGATGGCCGTGGGCCACATCGTCATTTTCGCCGCAGGCTTCGGCTGGCTGGCCTTAGGCCTTGGTGCCGCCAAGGCCTGGCAGGTCGGCGTCGCGCCGTTCATCGCGGCCTCTCTGGTCAAGAACGCGCTGGGTGCGACATTGATGCCGGCGGCGCGCCGCATCATCGATCGTCGCGGGTAAAGCGTCCGAATCCGATCAGTTCCAATTGACAGGGCCGGCCAAGTTGATCTTGGCTGGCCGTGGAGTTTGAGGGGGAGTGAAACAATGACGACGACAACGATCGTTGGGGCGCCGGTCGCACCCAGCGCCGCCAAGCCGTGGTATAAAATTCTCTACGTCCAGGTGCTGATCGCCATCGTGCTCGGCGCCATCGTCGGCTGGCTCTGGCCGCAAATTGCCACCAACGACTGGATCAAGGCGCTTGGCGACGGCTTCATCAAGCTGATCAAGATGGTGATCGCGCCGATCATCTTCTGCACCGTGGTCTCGGGCATCGCCCATATCCAGGACGCCAAGAAAGTCGGACGCATCGGCGTCAAGGCGCTGGTCTATTTCGAAATCGTTTCGACCTTTGCGCTGGTGATCGGCCTCGTTATCGGCAACCTCGTCAAGCCGGGCGCAGGCTTCGGCAGTGCGGCGGCCAACGCGCAGGCCGTTGCCAACTACGCCAAGCAGGCCGAAGGTCAGAGGTCGGTCGACTTCATCCTGCACATCATTCCCGACACCGTGGTCGGCGCCTTCGCACAAGGCGAGATCCTACAGGTGCTGCTGTTCTCGGTGTTGTTCGGCTTCGCCATCATGGGGCTCGGCGAGCGCGGCCATGTGATCCGCAGCTTCATCGACGATGCCGCGCATGCGGTGTTCGGCGTCATCTCGATCGTGATGCGCGCGGCGCCGCTCGGCGCCTTCGGCGCGATGGCCTACACCATCGGCAAGTTCGGCACCGGCGCGATCCTCAATTTGATGGGGCTGATCGCGACGTTCTATTTGACCGCCGCGCTGTTCGTGCTCGTGGTGCTCGGCACCATCGCGCGGATCGCAGGGTTCTCGATCTTCAAGTTCCTGGCCTACATCAAGGACGAGCTCCTGATCGTGCTCGGCACCTCGTCGTCGGAAAGCGCGCTGCCGTCCTTGATGGAGAAGCTGGAACGGCTCGGCTGCTCCAAATCGGTGGTCGGCCTCGTGGTCCCCACGGGCTATTCGTTCAATCTGGACGGCACCAACATCTACATGACGCTGGCGACGCTGTTCATCGCGCAGGCGCTGGGCTTCGATCTCACCTTCGGCCAGCAGCTCACGATCCTGGTCGTGGCGATGCTGACCTCGAAGGGGGCTTCCGGCATTACCGGCGCGGGCTTCATCACGCTGGCAGCAACGCTCGCCGTGGTCGATCCGCGGCTCGTGCCGGGCATGGCGATTGTGCTCGGCATCGACAAATTCATGAGCGAATGCCGCGCGCTGACCAATCTATGCGGCAACGGCGTGGCCTGCGTGATCGTCGCCTGGTGGGAAGGCGAGCTTGATCGCGACAAGCTCAACGCGCGGCTGAACCAGCAGATCGATCCGTCGGACATGGAAACCGCTGTTACAACGGACTGATCTGCAAGCAGCCGTCAGACTTTGAAATAGTAGGGCTGGTCGAGATCCTCGATCAGCCCTATCTCTTTCGGCACCCAGCCGAGCAAGGCGCGGGTCTTCGCACTCGACGTCGGCACGTCGACGCCTGCGAATTGCGCGAACCATCCGAAATGCTCGGCCGCTTCGTCCTGCGATTTCGAGACCACGGGCACGCCAAGCCTTTTGCCGATCACCTCCGCGATCGCCTTGAACGGGATGCCTTCCTCGGCAATCGCGTGATAGCGCGGTGCAGTTGCGCCTTGCTCGAGCGCAAGCCGATAGACGCGCGCGGCATCGAAGCGGTGGCCGGCCGGCCAGCGGTTCATCCCGTCGCCGATATAGGCCGCCACGCCCTTTTGGCGAGCCAGGTTGATCAGGATCGGGACAAAACCATGGTCGCCTTCGCCATGGGTCGTCGGCGGAAGCCGGACCACAGCGGCGCGGACGCCGGAAAGCGACAGTGCCGTCGATTCCGATACGCGCGGAAAGCGGTGCGCGGACTCATCGTCCTCGGTCGCAAGACGGCCGGGAGCCAGGAGCGCAACGCCGGATGTGACGATGAGAGGGCGCTCGGAGCCCTTGAGCTCTTCGCCGAGGGCGAGGATGGCACGGCGGTCGAGCTCGCAATTGTCTTGGAATTTCGAGAAGTCATGGTTGAAGCCAAGGTGGAGCACGCCGTCCGATGCGGCCGCGCCGCTGCGCAAGGAGGCATGATCCTCCAGCGACCCACGATGGACCTCAGCCCCCATCGCGATCAGCGCTGCGGCACCCGCATCAGAGCGGGCAAGGCCGAGCACGCGATGGCCGACTGCGATCAGGTCCGAAACGACGGCCGAGCCGACAAAGCCGGTGGCGCCAGTGACAAATGCACGCATGGGCAATCTCCAAGGATCGATCGAGGGTTGGTGGAGACGACCATCTGCGCTAGAATTATCCGGGTAAAGTAGTGATATTATCAGGGTATAATAGCTAACAGGATGAGCGAGACCACCAGCGAGAACCTGCTCGGAGCCTATCTCAGGGATCGCCGCATCCGGCTGGATGCGGCGGCGTTCGGCTTTGGCGGCAGCCGCAGGCGCACCCCCGGGCTCCGGCGCGAGGAGGTGGCGCAGCGCGCCAATATCAGCCCGACCTGGTACACGTGGCTGGAGCAGGGCCGCGGCGGCGCGCCATCGGCGGACGTGCTCGACCGCATTGCCCGCGCGCTGATGCTGACCGATGTCGAGCGCGAGCATCTGTTTCTGATCGGGCTCGGCCGCCCGCCGGCGGTTCGTTACCAGGCATCCGAAAGCGTCTCGCCGCGGCTCCAGCGCGTGCTTGACGCACTGGAAACCAGCCCGGCGATCATCCGGACGACGATCTGGGACGTCGTCGCCTGGAATCGCGCGGCGACGGTTGTGCTGACCGATTACGCAAAGCTCGCGCCGGAACGGCGCAACATCCTGCGCTTGATCTTCTGCGAGCCGCGTGTGCGCGCCGCGCAATATGATTGGGAGAGCGTGGCCCGCTTCGTGGTCGCGGCGTTCCGGGCGGATGCAGCGCGCGCCGGCGCTGTCTCGCATGTCGCCGAGTTCGTCGACGAGCTCTGCGGTCTCAGCCCGGACTTCGCGCGGCTGTGGGCGGACAACGACGTCCGCAGCTATGGCGAGGGCGTCAAGCATTTGCGCCACCCCGTGCTCGGCCCGATCGCGTTCGAATATTCGGCCTTCGCCGTCGACGGCCGGCCCGATCTCGGCATGGTCGTCTACAATCCGGCAACGCCTGCGGACGCCGAGCGCATCAAGGCCGTGTTGGCTGAGCGCGCCGACTGACGGAATTTGCGATCTCGTCCGTTTAACCCGCATCTCTGACGTCGAAGGGGCGGGCGGTATCGTGGGCAATACGGCTGTGAATCGGATTGTGCTGGAGGCGGCGAAGCATTTTTCGGCGGGTCGGCCGGATCAGGCGGATGCGCTCTGCGCGGAAGTTTTGAAGGCAGAGCCGGATCATGTGCCGGCGCTGCATCTGGCCGCCGTGGCCGCCTTCGTCACCGACCGTGCCGCCGACGGCGCCGCACTGCTGAACCGCGTCTTCAACCTCGATCCCGACCATGCGCCGGCTCTGGTGACGCTCGGCGACGCGCTTGCGGTGAAGGGCGAGCACGAGGGGGCGGTGGCGGCGTTCCAACGCGCGCTGCGCCGGCGGGGGGACGATGCCGGTCTGCACAACAAGCTCGGCGTGGCGCTCGGCGAGCTGTCGCGCTTCGATGAGGCCGAGGCCGCCTATCGCCGCGCGATCGCGCTCGATGCCCATCTGACGCGGGCCTGCTTCAACCTCGCCGTCGCGCTTGCAGAGCAGGGAAGGCTGGCCGAGGCGGAGGACGCCTATCGCGCCGTGATCGCACGGGAGCCGGGCTATCACGGCGTCTGGCTCAATCTCGGCAACGTCCTTGCTGACCAGAACAGGCTCGGCGAGGCCGTGGCCGCCTATCGTCGCGGCTTGGAAGTCGATCCGGATGATGTCGGACTGCTCTGCAATCTCGGCGCCGCGCTCTATCGGCAAGGGTTGCTCGAGGACGCCATCGTCCAGTACCGCTGCGCTATCGCGCTCGCGCCGGACAACATCGCGGCGCTGCGCCTGCTTGGCCTCGTCCTGCACGAGGCCCGTCATCTGCACGAGGCTGCCGAGACTTACCGGCAAACATTCGCGCTCGATCCGGCGGATCACATGGTCGCCACCAATCTCGGTGCCTGCCTCTCCGATCTCGGCGCGCTCGACGACGCCGTTGCGGCCTGTGAGCACGCATTGCTGCTCAAGCTCGATCACGCACCGGCCTATACCAATCTCGGCATCATCTTCGAGAAGCAGGAGCGCGTCGCTGACGCCGTTGCCGCACATCGCTGTGCTGTTGCCGCCGATCCCGCCTATGCCAAGGGCCACGCCAATCTCGCGGTCGCGCTGCGCAATGCCGGCGAGATCGACGAGGCGCTCACGGTCTCGGCCCGCGCAGTTGCGCTCGCTCCGGAGCAGCCGCTCGCGCAATACAACCACGCGCATTTCCTGCTGATGAACGGCCATTTCGCCGAGGGGTTCGAAGCCTATCGGTGGCGCCGCAAATGCAAGACGCTGTCGGACGGCGATCCGACCTTCAACGAACCGGAATGGCAGGGCGAGCCGCTCGAAGGTCGCACATTGCTGGTGTTTGCCGAATACGGCCTCGGCGATGCCCTGCATTTCGTGCGCTATCTGCCGATGGTGACGGGGAAGGGCGGCAAGATCATTTTGCAGGTGCAGCCCGCGCTCGCCTCGCTGCTGCGGCAGCTGCCCGATGTCACCGTGATCACGCGCGGCGAAGTGCTGCCGCCGTTCGATCTGCAACTGCCGCTGATGAGCCTGCCGCGCATTTTTGGCACCACGCTCGATAATCTGCCCGCGGACATTCCGTATCTTCATCCGGATTGCGAAAAATTGTTGCGCTGGCGTGCCGCGCTTGGTCGCGTGGCAGGGCTCAAGGTCGGCGTGGCCTGGGCCGGCAATCCCAGGCACAAGGGCGACCGGCAGCGATCGCTGTCGGCCGAGGCCGTCTTGCCGCGCCTCGTCATGCCGGGCGTGCAGCTCTACAGCCTGCAAAAGGAGCCGCGCCCCGAGGATGGCGAGGTGCTGGCGGCGCTTCGTAACGATGTCATCGATCTCGCGCCCATGCTCGGCGATTTCGCCGATACGGCGGCAGCCGTCGCGGCGCTCGATCTCGTCATCGCCGTCGATACGTCAGTCGCGCATCTTGCCGGCGCGCTCGGCCGTCCGGTGTGGATGCTGACGCCTTACGCGCTCGATTGGCGCTGGCTGCGCGATCGCGAGGATAGCCCCTGGTATCCGACCATGCGGCTGTTCCGCCAGCGCAGGCCACGCGAATGGGACGACCCGCTGATGCGGCTGTCGGCCGCGCTCGCGGTCCTTGCCGCGACAGCCGAGAGCTAGAACCGCTCCGGCCGGTACGGCGTCGGATCGATCGACGGTGTCTCGCCGCTCATCATCTCCGCGAGCAGGCGTCCGGTCGCGGGCCCCAGCGTAAAGCCCTGGTGACCGTGGCCGAAATTCATCCAGAGGCCGCGGTGGCGCGGGGCGGGGCCGAGCACCGGCACCATGTCGGGCGTGCAGGGGCGGGTGCCGAACCACGGCTCCGGCTCGGCGCGCTTGCCGAGGTCGAGCAGCTCGCGCGCCGAGGCCTCGGCGCTTGCGAGTTGCACCGGCGTTGCCAGCGCATCCGGTCCCGTCAGCTCCGCGCCAGTGGTGATGCGGATGCCCTTGGCCATCGGGCCCATGGCGTAGCCGCGGCCCTTGTCGACCAGAGGCAGATCGAGCGATGCGCCGCCGCTGTAATGCATGTGGTAGCCGCGCTTGCGCACCAGGGGGATGCGATAGCCGAACTTGTGCAACAGATCGGGCGACCACGGCCCGAGCGTCACGACGGCCGCCGCAGCATCGATGCGTCCCTGGTCCGTAGCGACAGACCAGCCGGTCGCAGTCTGTTGCAGCGACTGAGCATCGCCGAGCACGATTGTGCCGCCGAGGCGCAGGAAGAGGTCAGCGTAGGCCGTGACCAGCGCGCCGGGATCGGACACGGTCCAGGTGTCGAGCCAGTGGATGGCGCCGGGCAGATCGTCGCGCAGGATCGGCTCGGCCTTGTTGAGCTCGCTGCCTGACAGCACGCGAAAATTCACGCCGAATTCGCGCCGGTCTTGTTCGGCGTCCTTGATCGAGTGGTCCAACGCAGCGGGATCGCGAAAGAGCGCACGATAACCGGCGCGGCGGATCAGATTGTCGGCATGGGCCTCGCGGATCAGGATGTCATGCTCGGGCGTCGCATAGGCGATCAGGCGCGCCCAGGCCTCGATCGCTTCGCGATGCCGCTTCGGCGCCGAATGCCACCAATAGCGGAGCAGGGGCTCGACGTGGCGGTGGAGCGACGAGAAGCTGTAGCGCACGTCGTTGGTCCGGCCGGTCGCGATCTTCAGGAGCGTGGCGAGGTCGCGCGGCATCGGATAGGGCCGCACCGCCTCCGCCTGGATCATCCCGGCGTTGCCGTAACTGGTCTCGCGGCCCGGCTCCCTGCGGTCGACGAGCGTGACCGACCAGCCGCGCTGCTTCAGATGCAACGCCGCACCCACGCCCACCATGCCGCCGCCGAGAACGATTGCGCTTTGCATCGGCAAAACTCCTGTCAGGCCGGTTGCTGCGCGAGCTTGGGCTGCGCGGTGTTGATGGTCGCGGCGACGACGACGGACAGCGCCGTCATCGCCACCAGGAAGCCGAAGGCCGCATCGAACGATCCGGTTCCGGTCACGATGAAGCCTATCGCCGCCGGTGCGACGAAGCCTGCGCTCTGACCGCCGAGATTGACCATGCCGACTCCCGATCCGATCTGGTCGTCGCGGAGCAGTTTTGTCGGAAGCGCAACCACAGCGGCCAGCACGAAGGATTTGAAGAAATAGACCAGTGACTGGTAGGCGATCAGCACCGTGATCGTCTCCGCCTTGTACATGGCGTAGAGGAAGGTGCCGGTCAACGCGGAGCTGCCGATCAGGAGATATTTTTCGCGCTCGTCAAAGAACGTCGTCATCACCCAGCCGCCGATCGCGGTCGCGATCGTTGCCATCACGAACGGGATCGGCGCCACGATGCCGACGGTCTTGAGATCGAGCCCGCGCTGCTGGAGCAGATAGAGCGGCATCCAGGAATCCAGGCCCTTGTTGACGCAGCTGAGACCAAACCACACCACCATCAGCTGCCACAGCAGCGGATTCTTCATGAGCTCGCGCATCGGCGCGCGGCTTTCGGCCTTCGCCGCCGCGCCCGCGTTGGTCTCGCCCGAGCGGCCGAGATACGGGACGAAGACGAAATAGATCACCGCGAAGACGATGCCGGCAATGCCGATCGTGTTAAAGGCATGGCGCCAGCCGAGCCAGAGGATCAGCGGCGCCATGATCAGCGGCGCGACCATGCTGCCGGCATAGTTCGACGACAACAGCAGCGCCGCCATTTTTGGCCGGCTGTCCTTCTTGAACACCTCCGCGATGGCGCGAATGCTCGCCGGCGGAAAGGCGCCCTCGGCGATGCCGAAGACGAAGCGGATGGCGATCAGCGAGGTCAATGACCAGGCGAGGCTGGTGAAGGCCGTGAACAGCGACCACATCACGATGGTGACGATCACCACGTATTTCGAGCCGAAGCGGTCGGAGAGCCATCCGCCCGGAACCTGCATCGCGGCATAACCTAAGAAGAACGCGCTGATGACGATGCCGAGATCGGCGGCCTGGAGATTGAAGTCCTTGCCGATCTGCGCCAGCGCCAGCGAGATCGCCGCGCGGTCGATGTAGGAGATGCAATAGGCGACATAGAGCATGACGAACGCGATGATGCTGGTCTTGCGCCTCGACAAGTCGGTCATGCTCAACTCCGATTTGCTGGCGCCCCGGCGGTCCTGGCCTGCTTGTGGATCTATTCCCAGGTGAGGAAGCCCGGCGCGGCCGACAGCGGTGGCGCCACGGCGAGTTGCGCCAGGTCGGGCACCGGCCGGCACAATTGCGCATCGCCGGCGAACGCAGCCTCGATGCTCGCGGCAACGGCAAGCACGATGGCGTCGCCACCGCGCGGGCCGACGATCTGGAGACCGAAGGGCAGGCCGGCTTCATCGCGGCCGAGCGGAATGCTGATCGCGGGGTGGCCGGGAAGCGTGACGGCATAGGCGAGCGCGAGCCAGTGGAAGTAGGATTTTGTCGGCACGCCGTCGATCTCGGCCGGATAGAGCTCCGACCAGGGCCGCGGGCTCAGCGTGATGGTCGGGCTGATCAGCACGTCGCAGCTTGCGAAGAAGGTCTGGTAGGCGCGATAGATTCGCGTCTGCGTCGTCGCGGCGCGCCCGTGGTCTTCGAGTGTGTAGCTCAGGCCTTCCTCGACATTGGCGCGGACATTCGGACCGAGCATCTCCGGCCGCTCTTTATAGTTCTTGCCGTGCATCGCCAGGAACAGGCCCGCGCGCAGCACGGCGAAGGCATCGTCGGCGCCTGAGCAGTCCGGCGTGGCCTCGCGGCATTCGGCGAACAACGGCGCAAGCTTTTTCACGCGATCGCGGAAGACGCGGCGGATGGCCTGCTCGGTCGGTGCGAAGCCGAAATCCTCAGTGAAGGCGAGACGTAGCTTGCCGAGGTCTGCGGGACGCGGCGCGGTCCAGCGCTCAGCGCGTCCACGCAAGGGCTCGCCCGGCAGCGTGTAGGCGAGCGGATCGCGGACATCGTCGCTCGCCAACACCGACAGCATCAGCGCGGTGTCGGCGACATTGCGCGCCATCGGGCCGTCGGTCGACAAATTGGACCAGCCGAAGGCACGCTTTTCGCTGGCCACGAGGCCGTAGGAGGGGCGCATGCCGACGATGCCGGAGAAGCCTGCCGGATTGCGCAATGACCCGCCGGTGTCGGAGCCCGAGGCGAGCGGGGCCATGCCGCAGGCGAGTGCCACCGCCGAGCCGCCGGAGGAGCCGGCCGCCGAGCGCATGGGATCGAAGGGATTGCCGGTCGCGCCGAAAACAGGGTTGCGGGTGTTGCCGCCCGCCGCCCATTCCGGCGTGTTGGTCTTGCCGAAGATGATGGCACCGGCTGCGCGCAGCCGCGCGACCGAGCCCTGGTCGGCGGCGGGTATATTGTCGCGCAACAGCGGGCTGCCATAGGTGGAGCGCATCCCGGCGGTGTCCTGGGTATCCTTGATGAGGACAGGGAGCCCGTGCAGCGCGCCACCTTCCTCCCCGCGCTGGATGGCGGCTTCAGCCACCTTGGCCGCGGCACGCGCGCCCGGTTCGTCGAGCGTCACGACCGCGTTGACGGCGGCATTGGTCGTGGCGATGCGCGACAGGCAGGCGTCGAGCAGCTCGACGGGCGAGATCGTCCGCGCGGCCAGCAGACGGCGCAGCTCAACGGCGCTCGTGTCGCAAAGTCCTGACAAACGCCAGCTCCTTTCAGGATTGTGAAAATAATTTAGCATATCGGAAAGTGCGTTCCAGCACCAATTTTCGCCAAATCCGGCCATTTCATGCGCAAATCCTGGCTCGGATGCTCAGGATGTCGCCGCAGGAGGTATCTGGATGTGCGCTACGCCGAAAAGATTAGATGGATCGGCCAATAGTTTTTCCGAGCGACGTGATAGGATTGCTGCATGAGCGAGATCACGACGCCCGAAGGGGCCAATTCCCAGCTCGGCCAATGCCTCAAGGCCGCCCGCCAGGCGCGCGGCCTGACGCTCAAGCAGGTGGCGGAGCGGACGGGCATGGCGCTGTCGACCTTGTCCAAGGTCGAGAACGGCCTGATGTCGCTGACCTACGATAAGCTGCTTCAGCTCACCTCGGGCCTGAAGATGGAGATCGCGGAGCTGTTCAATCCTGCGGTTGCGGCCCCTGCACAGGGCCGGCCGGTCACCGCGCGGCGGAGCATCAGCCGCAGCGGGCAGGGGCAGATCATCACCACGAAATTCTACACCTACACCTATCAATGCACCGACCTGATCGGCAAACGCATGGTGCCGATTGTGGCCGAAGTCCGCGCGCGCTCGCTGGACGAGTTCGGGCCGCTGCTGCGGCATGGCGGCGAGGAGTATTTTCTGGTGACGAGCGGACGCGTGGCCGTCCACACCGAGTTCTACGCGCCGGAGATCCTCGACGAGGGCGACGGCATCTACATCGACAGCACCATGGGCCACGCCTACCTCAACGCCGGGGAGGCACCGTCCGCCAAGGGGGTTTGTCTGTGCACCAGCGAGGCGCCCGATCTCTACGACCAGCTCCGCCAGATCGCATCGCGCGACGTGGCGCCGCTTGGCGATGACGAACTGCCGTCCTAAAGCGCTATGCGATTAGGATGAATCGCCATCGCGCTTTAGATCATTGTTTGAGCATGATCTTTTCGGAAAACCGCTGCGCACTTTTCCGGATCATGTTTTAGCGTTTTGGCGAGCCGTGAAACGAAAAACGCCCGGCCAGGCCGGGCGTTTTTTTATTGCGTGTTCGTTCTATTCGCCGCCGCCGAAACGGCGTGACCACCAGCCGGCGCGACGCGGCGCGGTCGATGTTTCGGCCGTAGCTTCCGGTGCAGGCTCAGGCGTTGGCGTAGCAGCCGGCTCCGGCGCTGATGCAACCGGTGCTGCGGGCTCGCTCTGGCTGCTCGACAGGAAGCTCACCTTCTCCCGGACCGTGGAGCGGCGCCGCGCGGCCTTGTCGTCGGCGGGTTCTTCCTCTGCAACCGCAGGCTCAGGCTGGGCCGGCGCTGTGGCTTGCGATTCGGTGCGTGGCTCAGGCTGAGCGACCCGCGGCTCGACGATGTTGATGTCTTCGGAATGCGCAATCGAGGGCGCAGCCTCGCCGCCCGACCCGTCGAAATCGGCAACCGCATCGGTTGCTTCCGGCGGCGCATTGGCGCTGAGCTCGTCGCCGATGGAGCCGGCGAGACCTTCCTCGCCACCACCGCGCCGGCGGCGTCCACCGCGGCGACCACGCCGGCGGCGGCGATCACTCGCGCCTTCCTGCTCGCCACGGGCCTGACCCGCCTGATCCTCGCCCTCCGGCTCGGACTCGGCATCCTCGTCTGTCTCGGCGGTTGCAACGGCCCCTTCGGCCAATGCGGGCGCGCCATCCTCGCGAGGCTCGCCCTCGCGCGGGCCGCCGCGACCGCGACGACGCCGGCGCCGCTTGCGGCGCTGACCGTCCTGATCGGGCGCTGCTTCGCCGGCAGCTTGCTCCTCGGCAAGACCTTCGGTTTCCTCGGTCTCGACCTCGGATTCCAGCTCCGGATCGAACTCCTCGTCGTCATAGGCTTCTTCGACCAACGGCGGCGGGCTTGCGGCAGCCTGCGCCGCGAGCAGCGCCTTGGCGGCTTCGAGCGTATGCACCTGTTCGCCACGGTCGATGAGGTAAGCTTGCGGTCCGCTGACGCTTGGGTCGGCGATGACCGCCAGGGTGACCTTGAAGCCGTTTTCGAGGTCGCGCAGATGACCGCGCTTGTGGTTCAGCACATAGAGCGCGACGTCAGTGCGGGTGCGGACCACGAGATTGTGGGTCGCGCCCTTCATCAGGATTTCTTCGAGGCCGCGTAGGAGCTGGAGCGCAACCGAGGACACCGAGCGGACGTGGCCGGTGCCGCCGCAATGCGGGCAGGGATCGGTCGAGGATTCCAGCACGCTGGCGCGGATGCGCTGGCGCGACATCTCCAAGAGGCCGAAATGCGAGATACGGCCGACCTGGATGCGCGCGCGATCCTGCCTCAGGCAATCGGACAGCTTGCGCTCGACCGCGCGGTTGTTGCGCTTCTCGTCCATGTCGATGAAGTCGATGACGATCAGGCCGGCGAGGTCGCGCAGGCGAAGCTGGCGGGCGACCTCTTCGGACGCTTCCAGATTGGTCTTGAGCGCGGTGTCCTCGATATGGTGCTCGCGGGTCGAGCGGCCGGAGTTGACGTCGATCGAGACCAGCGCCTCGGTCTGGTTGATCACGATGTAGCCGCCGGAGCGCAACTGCACGGTCGGCGAGAACATCGCATCCAGCTGGCTTTCGACGCCCATCCGCGAGAACAGTGGCTGGCCGTCGCGATACTGCTTCACCGCGCTGACATTGGCGGGCATCAGCATCTTCATGAAGTCGCGCGCTTCGCGGTAGCCGGAGTCACCGGCAACCGAGATTTCGTCGATCTCCTTGTTGTAGAGGTCGCGCAGCGAGCGCTTGATCAGCGAGCCTTCCTCATAGACCAGCGTCGGGGCCTGTGATTGCAGCGTCAGGTCGCGCACCGTCTCCCACATCCGGATCAGGTACTCGAAGTCACGCTTGATCTCGGGCTTGGTACGGGCGGCGCCGGCGGTGCGCAAGATGATGCCCATGCCCTCGGGCACGTCGAGATCCTGCACGACCTCCTTAAGACGAGAGCGATCCTGTGCGCTGGTGATCTTGCGGCTGATGCCGCCGCCGCGGGCGGTGTTCGGCATCAGGACGGCATAGCGGCCGGCGAGCGAGAGGTAGGTCGTCAGCGCAGCGCCCTTATTGCCGCGCTCTTCCTTGACCACCTGCACAAGCATCACCTGGCGACGCTTGATGACTTCCTGGATCTTGTACTGGCGGCGCGGACGGAAGGTGCGCTCCGGCACTTCCTCGAGCACGTCGTCACCACCGACGGATTCGACGACTTCCTCTTCGGCGTCGTCGTCGTCATCCTCATCGTCGTCCTCGGCCGTCGCTTCGGAGTCGTGATGCGGAGCCTCGACGCTCTCGCCGGCGGCGTACACGGCATCGGCCGGTTCAGCGGCGGAGGTCACGGCTTCGGACAGAGCCTCGGCGTGCGTATCGAAAGCGGCAGCCTCGTACGGCTCGGCAACGGTCGCGACAGGCGCGGGCGTCTCGTCGGCGTGATCATGGTCGTGATCATCATGGTCGCCGTCATGATGATGGTCATCATGATCGTGAGTGTGCTGGTGATCGTCATCATGGGCATGATGATGATCGTCGTGCCCATGATCGTCGTGATCGTGCTCGTGATGATGGGCTTCGAGCTCGCCGTGATGCTCCGCGTCGGCGTGCAGATGTTCGCCCTCATGCGGAGCGCCTGCGGCGTGCTCTGGCCGCGCCTCGCCCTCGATCGGCTGGGCCGCGTTAGCGTCAGCGCCCTCGACGACGTCGCTGCGGACGCGCTCGCCCTGACCGCGGCGGCGGGCGTTGCGGTGGCGCGAGCGGCGGCGGCCGTGGGAACGGTTCTCGGTCTCTTCCTCGGCTTCGCGATGGGCCTGTTCTTCGGCCTCGATCAGCGCCTGTCGGTCGGCGACCGGGATCTGGTAGTAGTCGGGATGGATTTCGCTGAAGGCGAGAAAGCCGTGGCGGTTGCCGCCATATTCGACGAACGCGGCTTGAAGCGAGGGTTCGACCCGGGTGACCTTGGCGAGGTAGATGTTCCCGCGCAGTTGCTTGCGTTGCGCGGTCTCGAAATCAAACTCTTCGACGCGATTGCCGCGGACCACGACAACCCGGGTCTCTTCCGGGTGGGTGGCATCGATCAACATCTTGTTGGGCATGTCTTAACTCTTGGCGGCGGCGGGCGCGATTCACCGTGGGCGCGAGTTGCGCTGCCCGGTGACGCGACGGTCCACCTGATTCGGGGGTGAGGGGAAGGCCGAAACGCCGTCTCTCGCGCCTCGCCGAATCGGAAGCCGGAGGACCAATGCGGCGCGCGGGAGTTTCGCTCCGCAGCGTCGCGAATGGTCCTTCAGAATTCGTCGGCACAGTCTGGCGCATCAAGCGTCGGCCCGTATGAAACATTGGGCGGCGGGGCCGCCCCTTAATCAGTTGCTGTTGGCCAGGCATGGCGCGAGTGCGCTCGCCCTGGGATCACGAACCGCTCCCTTGGGATTAAGGGATCGGGTAAAGAGCTACGTCGCTGTCAAAACTGTCCCGGATACGCGAGTGGTAACCAGAGACCGTCTGCCGCCGGGGCTTGCCCCGCTCCACCTCGCTGCCGCGCACCGCGCTGGTCTTAGAGGGGAACGGAAAAACGCTGGAATTCCCAAACCTTGAGAGTTCCGGCGCTGCACCGGGAGGCTGAATGCGACACAACCGGAAATTATTGGCCGTCAGCACTTCGTACATACGAGGAATGGGCCACCGGTGCAAGGGAGCGTCGCACGCCGGTCACAGTCAGCGAGTTTCGCGTCTCTGTCATTAAGGACTGATTAACCCTGTGGTTCTATTGCGTTAAAGAGGCTGCTCGGAGGCACGGAATCGGTGGCGAGCCGCACAAATCAACGGGTTTTGCTAGGATGCGCGCTTCTTTGCGCCGCAGCACTGCCATATGCCGATTCCTCGCGCCTGAGCGCGGCGGAAGGCCAGCCGCAACCCTCTGTTGCGGTAGCGAATTATCCGATCGCCTCGGCCGCCCGGCTGGCCGGTGACGGCAAGCAGACCCGCTTCATTCTCGACCTCGACCAGACCGTCAGCTTCCGCGCCACCACGCTCGCCGATCCGTACCGGGTGGTGGTCGACGTTCCCCAGGTCAATTTTCAACTCGCTCCGGGCACCGGGGCCGGGGGGCGGGGGCTGGTCAAGGCCTTCCGCTACGGGCTCGTGATGCCTGGCGGCTCCCGAATCGTGTTCGACCTGACGGGTCCTGCCAAGATCGCCAATTCCTACGTGCTGGAGGCGACCAACGGCCAGCCCGCCCGGCTTGTGCTCGAGCTCGAGGAGGTCGATCGGGCCGCCTTCCTGCAATCGCCGGCCCCGGAAAACCGTCCCGAATTGCGGCCGACGATCGCCGCCGCGCCGCCGGCAACTGTTCCCGCCGCAGCGCCGGAGCCGGCGCAGAAGCCGGGGGCGCCGGCTGACGGCCGCCCGGTCGTCGTGATCGATCCCGGCCATGGCGGCATCGACAACGGCACGCAGTCGAGCGGCGAGAGCGAAAAGAATCTGGTGCTGGCCTTTGGACTGGCGCTGCGCGAGCGGCTGGAAAAGACCGGCAAATACCGCGTGGTGATGACGCGGGACGACGACACCTTCATTCCGCTCAATGATCGGACCAAAATCGCCCGGAACCTCAAGGCCGCGCTGTTCGTCTCGATCCATGCCGATGCGCTGCCGCGCGCGGAAGGCGATGCGCAGGGCGCCACGATCTACACCTTGTCCGACAAGGCATCCGACGCCGAGGCCCAGCGTCTGGCGGACGCGGAAAACCGAGCAGACGCGATCGCCGGCTTCAATCTTGCGGAGGAGCCAACCGACGTCGCCGACATCCTGATCGACCTCACCCAACGGGAAACCCGCACCTTTTCAAACCGTTTTGCGCATTTGCTGATGGGCGAAATGAAGTCGACCGTGCGGATGCACAAGCATCCGCTGAAATCGGCCGGGTTCCGGGTGCTGAAGGCGCCCGACGTGCCATCGGTCCTGGTGGAAATCGGCTATGTCTCCAACAAGGGCGACCTTGAGCACCTCGTTTCCGAGGGCTGGCGGTCGCGTGCGGTGGCCTCGATGGGCCAGGCGATCGATGCGTTCCTGGCCAAGCGGATGGCGACGGCGGGGCAAGGCAATTGAAAACGGCCAATTAAGAACGGAATGTTGGGTCCTGCTGTTAAGCCCTAGTTTGGCCACAGCGGGCGCTTTATAAAAACGACGCAGGGGGTTCCGGAATCGACGAGAATCCCGTTCCGCAAGCGTCTTTCGGTCCGGCATTGATGTAATTGAGTAGGCCGGTGAATTCGCGACATGAGGATGGCGCCCATTTTCGGCGCCTTTGGATTATCTTGGGCTGGTCCAAGGTTTGAACGGATAAACAGATAATGCGCTTGCTGGTGCGGTTCATGGGTTTCCTGTTCGCCGCGGGAACGGTGCTGTTCCTTGTCGGTGTCGGTGCCGTAGCGGGCCTGATCTGGCATTTCTCCAAGGACTTGCCGGATTACTCTCAGCTTCAGGATTACGAGCCGCCGGTGATGACCCGCGTGCACGCGACTGACGGTTCGCTGCTCGGCGAATACGCCAAGGAGCGGCGGCTGTATTTGCCGATCCAGGCGGTGCCGAAACTCGTGATCAATGCGTTCCTCGCGGCCGAGGACAAGAATTTCTACGAGCATGGCGGCATCGACTACACCGGCATGGCCCGCGCCGGCCTGGTCTATCTCCAGAACTACGGCTCCAATCGTCGTCCGCAGGGTGCTTCCACCATCACCCAGCAGGTTGCCAAGAACTTCCTGCTGACCAATGAGGTCTCGTTCGCCCGCAAGATCAAGGAAGCCTTGCTCGCGATGCGGATCGAGAAGACCTATTCGAAGGACAAGATCCTCGAGCTCTATCTCAACGAAATCTATCTCGGCCTCGGTGCCTACGGCATCGCAGCCGCTTCGCTCGTCTACTTCGACAAGTCGGTGAACGAGCTCACCGTGGCCGAAGCCGCTTATCTCGCGGCGCTGCCGAAGATGCCGGCGACCCTGCATCCGGTGCGCAACCGCGACCGCGCCATCGAGCGCCGCAACTACGTGATCGACCGTCTCCAGGAGAACGGCTGGATCAAGCAGGCCGATGCCGAGAAGGCGCGCAAGGAGCCGCTCGCCGTCACCAGCCGTTCCAACGCTGCCCACACCTTCGCGGGCGAATATTTTGCCGAGGAAGTCCGTCGCGACATCTTCGAGCGTTATGGCGAGAAGAAGCTCTACGAGGGCGGCCTCTCGGTCCGCACCACGCTCGATCCGAAGATCCAGGTCATGGCGCGCAAGACCATGGTCGCAGGTCTCGTCAATTATGACGAGCAGCAGGGCTATCGCGGCGCGATGAGCAAGCTCGATATTTCGGGCGACTGGGGCGTGAAGCTCGCAGAGATGAAGTCGCTCTCCGACATCTCGCCATGGCGTATGGCGGTGGTGCTGGAGACCAGCGACCAGTCGGCGCGCATCGGCTTCCAGCCGAACCGCGAACTCGGCGGCGCCGTCAGCAAGCAGCGCGAGACCGGCCTGATCACGCTCGACGGCGTCAAATGGGCGAAGGCGGCTTCCGGAGCCGCGAAGGGCAGGGCTGCCACGGGCGTGGCGCAGGTGCTCCAGCCTGGCGACGTGATCTATGCCGATCCGCTCTACAAGGATGGCACTCCGGTCGAAGGCCAGTACCGTTTGCGGCAGATCCCCGAAGTGTCGGGCGCGATGGTGGTGATGGATCCCTGGACCGGCCGCGTGCTCGCCATGGTCGGAGGCTTCTCGTTCGACCAGAGCCAGTTCAACCGCGCCACGCAGGCCTATCGGCAGCCGGGTTCGTCGTTCAAGCCGATCGTCTATTCGGCGGCGCTCGATAACGGCTATACGCCCTCGACCGTCGTTCTCGATGCGCCGATCGAAATCGACCAGGGCCAGGGTGCTGGCGTGTGGCGACCGGAGAACTTCTCCACCAATAAGTATCAGGGACCGGTGACGCTGCGGAACGCGCTGCGGCAGTCGCTCAACACGGTGACGGTGCGCCTCGCACAGGACATCGGCATGCCCCTGATCGGCGAATATGCGCGCCGCTTCGGCGTCTATGACGAGCTGCCGAATTATCTCTCGTACGCACTCGGCGCCGGCGAAACCACGGCGATGCGCATGGTCACGGCCTATTCGATGCTTGCCAATGGCGGCCGTCGCGTGAAGCCGACCTTGATCGACCGCATCCAGGATCGCTACGGTCACACCATCTTCAAGCACGACCAGCGCGAATGCCGCGGCTGCGACGCGGCTGGTGGTTGGAAGAACCAGCCCGAGCCGCAGCTGATCGACCGCCGCGAGCAGGTGCTGGACTCCATGACCGCCTATCAGATCACCGAGCTGATGGAAGGCGTTGTCCAGGCCGGCACCGCAACCGTCGTGAGGGAAGTGGGCAAGCCGATCGCCGGCAAGACCGGCACCACCAACGAGGCCAAGGACGCCTGGTTCGTCGGGTTCTCGCCGGACGTCGCGGTCGCCATCTATATGGGCTACGACAAGCCGCGTCCGCTGGGTAAGGGCAACGCCGCGACTGGCGGCCATCTGGCTGCCCCCATCGCGCGCGATTTCCTCAAGCTCGCGCTCGCCGACAAGCCCGCGGTTCCCTTCAAGGTGCCGGCCGGCATCAAGCTGATCCGCGTCGTCGCCAAGACCGGCATGCGCGCAGGTCCCGGCGAGACCGGTGGCACCATTTTGGAGGCCTTCAAGCCGGGCACGGCGCCGCCGGATAATTACTCGGTTATTGGCGTTGCTGACGCTGACGGCCGCGGTGGCGTGCCGGCGTCGCAACAGCAGCAGCCGGATTCCGGCTTCTTCATGCGGCCGGGCACCGGCGGGCTGTACTAGGGCCTAGGATAAGACGGACGATCCGCGTGCCGACGGTTGCGCTTTGCCGCCGCCGCCGCTACATCCCGTTTTAATTGCACGCGGGCACGACCCCGCGAGACCAGAGAACGACATGCGCGCCGAAATCGAACGGTTGGTAGAAGAGATCAAGCAGTCTGTCGGGCTGCTGAGGAGGCATCTTTGACGTCGAGAAATCGACGGCGCGCCTCGCTGAGCTGAACAAGCTCGCAGAAGATCCCAACCTCTGGAACGATCCCCAGAAGGCCCAGAAGCTGATGCAGGAGCGTACCTCGCTGGAGGATTCGCTCTCAGGCATCGGCAAGGTCGAGCAGCAGCTCGAAGACGACATCGGCATGATCGAGCTCGGCGAGGCCGAGGGCGATACGGGTGTCGTGACTGAGGCCGAAGCTGCGCTGAAAGCGCTTAAGAAGGAAGTTGCGCGGCGCGAGCTCGAAGCGCTGTTGTCGGGCGAAGCCGACGGTTTCGATTCCTATCTCGAAGTCCATGCCGGCGCCGGTGGTACCGAGAGCCAGGACTGGGCCCAGATGCTGCTCCGCATGTACACGCGCTGGGCCGAGACTCACGACTTCAAGGTCGAAATTGTCGAAGAGTCCGAGGGCGAAGAGGCCGGCATCAAGTCCGCGACTATCCAGGTCTCCGGCCACAACGCTTACGGTTGGCTCAAGACCGAGGCCGGCGTGCACCGCCTGGTGCGCATCTCGCCGTACGATTCCAACGCGCGGCGGCACACCTCGTTCTCGTCGGTCGCGGTGTTTCCGGTGATCGACGACAGCATCAAGATCGACATCAAGGAATCCGACGTCCGCGTCGACACCATGCGCTCCGGTGGCGCCGGCGGCCAGCACGTCAACAAGACTGAATCCGCGGTGCGGCTGACGCACATTCCGAGCGGCGTTGCGGTGGTCTGCCAGGCCGGCCGCTCCCAGCATAAAAACAAGGCGCAGGCCTGGGACATGCTGCGCGCGCGGCTCTACCAGATCGAGCTGAAGAGGCGCGAAGAGAAAGCCGCCGCCGATCAGGCCGCCAAGACCGATATCGGCTGGGGCCACCAGATCCGCTCCTACGTGCTCCAGCCCTACCAGATGGTGAAGGATTTGCGCACGGGCGTGCAGACCTCCGATACCTCGGGCGTGCTCAACGGCGAGCTCGACGACTTCATGGCCGCGACGCTGGCGCAACGCGCCTTCGGCACCACCGGTGCTGACATCGAGGACGTGGATTAGCCATGACGCGGGTCGCCTTCATCGGGCTTGGACGGATGGGCCACGGCATGGCCGGCCGTTATCTCGATGCCGGCTTCACCGTGACGCTGTGGAATCGCAGCAAGGCCAAGGCTGAAGACCTGATCGCGCGCGGCGCGCATTGGGCGACCTCGCCTGAAGATGCCGCGATCGATGCCGACGCCGTCGTCACCATGGTCGCCGATGACGGAGCCTCGCGCGCGGTCTGGCTCGGGCCTGAGGGCGCGGCCAAGACGGCGAAGGCCGGCACCATCGCGATCGAATGCTCCACCGTCTCCTATGACCATGCGCGCGAGATGGGCCGCGAGCTCAACGCGCGCGGGCTGATCTACATCGATTGCCCCGTGACGGGATTGCCGGATGCGGCAGCCAGCGGAAAGCTGGCGCTGCTGGTCGGCGCCGACGCGGTCGATCTCGAGCGTGCGCGGCCGTTCCTCGCACCGATCGGCTCGACCATCCGGCATTTCGGCGCGGTCGGCTCCGGCACGGTCTACAAGCTTATCAACAATCTCATGGGCGCGATCCAGATCGCTGGTCTTGCCGAGGGCCTTGCGATCGCCGAGCAGGCCGGGCTCGATATGAAGCTGGTGCTGGAATCGATCCAGGCCGGCGTCGCTGCCAGCCCCCAGGTGCAGCGCCATTCCAAGCGCATGGTTGCCCGCGACTTCAGCGGCGCGACGTTTACGTCGGCGCTGCGGCACAAGGATGCCGCCTATGCCGTGAAGCTGGCCGAGAGCCTGCTCGCGGACAAGCCGCTCGTCGCACGCGCCGCGGTCGAGTCGTATGCGCGGGCGACGGCTGCGATGCCGGACGAGGACGAAGGCAAGATGATCGAGCTGGTGTCGCGGCCGAAGCAGCCCTCCTAGACGGGCGCATTCACATGGGGCAGCGTCGTTCGGACCGTGGTCTCGGCATTGCCCTTGTCATCGCCGCCGCGATTGCCTGGAGCACGGCGCCGTTCTTCACGCGGCTGCTGCCGTTCGATCCCTGGACCATCCTGTTCTGGCGCGGCCTGTTCGGCGGCAGCTTGATCACGGTATTTCTCGTTCTGATGCAGGGCCGCGGTGCGCTGCGGCAATTGGTGGTCCCAGGACGCGGCGGCTTGCTCGTCGCCTCATTGTCAACGCTCGGCATGGTCTCCTTCATCCCCGCGCTTCAGATGACCAAGGTGATGAACGTGGCTGTGCTGATCGCCACGCAACCGTTTGTGGCGGCGGCCTTGGCGTGGCTGTGGCTCGGCGAGGCCGCGACGTGGCGCACACTCCTCGCGAGCCTCGTCGCCTTTGCCGGCGTGGGCATCACGGTCGGCGGCATCGAGGCCGGCGCCGACGTCACCGGCGTCGCGCTGAGCTGCCTGATGGTGCTCGCCATCTCGGCCATGACGGTTGTCATTAGGCGCCACAGGGATACGTCGATGGTGGCAGCAGCAGCTCTGTCGAATTTCCTCGGCAGCCTCGTCAGCCTGCCATTTGCCCACGACATCGCTCAGGTCAGCGGCAACAGCCTTGCGATCCTCGCGATGTTTGGCTGCCTTCAGGTCGCGCTCGGGTTGACATTCTACATGCGCGGCTCGCGCCTGCTGCCGTCGAGCCAGGCATCCCTGATCGCGACGTTGGAGACGCCTCTGATGCCGTTCTGGATCTGGGTGGCCTTTCGGGAGATCCCTGCTGTTCATGCACTGATCGGCGGTGCTCTGGTGATCGGCGCGGTGGTCGCGGACATTGCGTGGGATACGCGGAAGCGAGAGCCGCCTTAAATTACGTCCTTCCCGGAAATCGGGTGGCAAAGTGCGTCGCGCTGTACTAGGCGGAGGCCAACTGCTGATGTGAGACGCCATGTCCCCGAATGACAACCGGATCGACGCGCGAGACTGGTCGCTGCTCGCTGTGCTCTCGATCCTCTGGGGCGGCTCGTTCTTCTTCAATGGTGCAGCGCTGCGGGAATTGCCGCCGCTCACCCTGGTGTTCCTGCGCGTGGCGCTGGGCGCGGCCATTCTGCTGCCGCTGCTCCGTCTACAGGGCATCAGCCTTCCCAGGGGCGTGACGGGCTGGAAACCGTTCGTCGCGATCGGGCTGCTCAACAACGTCATTCCGTTTTCGCTGATCGTAATCGGCCAGACCTTCATTCCAAGCGGGCTCGCGTCGATCCTGAATGCCACCACGCCGTTGTTCACGGTGCTGGTGATGGCTGCAGCGCGGGAAGAGGCGTTGCAGATGCGGCGCGTGGCCGGGGTCGCGCTGGGGCTTGCCGGTGTGATCATCCTGAGAGGGTGGGGCGTCGAGACGCGAGCCGGGCAGGGGTTCGGCATTCTGCTCTGCCTCGGTGGCGCATTCAGCTATGGCCTCGCGGCGCTGGCGGCGCGGCGGTTGTTGAAGGACTCGCCGCCGCTTGGGACCGCCACCTTTCAACTGATGCCGTCCACAGTGATGATGGCGATCGTCGCCGGCGCGATGGAGCAACCGTGGCGCTTGCCGATGCCGGGTATCGCGACCTGGCTTGCCGTGCTTGGCTCGGCCAGCCTTTCGACGGCGCTGGCCTATATCGTCTTCTTTCAGATCCTGCGGCGTTCGGGCGCAACCAATGTCATGCTGGTGACGCTGCTCATTCCCGTGACCGCCATCCTTCTGGGATGGTTGGTGCTGGGCGAGCCGATTTCCGCGCGCGAGATCGCAGGGGCGGTTGTCATCGGCAGCGCGTTGCTCGTGATTGACGGGCGGGCGCTGAGGATGTTCAAAGCGTAAGCAGAAGACCTATGGCCGCATTATTGTTCGAACGTGCGAACGCCTGTGGTCCCGGAATCGGTGCGGATCATACGGCCCTTCTTGCCGTCGCTCGTTACATAGAGGTCCCAATGTGCCGTGCCGCCAGGTTGACCTTCGAGGGTCATTGTTCCCGTGCAATCGGCTTCCAGTACATACGTGCCGTTCAGGGATTCCCGCTGGACCGATGTTTTGTAACGCAGTGAGGTCTGCCGGCCATCGACTTTTCCGGCGCCGTCAAAGTCGAATGCGCCATAATGCAGGTTGGAGCCTTGGCCTGAAAAAACGTAGCGGCCTTGGAGCTTTTCGACCGAACATGACGGCTGTGCTCCGTGAGCGAGCGGAGCGATCAGTGACGACGTTCCGAGGATTAAGCCTGTACCAACGGCGCAGATTGCAAGCGAGCTATTCTGCTCAATTTCACGGATAGCCCTCCATCTGGTGCCGGCTCCGGAAAAGACGACAAGATTGCAGCAGGAAAAAGAGTGCGCGCAAATGATCGCGCCGGCGCAATTGGCCGCCGGCAACAACGCCGATCGCACTGTTTGGTGACGTCATCACCGGCGAAGTCGGCCACGAGCGTGGCCAGTAGTCAGGGCTGGCCGCCGGCTTTGGTCTTCAGTGCCATGCCGCCGGCAATTCCGACGCCGAGCACATAGATCCAGCCCTCGTGGAAATCGAACAGATGCGAGTTCAGAACTGAGCTCACAATGTTCTGTGCAACGACGACGAGTCCGATCCAGGCCGCAAGACCTTCGCCCGCGAACAGGCGTAGATGAGCGATCCACATCGCGTAGAGCAAGACGATGCCCAGCAGGCCCCATTGCACGGCTACGTTGAGGGTCTGGTTGTGCGGGTTGCTGACGATCTCGGCGTCGAGGCCGCTTTCGCCTCTGGCGGCACGTTCGAATTGCCGCTTGATCGAGCCGGTGCCGTGGCCGAGCAGCGGCGCCTCCGCAAAGGCTGAGAACGATTTGCGCCAATAGGTCAGGCGCTGCGCGGTCGAGGCACGGCTGATGTCTTCACGGCCGTGCTGATACTCGACGGCGATATCGGTGATGCGCTGGCGCAGATAGGGCGACGCCGTCCAGGCCAGCGCGCTTGCGGCCAGGGCGCCTGCAAGCAGGAGCAGCGCGGCGCGCCGGCTGAGATGCTGCCAGGCGAACAGTGCCAGCAGCACCGCAATGCAGAGCAGCGCTGTGCGGGCCGAGGCAACGAACACCATGTTGGTGACGAACAGCAGGATCAGCGAGAGGCAAGCGGCTGTCGCGATCACGCTTCCGCCGCGCCAAAAGGTCAGCGCGGGTAGCGCGAGCGCGAAGGCGCACAGCGTGAACTCCTGGCTCTGGTCGATGTAGTTTTTGACGGGAACGCCGGCCGAGGCGGTCGCGGTCAATTTCCAGGTGGGATCGAGCAGCACGATCCAGGAGTACACCGCGAGCAGCGCACAGGAGACGAGAAAGGCGAGGCAGACCTGGAAGCCGCGCTCCGATCGGCTGAAATGATAGAGCAGCGGCGGAATCAGCACGAGTTTTGCGACCGGCTTGATCGCATGCAGTCTGTCCGCCCACGCACCGTCCGACCACAGCGTGCCGACGAGCGCGAGCAGCAGGAGGACGAAGGGCAAGGCGAATGCGGGCCGCGTCAAGCTGCGCGCATAATCGCGCCAGTCGATGGTCGGCGTCACCGCGAGCAGCCACAGCCCGACGAAGATCGAAGGCGCCGTGGTCGACCAGGGCAGCGACGCCGCGATCAGGGCTGCAAGTACGTCGGCGGCCTGGATCAGCGTGGCCGAGCTTCGCCAAGGCCGTGCATCGACGGGACCAGCCCACGCTGCGGGTTGGATAGTCACGGAGACGCGCCTATCGGGCCGCGACCAGGCGTTCCGGGGGCGCTTCGTGCCCGAGGAAGTCGCGAGCCTGGGTCTGGTAACCGAACCGCTCGGCAAGCTCGTGCCGTCGGGCCCGGATCCTGCCGCGGTACTCCTCCTGCCGCGCCAACACGCGGGTGACGGAGGCAACGATCGACTCGGTCGCGAAGGGATCGAAATAGTCGGCAAGCTCGCCTGCGACCTCGCGGAACACGGCGATGTCAGAGCACAGCACCGGTGTGTTCGCAGCCAGTGCCTCGATGATCGGCACGCCAAAGCCTTCGGCGAAGCTCGGCATGATCAGGCCGTGCGCCTCCGCGATCAACGCCGCCTTCTCATGCTCGTCGACATAGCCGGCGAAGCGGACGTTTGGCGGAAGATTGCGCATCCGGTTGATCTGGCCAGCAAGGCCGATCACCACCAGATCGGCCTGAGGGATGTTGCGGAAAGCGCGAATGACGGTGGTGACGTTCTTGCGTGGCTCGTTCGACACGATGACGACAAAGCTCGGCCGCCCCGGACGCCCCGCAGGGGCTGGGAGGTGCAGGACATCCGGGGCGTCGAACCGGGTGCGGGGATACACGACCCGCGCCGGTAGGTGCGCAAATTGCGGCAACAGTTCCCTGAACCGCATCATGCTATAGTTTGAAACGAAGGCGAGCTCGTCGGCCTGACGCAGGCTGGTGAGGAGCCGCGACAGGAACAATCGCGTCGCGACGTCGCTGAGCTTGAGATCTGTGAGTGGCAACAGATCGTGCACGACGCAGATCACCTTGGCGTTCGGCCCGCGCTTGATTGCCACCCGGGTCGGCGTGTCCACAACAATGATGTCATAGTCGCGCGCGTCGATCCGTGGCGGCGGCAGCAGGAAGAAAGCGGAGGAGTCCTGATAGCTGTAGAATCCGGGCTCGAGCTGGAAGTCGCGGAACAATTCGAGGTGGCGCAGATCCGGCGGGATGTATTCGAGTGCCCCTGTGCTGTTCTCGATCAGTCGCGCGTGCAGGCTGCGCAGGCCGCTCGCGCGCAGAAAGCAGGCGACATAGTCCCATGACACCGACATGGTGGCCTTGTGGCGGAGCCAGTCGAGCGTGCGCCGTAAGCCGTTACGCGCCAGCGGCTCGCTCATGTTGATTTCGTCGAGGAACCGATAGAGCGCCAGCAACTCGATGTTGCGCGACTGCGCCGGGAACAATTTTGTACGCTGCTCACGTCGGCGCAGCTTGCGGTAACGCCGCGTGGTCTCGACCAGCAGCGTGAGCTCGTGGCCGTCGGCAGCGAGCGAACGCATCAATTCGCGCGTGAAATGGAAGATTCCGCGTTTGTGGTTGGGCTCGCCCAACGCTTCGGACACGACAAGGATGTTCTGCTTCATGCGCGTCTCTCGCGGAGCTCGAAGGGGAGTGTCGACGGCGGCTCGACCATGACGGTCGAGGCAACGCGGCCATGATCGAGATTGATGATGCTGGTGCAGGTGCGACGCAGCAGCGGTTGGTCGTGCGAGGCGATGATCACGATCGCGGCCTGCGAGACCAGGTTTTGCAGGCGCTCCTCGGCCTTCTCCGCAAAGTGTTCGTCGACCACGCTCAGCCATTCGTCGAGCAGGAGGATATCGGCCGGAAACGCAGTCGCGGTCGCGAACAGAACGCGCATCAGCATGCCCGAGGAGAACATCCGCAGCGGCAGCCGCTGCATGCGCGTCTCTAGCTCGGTGAAGGCCCAGATCTCGTCGATCACGGCGCGCGTCGGCTTGCGCCCGCTGATCCGCAGCAGAAGGGCGATATTGTCCTCCGCAACGAAGTCGAGGTTCACGCCGGCGTTCAGGCCGAGCAGGGGAACGACATTGCCGCTGATCGCTACGCTGCCGCTGCTCGGCGGATAGACGCCGGCGATCAGACGTAGCAGCGTCGATTTGCCGGAGCCGTTGGGGCCGGCCAGGCCAATGCGCGCGCCGGCCTCGGCCTCGATCGTGACATTGTCGACGGCGCGGATGATCCGCATCTCGCCCTGTTCGCGGATGAGATGGCCGAGCAGTCGCCGCTTCAGCGAGAAGTCATAGGCGCCGTAGAGGGGATAATCGAGGCAGACGTTGCGCAGGCTGATCGTGGCCATCGGTCAGATCCAGAACGCGGCTTTGCGCAGGTGAACAAGCGTCAGCACGCTCGCGCAGAGCAACAGTGCCAGCGTCACCAGGACATAGACGATGCTGGTCGCATCGACATGCCCGCCGGCGAGCGGCTCGCGCCACACCGCAAACAGATGTGTCAGCGGATTGAGCCGCATCACGGTGGAGCGATGATTGATCATTTCGGCGGACCAGATCACGGGCGAGGCCAGGAAGGCGAGCATCAGCGTGGATTCGATGATCGGCTTGAGATCGCGATAGCGCGTCGCCAGCGCGCCGAGGACGAGGCTCAGCGCGAAGGTGCAGGTCACGAACAGCAGGAGGCCGGGCAGGGCTGCGAGCGCGCGGGAGAGATCGTGCGGCGAGAGCAGCAGCCACAGGATCAGCGGCACGCAGGCGTTGTGCAGCGCGAACAGCCCCTGGCGGAACGTACATTGCAGGAGGAAGATGACCGGCGGCAGTGCGCGATCGCGGATCAGGCTTGCAGAGTTCTGAAGCGCCGTGGTCGAATCAAGCACAACGCTGTTGAGGAAGGTCCAGGCCGTCATCGAAAGCGCCAGCATGGGAAGGTGCGACATCATATCGGCGTTGGACATCTGGCCGATCACCGAACCCAGCACCGCGACCACGATCGCCATCTGGAGCGACATCCAGAACGGACCCAGCAACGAGCGCACATAGCGGTGACGCATGTCGGACCAGGCCAGGGCCGCGGCAATCCGCAAGCTGTCCAGCCAGCCCGTTGCCTGCAGCGCCTCGGCGGCAGGTGCCACCTCATCGCTAGGCGCGGTGACGGCCGCGCGGTAGACGGTCTCCATGCCTTCCTTGAAGGTTGTCGCCGAATAGCGGGTCACGGCCCGCGTCCGGGCCGAAAGCCCCATGCGGCGGCGGCGCTCGGGATCGCCGATCAGGGTGTCGATGGCCTCACCGAGCTTCTCGGCGTCGCCCGGTGGCACGGTGATCGCCTCCATGCCGTGGCGGGCCACGCGCGGCACCGCGGTATCGAGCGCCGTGTTCACGACGGGGCGGCCGGCCGCCATGGCCTCGAGCTGAACGAGGCCAAAGGTCTCGGCATTGGTGACGGACGGCATCACAAAGACGTCGGCGAGGCACATCAGCTTGACGCGCTCGCAATCGTTGACGGATCCGAGCAGGCGGACGCGTTCACCGAGGCCGAGCTCGCGGATCAATTGCTCCAGCCTGGGCCGCTCGGCCCCTTCGCCGATGATCCAGACCTCGAACTGGCGGTTGACCGCGGCGCGGATCAGCACGTCGAAACCCTTGTAGGGCACGAGCCGGCCGCAGGCGAGCACGAGCCGGCCGCGATCATTGACGTGGTGCGGCTCGATCTTCGGCCAGTCATAGACCGTGGTGTCGATGCCGAACGGCACGACATGGCATTTGTCTTCGAATTCCCGCAGCAACGGCGCCTCGTCGATCAGCACGCGGTCGGAGACGATGATCGCCTTGGCGCGGCGCAGCGTCCGCCGCATCAGCGGCTCGACGAACCGGCGCAGGCCGGCATGGGTGACGATGTCGGCGTGCCAGTGCACGACCAGCGGCCGCTTGCGGCCGAACCCCAAGGCGAAAACGAGGTCGGCGAGCGGGAAGGGTGCGTGGAGCGCCAGCAGATCGTGCTTGGCGATCCTCTGCCACAGCCGCCAGGGATAAGCGGGGGCGGCCGGCAGCGACAGCACATTGCCGAACGAGCGCACGCGCTCGACCTCGACGCCATTGATGATCTCGCGGCTTTCGCCCTTGTCAGAGCAGACCAGCACGGCGGAGACGAAGGTCTCCTTCAGGCTCGCGCAGATGTCGCGGATCACCGTGAGCGTGCCACCGAACAGGTCGGGGTAGTAGATCTTGAAGATGTGCAGCACCGAAGGACGGCGCGGAGATTCGCTGGAATTGTTCATGATGGCGATCAGCCTGCGAGGAGTGCTGCAACGAACGGTGCGGCCAGCACCGAGATGAAGATCACGCCCCGCACCAGGGCTGGCAGAATCGGCTCGATCGCGCCGTGACGGCCCAGATCGCGGCCCAAGTCGAGCATTGGAACAGCACGCGGTGCACTGGAAATGCGGGCCAAGCGGTCGGCCATGATCAATGTCCCTTCAAGTCGCGCCCTCAGTGGCTCCCGTATATGTGGGAAAATTTACCACGTCAATCGTCAAATGGGAAAAAGTGGGATTGTGTCCCACGCGAAGTCCCGTTAAAATCCGGACATGAATGCCAAGTCCGGGCCCAAAGCGGCGGCGCCAGAGCCGAACGCCGCCGCAAAGCTGCACGCGCCGCTGGCGCGGCTGCTGCGCCCGTTGGTGCGGCTGTGCATTCGCAGCGGCATGACGTTCCCGGCGCTGGCGCAGTTGCTCCGCGAGCTCTTCGTCAATGTCGCCGAGCATGATTTCGCGCTCGAAGGGAAGGACCAGACCGACAGCCGCGTCAGCCTGCTCACCGGCATCCACCGCAAGGAGGTGGCGCGGCTGCGCGGCGCCGGTGCGCCCGTGCACGAGACGCCGGCGGCGTTGTCGCTGACGAGCGCTGTGATCGCGCGCTGGCTCGC
This sequence comes from Bradyrhizobium sp. LTSP857, assembly GCF_000938285.1. Taxonomy (NCBI): domain Bacteria; kingdom Pseudomonadati; phylum Pseudomonadota; class Alphaproteobacteria; order Hyphomicrobiales; family Nitrobacteraceae; genus Bradyrhizobium; species Bradyrhizobium sp. LTSP857. The sequence continues at coordinate 106,643 of NZ_JYMS01000007.1, read as the reverse complement.
CGCGCCCGAGTTCACCGATGCGAGAGGCGAGCCGCTGCCGCTGCCGCGGACCGCCGAGGGCGATGCACCGTCGTTCGAGCAACTGGTCGCGTCCGTCACCAAGGATGTGCGCCCGCGCGCGGTGCTCGACGAATGGGTCGATCGCAAGCTCGTCACCATCAACGAAGCTGACGAGATCGAACTGGTCGAGGCGGCCTTTGTCCCGAGCGGTGCGGACGACAGCAAGTGGCATTACCTCGGCCGTAATCTGCACGACCATATCGCAGCCGCCGCCGAGAACGTGTCGGGGCCGGCACCGCGCTTCCTCGAACGCGCTGTCCACTACAACAACATCTCGCCGAAGCTTGCCAAGCGGCTCGAGGCACGCTCGCGCGAGCTCGCGATGGATGCGCTGAAGACCGCCAATCGCGAGGCGAATCGCGCGCTCACCAAGGACAAGGGCGGCGACGCCCGCTGGAATTTCGGCATCTACATCTACAGCGAGGATGCCGACGAGGAGGGCGACGGCAAGGACAGTGGCAAGGAAGGCAGCTCGTCATGAGCCGGCCACCGCTCATCTCCCGCCGTCTGCTGCTGACGGGATTCTGGCTTGCCGGAACGGCCATGGCGCGCGCGCAGGTCAAGCGCGGCACGGACCAGGGCATCGGCGGTACCGGAATCACGCGCGGCGACGATCACGGCATCGGCGGCACCGGCATCGTTGGCGTGATCCAGCGTTTCGGCAGCATCTACGTCAATGGCGAGCGCGTCACCTACGCGAGCGACGTGCCGGTCCGAATCGACGGCGAGGCGGCGAGCCCGAAGGCTCTGCGCATCGGCCAGCTTGCGCGCGTGGTCGCGACGCGGCAGGCCGATGGCACGCTCGTCACCCGCAACATCGCGATCGCGAGCGAGGTCTCGGGCCCGGTCGAATCAGTGAAGGGCAACGAGCTGACGGTGCTCGGCCAGAAGATCGTTGCGAGCGGCAAGGAGAGCAAGCTCCGCACCGGCACGCAGGTGGCGGTCTATGGATTGCGCCGCACCGACGGCGTGATTGTCGCAAGCCTGGTCGAACAGCGCCACGACGCAGCCGAGCGCGTCACGGGTCTCGTCGAGCGCGGGCCGGACGGTTTGCATATCGGCGGGCTCAAGGTGAGCGGCGTCGATCCCTTGCTGGTCGGCCAGCGCGTCCAGATCGAGGGCAGCACGAGCCAGGGCGCGATGCAGGCCGCGCGCACGCGCATCGACGATTTCTCGGATCTCGTCGGTGCAAGCCGGCTCTCGATCGAGGCCTATGTGCAGCGTGCGGGCTCCAGCCTCCAGCTCGGCTCCGGGCTCGTCGCTCGTGACAGCTCGCGCTTCGGGCCGGCGGCGGGCGAAGCGCGCATGGTCGTCAGCGGCGTGTTCGATCGCTCGCGCGGCCTTCAGGTCGACTCCGCGCAGGCCGTTGGCCAATTCCCGGGCTCGCCGACACAGGCGCCGGGTGGCGCCGGCAATCCCAATCGATCGCCCGGCGGCTCGATCATGCATCCCGACCACGGCACCACCAATCCGAGCGGCAGCCAGCCCGGCCCGGCAGGCGCGTCGGCGCCTGGATCGAGCCCCGGTGCAAATCCCGGCTCCGCACCGACCGGACCAAGTGGCCCGTCAGGTCCCGGCGGTCTCGGCTCGCCCGGCGGCGGGCCGATGGGGCCTGGTGGTGGATTGGGTGGTGGTGGCCTCGGCGGTCCTGGAGGCGGGATGGGCGGCGGCCGGCGCTAGAGGCCCCGGTCGTGCGCCTTGCGGGGTGATCGTCACTGGGCTGCATGCGGCTCACCGTTCGTTCCGAGGCCGACCGAATCGAGTTTCACGGTGTCATCGCTTGTCGCAGCTGCGGAATGGTCAGCCGCGAGCAAGATGTAGAACGCCGGCACCACGAACAGGGTGAACAGCGTTCCAATCGAAAGTCCTGAGGCGATCACCAGCCCCATGTTGAAGCGTGAGGCCGCGCCAGCGCCGGACGCGGTGATCAGCGGCATCACGCCGATCACCATGGCCGCTGTCGTCATCAGGATCGGGCGCAGCCGAATCGCGGTCGCTTCGATGACTGCATCGCGCTTGGAGCGGCCGGCATGTTGCATCTCGTTGGCGAATTCGACGATGAGAATGCCGTGCTTGCTGATCAGCCCCATCAGCGTCACAAGGCCGACCTCGGTATAGATATTGAGGCTGGCGCCCTTGATGCCCAGCATGATGAAGATCAGTGCCCCTGCAATCGACATCGGCACCGAGACCAGAATGATCAGGGGATCGCGGAAACTTTCGAACTGCGCCGACAGCGCCAGGAAGATGATGATCAGGGCGAAGCCGAAGGTCGCAGCAAAACCCGAAGACTCCTGGATGAACTGCCGCGACTGCCCGCCATAGTCGATGGTGTAGCCTTTGGGCAGGGTCCGGTCCGCGATCTCCTTCAGCGTCGCGAGTGCTTCCCCGGTGATCACACCGGGCATGGCCACGCCGGAAACGGTGGCGGCATTGATCTGCTGGAAATGATTCAACGATTGCGGAACCGTGGTCGTTTTCAGCGACGCCACCGTCGACAGCGGAACAGACGTACCGTCCGAGGTCTTGATGTAGTAGTCGAGCACCTGATCGGCGTTGAGCCGCTGGCGCTGTTCGACCTGAGGAATGACCTTGTAGGAGCGGCCGTCCAGGCCGAAATAGTTGACGTAGCCGCCACCCAGCATGCTGCCCAGCGCACCGCCGACATCGCTGAGCTTCAGCCCAAGCTGCGCGGTCTTTTCGCGATCGATCACCACCGAGGTTTGCGGCTGGTCGACCTTCAGGTCATTGTCGAGGAAGATGAACTTGCCGCTTTTCAGGGCCTCGGCGGTGAACGCCTTCGCGATGCCGTCGAGCCGGTCGAACGGATCCGTGGTCTGGATCACGAACTGGATCGGAAGGCCGCTAGCTCCGGGCAGCGGCGGCAATTGGAACGCCACGATCTTGGCACCGGCAACCCCCGCCATCTCCTGCTGAAGCACCGGTTGTAGCTGTGCCGCAGTCTTGTCGCGCTTGTCCCAGGACTTTAGCACCCAGCCCGCGATCGAGCTGCCGGTGAGATCGAGCTGAAACACGCCCGCGGTTTCAGGATAGGCGGAGATGCGCCGGTAGACCTCGGCGGAATACAGCAGCTTTTGCTGTAAGGTTGCGTTCGGCGCGAGCGTCGACTGCATCAGGATCGCACCCTGATCCTCCTCCGGCGCAAGCTCGTTCTTGGAGTTCGTATAGAGCCAGTAGATGCTGCTCAAGACGAGGCCGGCGAACACGACCGTGACCGGAATTGTCGTCAGGCTGCCAGCGAGCAAGCGCCGATATCTATGTTGCAACGTCTCCATCCGCGCGTCGATGAATCCAACGATGCGGTCATCAAGCGTCAGTTTGCCGGTGTTCGGCGGCTTGAGGATGAAGGCGCAGCACATCGGCGTCAACGTCAATGCGATGACGGCCGACACCGCAACGGCACCGGCAAGTGTGAAGGCGAATTCAGTGAAGAGCGCTCCAGTCAGGCCGCCCTGGAAGCCGATCGGCACGTAGACTGCGATCAGCACGACAGTCATCGCCACGATAGGACCCGCAAGCTCGCGCGCGGCGAGGATCGCGGCCTGTAACGGCTTGGTGCCCTCGGCCAAATGCCGATTGACGTTCTCGACCACGATAATGGCGTCGTCGACGACGAGACCAATCGCCAGCACAAGCGCCAGCAGCGTCAGGAGGTTGATCGAGAAGCCGAGCGCCAGCAGCAGGGTGAAGGTGCCAACCAGCGAGAGCGGGATGGCGATCACGGGAATCAGCACCGAACGCCATGAGCCGAGGAACAGGAATACCACCACGGTGACGATCAGAAGCGCTTCGAGCAAGGTATGGATCACCTCGTTGATCGAGCTGTTCACGAATTCGGTGGAGTCGTAGATGATCTCGGAGTTCAGCCCCTCCGGCTGCTGCGCCTTGATGTCGGGATAGACGGCGCGGACGCCTTTGATGACGTCGAGGAGGTTGGCGTTTGGCGCCACCTGGATGCCGATATAGACCGCACGCTTGCCGTTGAATCCGACTGACGATTCGTAATCCTCGGAGCCGAGGGTGACGTTCGCCACATCGGAGAGCTTGACGTTGGACGCGCCCGCCTGCTTGACGACGAGATCGCGAAACTCCTGTAGTGATTTCAGGTTGGTCGCTGCCGTCAGGTTGACCTGCACCATCTGGCCTTTGGTGGTGCCAAGCCCGGCAATGTAGTCGTTGCTGGACAGCGCGGTCGATACATCGGAGGCGGTCAGCCCGTACGCCGCAAGCTTGATCGGATCAAGCCAGGCGCGTAGCGCGAAGGTCTTGTTGCCGAGCAGTTCGGCGGTCTGCACGCCGGCCACCGCCTGCAGTTTGGGCTGCACCACGCGGATCAGATAATCGGTGATCTGGTTCGGTGCCAGCACGTCGCTGCTGAAGCCGAGATACATGGCGTCGATGGTCTGACCGACCTTGACCGTAAGCACCGGCTGCTGGACACCGCTCGGAAGCTGATTGAGCACCGAGTTCACCTTGGTGTTGATCTCGGTCAGCGCCTTGCCGGAATCGAAATTCAGCCGCAGGTTGACGGTGATGGTCGAGGTGCTGGGCTGGCTTGTCGACGTCATGTAGTCGATGCCATTGGCCTGGGCGATGGCATTTTCGAGCGGCGTGGTGATGAATCCGGCCACGATCGCCGGATCCGCGCCGTAGTACGTCGTCGTCACGGTGACGATCGCATTCTGCGTTCGCGGATATTGCAGGATCGGCAGCGAGGTCACCGACTTCAGACCCAGCACCAGGATCATTAGGCTGACGACGATCGCAAGCACCGGCCGACGAATGAAGATGTCGGTAAAGGACACGTTCTTCCTCCTCAGTGATCGGCGGGTGCCGGATTTGGATCGTTCGCCAGGGGAATGGAGTTGTCGATCTTCAGCAGGGTGCCGTTGCGCAGCTTGATCTGGCCCGCGGTGACGACGGTTGCGTCCCGATCGAGACCCGAGATCACGGCCACCTGATCACCGCGGGTGGCGCCGGTCTTGATGAAGGTCTGGCGGGCCACCAAACCCTGCTTGTCCGGCGCCTCGCTCTTGACGGCGAGGAACACCGACTCTCCATAGGTGTTGTAGACGATGGCGGTCTGCGGCAGCGTGAGATAGCTCGTGCTTTGGCCGACACGGACATCGATCCGTGCGAACATGCCGGGCAGAAGCTTGCGATCCGCATTGTCGAAAATCGCGCGGACCTGAACGTTGCGGCTGGTTTGATCGACCTTTGAATTGATCGCCTGTACCGTTCCTTTGAAGCTGCGGTCCGGAAAGGCGTCGACGCGCGCCACGACCTCTTGCCCGACGGTGACCTGATCGATTGCCTGCTGCGGCAGCGTAAAGTCGAGGAAGAGATGGTCGAGAGCCTGCAGCGTGACAATGGTGGTGCCTGCGGTCAGATACTGGCCAACGTCGACCTGACGCACACCGAGACGGCCGGCAAACGGCGCACGTAGCGTCTTTTGATCGACTAGCGCCCGCTGCTGGGCGAGCAGGGCGAGAGCGTTGCGCTCGTTGACGGCATCGCTGTCGACCGTCGCTTGGCTGACTGCATTGATCTTCAACTGGCCCTGATCGCGCCGCAACGTGATGCCGTAGCCGTCGGCGGTGGCCTGCAACGACTGTAGCTTGGCGACGTCGTCCTCTTTGCGCAGATCGAGAAGCGTATCGCCTGCGGCGACATCCTTGCCGGATTCGAAATGAAGGCTGTCCACGATGCCGGGCTGTTGCAGCGAGAGATCTGCGCCGTTTACGGCACGAAACGTGCCGATCGCAGTCAAGGTCGATTGCCAGTCGCTGACCTGCGCAGCGGTCGTCGATACCGTTTGCGGCGGATCGGCGAGCGAGGCCATGACTTGACTGATCATGCCGGCGCGAAAATTGACGAACCAGGCGAGGGCGGCAAACACCGCCCCGATGACACACAGCATGATGATCATGCGCTTCAACATGGCGTCGGGCTTTCGCGTTAGTTGGATTGCGGGGCCGGCTGCACCGGCAGGGCCCCGGCGGGGACGAATATCGCGGCAACGCCTGCGGGCTTTGCCTCGGCGGCGGCGGATTCATCGACGCGATTCCACCAGCCGCCACCAAGCGCCTGATACAGCGCCACGGTGTCGGCGTAGCGCGAAGCCTGCGCCTTCACGCGATTGATCCGCGCCGTCAGCAGCGTCTGTTCGGCGTTGATGACGGAGATGAAGGTGGTGGAGCCTGCCTTGAACTGAGCCTGCGACATCTTGAGGCTTTCGGCGGCGGTTTTTTCCGCCTCGACCTGGGCCTTCAGGAGGTCGGCATCCGATTGGATCGCGCGCAGCGCGTCGGCAACGTTCTGAAATGCCGTGATCACGGTTGAACGGTATTTCGCGCCGGATTGCTCCAACGCAGCGACTTTGGATTCCTTGGTGTGGAACAAGTTTCCGGCGTCGAAAATCGGCCCGGTGACGCTGGCGGCCACGCTCCAGGCCGCAGATTGCGGCCCATAAAGTCCCGAAAGTGCCAGTGCCGAGCTGCCGCCCGACGCCGACAACGTGACGTTTGGAAGCATGTTGGCAATGGCAACACCGACATTTGCGCTGGCCTGCTGCACCTGGCTTTCCGCGGCCTGAATGTCCGGCCGCTGCCGCACCAGCAACGAGGGCACCGTGACCGGAAGGTCGCGGGGCAGGCGCAAGTTCGCCAGAGGGACCGCTTCGCCCCTGTCCTGACTCGGCAGCCGGCCGAGATAGGCCATCAGTTGGCCTGACTCGGCAGCCGGCCGAGATAGGCCATCAGTTGATTGCGGTTCTGCGCGCGCGACTTTTGTAACGGTGGCAGGGTTGCGAGCGTTTGCGCAAGCTGGGCCTTCTGCGTCAGGACGTCGGCGTTGGAGACGGCGCCGAGCGCGAATTGCTGTTCGAGCAACGCCACCAGCTGGCGCTGGCCCTCGATCTGTTCCTCGGTGACACGAATCTGATCCGCGTAGGAGGCGTCACTGATCGCGGTCGTCACCACATTCGCCGTCAAGGTCAGGTAGGTCGCCTCGAGTTGGAAACGCTGGTAGTCTGCATTGGCGAGATCGGCCTCGATCCCGCGCGCCTTGCCGCCGAAGATATCGGGCGTGAACGAAATCGGGACTGACGTTTTGTACAGGGTGTACAACGACGACGGTCCGGTCTGGCCGGCTTCTGCCAGGGGTGTCTGACTGCGGGTTACGCTGTCGCTTCCGGTAATGGACGGCAGCAGCGCGCTCATGTCGGCTGCAGCGACCTCGCGCGCTTGGCGCAGCGCCGCCTGGGCTGCGGTGATGTCGGGATGGTTGTCGATCGCTTCCCGGACGAAGGCTTCAATCCGTCGCGAGCGAAACACCTTCCACCAGATCCCCGGCACGTCCGCGCCGCTGACGAATCTCTGTGCCGTTCCGCCGGGCCCGTCTGCCCCAACTGCCACGGACAATCGGCCCGCGGTGTATCCGGTGACCCCCGGCGCGTCCGCCGGAATGAAATCCGGACCGACCGCGCAGCCGCCAAGAGAGATGACGGCTTGAAGAAGAGGTATCAAGGCACCTTTTTGGAGGAATGTTCGGTAAGACATCGCCACTCGCAAGAACTGAACCGTTTAGTACTTGATTGGCTAGGCGAATATTGTCAACGGTACTGAACGGTTTAGTTTTATTTCTGATTGTGAAAAACTAGGCTACGCGCGCGTTGGTCAAGTGCGCCTGTTTGTTCTTTCAAGTTGTTGACGCTCGGTCATTGTGCGCGCTGCGGACGACGACAACGAGTCGCGAACTGACGGAGAGCCATCCTTGATCGAAACGATTGCCCATCCTGCTCACGAGAAGGACAGCGCACCAGCGGGCCGCAAGATGGACATCGTCATCCGTGCGGCGTGGCAGCTGTTTCTCGATCAGGGCTTCTCCGCGACCAGTATGGATGCGATCGCGAAAGCCGCCGGCGTGTCGAAGGCCACGCTCTACGCGTATTTCCCCAGCAAGGAGGCCCTGTTCGCTTCATTGATCGTGGCGGAGTGCGAGAGCCTGCAACGCGACCTGCCGCTGCCCCAACTGTCGGCCGGACTGTCCGAAGCGCTGCGGGAGTTCGCCAAGCAATACCTCCACAGCTTCATTCACCGGAAGGATGTCGCCTTCGTCCGCATCATCGCCAACGAAAGCGGCCGGTTTCCTGTGCTCGCGCGGCTCTTCTATGAAAGCGGCCCCGAGGCGACGATCCGACGGCTCTCTCAATTCCTTGAAGAAGCGAGGGCCGCAAAGCTCCTGGAATTTGACGACGCGATGGAAGCCGCCAAACAATTCCTGAGCCTGGTCCGCGGCGAACTACCGCTGCTGATCGTGCTGGGCCTCAGCGATCTCACGGAACGGGCGATCGAACAGGAGATCGAGGCAGGACTCAAATTCTTCCTGAAAGCATGTCAGCCTCGTGTCTGAAGCGCCACGCATGTTTGGTGAAGGCAGGGGCCAGGCCTAGCCCGCGCTGAGGCGCACACCGGCGCGCAAGAATTTCTGCGGATCGACCGCCTCGCCGTCGATGCGGGTCTCGTAATGCAGATGCGGGCCGGTCGAACGTCCGGTCGAGCCGACGAGTCCGACTACCTGGCCGATCTTCACGATTTCGCCGACCTTCACATTGATCTCGGAGAGATGGCCGTAGCGGGTCGCAAGTCCGTTGCCGTGGTCGACCTCGATCATGCGGCCGTAACCGCCGGACCAACCTGCCGAGACGACCTTGCCGTTGGCGGTGACGCGAACGGGATCGCCGGTCGAGGCACGGAAGTCGAGGCCGGTATGCATCGCAGGCCGGCCGAGGAAGGGATCGCTGCGCACGCCGAAGCCGGAGGTGAACTCGACTTCGCCGACGACGGGCTTGCGATAGGGCACCAGCGCCAGCGTACGGTTGAGCCGGTCCATGTCGGCGCGGGTGAGGTTGATGCGATAGAGCTGCTTCTCGAACGGCCCGGCGTTGGCAGTCAGTTTGACGGGGACAAAAGGTCCGCCCATGGCGGTGCGCGGCACGGCGGCCTCGAGGTTGGCCATGTTCAGGCCGAGATCACTGACCACGCCGCGCATCCGACGCATGCGCGAATCCATGCCTTCCTCGACGGCGCTGAGCGCTGCGATCTGGCGGCGCTCGACCTGGTCAAGCGAGGTTGTGAGTCGGACCAGGACATTGTCGAAGCCCTGGTTCTTGGCGAATTGATTGACCGGCGGGGCCATCACAGTCGGCGCCCGCGATTCGAGCCGCGCCTCGCGATCGGGAGGGGCCACGAAGATCACGGTGTCGCTGATCGGGGACGGCTTTGGTGTGCCCTGCGTCGTCGTCTGGGCCGCATCGCCGCGCTGTGGCGTCGAGCGGGGAATCGATCCGGTGACGTCAGGCATGGCGCCAAGCGCCGTGGCCCGGGACTCCAGCGCCGTCTGACGCTTCATGATCTGATCTAGCTTCTGGTCGAACTGCTCCTGGTCGAGCAGCTGCCGGCTGGTGGTGCGGTCAACCTTCGCACGCAGCTCGGCGATGCGATCCTCATAGGCGTATTGCATCTCGGCCTGGCGGGCGATCAGCCGGGTCAGGACGTCGTCGCGGAAGGCGAAATAGGTGGCAGTTGCCGCCGACCACAGGCCGAGCAGCACGATCGTGCCGACCACGATCCAGAACACCACAGGCCCCAGGCGAACCTGCTTGCCGTGATGCACGATGGTGTAGGCGTCGTCTGTGTCGGGAAGGGGAATCGCCGTTGCCACCGCAGCGGTGGCAGGACGGCGATGGAAGGACCGTCCGTGGTCGTGAGCCTGATGCTGGGGGTACTGCGAATATTGGGCAGAACTATTCGACATCGGCACTCCCGCGCCGGTCGGAACGGTTCCTGACGGCTCAATTGCCGCTGCAATCTGGGCCGGTCATGGTTAATTTTTCGGAAACGAGGGTGCTCGAATTTAACGGGCTGGTTAAAGACTTCTTGCCGCTGCCAACACCTCGTCGGCATGGCCGTCGACGCGGACATTGCGCCAGACCTTCGTCACCTTGCCGTCGGCCCCGACCAGCACCGTGGTGCGAAGAATCCCGAGGAAGCTCTTGCCATACATGGATTTTTCGCCCCAGGCGCCATACGCCTCCAGCATCTCATGCGTCTCATCCGAGATCAGGGGAATGCCGAGACTATGTTTGTCGCGGAACTTCTCCTGGGCCTTTAACGGATCGGCGGAGATGCCGAGGACGGCGGTACCGGCCGCGGCAAAGGCGTCCTTGAGCCGCGTGAAGTCGATGGCCTCGCGGGTGCAGCCGGGCGTGTCGGCGCGGGGGTAGAAGAACAGGACGAGCTTCTGGCCGGCGTAATCGGCCGGCGTCACCACGCTACCGCCGTCGCGGGGCAGTCGGAAGCCAGGGGCCTTCTGGCCCTCGGCCAGAGCGGGCGCGGAAACGGCTTTGGGCTGAGAGGCCTTTTCAGAAGATTTTAACCGTTTGGATGCGGCCTTATGCGATGCTGCTTTTGCGTTTGTCTTGGTTGATTTGCCTGCTGATGCCCGCTGTGTTTTCGCCGGGCCTGTTTGAGTCGATGCCCGTGTTTTCGGGGTCTTCTTTTTAGCCGTCAGACTGCCGGAGGGCGTTTTGGACGATTTCTTTCGGGATTTCTTGGACATACGCCTTCCTTTCGTCGCTTTCGGCGGGTCAACCAAAGCGGTATTGCAGCTCTCGTCCGGCGTGCCGGATTCGCGCCCTCGGCTGGGCAAGTTTGACGACGCCGGAGTATGGTTACAAGGAATTCCACGCACCACCCCACTGCTCGTTGAACGCGCTCCCGGGGCGACATGACGAACAGCAGGAATATTCGAGGCATGGCGGCAATGCCGGGGCGGGGAGCTTCGATCCCCGTCGATGGCTGCGGTCCCGGCGGCGCTCAATCCTTCGATGGGCACCTGTATCGAGAGGCAATGGCAAGGAATACGTCGCCCCAGGATCACAATCGCGATTTCGATCGGCGCGGCGGCGGACAGGAGCCGCCGGAATGGGACGAGGCCGATTGGGATCCGAATCAGGAGGAGGAGGCGGGCCATCGCGCACGCCGCCTGTTGTCGCGTTCCAGTTCGCGCTTCAGCGTCGGTGATAGCTTCTCGTGGTTTCGGCGCGTGCTGCCGAGCGGACGCTGGCTTCGCCGGATCGCCGTCGTCCTCGGCGCACTGATCGTCATCTTTGTCGGCTGTTTCGGGGCGCTGTGGTGGCGGCTCGGCGCCGGTCCCATCAATCTCGACATGGCGACGCCCTGGCTTGCCGCCGCCATCGAGGACAATATCGGCCACGGCAACACCGTCGAGGTCGGCGGCACCCAGATCGAGCGGGCCGGGCGGATCCGCATCGCGGTGCGCATCCGCGACATCATCGTCCGCGATCATGACCATGCCATCGTCGCCAGCGCGCCGAAGGCCGAGGTGAGGCTGTCGGGGGCGGGACTCCTGATGGGGCACCTGCGCGCCGAAAGCCTCAATCTCGTCGATGCCGAGCTTGCGATCCGGATCGCGCCGGACGGGACCGTTACAGTGTCCGCCGGCGACACGGCGAAGCCGCTCGCAACCGGCGTCGCGTCCAAGAAGGAAGCGGGCCTGCCGCCGACATTCCCGCGTAACGGGGTCCCGCCGCCGCCCTTCGGGGCGGCGCCTGCAAGCCCGGACGTTTCTCAGGCTGCGCCTCAGAGCACCGCGCAGAGCGGAATCCTTCAGGGTCTCGACTGGCTCGACAGCCTGAGCTTGACCGGCCTCGACGGCCAGAACCTCAACGAGATCGGTCTCAAGAACGGCAATCTGATCGTCGACGATCAGCAGCGCGGCGGCAAATGGACGTTTGAGAACATCACGCTCAGCCTGCGCCGGCCGAGCCATGGCGGTGTCGCGCTCAGCTTCGGCGAAGAAGGCGCGCGCCCGTGGTCGCTGCGCGCCACGATCGGGCCGAGCGAGAACGGCGTGCGCTCGATCGACATCCGTGCCGACAAAGTTTCGACCTCCAACATCCTGCTGGCGCTGCGGGTGAAGGACCTGACCTACACCGCCGACCTGCCGCTAACCGGCGAGCTCAAGGGCGAACTCGGCCGCGATGGCGTGCCGACTTTCTTCCGCGGCAAGATCACGGTCGGTGCGGGCAACATCATCGACACCGACACGCCCGACTATCCGATGGCGATCGACTCGGCCGAGATCAATGTCGAATGGGATGCGAGCCGGCGGGTGCTGGTCGCGCCGTTCAAGATCCTCTCCGGCGCCAACCGCCTGACGCTGCTGGCCCATGTCGAGCCGCCGAATGGCACCATCAACGACTGGCAACTCGGTTTCAGCGGCGGGTCGATCCTGTTGGGTGGCATCGACAACGAGCCGCCGCTCGTCTTCAACCGCATCGCGATCGGCTTCCGCTTCGACACCGACCACAAGCGCATGCTGTTGACGCAGGCCGATATCTCCAATGGCGAGATCGGTGTCGCCGGTACCGGGGCGATCGACTATTCCGGCGAGCCGCGCCTGACGCTCGGCTTTGCCGGCACGCCGATGTCGGCCTCTGCGCTGAAGCGGATGTGGCCGACGCTGGTCGTGCCCGAGTTGCGCCAATGGGTGATCGAGCGGATCGAGCGCGGCACGCTTCAGCGCATCGAGGTCGGGATCAACTCGCCGACGCGCAACCTTCCGCGCAAGGGACCGCCAATTCCCGATGACGGCCTCTCGGTCAACATCGTGGCGAGCGGCGTCGCGGTCCGCCCCGTGGACGGCATGCCGGTGGTGCACGATGCCGATCTGAAGGCGCACGTGACCGGACGCACCGCGACCGTGACTATCGGGCAGGGCATTGCCGATACGCCCGCGGGCCGCAAGGTCACGATCTCCGACTTCACCTTCGAGGTGCCGGACATGGCGCCGAAACCATCGCCGTCGCGGACCAGATTCCGCGTCGATGGTCCGGTGCCTGCCGCGGCCGAAATGCTGTCCAATGATCGCCTGAGCGATCTGTCATCGACCGTCATCGATCCGAACACCAGCAAGGGCACGTTCACGGCCAACATCCAGTTGGGCCTGCCGGTCAAGGGCGAGCTGACCAAGACAGACACTGTCTACGCCGTCACCGCCGATCTCAATGGCTTTGCCGCCGACAAGCTGGTGATGAACCAGAAGCTGGAGGCCAATAACCTCAAGATCGTTGCCAACAACCAGGGCTACCAGGTCAAGGGCGACGTCAAGATCAATGGGCAGGCGGCCTCGCTCGACTACCGCAAGGCGACGGATGGCGATGCGGACGTCAAATTGCAGACGACGCTGGATGATTCCAGCCGTGCGCGCCTGGGCTTCGACCTGAGCCCGGCCGTCAGCGGCTCGGTGCCGATCAAGCTGTCGGGCAAGATTGCCGGCGGTCCCGACCAGACGACGAAGCTCGGCATCGAGGCCGACCTGACCTCGGTCAAGCTCGACAACATCCTTCCCGGCTGGGTCAAGCTGCCGGGGAAGGCGAGCAAGGCAACGTTCAAGGTGGTGCCGACAGCACAATCGACGCGGCTCGAGGACATCGTCATCGAAGGCGGCGGCGCTTCGATCAAGGGCTCGCTCGAGGTCGACCCGAATGGCGACCTCATGAATGCGAACTTCCCGGTCTACTCGCCGTCCGACGGCGACAAGACGTCGTTGAAGGTGGAGCGCGGTCAGGACGGTGTGGTGAGGGGCACCATGCGCGGCGACGTGTTCGACGGCCGCGGCTTCCTGAAATCGGCGATCTCGGGCAATTCCAAGGACGACGCCAAGAGCAAGCTCAAGAACGTCGATTTCGACATCGATGTGAAGCTCGGCGCGGTCGCAGGCTTCAATGGCGAGGCGATGCGCAGCGTCGAGGCCAAGATGTCGAAGCGCAGCGGCGCCGTCAAAGCGTTCACCCTGAACGGCAAGATCGGCCGCGACACGCCGGTGGCGGCCGATCTGCGCGGCGGGCGTGCGCAGGGCAGCCGGGAGGTGATCTATCTCCAGACCGACGACGCCGGCGCATTGCTGCGCTTCACCGACACCACCAACAAGGTCTTCGGCGGCCAGATTGTGGTGGCGATGGAGCCGCCGACGTCAGAGCCTGCGACCAGGGAAGGCCTGATCAATGTGCGCGACTTCACGGTGAAGGGAATGGATCAGCTCGATCGCGTCGCGGCGGGCGGCCCCAACGGCGCGCAGAGCGGCGTGGCTTTCACGGCGTTGCGTGCCGAGTTTACCCGGCAGAACGGCGCACTCACGGTCCGCAACGGTGTGGTGAAAGGACCGATGATCGGCGGCACCATCGAGGGCTCGATCGACTATCCCGGCAGCCAGGTGTGCATGAGTGGCACCTTCGTGCCGATGTATGGCGTGAACAATATCTTTGGCCAGATCCCGTTGTTCGGCATCTTCCTCGGTGGCGGCAACAATGAAGGCCTGATCGGTGTCACCTATGAGGTCGTCGGCACGCCGGCAGCGCCTGTGATGCGCGTCAACCCGATCTCGGCGATGGCACCGGGCCTGTTCCGCAAGATCTTCGAGTTCAACACCGGCAAGCAGAACACGCCGATCGACGAGTTGCCGTCGGCGCAGTCGGGCGACAGCCCGACGGGATCGGCACGGCCGCTGTCGAGCGGTTGCAGCCTCGCGCGGCGATAGCCGCGAATGACTGCGCCCATTCTCTGAAACGTAGATGCCCGGGACATCTAGCGCGAAGACGCGCTTCGCGCTTCTGCCCGGGCATGACAATCTCTTTTGACGATCTTTTTTGACGATCGCTTGGGAGCGCTTCGTGCGTCTTACGCCGCGCGCACGCCGGCCAGGAACGCCCCGACTTCGCCCGAGAGCTGCTCGGCCTGCTTGGACAGGTTCGATGCGGCGGTGAGCACCATGCCGGCCGCGTTGCCGGTCTCGTTCGCCGCCGTGCTGACGCCACCGATATTGGTGGTGACCTCCTTGGTCGCTTCCGCCGTCTGCGAGACGCTGCGGGCGATCTCGGCTGTGGCAGCACCTTGCTCCTCGATCGCAGCACCGATCGAGGTCGCGATCCGGCTGACTTCCTCGATGGTGGCAGTGATGCCGCCGATCGCATCCACGGCTTCCTTGGTCGCGCCCTGGATCTGGGCGATCTTGTCGCCGATCTCGCGGGTGGCTTCCGCCGTCTGGCTGGCGAGTGACTTTACTTCAGATGCGACGACGGCGAAGCCGCGGCCGGCCTCACCGGCGCGTGCGGCCTCGATGGTGGCGTTGAGCGCGAGCAGATTGGTCTGCGCCGCGATGCTCGAGATCAGCTCGGCGACATGCTCGATCTGCTGGGCGCCGTCGGACAGCGCGCGCACGATGGTGTCGGTGCGGCGTGCGCTGTCGACCGCGCGACCGGTGACTTCGGCCGACTGCGCGACCTGACGGCTGATCTCGGTGATGGAGGAGGAGAGCTCCTCGGCGGCCGCCGCAACTGTCTGAACGCGCTGGCTAGCTTCGGTGGCTGCCGAACCGACCACGGCAGCGCGACGGTTGGTGCCCTCGGCGGTCGACGACATCGATTTGGCTGTTGTCTCCAGCTCGCCGGAGCCCGAGGCCATCATGCCGACCAGCTGGCCGACGGAGGCATCGAAGCGGTCGGCGAGCGAGATCAAAGCATCGCGCTTCTCCTGCTCGCTGCGGGACTTGGCCGCGATCTGTTCGGCCTCCAGTGCGCGCGCCGTGAGTGCGGTCTTGCGCAGCACTTCGAGCGTCTCGGCCATGCGGCCGATTTCGTCGCCGCGGTCGGTCTCTTCGACCGGCTTGTCGAGGTTGCCGTCGGCAATGTCCTGCATGCGGTTCTTCTGACGGTCGAGCGCGCTGAGCACGTCACGAGCAATCAGCCAGGATAGGATCGCCATCAGCAGCATCAGGCCGACGCCGACCGCGGCGAGCTCCAGCGTCAGCGCACGCACGTCGGCGTCGATGTCGTCGACATAGAGGCCGTAGCTGATCGTGGCGTTCCAGGGCGCGAACAGGCGCACGAACACGGTCTTGCGGACGGGCTCGGTCTGGCCGGGGCGCGGGTAGAGATAGGACGTGACGCCGCGCTGGGGCGCCTGCTTGGCGGCATTCAGCTGGGCACCGGCAATCACGACGCCGTTGGAATCCGTGGCGCCAGTGATCTTGCCTTCGAGCTGCGGATTGGCTCCATTGACCAGAATCGATGTGTCGGCGTTGTAGACGACGGGATAGCCTTGGCCGCCGCCGAATTTCATGTTGCGGGCACGCTGGCGGAACTGGAGCTTGGCATCGTCCGAGCTCATCTTGCCGGCGGCGACGTCATCCTGGAAGTTCTGCGCGAGCCCGTGGAGCAGATCGACCGCAGCCTTCATCTGCTGGACCCGGTCCTCGATCATACGGCTCTTGCTGAGAACGGCGGAGAGCGCAATGATCGCCGCGACCGTGAGGGCCGCAAGGCAGACCATACCGGCGAGCTTGGTGCGGATCTTCAGATGACTGAGCAGTTTCATCGCGGCCTCGACGGAATGGTTGTCATTGTCATCGTCCGTAACATGAACTTCTTACCAATCATGAATACGGGCGTGCGGCGACCGGCCGCGCAGGCCTCCCCTCGCAGCCCTATGCGCAACCGTGCAGGCAGAAGGCCCTGCGCTGGCGCGCGGGGCTGCACATGTTCTGGTAAATCGATGTTGGACTTTGGCGGTGAGGGAGCCTGACGGGACCGGCAATGAACCGATTCGTTCACCGCATCATCATGTCCGTGCTGCTTGTCGCCGCACTGGCCGTCATCTGGAACGTGCTCGGGGCACGCTGAGATGGCACCGGCAATCCGCCGGTGCCATCTTGCTTGCGCGTCGAGTGTGAGCGCGTCAGCGCCGCGCGAATGCGCCGCTCGCCGCGTCGCTCTCCTTGCCCACCAGCGCATCGACGCTGACCGAGCCGCCGCCCGCTGCCGAGAGGTAGAGGCAGGCGAAGCAGAACAGGATCGCCGCGGTGCCGCCGTTGAGCAGCGGCAGGAGCACGGGCGTGCCGGTCTTCATGACGTGGCCCATGAAGTAAGCGAAGGCCATTTCGCCTGCCAGGATGAAGGCTGTGAGCCGGGTGAACAGGCCGAGCATCAGGGTTGCGCCGAGGATCAGCTCGATCGTGCCGGCCGCGTAGATCAGCGGCGGGATATCGGCGAAGTAGGGAAGCACCGGAAACTTGAACAGTTTGGCTACGCCATACTGGAACAGCAGCAGTCCGGTGATGAAACGAAACAGGCTCAAGAGAACCGGTTGAAAGCGAGTGAGATAGGGAAAGTTCATTGGTTTGTGCCCTCCATCCAATGCTGCGACTTGGACCGCATTCAGTTCCAGCCCGCAAGCCGCGCCGGGTCAATTCGCGCTGACATTTTTGTCATGTTGGACAAAACACCGCAGGTCGGGGTTTCAGCCGCATGTGATCCGCATTTTTTGCGCGTGTTTGCGTCGCGCCCATCCGTAATTCCCCGGTGACACGAATGAGCTCAGGTTACCTCCGAGACACCTACCGTCGCAAGGCGGGCACGATCAGGAACGGGATCATTCCGAGGATCACGCTCGCAAATGCGAAGACGAGCAGCGCGTTGTAGCCATGGGTGGCGTCATGGATCAGGCCGCCGCTCCAGGAACCGAAGGCCGAGCCCAGCCCGCTGCCGATCGAGATCGTGCCGTAGATGGTGCCGACCCGCTTGCCCCTGAAAATCTTCATCGCGGTGGCCGTGATCAGCGGCCCGCGCGAGCCCATCATACTGCCGAAGCAGACCACGAAGCCGGTGAGCAGGATGACGTTCGGCGAATACTGCAACAGCCACAGCAGGAAGATGCCGAGGATCGAGATCGCGTAGCTCAGGAGCACCGACGGCCGGCGCCCGATCAGGCCGTCGAGCGCGGAGACCCCTAACATGCCGAACACCAGCACCACGCCCGAAAAACCCCAGGCGGTCGCGGCCTGGAGCGGCGGAAAGCCTGCATCGATCAGATAGGCCACGATCTGCGCGGCAATCGCGTACATGCCGACCGCGGTGAAAAAGAAGGTCGAGAACAGCGCCCAGAACGCATGGTGGCGCATGGCCGCGAGAAGCGTCCAGCCGTGATCGACGAAATCGGGATCGGTCTTCTTGCTGACATGCGGCGAGCCCGACGCGAACAACCGCCAGGGCAGCAGCATCAGCGGCACCAGCAGGCCCAATGCAGCGAAGCCGAACAGCTGGTAGGTCTCGCGCCAGCCGAGATGATCGATCAGCAACTGCGAGGCCGGCAGCAGCGCCAGCACGCCGCCACCCATCGCCGAATAGACCACCGCCATCGCGGTCGGCAGCCGCGGCCCGAACCAGCGGCCGAGCAGGATCGAGTTCGGCACGTTGCCGATGAAGGCGACGCCGATGCCGACGCAGAGTCCGATCGAGATCTGGAATTGCCAGAGCGATTGCGCATGCGCGGCAATCAGAAACGCGGAACCGAGCAACAGCAGCCCGAGCGCATAGACGATGCGCGGGCCGGAATGATCGAACAGGCGCCCGACCAGCGGCGCCGTCAGTCCGCTCACGAGCCAGGTCAGCGAATAGATCGAAACGACCTGCGCGCGGTCCCAACCGAAATTCTCGGAGATCGGTTTCAGGAAGACGGTGAAGCTTTCGCTCAAGCCACGGCCGAGAACGGCAAGCGTGAAGCACAGCGCGAGCACGACAAGTGCCGTGCGCACCGCGCCTTGCTGCGTAGCGGCGAGATGTTCCTCGGCCACGTCCCTGGGCGTGTTCTGATCCATGGCCGGTCAGGGAGCGCGCTTCGGTGCGCCCTGACAAGCATCAAAAGCTCATACGCCTATGCAGGCTTGAGCAGGATGTGCTTCTTCTTGCCGAACGACAGTTTGATCACGCCCTCCGGCTTGAGGCTTGCCTGCGTCAGCGTCATCTTCTCGTCGGTGACGGATTCGTCGTTGACGCGCAGACCGCCGCCCTTGATCTGGCGCCGCGCCTCGCCATTGGAGGCGACGAGGCCTGCCTTGACGAAGGCGTTGAGCACGCCGATTCCGGCATCCAGCTCACCGCGCGGAATTTCCACCGTCGGCAGGCTCTCGGCTAGTGCGCCTTCCTCGAAGGTGCGACGCGCGGTTTCAGCCGCTTCGTTTGCTGCGTCGCGCCCGTGCAGCAGCGCGGTCGCTTCCGTTGCGAGCACCTTCTTGGCCTCGTTGATCTCCGAGCCCGCGAGCGCCTCGAGCTTTTTGATCTCGTTCATCGGCATCGTCGTGAACAGTTTCAGGAATTTACCGACGTCGGCATCCTCGGTGTTGCGCCAGTACTGCCAGAAATCATAGGGCGAGAACTGGTCGGCGTTGAGCCAGACCGCGCCCTGCGCGGTTTTGCCCATCTTGGCGCCCGACGCGGTCGTCAGCAGCGGCGTCGTCAGCGCGTAAAGCTGATGCGTGCCCATGCGGCGGCCGAGATCGACGCCCATGATGATGTTGCCCCACTGGTCCGAGCCGCCCATCTGCAAATGGCAGCCGGTGCGCCTGGCCAGCTCAACGAAGTCGTAGGCCTGGCAGACCATGTAGTTGAACTCGATGAAGCTCATCTCATGCTCGCGCTCGAGGCGCAGGCGCACGGAGTCCATGGTCAGCATGCGGTTGACCGAAAAGTGCCGACCGACGTCGCGCAGCATCTCGATCCAGTTGAGCTTGGTCAGCCACTCCGCATTGTCGAGCATGATGGCGTCGCTCTTGCCCTCGCCATAGCGCAGCACTTTCGCGAACACGCCGCGGATCGAAGCCTTGTTGGCCTCGATCTCGGCGACGGTGCGGATCGCGCGCGTCTCGTCCTTGCCGGAGGGGTCGCCGACCATGGTGGTGCCGCCGCCCATCAGCGTAATCGGCTTGTTGCCGGACTGCTGGAACCAGTGCAGCAGCATCATGGTCAGATAATTGCCGATGTGTAGAGAGGGGGCGGTGCAGTCGTAGCCGACATAGGCGATCGCCTCGCCCTTGGCGGCGAGCGCATCCAGCCCCTCGAAATCGGAGCACTGGTGGATGAATCCACGCTCTTGCAGCGTATTGAGGAAATCCGATTTAAATGCAGTCATCTGTCGGCAAGCCTGATCATTCTTATTTTACGGTCATTGCGGCAAGCTGCGGAACCCGCGCCAGCCGGGCTGCCGCAAAAAAGCGCGTTGTGGCATTATAAGATGTGCTTGTTTGATACAAGTCAGGCGTCGGGGCAGGGGGCGTCGGGGCCAGCTTGAGATGATGTTGACGGCACTCGGTTTGATGAGCGGCACCTCGCTGGACGGGGTGGACGTCGCGCTGATCGAAACCGACGGGAAGCAGGTGAAAGCGTTCGGACCGTCCGGCTATAGGCCCTACAGCCCCGCCGAGCGCAATCTGCTGCGCCAGGCGCTCTCGGAGGCGGTGCACCTGCCGCAGCGCGATGCCCGGCCGGGGATTCTGGCCGAGGCCGAACGTGCGGTGACGCTGGCGCATGCCGAGGCGGTCGCCGCCTTCATCGCCCAGAACCGGATGAAGCCGGAGGAGATCGACATCGTCGGCTTCCACGGCCAGACCGTGCTGCATCGCCCCGAGCGGCGGTTGACGGTGCAGATCGGTGATGCGCTGGCGCTCGCCAAGGCGATCCATATCCCCGTGATGCATGATTTCCGCGCCGCCGACGTCGAGGCCGGTGGCCAGGGCGCGCCGTTCGTGCCGGTCTACCACCGGGCGCTCGCGCAATCGCTGGAGCGCGAAGGGCCGATCGCCGTGGTCAATATCGGCGGCGTTTCCAACATCACCTATATCGACGGCAACGATACGCTGATTGCCTGCGACACCGGGCCCGGCAACGCGCTGCTCGACGATTTCATGTACCGCACCATGAACCAGGCGTTCGACACGGAAGGCAAGTTCGCGGCGCTCGGCAAGGCGGACGAGACCTGGATCGCGCGGGGGCTGGAGCTGCCGTTCTTCGCAGCTCCGCCGCCGAAATCGCTCGACCGCAACGATTTTGCCGCGCTCAAGCTCGGCGATGTTGCGCCGGCCGACGGCGCCGCGACGCTCACCGCCTTCACCGCGGCCGCGATCGCCCGCATCATTTCGCTGCTGCCGCGGCGGCCCCGAAGCTGGATCGTCTGCGGCGGCGGCGCCCGTAACCTGACCATGCTGCGTATGCTGCGGGAGCGGGTTGGATCGGCGACCGTCGAAGCCGCGGAGACGCTCGGCTGGGCCTCCGATGCGATCGAGGCGCAGGCCTTTGGCTTCCTCGCCGCGCGCGGCCTCAAAGGCCTGCCGTTGTCCTATCCGGCCACCACCGGCGTGCCGATGCCGATGACGGGTGGGGTGATGGCGCGGCCCTAAGACACGGACGGTTGATGCAAATGCATGGATCTTGACTGGTTCATGCAATTGCATCTATCTTCGGCGCAGTTGGCGGCGCCGCCCGGGTCGGGGAACGGTATCACAACACCACTTGTTCACGATTTGTTCTTCTCGCACTCTGCGCCACCAACCGCCGGGATCACCGCCATGACCGATTCGCTCAAACTGATCAGCCACAAGCTTTGCCCCTATGTTCAGCGCGCCGTGATCGCGCTCAACGAGAAGGGTGTGCCGTTCGAACGGATCGACATCGATCTCGCCAACAAGCCGGACTGGTTTCTGAAACTGTCGCCGCTCGGCAAGGTGCCGGTGCTGGTTGTGGCGACGGACAAGGGCGAGGTCGCGCTGTTCGAGAGTAACGTGATCTGCGAATACATTGAGGAGACGCAGGCAGGCGGGAAGCTGCATCCGGCCGATGCGCTTGAGCGTGCCGAGCACCGCGCCTGGATGGAGTTCGGCTCGGCGATCCTGGGCGATCTCTGGGGTCTGGAGACCACGACCGATCCAGCGACGTTCGAAAGCAAACGCCAGGCGCTTGCGGCGAAATTCGCGCGCGTCGAGGCCGCGCTCAGCGCAGGCCCGTTCTTCGCCGGCGATGCGTTCGGCCTGGTCGACGCCGTGTTCGCACCCGTCTTCCGTTATTTCGACCTGTTCGATGAACTGACCGAGCTCGGCATCTTCAAGGACGTGCCGAAGGTGCGGGCGTGGCGGTCAGCGCTTGCGCAGCGACCGAGCGTGCACACCGCGGTCGGCGCGGACTATCCGCAATTGCTGCGCGCCTTCCTCGTGCGCCACGACGCGCATCTGCTCAAGCTCGCTGCCTGAGCCACGCGCCTTAGTTTCGTAGCCCGGATGGAGCGAAGCGCAATCCGGGTCTTGTGTCCGCGGATGGAGTTTCCCGGATTTCGCTACCGCTACATCCGGGCTACAAGGCCCTCAGCGCACGTTGGCCAGACGCATGTCGAGATAGGCGGTGATGGTTTCCATCAACGGCTCGAGCTTGGCGTCGAAGAAGTGGTTGGCGCCGGGGATGACCTGCTGGTCGATCACGATGCCCTTCTGCGTCTTCAGCTTCTCAACCAGCGTGTTGACGTCCTTCGGCGGCACCACCGCGTCCTTCTCGCCATGCACGATGAGCCCGGAGGACGGGCAGGGCGCAAGGAACGAGAAGTCGTAGAGATTGGCGGGCGGTGCGATCGAGATAAAGCCTTCGACCTCGGGGCGACGCATCAAGAGCTGCATGCCGATCCAGGCGCCGAACGAGAAGCCGGCGACCCAGCAGGCGCGCGCTTCGGGATTGATGGTCTGCGCCCAGTCGAGCGCGGCTGCGGCATCCGACAATTCGCCGGTGCCATGATCGAACGAGCCCTGGCTGCGCCCGACGCCACGGAAGTTGAAGCGCAGCACCGAGAAGCCGCGATGCGCGAACGCGTAGTAGCACTGGTAGATGATCTGATGATTCATCGTGCCGTGGAACTGCGGATGCGGATGCAGGACCATCGCGATCGGCGCGTTCTTCTGCTTGGCCGGGTGATAGCGGCCTTCGAGGCGGCCAGCAGGGCCGGTGAAAATAACTTCAGGCATGGATGATCTCTTGATCCCTTGAAGACGGTGGTCCTCAACAACCAACC
This sequence comes from Bradyrhizobium sp. LTSP857, assembly GCF_000938285.1. Classification (NCBI taxonomy): domain Bacteria; kingdom Pseudomonadati; phylum Pseudomonadota; class Alphaproteobacteria; order Hyphomicrobiales; family Nitrobacteraceae; genus Bradyrhizobium; species Bradyrhizobium sp. LTSP857. Next base: position 83,601 of record NZ_JYMS01000007.1, on the reverse strand, counting down.
GATTGTGCGGACTTCATCGGCAGCGACGCCGACCAAACCGCGAATGGAAGGGTGGAGCGGCGCCCTCGGATGATGCGCGAGCGGCGCGCGGTGAACTGACGCGCGCGTTCTAACATGAGGCGTGGGTCAAAAAGCAAGCATCTTGAACATCCCACAACCGGCTCAAGGTGTTAGCGTGTCACCGCCGCGTCATGGCCAAAGGTCGATTTGGAATCGCGGTTGCCAAGCGCCCGACAGGGGCCCATGTCGGGGACGGAGGCGGGCGGACCAGAGCCCGCGCACAGGGTAATATATTACTTTCATGCCGAGCCGCGTCTATCTCGACTGGAATGCGACCACGCCGCTGCGCGCCGAGGTACGGGCGGCGATGCTGGCCGCCTACGAGCTGATCGGCAATCCATCCTCGGTCCATGCCGAGGGGCGGGAAGCGCGACGGCTGGTCGAGGACGCCCGTGCGGCATTGGCGGTGGCCGTGGGCGCGCTGCCGCGGAACGTCGTCTTCACCTCGGCCGGGACCGAGGCCAATGCGCTGGCGCTGTCACCCGGCCTGCGCGGCCCATCTGGCAGACCCGTGCAGCGGCTTCTGGTTTCGGCGATCGAGCATGCCTCGGTGATGGCCGGTGGCCGGTTCCCGGCGGCTGCGGTTGGCCAGATCCGGGTTGCACGCTCCGGCGTGGTTGATCTCGATCATCTGAAGGCGCTCCTCAGCGAGGGCCCCCCGGCGCTGGTCTCCATCATGGCGGCCAACAACGAGACAGGCGCGATCCAGCCGGTCGCCGAGGCCGCACGGATCGTTCATGAGGCCGGGGGCCTGCTGCACGTCGATGCGATCCAGGCGCTTGGCAGAATTATGTTCAATATTAACGCGATAGGCGCAGACCTTGCGACTTTTTCTGCACACAAGATCGGCGGCCCCAAGGGGATTGGCGCGCTGGTCGTGGCGGAGGGGATTTCTGGCTTGGAACCGGTTCTGCGCGGCGGCGGGCAGGAGCTTGGCCGGAGGGCGGGAACCGAAAATGTCGCGGGTATCGCCGGCTTCGGCGCGGCCGTGAAAGCCGCCCTTCAGGCTCTGCCGAAGGATGCGGAGCGGATGATAACTCTCAGGAATCACTTGGAAAAAGGTCTGTGTGCCGCAGCCGGCGCGACCGTCTTCTCCGAGGACGTACAGCGGTTGCCAAATACCGTTCTATTCACCGCCCCCGGGATGAAGGCCGAGACCGCTGTGATCTGCTTCGATCTCGAAGGCATCGCCGTGTCCTCGGGTTCGGCCTGTTCCTCGGGAAAGGTCCAGCCGTCTCACGTCCTGTCGGCCATGGGGTTCGATCCCGCAATGGCTCAGGGAGCGGTGCGCCTCAGTCTGGGCTGGTCCACGGAACTGGAGGACATCAATAGGGCGTTAGAGGCTTGGCGAAAGCTCGGTAATACCCTACTTAGAGAAGAGCGACGAAACACGGCTTGAACGGTTCTAAGCGCGTGCTTTCGGCAAAAAAACATCGTAGTACTCGTCCGAGTTTGATCCACCGCGGTCCTTGAAACCGCGAGCGGAGGATAGAATGCCAGCCGTCCAAGAGACGGTCGAGCGCGTCAAGCGCATCGACGTCGACCAGTATCGTTATGGGTTTGAGACCCTGATCGAGTCCGACAAGGCCCCCAAGGGGCTGTCGGAAGACACCGTCAAGTTCATCTCCGAGAAGAAGAACGAACCCGCCTGGATGCTCCAGTGGCGGCTCGAAGCCTATCGGCGCTGGCTGACCATGACCGAGCCGACCTGGGCCCGCGTCGACTATCCCAAGATCGACTTCCAGGACCTCTATTACTATTCGGCGCCGAAGCCGAAGAAGACGATCAGTTCGCTCGACGAGATCGATCCGGAGATCCTGAAGACCTACGAGAAACTCGGCATTCCCCTGCGCGAAGTCGCCATGCTCGAAGGCGTCGAGCCCAAGCCCGGCGATCAGGATCCGGCCCGGCGCAAGATCGCGGTCGACGCGGTTTTCGATTCGGTGTCGGTTGCGACCACGTTCCAGGCTGAGCTGAAGAAGGCCGGCGTGATCTTCATGCCGATCTCGGAGGCGATCCGCGAGCATCCCGAGCTGGTGCAGAAATATCTCGGCTCCGTGGTGCCGACCTCGGACAACTTCTATGCGACGCTGAACTCGGCGGTGTTCTCCGACGGCTCGTTCGTCTACGTGCCGCCGGGCGTGCGCTGCCCGATGGAGCTGTCGACCTATTTCCGCATCAACGAGCGCAACACCGGCCAGTTCGAGCGAACGCTGATCATCGCCGACAAGGGCTCCTACGTCTCCTATCTCGAAGGCTGCACCGCGCCGCAGCGCGACGAGAACCAGCTGCACGCCGCCGTGGTCGAGCTCGTTACGCACGACGATGCCGAGATCAAATATTCGACGGTGCAGAACTGGTACCCCGGCAATTCGGAAGGCAAGGGCGGCATCTACAATTTCGTCACCAAGCGTGGCGACTGCCGCGGCGACCGCTCCAAGATTTCCTGGACCCAGGTCGAGACCGGATCCGCGATCACCTGGAAGTACCCGAGCTGCATTCTGCGCGGCGACAATTCCAGCGGCGAGTTCTACTCGATCGCGATCTCCAACGGTTACCAGCAGGTCGACTCCGGCACCAAGATGATCCACCTCGGCAAGAACACGTCGAGCCGAATCATCTCCAAGGGCATCGCCGCCGGCAAGTCGCAGAACACCTATCGTGGGCTCGTCACGGCGCATCGCAAGGCGACCGGCGCGCGCAACTTCACGGCCTGCGATTCCCTGCTGATCGGCGACAAATGCGGCGCGCACACCGTGCCGTACATCGAAGCCAAGAACTCGTCGGCGACGTTCGAGCACGAGGCGACGACCTCAAAAATCTCCGAGGACGTGCTGTTCTACTGCGTTCAGCGTGGCCTTTCGCAGGAAGAAGCGGTTGGCCTGGTCGTCAACGGCTTCGTCAAGGACGTGCTTCAGCAGCTCCCGATGGAGTTCGCGGTGGAAGCGCAGAAGCTGATCTCGATCTCGCTGGAAGGATCGGTCGGCTAGCTCCGACCTCATCCTGAGGAGGTCGCGGAACGCGGCCGTCTCGCAGGATGAATGTTAGAACGGTTGTTGGCCTCATCCTTCGAGACGCGCCTTCGGTGCTCCTCAGGATGAAGGGATGGATGGAAAAAGATAATGACTGCTTTGCTTGAAGTGAAAGACCTCCAGGTTCGCGTCGAGGAGCGTGAGATCCTCCACGGGCTGACGCTGACCGTGAACGAGGGCCAGGTGCACGCGATCATGGGGCCGAACGGCTCCGGCAAATCGACGCTCTCCCACGTCATTGCCGGCAAGCCCGGCTATGAGGTCACGGGCGGCCAGATCCTGTTCAAGGGCGAAGACCTGCTGGAGATGAAACCAGAAGAACGCGCCGCCAAAGGCGTGTTCCTGGCGTTCCAGTATCCGGTCGAGATTCCCGGCGTTGCCACCATGAATTTCCTGCGCACCGCGCTGAACGCGCAGCGCAAGGCGCGCGGCGAGAGCGAATATTCGACGCCTGATTTTCTGAAGAAAGTCCGCGAGGTCTCGAAGTCCCTGAACATTCCGCAGGACATGCTCAAGCGCGGCGTCAATGTCGGCTTCTCCGGCGGCGAGAAGAAGCGCAACGAGGTGCTCCAGATGGCGCTGTTCGAGCCGAGCCTGTGCATCCTCGACGAGATGGATTCCGGCCTCGACATCGACGCGCTGCGGATTGCGGCCGACGGCGTCAACGCGCTGCGCTCGCCCAAGCGCGCGATGGTCGTGATCACCCATTATCAGCGGCTGCTCAACTACATCGTGCCCGACGTGGTGCACGTGATGTCGAAGGGCCGTGTCGTGAAGAGCGGCGGCAAGGAACTGGCGCTGGAGCTGGAAGCGTCCGGCTACGCCCAGTTCGAGGACGCCGCGTAAGGAATGTTGTGATGAACGTTGCTGTGGCAAAGACCGGAAAGGGCCGCGCGGTGAGCGATCTCTTCACCAGCGCTGAAGGCCGGCTGCCGGGTTCGCCCGCGGTGATCGCGGCACGTCGCGAGGCGTTCGAGACCTATGAGCGTCTCGGCCTGCCGCACCGCCGGATCGAGGAATGGAAATATACCGACCTGCGCGCGCTGGTCGGCGAGGTGCTGCCGCTTGCGGCCGCGCCCGATGCGGCTGCTCTGAAGCGCGCCGCGGATGCGGTGAAGGCGCATGCGATCGCCGGCGCCCGCAAGCTGGTGCTGGTTGATGGCGTGTTCGTGGCCGATCTCTCCGATGTGAAAGCGCTCGCCTCCGAGGTCGGCTTCAAGACACTGGGGGATACGCTTGCGAAGGATTCCGGTCTCCTGAAGACGGCGTCCAGCGATGCCGTGATTGCACTGAATGCGGCGATGGCGACCGACGGCGTCGTGCTGTCGATTGCTGATGGCGCGCAGCTGTCCGCGTCGATCCAGATCATTCATATCGCGACCGCTGCTTCGGCGTCGGCTTTCACCCGCTCGCAGATCGCAATCGGGAAGGGCGCTCGCGCTACGATCATCGAGACCTTCGTCGCGGCTGGCGCGACGGCCTACCAGGTCAACGATGCCGTCATCATCTCGGTCGGCGACAACGCCGACGTCGCACACATCCGTCTGATGGACGATGCGCCTGACGCGGTGAACATCACCTCGCAATTCGTCACGGTTGGCGCCAATACCAAGGTCAATTTCTTCAACATGACCACCGGCGCCGCCGTCAGCCGTTTGCAAGGCTTCATCACGCTGGCGGGCGAGGGCAGCGAGCTCTCCGCCAACGGCGTCAATCTGTTGCAGAAGACCGAGCATGGCGACACCACGCTGGTGGTCGACCATGCCGTGCCGAACTGCGTCAGCCGCGAGATCTTCCGCGCCGTGCTCGACGATCGCGCCCATTCGGTGTTCCAAGGCCGCATCATCGTTCGTCCCGACGCGCAGAAGACCGACGGCAAGATGATGATTCGGGCGCTGCTGCTCTCGGATGAAGCTGAGGCCTACAACAAGCCTGAGCTGGAAATCTTCGCCGACGACGTCTCCTGCGGCCACGGCGCCACCGCCGGCGCGCTCGACGACAGCCTGTTGTTCTATCTGAAGGCACGCGGCCTGCCCGAGAAGCAAGCCCAGGCGTTGCTGATCCAGGCCTTCGTGGGCGAAGCGATCGAGCAGATCGCCGATGATGATTTGCGCGAGCATGTGATCGGCATTGCCGAGCGTTGGCTGGAGCGGCGCCAATGAGCACGCATCCCGCAGTCAAGAACGGCGCCTATGACGTCGCGCGCGTGCGCCAGGATTTTCCGGCGCTCGCCATGCAGATCTATGGCAAGCCGCTGGTCTATCTCGACAACGCCGCTTCCGCGCAGAAGCCAAGCGCCGTGCTTGATCGTATGACGCAGGCCTATACGTCCGAATACGCCAACGTGCATCGCGGCCTGCATTATCTCGCCAATGCCGCGACCGAAGCCTATGAGGGCGGTCGCACCAAGGTGGCGCAGTTCATCAATGCGCCCCGCACAGAGGAAGTGATCTTCACCCGCAACGCGACGGAGGCGATCAATTTGGTTGCCTCGTCCTGGGGCCAGCCGAATATCAAGGATGGCGACGAGATCGTCATCTCGATCATGGAGCACCACTCGAACATCGTGCCCTGGCATTTCCTTAGGGAGCGTCAGGGTGCCGTGATCAAATGGGCGCCGGTCGACGATGAGGGCAATTTCCTCATCGACGAATTCGAGAAGCTGCTGACGTCCAAGACCAAGCTGGTCGCGATCACGCAGATGTCGAACGCGCTCGGCACCATCGTGCCGATCAAGGACGTCGTGAAGATCGCCCATGCCCGCGGCATTCCCGTGCTGGTCGACGGCAGCCAGGGCGCGGTGCATCTGCCCGTCGACGTCCAGGACCTCGGCTGCGACTTCTACGTCTTCACCGGCCACAAGGTCTATGGTCCCACCGGCATCGGCGTGCTCTGGGCCAAGTACGACCACCTCGTCGCGATGCGCCCGTACAACGGCGGTGGCGAGATGATCCGCGAAGTCTCGCGCGACATCGTCACCTATGGCGATCCCCCGCACAAGTTCGAGGCTGGCACGCCAGCGATCGTCGAGGCTGTGGGTCTGGGTGCAGCCATCGACTACGTCAATTCGATCGGCAAAGAGCGCATCGCCGCCCACGAGCACGATCTCGTCACCTACGCCCAGGACAAGCTGCGCGAGATCAACTCGCTGCGGCTGATCGGCACGGCGCGGGGCAAGGGCCCGGTGATCTCCTTCGAGCTCAAGGGCGCGCATGCCCACGACGTCGCCACCGTGATCGACCGCCAGGGCATCGCGGTACGCGCCGGCACCCATTGCGTCATGCCGCTTTTAGAGCGGTTCAATGTCACAGCCACATGCCGGGCCTCGTTCGGCATGTATAATACGCGGGAAGAAGTCGATCATCTGGCACAGGCGCTCTTGAAGGCGCGGGATTTGTTCGCATGAGTGACACGGCCGAAATCAAAGCCAATCCGATGGAAACCCAGTCGGCGCTGCCGCCGGAGGAGACCGAGCGTCTCACCACCGAGATCATCGCCGGGCTCAAGACTGTTTTTGACCCGGAAATCCCGGCCGACATCTACGAGCTCGGCCTGATCTACAAAGTCGAGATCAAGGACGACCGTTCCGTCGACGTGCAGATGACGCTGACGACGCCGAACTGCCCGGCGGCCGGCGAGCTGCCGACCATGGTCGAAAACGCGGTCGCCAGCGTCCCCGGCGTCGGCGTGGTCGACGTCAAGGTGATCTGGGAGCCGGCCTGGACGCCGGAACGCATGAGCGACGAGGCCCGCCTCGTGCTCAACATGTGGTGACGCGTACATACTGGCTTTGCACAACTGGCATTGAATTCGCTCGGCAACGGACCACATCACTGACATGACCCAAATATCGTCAGGCTCGACACCAGCATCCACTCCCAAGCCCCGGCGGCCCCGCCCGCAGGTGATGCGGCTGACGGACGCTGCCGCCCAGCGCATCAGCGAGCTGACCCAGCGCGCCGATTCCGAGATCGTCGGCCTGCGCGTCGGCGTGAAGAACGGCGGCTGCGCCGGCCAGTCCTACACGGTCGAATACGCCCATGATATCCGCCCGACCGATGAGGTCGTCGAGGACAAGGGCGTCAAGATCCTGGTCGAGCCCAAGGCTGTGCTGTTCCTGCTCGGCACCGAGATGGACTACAAGGCCGACAAGATGCAGGCCCAGTTCGTCTTCAACAACCCCAACCAGATCTCCGCTTGCGGCTGCGGCGAGTCGGTCGAGCTGCGGCCGGCGCAGATCGACGGGTAAGCCCGGCTGTCGCCAGTCACACCGCCGTCGTCCTGGCGAACGCCAGGACCCATACCGCGTGATCTCGCGGTGATGGACGGTGTCAGTACCAACGGCTGGCACGACTAGCAGTCATCGCTAAACTACCTCCTGTGGTTATGGGTCCCGGCCTTCGCCGGGACGACCATGGGGAGGCATGTGGCCATGGACCGCGAATTCCTGATCGACCTGTTTGCCGATTTCGGCCCCGTCACCATCCGCAAAATGTTTTCCGGCTACGGCATCTCCGCCGATGGCATCAACTTCGCGCTCGCCCTGCGTGCCGGCCTGTTCTTCCGCGCCGACGAGCACACCATCCCGGACTTTGAAGCGGAAGGCTCAAAGCCGTTTCAGTACTCGACCCGCGCCAAGACGGTGACGGTGAACTCTTATTGGCAATTGCCCGCGCGCCTGTTCGACGATTCCGAGGAGCTTCCGCAATGGGCGAGGGCGGCACTCGCCGCCGCTCAGCGCGCCAAGGTGAAGAAGCGGCCAAAAGGGAAGAAGGTGGCGAGCAATCCCGCGAAGAAGAGAGTGGCCAAGAAGTCGGTTCGTAGGGTGGGCAAAGCGAAGCGTGCCCACCGTTAGGATTGTCGTGGTGTGAGATGGTGGGCACGGCGCAGTGCGCCTTTGCCCGCCCTACGAGATGTCATATCGCGGGCGCGACTTCAGTCCACGGCCTTCGTCAGGCCAACCCTCATATCTTTGGCCGTGTAAACGCAGGTGCCGTCGGCCAGCACGCGGCCGTCGGCAAATCCCAGAACCAGCTTGCCGCGCCTCACTTGCCGCATGGCGACCTCATAGCGCACGCGTCGCGTTTGCGGTGTGACGGATCCCGTGAACGCCACCTCGCCGACGCCGATGGCGCGGCCCTTGCCCGGTGAGCCCGACCATCCCAGCCAATAGCCGATCATCTGCCACATGGCGTCGAGGCCCAGGGAGGCCGGCATCATGGCGTCACCGCGAAAATGGCAATCGAAGAACCAGTGGCCCGGCACAATGTCGAGCTCACCTACGATATGGCCTTTGCCAAACTCGCCGCCATCCAGGCTGATCTCGCTGATGCGGTCCATCATGAGCATCGGCGGTGCCGGCAATTGCGCATTGCCTGGGCCGAAATAGCCACCTTCGCTCGATCTCAGCAGTTCGTCCCTGGTGTAGGACGGTTGCGGGGAATGAAAATCATGGGGATTGGGCAAGACGACAAGTCCTCTGGGTGCTCGCGGTCAGGTGCCGTAAGGCGGCGAGGAAGATGTCGTTCGTCAAATAAGAATGTCAAGCGCGGGCGGCTGTTCGGCGCCTTGCTTGCGCTCACGCCACCCGGTTGTGGGTCTCGACCGCGTATTCCGGATCGGCTTCGCAGATCACGCGGTTGCGGCCGTTGCGCTTGGCGGCATAGAGGCAGGAATCCGCGCGCTCGATCAGCGCATCGGTGTCGTCGCCCTGCTTCAGCATGGAGACGCCGACGGAGATGGTGACGCGACCGAGGATCTCGCCGGTCGATTTCTTCTTCAATTCCTTCGCCATCACGGCGCGACGGATATGGTCGGCGACCGTGAGGGCCTGGCGCAGCGCGGTGTTGGGCAGCACGACTGCGAACTCCTCGCCGCCATAACGTGCGGTGATGTCCTGGCCCTTGATGGTCTGCTTCAAGGACAGGCCGACCAGCCGCAGCACCTGATCGCCGGTGAGATGGCCATAGGAATCGTTGAAGGACTTGAAGTGATCGATATCGAACAGCAGCAACGACAACGGCTCGCCTGAGGCAAGTGCGTTCTGCACGGCCATGCCGATCATGCGATCGAAATATTTGCGGTTGCCCAATCCCGTCAACGGATCGGTCAGGCTTTCGGCGCGGATCGCCTCGAGGCTCTGCTGGAGATTGCTGATCTCGTTCTTCGACAGGGTCAGCCGATCTTCCAGCGCCTTGTTGGTCTCGCGCATCTCGCCGGTCGAGCGCAGCAGCGTCTCGACGATCGCCTTGATCTGCTCGCGGCTCTTGGCCGATGACAGTTGTTCAGTCGCGCCCGACAGGCTGGCGTCGTAGGCGCCGGTCATGCCGAGCGCGTCGCCGAGGACATTCATCACGTCGTCGATCTCGCCGATGACGCGCGCGCCGACCTTGTCGATGCGGTCGGTGGTTTTGATATGGGAGAGATAGGTATCGTAGATCTGTTCCAGATCGGCTTCGGTCAGCTTGCCGCTGCGCGCCAGCGTCTCGTTGATGATCTTGTTGAGCGGCGCGTTGTAGCCGGTGGCGTAGACGTACCAGATCTCGTAATTGCGGGGGATTGCGGTTTGCTTGAGCGACCGGATCTGACCGAGCGCCACCTCGGCGAACGCCATCGTGCGTTCGTGTTCGTCGAGCACCTTGACCACAGAACATACCCCACAGCGGTCGGTGCGCCGCCGGCCGCAGCAATGCCTAAATTATGTTCGTAGGCTAACGGACGATTGTGAACGGCCGGTAAACGGCCGTTACTGGAGCGTCATCCGGAAATGTTCAAACGCAATCCGTAGGCGGATCGTGCTTTAGACGCGCACCGGCCGCAGCAGAAACGCCGGAAGGTGCGAATGGTCGCCGGGCTCCGTATCGGCCTCGCGCTGGCGGCGCGGTTCGGGCCGGCCGATCGAGGGCACATGCGATGGATTGGCCTGCTGGCGCGCGCCACCACGCGGCTCTGATGATTGCTTCGCTTCGCGCGGAGGCCTTGCCTCGCGTGCAGGCCTCGGCTCACGCGCAGGCCGCGCCTCGCGTTCAGGTCTTGGCTCACGTGCAGGTCTTGCCTCGGGAGCGGGCTGTGCTTCGGCCACAGGCCTTGCATCGCCATGCGGTTCGCGGGGCTCGTGGCTGCGCTCACGGTCGCGACCGCGTTGCGGCTTGCCGCGTCCGCCGCGGGAGCGGTCACGGTCCCGTCCGCGCGGCTCACGCGGGCGCTCACTCTGCTCGCCGGTGCTGGCCTGTACTTCGTAGTCGCCTTCGGCGCGCGGTATGCTCTGGCCGATCAGTTTTTCGATCGCAACCATCGACTTCTGGTCGAGTGGCGTGACGAGGGAGATCGCCATGCCGGACCGGCCTGCGCGGCCAGTGCGGCCGACGCGATGGACGTAGTCGTCGGGATGGTGGGGAACGTCAAAATTGAAGACGTGGCTGACCTCGGGAATGTCGAGGCCGCGGGCGGCAACGTCGGAGGCAACCAACAGCGGCAGCTCGCCCTTTCGGAATTGTTCGAGCGCCGCCGTGCGGGCCGACTGGTCCATGTCGCCATGCAGCGCGCCGACGCTAAAGCCGTGCTTCTGGAGCGATTTGTGAACGACGGCGACGTCGCGCTTGCGATTGCAGAAGATGATCGCGTTCTGAAGATCCTTGGCCTCGCGCAGCAGGCGTCGCAGCAATTCGCGCTTTTCATGCGCCTCGCGCCCGGCCGGGACCTGACACTGCGTAACGGTGACGGCGGTGGTCGCCGGCTTGGAGACTTCGACCTTCTGCGGATTGTGCAGGAAGGTTTCGGTGATGCGCCGGATTTCCGGCGGCATGGTCGCGGTGAAGAACAGGGTCTGCCGCGTGAAGGGAACGAGCTTGCAGATGCGCTCGATGTCGGGGATGAAGCCCATGTCCAGCATGCGGTCGGCTTCGTCGATGACGAGCAGCTCGACGCCGGTGAGCAGGAGACCGCCGCGTTCGGTGTGGTCGAGCAGGCGGCCCGGAGTTGCGATCAGGACATCGACGCCGCGCGTCAGCTTGGCATCCTGGTCGCCGAACGAGACGCCGCCGATCAGCAGCGCGACGTTGAGCTTCTGGCCGGCGCCGTAGCGGTCGAAGTTCTCTTTGACCTGCGCCGCGAGCTCGCGGGTCGGCTCCAGGATCAGGGTACGCGGCATGCGCGCTCGCGCCCGACCCTTTTCGAGGATGGTGAGCATCGGCAGCACGAAGGCCGCGGTCTTGCCGGTGCCGGTCTGGGCGATGCCGAGCACGTCCTTGCGCGCGAGGACGTGGGGGATCGCCTGTTCCTGGATGGGGGTGGGGGTGGTGTAACCGGTGGCCGCCACTGCGGCGAGGACTTTTTCGGATAGTCCGAGATTGGAAAAGGACATTGAGCCTCTGGTCGAAACCGCCGTTCGGAATCGAGGGTAATAAGGCTGTCGCGTTCCACCCCAAAACGGCGCGCTTTCAAAGAAGCTGGGGGTGCTGACTCACGCGAACAAAGCGCCAAGCTCAGGAATCGCTCTTCGATACCGAGCCGCGTCGACCCGGAACATAGGCGGGAATCGGCCAAAGTCAATGGAGCAACCGCGGGAAGGCCCTAAAAACCTTGAGGTTTTGCCCAAATAGCGGGCGCGGCTGAGTTTTTCAGCCTCCGTACCCGGCCCGGGCGTGAGGCGGTCAGCGTGCCTCCGAGGCCCGGGCCCGGAAATCGCCGGGCGCCATGCCATAGGCGGCATTGAAGACCCGGTAATAGGTCGCCAGGCTTTCGAAGCCGCAGGAGGTCGCGATATCCGCGATCAATCGCTCCGGCGCCTCGCGCATCAAGCGGCGGCTCTGGTTCAGCCGCTCTTCCGTCACCGTCTGCGAGAAGCTGCGGTCGGCGGCCTCGAACAGCATGTGTAGGTGGCGCACGGAGACGCCGAGCAGGTCGGCCACCTGCGCCGGCGCGAGATCCGGGTCTTTCAGGTGGCGCGCGATCAGGCGGCGGGCCAGCGACAGGCGGGCAGTCCGGAGCGCGGCCTGTCCGCGCCGGCTGCCGGGCCTGATGATGCCGCGCTCGATCAGCGCCAGATGCCCCAGCGCCTGCACGAGGGGCGTCGCCGCCGACGAACCATCATTCGCAGCGACCTCGCCGAGATCGGCAAAGCAGGCATCGAGCAGGGGCGCCAGGGTGGGATCATTGAAAATCTTGGGCGCAAGCTCGCGCATGCGCTTGTCCTGCGTCGCGAGGCCGCTCACGGGGATCTTCAGGATCCGCAGGTGAAATCCGGCAGCGCCCAGCGGCGTGGTGCGGTAGGGCAGGTCGGTATGGCTGGTCGCGAAGCTGCCATTGGCGATCGCGAAATCGCTGCCGCGCATGCCGCCGAACCACCCACCGTCGCCCAGCTGCTGGTAGACGCAGATGCTGTCGCCGGGCGCGTAGGCGATGTCGGCCTGGCTCCGTTCCACAGTGTAGGATGAGGCCTTCAGCTCGACCAGGCCGCCATTGCCGACCTGGCTCAGCGAGAATTCGCCGAAAAAGTCAGCCCGCCGTTCGCGCTCAAGCTCCGCCGTGACTCCGAACAGTCCCTTGGCGCGCACCTCGCGCCAATAGTCGAAGCGTTCATGCGGCTCGACCTCGTCCGTACACCAGCGATACACGACAGCCCCCGTCTCGAACGGAATCGTGCCTAAGAAAAAGCAGATTCCACTGGAATCTGCCATAGGCCAAATGGTGGATCGGCGACCCAGGCCGGTTGAACCGCCGCTCAGGCTGGACCGACTATCACATCAGCGGCGCAAGGTTCCCGATGAGCTCGTCGAGGGAGCCGTGGGGAGCCGTCCTGCAACGGGAATGTCACGATGACGCGTCGGCTTTTCAGAATTCTGGCAGCGCTTGGCCTGGCGGCGAGCCTCAGCGGCTTCGCAAGCGCCGCATACGCCGAAAAGCGCGTTGCGCTCGTTGTCGGCAACAACGATTACAAGAACGTTCCGAAACTTTTTAAGGCCGTCAACGACGCCCGCACCATGGGCGACACGCTCAAGCAGCTCGGCTTCTCGGTGATGGTGGCCGAAAATCAGAACCGGCAGCAATTCTCCGAGACGCTGCTCGCCTTCGACAGGACGATCGAGCCCGGTGACACCGCGTTCTTCTTCTACGCCGGCCACGGCTTCGAGATCGCGGGCCAGAACTATCTGCTGCCGACCGACGTGCCGGCGGCGAGCGAAGGCCAGGAAGAGCTGGTGCGCGACGCTTCCATTCTCGCCGACCGCATCGTCGAGCGTCTCCAGAACAAGAAGGCGCGAACCTCGATCCTGGTGTTCGATGCCTGCCGCAACAATCCGTTCGAGCGTAGCGGCACCCGCGCAGTCGCCGGCAGCGGCGGGCTCGCGCCGATGACGCAATTGCCCGAGGGCGTGTTCTCGGTGTTCTCCGCAGGTCCGCGCCAGACCGCGCTCGATCGTCTGTCCAACGACGACGCCAATCCCAATTCGGTGTTCACACGCACCTTCGCGAGAGAGCTGCTCCAGCCCGGCGAGAATCTCGTGCAGGTGGCGCAGCGCACGCGACGTCTGGTCAGCGAAATGGCCGACACCGTCAAGCACAAGCAGGTGCCGGTCTATTTCGACCAGATGGTCGACGACGTCTTCCTCAGCGGTATCGCCAAGGATGCAGCCGCAGCGGCCGCGGCGCGGCCGGCCGATCCGCCGCCACAGAAGGTTGCGGCACTGCCGCCGGTGTCGGTGCCGCGCGTACCGAAGGAGGAAACCACCAACGCGCCGATCGCGAGCTTCTCGCGCCATAATGGCGGCTGGTCGGTGGTGTTTTCCTTTGCTGATCCCACGATCGGAATTTCGTGGCGCATGGCCGGCAATGGCGATTTCCGCGAAACCGGCTTCATCGATACGCTCGATCCGCGCACGCGCAAGCGAATGCCGAACCCGTCGATCGAGCTGCCGCCGGACGCTGCGGCCGGCACTATCGAGGTCCGCTATGTCGATCAATCCGGCGACATGCAGGGGCCGTTCCCGATCAAGTTCGATCCCGAGGCCGCGCTGATCCGCGACCAGCGCAAGATCCTCGACATGACCGCCACGAGCTGGCTATCGTTCCGCGAGTTCAACGGGCTGCTCGTGTACTACACGCACCTCGTCTCCTACCGTTGCGCCATCCGCGAGGTGCGCATCGGCATCGACAGCGCCGTGCCCAACCAAGTGCTGAAGATGCCGCCCTGCGATCTCAGGGATCCCTCCGCTATCTCGGCCGGTATGCTGCTCTATCAGAAGCTTCCGCCAGCGACGCAGTTCATGTCGGTCGAATTGACCTATCGCGACGGCAGCGTGTCGGAGATCAAGAGCTTTCGGACGTCCAACCGCAGCAACAATTGAGCGGCGTCGTCGATCCAGCGCGTACACTCCCAACCCGTCATCCTGAGGTGTGAGGCTTGCGGTGCAACGCACAGCAAGCCTCGCACCTCAGGATGACGGATCGATCTTCTGCGCGCGGTCCCGAACACATCTTGGACGTTGTCAGGGGGCTATCCGTGACGCAGGCTGGCGCTACAATCCGTATTGCAGATCGAAGTGCCAGCGGAGCAGGATCATGGACACAGCCACATCGGATCACCCGGCATCGCGCTCCCTAAAAGTCCGCTGCTGCGTCGTCGGCGGCGGGCCGGCGGGCATGATGCTCGGCTATCTCCTGGGACGCGCCGGCATCGATGTCGTGGTGCTGGAGAAGCATGCCGATTTCTTCCGTGACTTTCGCGGCGACACCGTGCATCCCTCGACGCTCCAGGTGATGGACGAGCTCGGCCTGATCGACGGATTTTTGAAGCTGCCGCATCAGCGCTTGCAGAAGATGGACGGCCTGTTCGGCGGCACGCCGGTGCGGATCGCCGATCTTGGCCGGCTCAACACGAAATACCCTTTCATCGCCTTCATGCCGCAATGGGATTTTCTGAACTTCCTGCGCGAGGCAGGCCAACGCTTCGCCGCGCTGAAGGTGATGATGAGCACGGAGGCGGTCGACCTGATCCGCCGCGGCGAGACCATCGCCGGCGTGCGTGCGAGGACGCCGGATGGCATCGTTGACATCGAGGCCGACCTCATCATCGCCTGCGACGGCCGGCATTCCACGGTGCGCGAGTGCGCGGGCCTCGAGGTCGAGGAGATCGGCGCGCCGATGGACGTCCTGTGGTTCCGCGCCGGGCGGACTCCCGACGAGACCGAGAATGTGTTCGCGCGCGTCGAGCCCGGCAAGATGATGATCACCTTCGACCGCGGCGATTATTGGCAATGCGCCTATGTCATCGCCAAGGGACAATACGAGGCGGTGAAGGCGAGGGGATTGCAGGCTCTGCTCGACGACATCGTGCGCATGGCGCCGGTCCTCAAGCGCGGAATTGCCGACGTGAAGAGCTTTGACGACGTCAAGCTTCTCACCGTCGCGATCAACCGTCTGCCACGCTGGACGCGGCCGGGCCTGCTCTGCATCGGTGATGCCGCACACGCGATGTCGCCGGTCGGCGGCGTCGGGGTCAACCTCGCCGTGCAGGATGCGGTCGCGACCGCGAACCTGCTTGCGGACAAGCTGACGCGCGGCTGTCCATCTGAGGGTGAACTCGATGCCGTGCGCCGCCGCCGCGAGTTTCCGGTGAAGATGACGCAGGCGATGCAGGTGGTCGTGCAGAACAACATCATCAGCGGCGCCTTGAAGCCGGGCAACCAGCCGCTGAAGGTGCCGCTGATCATTCGCCTCATCACCGCGCTGCCATGGCTCCAGGGTATTCCGGCGCGCTTCCTTGCGCTCGGCGTCCGGCCAGAGCATGTGCAATCGAAAGCCGCACCTGCGCCATAGCGCAGCAATTCGGTAGGGATAATTTCGCGTTAAATTGCGCGCCGCGCGTTGCGCGCGTGCAACAGCGCCAACGGATTCAAGGACCGCCATTGGCGAATCCGGCGCCTTAACTTTCTTGATTCAAATTTGAGTAAGAACTGCGTGTGAGCGTGCGCCATCAAAGGACACGGGGTGTACCATGCGTAACAAGTTGATTGCTGCCTTCGTCTGCACGACCGCTCTGGTTTCGACTGGCGCCGCTTCCGCTGCCGATCTCGGCGCGCGCTACACGAAGGCGCCTGCTTATGCGGAGCCGCTGTTCAACTGGACCGGCTTCTATGTCGGCGGCCATATCGGTGGCGCCTGGACCAATGAGCAGTTCATCAACAATGGCGTCGGTGCGCCGTTCGGCGATCTGACGCCTGGCCAGGGCTATCGTCAGCGTAGTGCCGGCATCATGGGTGGCGCCCAGATCGGCTACAACTGGCAGGCCAACAACTACGTGTTCGGCATGGAAGGCACGATCTCCGGCCTCAACAACAAGGGCACCGTCGTCAACACCGCGTTCGGCGCTGGCGACGACGTCTTCAGCTGGCGTGCGAACGTTCTCGCGACCGTTGTCGGCCGCGCCGGCTTTGCCGTGCAGAACAACCTCTTCTACATCAAGGGCGGCTATGCCGGCGTGAACAACCGTATCAACGTCTCCGACACGGTCGGCCCGTTCACGGGTTCGGGTGGTCAGACCCACTGGGCCAATGGCTGGACCGTCGGCGCCGGTTGGGAATACGGCATCACCCGCAACTGGATCGTCGGCCTCGAGTACAATTACGCGGCCTTCGCCAGCCAGACCTATCAGCTCGGTGGCACCTCGGGCAATTACAGCTTCGATGCCAAGCCGCGTGACATCCAGTGGGCCGTTGTCCGCGCCAGCTACAAGTTCGACGCGCCGGTCATCGCGCGCTACTGAGCACGTCAACGAACGATCAGCAAAAAAGAGCACGACCAACAATTAAGGCCCCGGCTTCGACCGGGGCTTCTTTTTGGGTGAGACAGTGAAGCTCCAGGGCGATTCCCCCGGCACTCCTTCGTTTTGCGGGTCGCGCAGCAAGGGGTTCCGGCTTCATTTCTGGAGCTGGAATATGCACTTCTATGTGCATATAAGTGCAATGCGTCAGTAGTATTTGCCTATTTTTTGTGGCGTCTGCGCAACGCACGTACGGAAAGTGAACCTGCATCCATCGCCAACAGCGGTTGCGCGTGGTCAGGGGCCCATCGCCAGAGCAAAGCCCCGGCATATGCCGGGGCTTTTTTTTCGTAGGCCGGACAAACGTCTTAGGCCATCACCGAGAATCCGCCATCGACGGGGATCGCCGTGCCGGTGACGAAAGCGGACGCGGGTGAGGCCAGGAACACCGCGATGCCCGCGAAGTCGTCGATGTCGCCCCAGCGTCCCGCAGGCGTGCGCGCCAGCACACGCTCGTGCAGTCCCGACACTTGCTGCCGTGCGCCGCGCGTCAAGTCAGTATCGATCCAGCCTGGCAGGATGGCATTGACCTGGATGTTGTCGGGCGCCCAGGCGTTGGCGCAGGCGCGGGTGTACTGCACGATGCCGCCCTTGCTCGCCGCATAGGCCGTCGCGAAGCTTGCGCCGAAGATCGACATCATCGAGCCGATATTGATCACCTTGCCGTTGCCCGACGCCTTGAGCGCCGGATAGGCCAGCTTCGAGCACATGAAGGCGCTGGTGAGGTTGGTCGCGATGACCTTGTTCCATTCGTCGAGCTCGAGCTCGTGCGGGGGCTTGCGGATGCTCATGCCGGCATTGTTGATGAGGATGTCGATGCGGCCGAGATCCTTGACGACGCGTTCTATCATCGCGGCGACGGCCGCCGTGTCGGTGACGTCGGTGGTGACGGCGATCGCCTTCACGCCGCGCTGTTTCAGATCGGCAATTGCGGCGGCCGACTTGGTTTCGTTACGTCCGACCACCGCGATGTCGGCGCCGGCGTCGGCTAGTCCGTGCGCCAGGCCGAGCCCGATGCCGCCATTGCCTCCTGTGACGATCGCGACTTTGCCGCGGAGATCGAACCGGCTGGATGTCATGCTTTTATTCCCTGGTTTCTTCTATTGGTTGCTCTGCCAGATCAGCACCAGCCCGAAACCTGCCATGGCTGCGCCATAGCCGGCCCATTGCAGCTGGTTGACCATGAAGCTCGATCGCGGCCAGGCGACGGTGCCCGTGCCTTGCCCGATCCAGAGCAGCCCGACGGTGAGAGCAAACAGGCCTGCGATCAGCAGAAATCTGCGCATGCATTCCTCCCCATGGGTCCGCTTCTGCCGCGGCTCGCGGCATGAACGATCGCCGCAGGTCGCGAAAACTTGCGGCCAGACTAGCCGTAGCTTCGGTACGGATACAATGGCTGCGAGCGCAGGCCGCGGGGAGGACGCATGTCCGCGCGGAAGATCATCTTGGGCGTCGCGGATGGTGCAAGGCGATCGCCGATGCCCATTCGTCAGCGATCGAAGAATCGCTCGACCGCTCATATCGAGCCTTGAAGGCGAGTATCGGTCGCTCAAGCCTTCCAAAACGAAAAAGCCCCGGACGATGCCGGGGCTTTGACGTTTGAACTTGCGTTCAGATCAGTACTTCGCGACGACCGGACCGGTCCAGTTGAAGCGGTAGACCAGCGAGGTCGAAATCGTCTGGTTCCAGCTGTTGGCGCGGATGCTGTTGACGCCGGTCGGCAGGTTGGTGGCGTCGGAGAGCTCGTCCCGGGTCTTCGCATTGTAGAAGGCCGAGCGATATTCGGTCTTCATGAACCAGCCGGGCGAAGAGATACCGAACATGTTCAGGCTGTTCTCGACACCGCCGCCGACGAAGAAGCCGTTGCGGTTGTAGCCGTTGAGGTGGATGCCGCTCGGAGCGCCAGCCAGGGTCATGAAGCTGGTGCTGCCGAAGTGGGCGCCAGAGTAACCGCCGTTGACGTAGGAGAGAACGTTCGGAGCGACCAGCCAGCCGAGGCGCACACCAGCGGCCCAGGAGTCTTCCAGCTTCTGGTTGCCGGTGAGGTTGAGGATCGGATCCTGCACGGTGGAGCGGAGGCTGCCGAACTGACCGTCAGCGAACACGCCGGCGACCCAGGTGCCGCTGAACTGCCAGTCGTAGCCGAGACCGACGGTGCCGAACCAACCCGAACCACCCTGACGCTGGGTGATGGTCAGCGGGACCGCGCCGACGGTCGACTGGATGGACTGGTCGGAGTTCGAAAGACCGCCGCCGCCACCGCCGAAGATGTAGAAGCCGGTCCAATTGGCGACAGGCGCCATCATCGGGGCCTTCACGTAAGGACGGGCAGCAAGGTCGGCCGCCGAGGCCGAACCGGTCATCGCCGCAACCGCGGTCAGAGCCAGCAAAATCTTCTTCATGATAAAATCCCCAACTTGGTCTGTAGCAGGCGCGAGCGCACTGAAGTTCGTGTCATCTGATGCCCGGACTATAGACGCTTCTCGCCGAAATGCTGTTGCAGGGCAGGCACAGTCGCCGGAAAACGCCGGCCGGCGCGGATTTGTGGGCGCATCACAGATTCAATAAAAATGATGTAGATTCAAATACTTAGTAGCATGTTCGGATTTTGGTTTCGGGTAACTTCTCGTTAGCAATTCGGCTTTGTCCGAAACGGAGGCAGTCTTGCCTCAGCCTTTGGCGCTGGTGAGTCGTTGGCCGAGTCGCGAATTCGCGTGCCGATCGCTCGGCAGGAATCATCGGGAAAGCGCTGTGCAGCCGCCAAAAATGAAAAAGCCCCGGCCTTGAGCCGGGGCTTTTGATGGAAAATCGCGACTTCAGACGTCGAGCAGATCCTCGTTGGCGAACTCGGCCTTGTCGGAGATGAACGCAAAGCGCGCTTCCGCCTTGGTGCCCATCAGGCGCTCCACCGAATCCGCCGTGGTGTCGCGGTCGTCGGCGAGCAGGACCACCTTCAGCATGGTCCGCCTGGCCGGATCCATGGTGGTCTCCTTGAGCTGCGCCGGCATCATCTCGCCGAGGCCTTTGAAGCGGTTCACCTCGACCTTTGCATTGGCGTTGAACTCGCTCTTGATCAGCGCCTCCTTGTGCGCGTCGTCGCGGGCGTAGATCGACTTGGTGCCGTGAGTCAGCTTGTAGAGCGGCGGCACCGCGAGGAAGAGGTGGCCCTGGTCGATCAGCGGCCGCATCTGCCGGTAGAAGAAGGTGATCAGCAGCGAAGCGATGTGGGCACCGTCGACGTCGGCGTCGGTCATGATGATGATGCGCTGATAGCGCAAATCCTCTTCGCGATACTGCGCGAGCATGCCGCAACCGATCGCCTGCACGAGGTCGGAGAGCTGGGCGTTCGCAGTCAGCTTGTCCTTGCCGGCGGAGGCGACGTTGAGGATCTTGCCGCGCAGCGGCAGCACGGCCTGGGTCTTGCGATCGCGCGCCTGCTTGGCGCTGCCGCCTGCCGAGTCGCCCTCGACGATGAAGAGTTCTGAGCCTTCGGTGCCGGCATCGCTACAGTCGGCGAGCTTGCCCGGGAGGCGCAGCTTCTTGCCGGCAGTTTTGCGCGCGGTCTCTTTCTCCTGGCGCCGGCGCAGCCGCTCCTCGGCGCGATCGACCACGAAATCGAGCAGCCTGTTGGCCATGTTTGGATTGCCCGACAGCCAATGGTCGAACGGATCCTTCATCGCCTGTTCGACGATGCGCTGCGCTTCGGCGGTGGCGAGACGATCCTTGGTCTGGCCCTGGAATTCAGGCTCGCGCACGAACACGGAGAGCATTACGGCCGCACCGACCATCACGTCTTCCGAGGTGATGGAGGCGGCGCGCTTGCCCTGACCAACGCGCTCGGCGTGGTCCTTCAGGCCGCGCAGCAGCGCGCTGCGCAGGCCGGACTCATGCGTACCGCCGTCGGGCGTCGGCACGGTGTTGGTGTAGGACGACAGGAAGCCGTCGGCGTCCGCAGTCCAGGCCACCGCCCATTCGCAGGCGCCATGCGCGCCGTTGCGGCCCGACTTGCCGGAGAAGATGTCGGGGTGCACCAGCGTGTCGGCGTGGATGGCGGCTGCGAGATAATCCTTCAGGCCGCCGGGGAAGTGGAAGGTCGCTTCCGCCGGGACGTCCTCGACGCCCTTCAACAGCTCAGG
Organism: Bradyrhizobium sp. LTSP857; assembly: GCF_000938285.1. NCBI lineage: Bacteria > Pseudomonadati > Pseudomonadota > Alphaproteobacteria > Hyphomicrobiales > Nitrobacteraceae > Bradyrhizobium > Bradyrhizobium sp. LTSP857. Next base: position 62,557 of record NZ_JYMS01000007.1, on the reverse strand, counting down.
CGCGCAATTCCAGCGGATCTCGACGCCACCGAACAGATAGGCCTTCGAGCGCGTCATCTTGAACAGGCGCTGCGGCTTGAACGCGGCCTTGGCGCCAAAAATGTCGGTGTCGGGCTTGAAGCGCACGCGCGTGCCGCGGCGGTTGTTGATCTTGCCGAGATCCTCGAGCTTGCCCTTGGGATGGCCGCGCTCGAATGTCATGCGGTAGAGTTTCTGGCTGCGCGCGACCTCGACCTCGAGCAGGGAGGAGAGGGCGTTCACCACGGAGATGCCGACACCGTGCAGGCCGCCCGAGGTCTCGTAGACCTTGGAGTCGAACTTGCCGCCCGAATGCAGCGTGCACATGATGACTTCGAGCGCCGACTTCTTCGGAAATTTTGGATGCGGATCGACCGGGATGCCGCGGCCGTTGTCGGTGACGGTCAGGAACCCGTCCGCGCTGAGCTCGACCCCGATGAAGGTCGCGTGTCCCGCCAACGCCTCGTCCATCGAGTTGTCGATGACTTCGGCGAAGAGGTGATGCAGCGCCTTCTCGTCGGTGCCGCCGATATACATGCCGGGCCGGCGCCGGACCGGTTCCAGGCCTTCTAGCACCTCAATGTCGGCCGCCGTGTAGTCGGCTTCAGCGTCGCCTGCCCGCGAGGCCGCCTTGGCGGGCGCGCGAGGCTTCGGCTCATCGCCGCCGAAGAAATCGTCTTTTGCTTTGGGCTTCAACTGCTTGGACATATATTTTGATGCACTTTGAGGGCCGCAGAGGCGGCGAATCGGTTGGCGTGACTATGCCACTTCTGGCTTGGAAAGGTCACCGCAAGGCGGGCCGGGCGCTGTGGTTGGGAGCCAATCCCGGCGATTTTACGCCGCAGGCCCGCCAATTCCCGTCAATTTGACGTCCTGGTCCGGTCAGAGCCGGGATTTGTGACTTGATGTCACACAAGTCCCTGGCTTACCAGTGCTTTTCATCGAGCAGGACCCTGAGGCGGGGCGGGAAGGCTATCTGGAATGGAGCAGTTTGCGCACGCACTGGCCGACTTCGTGCGCGCTCACCAGGCCTGGGCCGCTCCGATCGTGTTCCTGCTGGCCTTCGGTGAATCGCTGGCGTTCATCTCGTTGCTGATCCCGGCCTGGGGTGCGCTGGTGGCGATCGGCGCGCTGATCGGGGTGAGCGGCATCAGCTTCTATCCGCTCTGGATTGCCGGCGGCATCGGGGCGGCGCTCGGCGACTGGGTCTCCTACTGGTTCGGCTACCGCTACAAGGAGCAGGTCGCGCAGATGTGGCCGCTCTCGCGGTATCCGGATCTGCTCCCGAGGGGTGAGGCCTTCGTGCGGAGCTGGGGCGTGCCCAGCATCTTCATCGGCCGCTTCTTTGGCCCCTTGCGCGCCTCGGTGCCGCTCGCCGCCGGCATTTTCGAGATGCCCTATTGGAGTTTCCAGGTCGCCAATTTCGTTTCGGCCCTGATCTGGTCGGCGGCGCTGCTGCTGTTCGGCGACGTGATCGCCAAGATCATGGAATGGCTCTGGCGGGTAATCTGACGCCTTGAACCTTGACGGAAACCTCATCTGGCATTATAGCCGCGCGCCATGATCAACGCCGCGACCATCCTGTTCGCCCGTCGCCGCCGCCGCTCTTTAGCGGTTTGGGCGGTCGATCGCGTTTGAGATCATCGTCTTTGCCGCTGGACCCGATCCGCGGCATTCTCTCTCCTGTCAGCGCGATCTGATCCGGCGGCTCCCCACGGAGGCCCAGCAGGAGACCACGATGTACACGCCACCCTTTTTCAAGCAGGACCGCGCCGCGAGCCTGAAATTCGCCGACGCGCGCGGCTTTGGCACCATGTGCGCCTTCGACGGGGAAAAGCCGATCGCATCAGCGCTGCCGTTCTATCTGACCTATGCCGATGACGGCACGCCGCATGTCGCCTTTCATGTCGCCCGTCACAATCCGCTGCTAAAGCTTGCGGACGGCGCGACCTCCTGGCTGCTCGCGGTCAACGGGCCCGATGCCTATGTCTCGCCCGACTGGTACGTCTCGCCGGATCAGGTGCCGACCTGGCTCTACCAGTCCGTCCATTTGAGCGGGCCGGTGCGGCTGTTGTCGGATGACGAGCTGTCGGTGCAGATCGACACGCTCAGTGACAAGTTCGAGACTTGGCTGCTGCCGAAGAAGCCGTGGACCTCGGGCAAGATGACGGCGGGCCGGTTCGAAGCGATGAAGAAGGCGATCGTGGGTCTGGTGATGACGGTTGAAGAGGTCGAAGGCAGCTTCAAGCTCAACCAGCACAAGTCCGACGCCGATTATACCGCGATCGCCAATGCGCTCGGCGCGCAACCCGCTGCCGACGCCAGACAGATCGCGCAACTGATGCAGGACGTGAGGCCGGAAGCCTTCGCGGACGAAACCAACAAGCTCGAAAGGAGCGTGCCATGACTCTCGTTGACACCAAGCAAGCACCGACCACGGGCGTCGCAAAAAAGTCCGCGACCGTCTTCGTCGACGGCGGCTCCGGCACCACCGGGCTCGGCATCAACGAGCGCCTGAAGCTCCAGAGTGACGTCGTGGTGAAGACCATTGCCGACGACAAGCGCAAGGATCCTGCGGCCAAGAAGGCGCTGATGGAGGAGGTGGATCTCGTCATCCTCTGCCTGCCGGACGATGCCGCCAAGGAAACCGTCGCGCTCATCGACAGCATGGGCGCCTCGGGGCCGAAGGTGCTGGACGCCTCCACCGCGTACCGGGTCGCACCCGACTGGGCCTACGGCTTTCCGGAGCTCGCACCGGACCAGGCCGGCAAGATCAAGGCCGCGAAAAAGGTCTCTAATCCCGGCTGCTATCCGACCGGCGCGATCGCGCTGCTGCGGCCGATCGTCGATGCCGGCCTGTTGCCGCAGGACTATCCCGTCACCGTCAACGCGGTGAGCGGCTATTCTGGCGGCGGCAAGTCGATGATCGCGAACTATGAAGACGGCAGCGCGCCGTCGTTCGAGCTCTATGGCCTCGGCTTCGAGCACAAGCATCTGCCGGAGATGCAGCTCTATTCGAACCTGACGCGGCGGCCGATCTTCATCCCCTCGGTCGGCAACTACCGGCAGGGCATGCTGGTCTCGGTGCCGCTCCAGCTCGACACGCTGCCGGGCAAGCCGAGCGGCGCCGATCTCCAGGCCGCGCTGGCCAAGCGCTACGCCGGCTCGAAATACGTCTCGGTGATGCCGCTCCAGAACGAGGCGACCAAGGGCGGCAAGCTCGAGCCGGAGGCGCTCAACGAGACCAACAAGCTCGAGCTCTACGTCTTCGCCAGCGACAAGCACCACCAGGCTGTGCTGGTTGCCCGGCTCGACAATCTCGGCAAGGGCGCCTCGGGCGCGGCCGTGCAGAACATGCGGCTGATGCTGGGATTGGCGGAGGAGTAGGGCTTTGTGCCCCGGACGCAGCGCAGCGCCTCTTGGCGGTGTGCTGCAGAGCCGGGGCCCATTCTTGCTTCGCTGGTGGCTTTCTGGGTCCCGGCTCGCGCTTCGGCGCGTCCGGGACACCAAGCCTCAGTACTTCGCGATGACCGGGCCGCCGAAGCGGTAGTTGATGCGGGCGGTGATCAGGTCAACGTCCTGGCCGATGCGGTCGGTGCGCGAGAACGTGCCGACAGGTGCCAGCGCACCATTGGCTGTGAGGGTGACGTCGTGGCGCCCCATGAACATGTGGTCGTATTCGAGGCCAACCGACCAGTTCGAGGTAAAGCCGTATTCGAAGCCGACGCCGACCGCACCGCCCCATCGGGTCTCGTTGGCACCATCGAACTCGGCCCCGGCCAAACCACCCGTGCCGATGCCGCGGTAACGATCGCTGGTAACGGCGGCGCCGCCCTTCACATAGAGCAGCGCATTGTTCCAGGCGTAGCCGACCTGGCCGGTGAACAGGCCGAAGGCGTCGACGCGGGTGCGGTTCGCGACGCCGAGCACCGTGCTCGCATTCCGGCCCGAGAGGTCGGCCCAGTCACCCTGAGCCTCGAGGCCGAACACGAAGGCGCTGCTCTGCCAGCGATAGCCGATCTGCCCGCCGGCGACGGCGCCCGTCGCATCATGGCAGCCTTCGGCGACGCCAGGCGCGAAGCCCACGGTCTGATCCCAGCACTTGTGCGACGAGCCATAGCCGCCGTTGGCGCCGATGTAGAAGCCGCTCCAGTTATAGACGGCGGCGATCATCGGCGGCGCCTTGGTGTAAGGACGAGCGGCGAGGTCGGCTGCGTTGGCCTGGGTCGCGGCGGTTGCCAGCGAAAGCGCGCCGAGCGCGGATACAATCTTCCAATTCATGTCTGTTCCGAATCAATCAATTGCGATGCGCAAATATACCTGTGGAGGCGTGACAACCTGTACTGGCAAGCTGTCGCACCGGTCTGTTTTTGCCGCAGTGTTATCTGTCGGCAACAGTTGCGGCTGATGATGGGTAGCCGGCAGAGCAGGGCTGCGCTCCGGAGCGAGTGACACCATGGACGAGACCACGCTGCAATTCTATCGGAGCAACGCCCAGTCCTATGCAGACTGGGCGAAGGCGCCCTCGACGCGGCTGCGGGGCTTTCTCGCTTTGCTGCCGCCCGGTGGCGTGATCCTGGAGCTCGGCTGCGGTGCCGGCAATCATTCGGCGGTGATGCTGGCTGAAGGTTTCTCGGTGCGTGCGACCGACGGTTCGCCGGAAATGGCCGAGATCGCCGCGGGCCGGCTCGGTCATCCCGTCGAGGCGATGCGGTTCGACGAACTGGATGCGCAACAGGCCTATGACGGCGTCTGGGCAAGCGCCTGTCTGCTGCACGTGCCGCGCGACGAGCTCGCCGGCATCCTTGCTCGGATTCATCGCGCCCTCAAACCGTCAGGCGTGTTTTACGCCAGCTACAAGATGGGCGAGAGCGATGGGCGGGACAGCTTGGGGCGGTACTACAACTATGCATCGCCCGAGTGGCTGGAAGCGACCTACGCCAGTGCGGGCCCCTGGATCACGCTGACGTCGGAGACCTCCGTCATCCAGAGTTTCGACCAGACGCCAGCCGACATGCTGAATCTGGTCGTTCGCAAGCCGGCCTGATGCCGGCATCGCCCAATCCTAGACGATCTTGAATATCGCCAGCGCCAGCACGGCCTGGGCGAGGAAGCCGACGGTGAAGGCCAGTGTGCGGAACACCGGGACGCCGAGCGCATAGACGATCAGATGCGCGACGCGGGACCAGAAATAGACCGCGCAGGCGAGCACCGTCCATTTCGAGGAGTAATCGATCGCGTTCAGGATCAGCACCAGCGGCGCGAACAGCACGAGGTTCTCGACCGCGTTGTCATGCGCGAACATCAGCCGGTTCGCCCACTCCGATTGCGGCTTGTCGCTGCGCGAGGGGTTGGCCATCGCGCCACCGAGCCCCCGAATCTGACAGCGATTGATGGTGTAGGGAACCCAGAGGATTCCGGTCAGGATCACCGTACACGTCAGCCAGAACAATTCGCGCGTCATAGTCCGGTCCCCTCCAAAATCGATGTCGTGAGCTTATACGAAAGCGCGCGCCGTTGCGCTATGCGCGAACCCTGACATAGCTGCCGGGCGCGTCCTCTATCGGGGGCAGCGCCTCGCTGCCGACGCTCCGCGCCGGGACCTCCTCCGGATCGAGCCCGCCCAGCCATTCGCGCCAGTCCGGCCACCACGAGCCCTTGTGCTCGACCGCGCCCTTCATCCAGTCTGCGACGCTGACGTCCTTGATGTTGTCGTTGGTCCAGTACTGGTACTTGTTCGAGGCGGGCGGATTGACCACGCCTGCGATGTGGCCGGAGCCGGACAGTACATATTTCACCGGGCCGCCGAAGAACTGCGAGCCGTACAGCACCGATTCCGCCGGCGCGATGTGATCCTCGCGGGTGGCGAGGTTGTAGACGGGCACCATGACCTTGGAGAGATCGAGCAGGGTGTTGTCGAGTACCATCGTGCCCGTCGACAACCGGTTCTCCAGATAGCAATTGCGCAGATAATAGGAATGGTTCGACGCGGTCATGCGGGTTGCGTCCGAATTCCAGTGCAACAGGTCGAATGCGCTCGGCTGCTTGCCTTTCAGATAGTTGCTGACGACGTAGGACCAGATCAAATCGTTGGAGCGCAGCATGTTGAAGGCCATCGCCATCTTCGAGCCTTCGAGCACGCCGGACGCCTTCATGTCCTGCTCGAGCGAGGCGATCTGCTCCTCGTCGACGAAGACCAGGAGATCGCCGGCATGGGTGAAGTCGACTTGCGCTGCAAAGAACGTCGCCGAGGTGACGCGCTGGCGGCGCTTCTCGGCGAGCCAGGCCAGCGTGGTCGCGAGCATCGTGCCGCCGACGCAATAGCCGGCCGTGTGCACCTTCATCTCGCCGGTGATCCGCTCGATCACGTCCATCGCCGTGAGCGGGCCTTCCTTCATGTAGTCTTCCCAGCTCTTGGTGCCGAGCCGCTTGTCGGGATTGACCCATGAGATCACGAACACGGTGATGCCCTGGTCGACGCACCACTTGATGTAGGATTTTTCCGGCTTGAGATCGAGGATGTAGAACTTGTTGATCCAGGGCGGGATGATCAGCAGCGGCGTGCGCAGCACGCTCTCCGTCGCCGGCGAATACTGGATCAGCTGCATCATCTCGTTCTGGTAGATCACCTTGCCCGGCGTCGTCGCCATGTTGACGCCGACGACGAGATTGTCCGGATTGGACTGGCGGATCTTCAGCATGCCCTTGCCGGCCGCGATGTCCTCGGCCAGCATCGTCAGGCCGCGCGCGAGATTCTCGCCGCTGCTTGCGACCGTCTCGCGCAGCACCTCCGGATTGGTCAGCACGAAATTCGACGGCGAGATCGCGTTGGTGACCTGCAGCATGTAAAATTCGGCCTTGCGGCGGGTCTGCGGATCGAGCTCGGCGTCGTGCACCAGCTCCTGTGCCCATTTGGCTGTGAGCAGATAGAGCTGCATCATGAAATCGAAGAACTGGTTCGACTTCCATTCCGGATCGGCAAAGCGCTTGTCGCGCGGCGAGGGCGCGATCGCGGGAGCAGCGTCCTGGCCGGCCATCCGCCGCGCCGCCGAACCCCAGAGGTCGAGATAATCCTTGGCGAGCTTGGTCTGGAGGTCGGACGAGCGCGATGTATCCGACAGCCAGTATTCGGCGACCGACGTGAAGGTCTTGACGACTTCGGTCAGCTCGGCTGGCGGACGATCCTGTACCTCGCCGCTTTCGCGCGGCTTCAGATACGCGGCGAGCGCCTTGCCGCCGCTCTCCATGGCCCGCGCGACATTCATCGCGAAGGCTTCCGCATCGAACTTCGTCTCGGACTTGGGCATGTCGGTGGTGGCGGTACTCATGAGCAGAACAGTAACGATTCATTCTGTATTCGTCACCGCGAAGCTCGCATGTTTGGCGCTAAACACGCGCGAAGATGTGCTGCACTGCGACAAAGCTTCTTGGTTTTGTCACAATCGGGGTGCACCCCTTGGGCGTGGGCCTTGGATGTTTTCTCGCTCGTACCATTTGTGGGCAGCAATGGTTTGAGCTTGGGCAGGGTGTTGGGTTAAGCTCCAGCAGCCGTGCATGGGACGAGTAGGGGATTTCCCAAGTGTTGGCGTTGTGGGACCTGCAAAAGTCGCTGCCGATCTGCGGCGCGCTGCTGATCGCGGCGCTCGCGTTGGGCGGCTGCTCGAGTCAGCTCGCGGACATGACACCCACCGATGCGCAAGCGCATCCCAAGGACCCCAACGCCTATTTGCCGGTGCACGACCTGCCGCCGGATCGTGATCAAGCGATCATTCCGCCCGACCAGCGCGCCAAGATCGAGGCAGAGCTGGCCGCCGCCCGCGACCGTCAGGCCGTGGCCGCCAAGGATGCCAAGTAAGGATGCCAAGTAAAGGCGCCGCAAGGTAATCGCTGGCGCCCCCGCCACTCCGTGCTAAAAAGACCTCAATTTAGCCGAGAGTCAGAGCGAAGGACTTCAGTCCCTGTCGCCGAAAATCACTTCAACTATTTGATTTTGAGTGATTTTTACGAAAGGGCCGAGGCCTCTCCGAAGGTCCGTCGCGGCCTTTCGATTCTGCCCTGACCGGGTTGCCCGGAGCCGCAAGAACCGATGTCTGGACCCATGGAAGATTTTTACCGCATCCGCCGCCTTCCGCCTTACGTGTTCGAGCAGGTTAACCGGGCCAAGGCGGCCGCGCGGAATGCCGGCGCCGACATCATCGACCTCGGCATGGGCAACCCGGATCTGCCGGCGCCGCCGCATGTGCTGGAGAAGCTCAAGGAGACGCTGGGCAAGCCGCGCACCGACCGCTACTCGGCCTCCCGGGGCATCCCCGGCCTGCGCCGGGCTCAGGCCGCCTATTATGAGCGCCGCTTCGGTGTGAAGCTCAACCCCGACACTCAGGTCGTTGCGACGCTCGGCTCCAAGGAGGGCTTTGCCAACGTGGCGCAGGCGATCACCGCGCCTGGCGACGTCGTGCTCTGTCCGAACCCGAGCTACCCGATTCATGCCTTCGGCTTTTTGATGGCAGGCGGCGTGATCCGCTCGGTGCCCTCGGAGCCGACGCCGCAATTCTTCGAGGCGGTGGAGCGGGCGATCGTGCATTCGATCCCGAAGCCGCTTGCGCTGGTCGTCTGCTATCCCTCGAACCCGACCGCCTATGTCGCGAGCCTCGACTTCTACAAGGACCTCGTCGCGTTCGCGAAGAAGCACGAGATACTGATCCTGTCCGATCTCGCTTATGCCGAGGTCTATTTCGACGAGAGCAACCCGCCGCCCTCGGTGCTCCAGGTGCCCGGCGCGATCGACGTCACCGTCGAATTCACCTCGATGTCGAAGACCTATTCGATGGCCGGCTGGCGCATGGGTTTTGCAGTCGGCAATGAGCGCGTGATCGCAGCGCTCGCCCGCGTCAAATCCTATCTCGACTACGGCGCCTTCACGCCGGTGCAGGTCGCCGCGACCGCTGCGTTGAACGGTCCTGACGATTGCATCAAGGAGATGCGCGACACCTATCGCAAGCGCCGCGAGGCGCTGGTGGAGTCCTTTGGCCGGGCCGGCTGGGAGATCCCGCCGCCGGATGCCTCGATGTTCGCCTGGGCGCCGCTGCCGGAGGCGTTCCGCAGCGTCGGCAGCATGCAATTCGCAACCTTGATGGTGGAGAAATCCGGCGTCGTGGTGTCGCCCGGCGTCGGCTTCGGCGAGCATGGTGAAGGATATGTCCGCATCGCCATGGTGGAAAACGAGCAACGGATCAGGCAGGCCGCGCGCGGCGTGCGCCGCTTCCTTGAAAGCGGCATCGAAACGTTGCACAACGTCGTTCCGCTCGCCAACCGGCGTTAATTCTCTTCGACAGGTTTTCGCAAAGCATCATGGTCGCACCCCTGAAAGTGGGCATAGCGGGGCTCGGCACCGTGGGCGCCGAAGTTGTCCGATTGATTGAAACGCAAGCCCGCGTGCTCGCGGGCCGCAGCGGCCGGGGCATTCGCGTCGTCGCCGTCACCGCGCGCTCGAAGGCGAAGAAACGCGGCATCGACCTGCGCGGCGTCGAATGGGTCAAGGATCCCTTGGCGCTCGCAACCCATCCCGGCATCGACTGTTTCGTCGAGCTGATGGGCGGCGCTGGCGATCCCGCGCTGTCGGCGGTCGAGGCTGCGCTGAATGCCGGAAAGTCTGTCGTCACCGCCAACAAGGCGCTGCTCGCCAAGCACGGCTTGAAGCTCGCCAAGGCCGCCGAAAAACACGGCGGCGCGCTGAATTTCGAGGCAGCGGTCGGCGCTGCGATCCCCGTCATCAAGACGTTACGCGAGGGTCTTGCGGGAACCGGCATCAACCGCGTCTACGGCATCCTCAACGGCACCTGTAATTACATCCTGACGCGGATGGAGCAGGAGGGCCTGTCCTTCGCGGAATGCCTGAAGGACGCGCAGCGGCTCGGCTATGCCGAGGCCAATCCGTCCTTCGACGTCGACGGCCACGATACCGCGCAAAAACTTGCCATTCTCGCCAGCCTCGCTTTCGGCACGAAAGTTGCTCAAAGTGCGGTGTATGTCGAAGGTATCTCCTCCATCGCGCCGGAAGATCTGCGCGCCGCTGACGATCTCGGTTACCGGCTCAAGCTGCTTGGCGTTGCGGTTCGCACTGCCAAGGGCATCGAGCAGCGCGTGCACCCGACCATGGTTCCAAAATCCTCCTCGATCGCGCAGGTGATGGGTGTCACCAATGCGGTCACCATTGATGGCGAGGGCATTCCGCCGATCACGCTGGTCGGCCCCGGTGCAGGCGGAGCTGCGACCGCATCTGCCGTCGTCGCCGATATCGCTGACGTCGCGCGCGGCATCCGCGCCAATCCGTTCGGCCGGCCGATCTCGCATCTGCGCGACACCAAGAAGGCGCCAATGGAGCGCCACGAGGGCGGCTACTATATCCGCCTTTTGGCGCGCGATTTCCCGGGCACGGCGGCCGCGATCGCGACCCGGCTTGCGGAACAGAAGATTTCGATCGAGTCGATCGTGCAGCGTCATCCCAATGGCGGCGCTGCGCCGGCAGATGGCAAGGCGGTGCCCGTGCCCGTCATCCTGATCACCTATGCGACGCATGAGGACGCGGTGCGCCGCGCACTCGCAGCCGTGCAGCGCGACAAGGTGATCAGCGGACGACCGCAGGTGATCCGGATCGAGAAGAACTAGAGCATCAACACCACGGTTCGAACGAACCGCGATGTTGCGAATTGATGCGGCGAACGTCCGCCGAGAGCAGTTGAAGGAGTTAGCCAGATGTCGACCCATATTTCAGTCCCGCCGCAAGCATTGCTCGAGCGCATTCTCACGCTGGAGATCGTGCGCGTGACGGAGCGGGCGGCGGTGTCCTCGGCGCGGCTGCGCGGGCACGGCAACGAGAAGGCGGCCGACCAGGCCGCGGTGGACGCGATGCGGCGCGAGTTGAACAAGCTGCCGATCGAGGGCACCATCGTGATCGGCGAGGGCGAGCGCGACGAGGCGCCGATGCTCTTCATCGGCGAGAAGGTCGGCATGAACGCCGGCCCGAAGGTCGACATCGCGGTCGACCCGCTCGAAGGCACCACGCTGTGCGCCAAGAACATGCCGGGCTCGATCGCCACCATGGCGATGGCCGACGGCGGCACGCTGCTGCACGCGCCCGACGTCTACATGCAGAAGCTCGCGGTCGGCCCAGGCTATGCCAAGGGCGTCGTCGAGCTCGACGCCACGCCGGCGGAAAACGTCCGCCGCCTCGCCAAGGCCAAGGGCGTCACGGCGGAGGGGATCACCGTGCTGGTGCTCGATCGTCCGCGCCATGCCAGCATCATCGAGAGCGTGCGCTCGACCGGCGCTGCCGTGCGCCTCATCACCGACGGCGACGTCGCCGGCGTGATCCACTGCGCTGACCCCGATAACACCGGCGTCGACATGTATCTCGGCACCGGCGGTGCGCCGGAAGGCGTGCTCGCGGCCGTGGCGCTGCGCTGCATCGGCGGCCAGATGCAGTGCCGGCTGATCCTCGACTCCGACGAGAAGCGCGAGCGCGCTGCCAAGATGGGTGTCAACGATCCCAAGATGATCTACGGCATCGAGGACATGGCGCGGGGCGACTGCCTGTTCGCCGCCACCGGCGTCACCACGGGCTCGCTGCTGTCAGGCGTGAAATTCCGCAAGGACGGCGTGATCGAGACCGAGACGGTCGTGATGCGCTCCGTCACCGGCACCGTGCGCTACATCAAGGCCGAGCACCGCGAGCTCGCCAAGTTCCATTTGGATTGACGTCTGCCGTCATTCCGGGGCTCGCGAAGCGAGAGCCCGGAATCTATCGGGCAGCAGAGTCTGAGGTGAAATGGATTCCGGGCTCGATGCTACGCATCGCCCCGGAATGACAACAAGAATAATCAGGGGAAGCTCCCATGTCCGATCTCACCGCCGTCAAAGCCCTCGTGTTCGACGTGTTCGGCACCGTCGTGGACTGGCGCACCAGCCTGATTGCCGATTTGATGTGGTGGGGCAAGGGCCGCGGCATCACCGCCGACTGGACCGCTTTGGTCGATGGCTGGCGCGGCATGTACATGGCCGCCATGGATGACGTGCGTAACCACCCCGAGCGCGGCTATGTCATCCTCGACGTCCTGCACCGCCGCTCGCTGGACAGGCTGGTCGAGAAGTTTGCGATCAAGGGTTTGACCGAGGCTGACCTCGACTACATCACCAAGGGCTGGCATCGCCTGCATCCCTGGCCCGACAGCGTCGCCGGCCTGACGCGGCTGAAGACGAAATTCGTGATCTCGCCGCTGTCGAACGGCAACGTTGGGCTGCTCACCAACATGGCGAAGTTTGCGGGTCTCCCGTGGGACCTCGTCATGTCGGCCGAGCTGTTCGAGCACTACAAGCCCGATCCCGAAACCTATCTCGGCGCCGCCCGGCTGCTCGGCCTCAAGCCCGAAGAGGTCATGATGGTCGCGGCGCACAATTACGATCTCAAGGCGGCGCAGAGCCATGGCCTGAAGACCGCCTTCGTCGCGCGCCCGACCGAGTACGGCCCACTGCAAAAGATCGATTTTGAAGCCACTGGCAACTGGGACATCGTCGCCAGGGATTTTGGCGGCGTCGCCGACAAGCTCGGGTGCTGACAGCGTGACAAACGGTCGGCTGCGATCAGGGATGCAGGTAAGAACAAGAGGTGCTTGTTGGCCTCCCCATCGCCGGTCCTGCAAGTCCTGGTCGCGGCGGCGGTGACCGCCGGCACGATCGCTCTCATCGCGTGGGGACTTCGGCGAGCGAAGCCGAATGTGCTCAGCGATACCGCAGGAGCAATCGAGCCGGAGAGAATGACCGCCTGGCTCACCGTTATCGGCGGTTGCGCCCTGTCGCTGGCCGGTTTCTACGGCGTCCTGTTTCATGAAGCCGGCTGGGGAGGGCTGGTGACGGTATTGCTGGGGCTTGGTGTTGCCGGCTTCATGTCGCCATCGCTCACATCCGTCCACAAGGTGACGTGGGACGATGAGTCGATTGAAGGTCCCTCGAACCTGTTTGGTCCCACGCTGGGGTTGCGAAGAACGAGAATGCTTTGGGGCGATATTGCGAGAACGGGAACGACGATGACCGGTTACTGGTTCGTCGAAAGCCGCGACGGCCGACGGGTTTATTGGAGTTTTCTCTACAAGGGCCACGGCGCTCTCGCCGCAGTTCTTCACGGGAAGCGGCCCGATCTGGAGCTTTCTGCTTTTCAATGATGACCGCCTGCTGCATCCACGATGCGCTGCCTCCTGAGCTTGTGGGATAGAGGGCAACCGAATGAACCGATCCACGTCCATCACCGCAGCCGTTGCGATCAGCACCTATATCCTGGCCAAGGATAGCAACCGTCCTCAATTGATGAAGCACGCCTTCGCGGAGGACTGCGAGCTGGAAATGGTCGTCAAGACTGACGCCATCTCGTTTCCGAGCTCGGCAAAGGGGCTGGCGCAAATCACAGAGGTGCTGGTCACCGGCTTCGGCGACCAGTACGAGAATGTGCGCACGTTTTGCCTGTCCCGTCCCAATGCAGGCTACCGGCCGCAGTTCCGTTGTGACTGGCTGGTCGGGATGTCGGCGCGGCAGGGCGGTGCCGTTCGCGTCGGATGCGGACACTATGACTGGGGTTTTGCGTCCGCCGATGATGGGCGCGTGACGAAGCTCGTGATCGACATCGAGGTGATGTGCGTGCTTCCGGTCGCGGACTCGGAGCCGATCATGCAGTGGCTGGCGGCGTTGCCCTATCCATGGTGCTCGGACGTGCAGGCCCGCGAGCGCATTCCGGATATCGACGCGTTGCGCCCGATTGAGCGCTTCCTTGGCGGACGGACATGATAAGCGGCCATCCCTGCGGATGACGAGCGCCTGACGCCGCGCCTGCCTGCGCGGGGTCGTGGTCGTCAGATGCGTGCACAGCAGCAAGACCGTGACCTCGCTCAGCTCCACCGGACCGCCACGCCTCGCGGTGGGCGGGCTGCTGCCCGAAGTGAGGGGAACATGCCCCAAGCCCCCGATCCCGAACGCAGGTCAATATTGCACCGAGTACAATGTTCTTATTGTACCGAATAAAAGCTCGGATCATATTCTGGAGCAAGGAGCAAATTGCACCGGGAGAACTCGGTGGCAATGGAGCGACGACGATGCACCTGAGTTATTTCGATCTGTTTCTGGCGTTCCTTGGATTGACCTTCGGGCTGCCCTCGGCGCTGCCCGGCCTGTTTTTCCAGAGCAAGGACGGTCGGCACCCGAGGTCGTAGGCGGACTGATGGCGCCATCCGAACGAGCGTGACGGACTTCTACGTGACGGACTTGGACGTGACGGACTTGGAGACGCGCACATGGAATTGACGGTCACCACAGTCCTGATCGCCTTTGCCGGCGTGTTCCTGATCTGCTTCATGAAGGGCGCGTTCGGTGGCGGCTTCTCGATCGTCGGCATTCCGCTGCTGTCGGTCGTGATGGACCCGGTGACTGCCGGCGGCCTGCTGGCGCCGCTGTTCATCGCGATGGACCTGTTCGCGCTGCGCTACTGGAAGCCCTCGACCTGGTCGAAACCGGACCTCGTGCTGCTGCTGCCCGGGCTCGTGGTCGGCATCGCGCTTGGCTATCTCCTGTTCCGCGTGCTCGATCATCGCGCGGTCGCGATCGTGATGGCGGTCGTCACCTTGATCTTTGTCGGCCTGTGGTTCGTGAGCGACCCGAAGGTGACCATTCGTCCGCGTTCGACGCCGAAGGCGGTCGCAGCCGGTCTCGCCTCGGGCGTCACCACCATGGTGGCGCATTCCGGAGGACCGCCGCTGGCGATGTATCTGCTGCCGCTCGGCCTCAGCAAGGAGGTCTACGCGGGAACGACGAGCCTGTTCTTCACCGTCGGCAATGCGACCAAGGCGGTGCCGTGGCTGCTGCTGGTGCGGCCGGCCGGCAACGTCTGGATCGTGATGGCAGTGTGCCTGCTCGCCATTCCAAGCGGCGTCTGGCTCGGCTGGCGGCTGCACGGAAGGCTCGACCAGCAGCAGATCTACCGGACCTGCTACGGCTTGCTGGTCGTGACGGCATTGAAGCTCCTGTGGGACGGTGTGTCCGGCTATCTCGCGTGACGCACGCTTGCGCCGACGCTCAAATCCCGCCGAATGCGACCGTCGCCTTGTCGTAGGCGCCATCGCCCATCGTGCCGGCTTCGAAGATGCCGTGCTTCTCGATCCAGTCGAACGACTGTTCGTAGACCTCGCGGGAATAGGGTTCGAACACGATCCGCTCGCCGGGCCCCCAGCGCCGCGTATCCATCGTCGCGTGAAAACGCTCCGGAAACTCGTTCTTGTAGTAGTGGGTGTAGAGCTCCGGCCGCATATCGATGTCGCGCTGGGCTTTCTTCAGCGCGCGGAAATAGCGCTTGATGTCCTCGGGCGCCGGATCGCCATTGATCATGGACGCGATCATGAAGGTCGTGTCGATGATCTTGCGATAGCCGAGCTGCTCGGCGAAATAATAGGGGCCGTTGAACAGCGCGGCGGCCTCGCTCTTGCCCTCGAACAGCAGCTCCATCCTGCGAAACAGCATGCCGTCTTCGAAGGTCAGGTTGATCTGCCCGGGCGCCAGATAGGGTTCGAGTGCCTGGATGGTCGAATAGTGGCTGCCTGACTGGAAGCCGACCGAAATCGGCACGCCGGCGAGATCCGAAGGCGTGCGGATCTTCGAATCCGCCGGAACGAAGATGCCCGACGGCGCGACCGAGTAGACGTCTGCGTAAAGCTTGGCGTGGCCGTTCGAGGCGGCGACGTTGACGGTCCAGTGGCAGGCGCAACTGACGTCGGCTTTGCGTCCCTTCTCGATGCTCTGGAAGGCGCCTTCATTGACCTTGTTGTGGTGCTGGCCTTCGGTCGAGCGGATCAGCTCGCGAAATTCGTAGTCGAGCCCTTCGTCGCGGAAGTAGCCCTTCTCCTCGGCCACCCATTCCTGAAGGCGGAAATGCGATTCGATGACGAATTTGGTCATTGGCGTTCCTCCGTGTTCGCGTGGCCGTTCGGCCGTTCGATTGACTGGAGGATAGCAAACAGCCAAGCTCAATCCATAGCTCAAGGGGAATGTTTCATATGTCAAAAATGGAATCTTCCGGGATCGACTTCCGCGACCTGAGGGTGCTCGACGCGCTGATCCGCGAAGGCAGCATCACGCGTGCTGCCGTGAGCCTCGAAACAACGCAGCCGGCCGTCAGCAAATTGCTGGCCCGATTGCGCCTGCGCTTCGACGATCCCCTGTTCGTGCGACGCGGCAGCGGGGTGCAGCCGACGGCGCGGGCTGTCGAGATGGCCTCGCAGGTCCGCGCCTTGCTCGAGATGGCCGACATGCTGTGGCAGGAGCGGCTGCCGTTCGACCCGTGCAAATCGGAGAAGATCTTCAGCCTGCTTTTGACCGACGTCGGCATGGTGCGATTCCTGCCGCCTCTGGTCGCCCGTCTTGCGGAGCTCGCGCCGCGCATTCAGGTGCGCGCGATCCCGCTCGATTCCCGACAC
Source organism: Bradyrhizobium sp. LTSP857 (assembly GCF_000938285.1). Lineage (NCBI taxonomy): Bacteria > Pseudomonadati > Pseudomonadota > Alphaproteobacteria > Hyphomicrobiales > Nitrobacteraceae > Bradyrhizobium > Bradyrhizobium sp. LTSP857. The sequence goes on along the minus strand of NZ_JYMS01000007.1, from coordinate 46,034 downwards.
TTTGCGCTCAAGCTTGAATCGGGGGAGGCGGACCTCGCGCTCGGCGCCTTGCCGCGGGCGGCGGGGCATCTTCGCTCCCAGCGGCTCTATTCCGACGGCTATGCCAGTGTGGTGCGGCGAGGGCACCCGAGGCCGGCGCAAGCACGTACGCGCCGGGGATTTCTCGACGAGCAGCATATTCTGATCACCGCGTCCGAGACCGGGCATGCGGCCCATCTCGAGACCCAGCGCGTGCTGACACGCGCGATCGCCCGCGCCAACATCCTGTTGCAGGTGCCGAGCTTCATCGCGGGCGCGCTCGTGGCCTCGCAAACCGATGGCGTCGCAACCTTGCCCGCCAATCTGGCCGCCATCGTCGCCGAACCGCTCGGGATGACCGTGTTCAAGACGCCGGTCGCGCTGCCGCGCATCGAGATCGCGCAATATTGGCATGAGCGTTATCACCGCGACCCCGCTCACCGCTGGCTGCGCTCGATCACGCTCGGCTTGTTCGGAAATCGCGCCTAGCTGAAGCTCTTGCGGCATGGCGTGTCCGGCTATCTCGCCTGAGATATCCGCTGCACGGACGCACTGCTGGCATTCGACTTGGCGACTTTGCGGCTGCATTCGATGAAGCGCTCCGCAAGCGGCGTCAGCGTCCGGTTTTTGACCGTGACGATGCCGATCGGCGAGGGTGGCGACGACATCTCGATCGGCAAGGCCTTGATATGCAGTCGCATCCGCTTGCCGCCAAAACGCACGACAGACGCCGGAACGAGACCCAGCCAGCGGCCGCTTTCGATCAGGCGCAGGTGAAGATGCAGCGACATCGTCAGGACGTGTGCGGATGGCACCTCAAGACCGTTGCTGCGGAAGACCTCTTCGTGCAGTGACCTTGCCAGACTGCCAGGTTGTGCCAGCACCCATGGCTCTCCGATCAGATCGGCAAGCTTGAGCTTGCGCCGCTTGGCCCAGCGGCTCTCGGCTCCCGCGACGATGATATTGGGCTCGTCAAGCAACGGCTCGGCAACCAGGTCCGGCTCGGTCATCGTGGCGGGAAGCCGCCCGAACACCAGCTCCGCCTCCCGATTGCGCAGATTGTGGTACTGCTGAACGGCGATGTTTTCGTGCAGCACGTGAAGCACCGCGCGCGGAAAATCCTGCGTGAACTGCTCGATGATCGCCGGAAGCAGGCCCGCGTCCGTCACGATTGACGAGCCGATACGCAGCTCGCCTGCGTCCGGTTGCTTGATGAATTCGATCTGCTGCAACCCCTTGCGGATCTCGTCGAACACGGCGACGCCGGACTCGAGCAGTGCGCGACCGTAATGCGTCGGCTCGACACCGGCGACGCTGCGGTCGAACAGTTTTACGCCCAGCGTCTGCTCCAGCTCCGAGACCGTCTTGGATACGACCGGATAGGACACGGCCAGCTCTTCCGCCGCCCGGGTCATGCTGCCGGCCTCCGCGACGGCGAGCACGATGTGGAAGTCGCGCAGCTTGACGCGGCGGCCGATCCGATCCGTCCACTTCATCAGGCACCTAGCTAAATGGTTAGGGGTATCCGCATAAAACGGAACTAATCAGCTATAGCGAAATCAGGCAAGAAGAACCCGCGAAATTCAAGCGCTCCGGCGCAACAACCCGAAAGCAAACTGTCATGGCTGAGATCTCAACACCCACAATCGTCCTCGTTCACGGCGGCTTCGTCGATGGCGCAGGCTGGGAAGGCGTCTACAACATTCTCAGGAAGGACGGCCTCGACGTCAGCATCGTGCAAAATCCGACCACATCGCTCGCGGACGACGTCGCCGCGACCCGCCAGATCATCGCGCAGGCCAAGGGGCCGGTCGTGCTGGTCGGTCACTCCTACGGCGGCGTGGTGATCACGGAAGCCGGCAACGACCCGAAGGTGTCCAAGCTCGTCTACATCGCGGCCTTCGCGGCGGACAAGGGCGAGTCTGTGGCTTCCCTGATCAAGGACCCGCCGCCCGGCGCTGCCGTGCCGCCGATCCTGCCGCCCCAGGACGGCTACCTGTTCCTCGACAGGGCAAAGTTCGCGGCCTCGTTCGCAGCAGACGTCGAGCCGGCAAAGGCGGCGTTCATGGCAGACTCGCAGGTGCCGTGGGGCTTGAAGGCGTTGGAAGGAGCCGTCACCGAAGCTGCCTGGCGGACAAAGCCGAGCTGGTACCTGGTTGCGACCGACGACCACATGATCCCTCCGCCGGCTCAGCAGTTCATGGCCAAGCGCGCCGGCGCCACCGTGGTCGAAAGCAAGGGAAGTCACGCGGTCTATGTGTCGCGTCCGGAAGCGGTCGCCGCGATCATCAAGAGCGCCGCACTCGCCTGATGCAGTGACGACACCTGCCGCCGGCCGAGCCGGCGGCAGAGCCAAGGCAGCAGGACGGCTCACGCGATCCGCAGCGTGAGCTCGCTTCCTTCCGTCTCGGCAAACCCCGCCTGCAACACCTCTTCACGCTTGTGCCGCAGATGCGCACGCAGGATGTGCGAGAGGCCGAGGCCATCGCGGCGCTGGAGCGCGTTCAGGATCGCTTCGTGCTCGCTGACGGCGAACGCCCAGCGCTGCGGCGTCATCGGCGTCACATAGCGCGCGCGGCGGATGCGCGCGGTCACGGAGGCGTAGAGCCCGGTCAGCGCCGGATTTCCGGCTGCGGTGACGATGGCCTCGTGAATGGCGCGGTTGCCGCGATAATACTGGATCAGGTCGCGCTCGCGATAATGTTGCACCATCTCCGCATGCGTGGCGGCGATCTCAGCGATCCCGGCGTCAGTGATGCGCTCGCAGGCGAGCTCGCCGGCCAGCGCCTCGAGGCCCTGGCAGACCTCGAACAAATCGCGCATGTCCTTGTCGGTCAGCTTGGCCGCGCGCGAGCCGCGATGCGGCAAGAGCTGCACGAGGCCCTCGGCAGCAAGCACCTTGAGGGCTTCGCGTAGCGGCGTGCGCGAGATCTGGAGCCGGTCGCACAGCTCGCGCTCGGGGATCCGCGCGCCCGGCGGGATTTCGCCGTCGAGCAGAATGTCGCGGATGCGGCCGACGACCTCTTCATGAAGCATGGGATCGGGTCCAGTTTGAATTCAAAATAGAATTTAATCGCGCTTCAATGCAAGTTCCAGCTTGATAATATCATGTTTTGCATTCAAAAATGAAAAAAACAGAAGAGGTAGGGACATGGATCAGGAAGCCGCAGGGGCAGAAGACCTCGTTTTCGAGGTTGAGGACGGCATCGGGCGGATCACTTTCAACCGCCCGCAGGCGCGCAATGCCTTCACCTTCGCCATGTACGAGCGGCTCGCCGAGATCTGCGAAGAGGCCAATGGCGATCACGCGATCAAGGTGCTCGTGCTGCGCGGCGCGGGCGACAAGGCCTTCGCGTCTGGCACCGACATCAACCAGTTCCGCGAATTCAAGACACCGCAGGACGCGATCGACTACGAGAACCGGATCGATCGGGTGCTGACCACGCTCGAGCAATGCCGGGTGCCGACGATCGCGGCGATCAACGGCTTCTGCACCGGCGGAGGGGCGGGCATTGCCGCCGCCTGCGACCTGCGCATCGGCACGAAAAGCGCCAAAATCGGATTTCCCATCGCGCGAACGCTCGGCAATTGCCTGTCGATGTCCAATGTCAGCCGTCTCACCGCGCTGATCGGCGCCGCGCGCGTCAAGGATTTGATCTTCACCGCGCGTCTCGTCGAGGCCGCGGAGGCCGCACATGTCGGGTTGCTCGGCGAGGTCGTCGAGGATGGCGCGGCGCTCGACCGCCGTGCCGAGGATGTCGCCCGGCTCTTGGCCAGCCACGCGCCGCTGACGCTGAATGCGACCAAGCAGGCGGTGGCCCGCCTGCAAAAGCGGCTGACGCGAGATGAGGGCGAAGACCTCATCCTGATGTGCTACACGAGCCAGGATTTTCGCGAAGGGCTCGAAGCTTTCCTCAACAAGCGCGCTCCGCAGTGGCGCGGCCGATAGGACAGGCCGATGCAAAGCGATCGATCGCAAAAAACCTCCCGCCGTTCAGGACCGCTCGCCGGCCTCAAGGTCATCGATCTCACCCATGTCATGGCGGGGCCGACCTGCACCCTGATGCTCGCCGACATGGGCGCCGACGTCATCAAGATCGAGAAATCGCCGAACGGCGATGACACCCGCCATTCGGTGCCGCCGAAGATCGGCGACGAGGCGGCCTCGTTCCTGATGATGAACCGCAACAAGCGCGGCATCGTGCTCGATCTGAAGACCGAGGGCGGCAAGCAGGTGCTGCGGCGGCTGATCGCGGATGCCGACGTGCTGGTCGAGAATTTCGCGCCCGGCGCCATGGAGCGCCTCGGCTTCGGCTACGAGGTGCTGCACGAAAAATTCCCGGCGCTGATCTATTGCTCGCTGTCCGGCTTCGGCCGCACCGGTCCCTACAAGCACCGCCGTGGTTTCGATCTGGTCGCGCAAGCCATGAGCGGCATCATGAGTTTTACCGGCGAACGTCCCGACGGCCCGCCCGTGAAGTGCGGCCCGCCACTGTCCGACATCACCGCCGGCGTGCTCGCGAGCATGGGAATTCTGGCGGCCTACACCCATCGCCTCAAGACCGGGGAAGGGCAGTGGGTCGAGACGTCGCTCTACGAGGCGGCGCTGGTGCAGACCTACTGGCAGTCGACGATTGCGCTTGCGGCCGGCACCGCGCCGCGCGCGATGGGCTCGGCGCATCCGCTCAACGCACCGTATCAGGCTTTTGAAGCCTCCGACGGCTGGCTCGTGGTCGGCGGTGCCAACAAGAAGCATTGGCTGCTGATGCTGGACGCGCTCGGCGCGAGCGAACTTGCGGAGGATCCGCGCTTCGTCACCGGCGCCGACCGCATGGCGCATCTGAAGGAGCTCGAAGCCGTCCTGAGCGAGCGCTTCCGCACCCAATCGCGGACGCATTGGCTTGCCGCGCTCGATGAGAAGGGCGTGCCGTGCGGGCCCGTGCACGACATGCTGGAGGCGCTCAGCGATCCGCAGACGCTGGCGCGCGAGATGGTCGTCGAGGTCGAGCATTCCACGCTCGGCCCGGTGAAGACGATCGGACTGCCCGTCAAATTCTCCGAGACGCCCGGCAAGGTTCTCTCAGGCGCGCCCGTCTATGGCGAGCACACCCGGGAGGTGCTGGCCGAGCACGGCTTCAACGACCAGGAGATCGAGGCCTTCGAGAAGCAGGGCGCAATCGTTTCGGCCGCAGGGAGGCGCGAGGAACGCGTCGCCTGACCAGCCGTCGCACCATCAGACACAAGACCAATAAAACAATCAAAAATCAGCCGGAGGGAACCATGGGTCGCACGTCAATAGCTCTGCTGTCCGCAGCCGCGGTGGTGGTCGGCGGCGCCACGTTCGTGGTCGCTGGCGCCGCGCCTGCGCTCGCGGCCTGGCAACCGCAGAAGCCGATCGAGTTCGTCGCGACCGCAGGTCCAGGCGGCGGCACCGACAACATCGCCCGTGCGGTGCAGAACATCATCACCAAGTACAAGCTGACGGATCAGCCGATCGTCGTCGTCAACAAGGCCGGCGGCAGCGGCGCGGAGGGCTATGTCTACGGCAAGGCGTCTGCCGGCGATCCCTACAAGGTGATCTTCGGCACGTCGAACGCCTGGCAGCAGCCGCTCGTCTCCAAGGTCGCCTTCAACTACACCGATCTCACGCCGATCGCGGCCATGGCGCAGGATGAATTCCTGCTCTGGGTCAAGCAGGACGCGCCGTACAAGACCGCGGGCGACTATCTGAAGGCCGCCGTCACGGGTGACTTCAAGATGGGCGGGGCGCAGTCGAAGGATACCGACGAGGTCCTCACTCGCATGATCGAAAAGGCCGGTCATGTGAAGCTGACCTACATCCCCTTCAAGAGCGGCGCCGAGGCCGCGGTGCAACTCGCCGGCGGGCACATCGATTCCCACATCAACAATCCCAGCGAGAGCCTCGGGCAATGGCGCGGCGGCACCCAGCGTCCGCTCTGCGCCTTCAGCCCGAAGCGGCTGCCGCAGGGCGCCAAGATCACCGCGACCGAAGGCTGGAGCGACGTTCCGACCTGCGTCGAGCAGGGCCTCGACATCGCGCAATACGAGCAGCCGCGCACGGTGTGGCTGCCCGGCAAGGTCACGTCGGAGCAGACCGCGTTCTATGTCGACCTCATGAAGAAGGTGCAGGCCACGCCGGAATGGAAGGACTATATCGAGAAATCCTCGCAGATCGACACGTTCCTGACCGGCGCCGAGTTCGACAAGTTCATCAAGGAGGATCTCGAGCACCTCAGGCAAGTCGCGAGCGAACAGGGCTGGCTCATCAAGTAGGATGGCGGAGCAGCACACCATGATGTCTTGTTGTCCCGCACCCGGCTGGGGTGCCTGATGATATCGCGCCGCGCCCTCGAACTCGCGACCGCCGTGCTCACCGGCAGCTTCGGCGTCGCGGTGGTGGTCCAGAGCCTCGACAATGGCATCGGCTGGTCGAGTGCGGGCGTGGATTCCGGCACATTCCCGTTCGTGATCGGTCTCGTGATCATTCTCGGAAGCCTCTACAATCTGGTGCGGGGTGTCCTGCCGGCCACGTCGCTCGCCAGCGTTCCCATCGCCATTACGCAGATCGAGCTGCGCCGGCTCGCCGGCCTGTTCGTGCCGGCCGCGATTTTCGTGGCCGCGATCCCGCTGCTCGGGATGTATCTCGCCTCGGCCCTCTATATCTTCGCCGTGCTTGCGGTCCCCAGGCATCAATCGCTGCTTCGGTCGCTCGCGATGGCGGCGGCCACTGCGCTCGCGCTCTATGTCGTGTTCGAGCGCATGTTCCAGGTGTCGCTGCCGCACGGCGCGCTCGCCGCCGCGTTTGGCTTCTGAGGAGAGGCCGATGGACAATCTCGGAGAACTCCTGCACGGCTTCACCATCGCGGTCACGGTGCCGCATCTGGCGCTGATGGTGGTCGGCGTGCTGCTCGGCATCCTCGTCGGTGTGCTGCCCGGGCTGGGCGCGCCGAACGGGGTGTCGCTGCTGTTGCCGCTCACCTTCGGCATGCAGCCGGTCTCGGCGATCATCCTGCTTTCCAGCATGTATTGGGGCGCGCTGTTCGGCGGCTCTGTCACCTCGATCCTGTTCAACATTCCGGGCGAGCCGTCCTCGGTCGCGACCACCTTCGACGGCTATCCGATGGCGCGTGACGGGCGGCCGACCACCGCGCTCGCCACCGCCTTCGGCTCGGCGGCGTTCGGCGCGCTGGTCGGCGTCATCCTGATCACTTTCCTGGCCTCATGGGTGGCGCAGGTCGCGCTCGCCTTCGGGCCGGCGGAATATTTTTCGGTCTACTTCCTCGCCTTCGCGAGTTTCGTCGGCATGGGCGGCGCGGCGCCAATCAAGACCGTGGTGGCACTCGCGATCGGCTTTGCAATCGCCGCCATCGGCATCGACACTGTTTCCGGCAGCGTGCGCCTCACCATGGGCATCGACGAGCTGGTCAAGGGCGTGAACTTCGTCGTCGCGGTGATGGGCCTGTTCGGCATCGGCGAGCTCCTGGTCGCGGTCGAAGAGGAGTTTCATGCCCGCGCCGTCTCCTCGAAGATCGAGTGGCGCGAGGTGTTTCGCGCGATCGGCCGGCTGCCGCGGCATAGCGTTGCGTTGCTGCGGAGCGCTGCGATCGGCTGCTGGATGGGGATCACGCCGGGCGGCCCGACGGCGGCATCCTTCATGAGCTACGGCATTGCCCGCCGCTTCTCGCGGCGCGGTCGTTATTTTGGCACGGGCGAGGTCGAAGGCATCATCTCGCCGGAGACCGCCGACCACGCGGCCGGCACCAGCGCGCTGCTGCCGATGCTCTCGCTCGGCATTCCCGGTTCGGCCACCGCGGCCGTGATGATGGGCGGGCTGATGATCTGGGGGCTCAATCCCGGACCGATGCTGTTCGTCGACCAGAAGGACTTTGTGTGGGGCCTGATTGCCTCGATGTATGTCGGCAATATTGTCGCGGTTGTGCTGGTGCTGCTGACGGTTCCGGTGTTTGCCGCATTGATGCGGATTCCCTTCGTGATCATCGCGCCGCTGATCGTGATCATCTGCGTCGTCGGCGCCTATTCGGTATCAAATTCCTATCTCGACGTGGTCATGATGCTCGGCTTCGGCATCGTCGGCTATCTCTTCAAGAAGCTGTTCTATCCCCTGGCGCCGCTGGTGCTCGCGATCGTCATTGGCGACAAGGCCGAGGATGCGTTCCGGCAATCGATGCTGATGTCCAAGGGATCGCTCGGGATTTTCTTTGCAAACAAGCTGGTGACGAGCCTGGTGGTGGGCGGCATCGCGCTGTTGCTGCTGCCGCTCGTGTTGCAGCTCGCACGGCTCTTTCGCAAGCCCGAGCCGCCCACCACTGAGACGACCAGTCAGGAAAAGGTGATCATATGACCGCAAAGCCGCTCATTGCGCTCGCGATGGGAGATCCCGCCGGCATCAGCCCGGAGCTGACCGCAAAGCTCGTGGCGCTGGACGAGATCCGCGCCCGTGCTCGCCTCGTCGTGATCGGCGACCGCCGCATCTTCGACGAGGGCGCGCGCGTCGCCGGCGTCACGCCGGAGCTGACGAGGGTGGAGCAGGGCGCAGACTTTCGCGCAGCGAAGGGCGAAGCGCTGTTCGTCGATCTCGGCCATCTCGATCCCAAGGAGGTCGAGCCGAAAACCGCGACGCTCGCCGGCGGGAAATTCGCCCTGACGAATTACCGCTACGCGCTTGAGCTCGCCCGCGACGGCCGCGTCGACGCTGTCTGCTTCACGCCCTTCAACAAGCAGGCAATGCGGTATGCCCGCGCCGACTATGACGATGAGATCGCGTTCTCTGCCGAGATCGCCGGCCTCAAGACGCCGGCCAGCGAATTCAACGTGCTGGGCGAGCTCTGGAACGCGCGCGTCACCTCGCACATTCCGCTCAAGGATGTGGCAGCAAAGCTCTCAAGCGAACGCATCCAGCGCGCGCTCAAGCTGACCGATGCCTGCATGCGCAACGCCGGCTATGCGCGGCCGCGCATCGCGGTGGCAGGCCTCAACCCGCACGCCGGTGACGGCGGCAATTTCGGCCGCGAGGAGATCGACATCATCGCACCAGTCGTTGCGGCTGGCCAGCGCGACGGCATCGCCGTCGAGGGACCGTTCCCGGCCGACACGGTATTCCTGCGCGCCAAGGCAGGCGCCTTCGATGCGGTGCTGACGATGTACCACGACCAGGGCCAGATCGCGATGAAGCTGATGGGGTTCGATCGCGGCGTCACCTTGCTCGGCGGCTTCCCGTTTCCGATCTGCACGCCCGCGCACGGCACCGCCTATGACATCGCAGGGCAGGGGATCGCTTCCACCGGGGCGACCCGCGCGGCGGTGCTGCTCGCAGTCGAGATGGCTGGTCGGCGCGGCGCTTGATTGTACGAATGGAGAGGAGGCGCATGCCTGATGGCTGCGCCGCCATCTTACGCTATTTCGGAAGCGGCATCGTCAGCTCCTTGTCGGCGGTATCGACCACGAAGACGGCAAGCAGCTTCGCAGGCTCGGTATCGCTGGCATTGGCACTTACGCCATGGCGGTCGCCGGGCTTTTCGGAAAAGTTCTCTCCCTTGTGAAAGACCTTGGCCGGCCCGTCATTGACCTGACTTCGGATCGCGCCTTCCAGGACGGTGGCATAGATGAAGGCGGAGGGCGCGTGAATGTGGGCTGGTGAGGAGCCTCCGGGACCATACTCGACCAGCACGCCTTTCATGCTCTTGCCGGGGACATTTGGCAGGGCGTGGTCAAACACGACAGTCACCTTGGCCAATGGTGCTGCTGGTTGTGTCTCGGCGGCATGTGCCGTCAGGACAGATGAGGCGCAAACCGCCGTTGCGATCAGCAATCTGAGCATGGAAGTTCCTTCATTGCCGTGGCTGTCGTGAATACGATGGTCGATGCTCAGGCCCTTGCGAGCCACGTAGCGAGCGGTGTTTTCCCGAGCCGTGCCTCGCCGAGCGGGATCAGCGAGGTGTCATCGATTGGAGAGCCATAATACTGCGCCTGTCGGTCTCCCACGACTGGGCGGCTGTCGCCGGACGCCTTGAGCCGTCGCGCGACGAATTCATTGAAGGGGGCCTTCTCGGGGCCTGCGATATCGATCGTACCGTTCAGCGGCCGGCCCGTTGCGACCTCCGCGAGGCGATCAGCCACGTCGTCTGACGCGATCGGCTGAAACGACGCCGATGGAACGACGACCTTGCCCCCGGTCACACCCGCTTCGCCAATGGCGTCAAGGAATTCAAAAAACTGGGTGGCGCGGACGATCGAGTAAGGGACCGAAGAGGCCTTGACGATGGTCTCCTGCGCGAGCTTGGCACGAAAATAGCCAATGTCGGGCGATCGGTCGGTCCCCACGATCGACAGCGCGACATGGTGCTTGACGCCTGCTGCGGCCTCGGTCGCGACGAGATTCCGGCTGGAACGCTCGAAGAATTCGAGCACGGCCGCGGGCTCCCAGGACGGCGCGTTGGCCACATCGACCACGACATCCGCGCCAGCCAGCGCCGCAGCGAGGCCTTCCCCAGTCACGGCGTTGACGCCCGACTTCGGCGAGGCGGCCACGGCCTCGTGCCCCTGCTGCTTGAGCTTTGCGACGAGCTTGGATCCGATTAACCCGGTTCCACCGATCACGACGATCTTCATGGCGTGTCTCCTCAGCATGTTCGGAGCGTGAGTGACCAAAGCCAGCGGATGCTCACGCTCTCACGACGATGAATGTGATGCGAGGCACATCTTACCTGAGCAATGAGGCAGGCTCTTGCCTGTAACGGGCCTGCATTGCCGGAAAATGCTTCGGAGAGTCCTGCGTTCCGAGAAAAAATCGGTAAGGGACTGTTCCCTTTGGCTCGAGCGAACGAGAACGTTTGGCTATTGGCGTCCGTTCAGCCGGTCGTGGATGAAGTCGACGAAGACCCGCACCTTGGCAGCGGGAAACTGGCGGGACGCGGTGAGCGCGTAGAGAGGAAAACTGTCGCCATGCCAATCCGGCAAAAGCGCGACGAGTGTGCCTTGGTCCAGGAGGTGTTGCACGCCGATCGCCTTCACCCGCGCGATCCCGACGCCGCCTGCGCAGGCGCCGAGCATGGTGCCGAACTCCGCCACCATGAGGCTGCCGGAGATCGCGATCTTCTCCCGCTTGTTGCCTTGTCTGAACACCCATTCGTCGATCGGCTGGCCGGTCAAGGAGTCCCGGACCTGGATGCAGGCGTGCTGCGCGAGATCGCGGGGATGCTCCGGTTTGCCGTAACGCTTCAGATAACCAGGAGAGGCAACGGTAATCGTGCGTGTCTCCAGGATCTTCCTGGCGACAAGGGATGAATCGGGCGGCGCGCCAAACCGCATTGCGACATCGAAGCCGTCGCCGATAAGGTCTCCAAGCTGATCTCTGGCGACGATGTCGAGTTTCAGGTCCCGGTGGCGCATCAGGAACTCGTTGAGGTGCGGCGCGAGCAGGAGGCTGGAAAAGAAAGCGTCGACATTGACCCGCAACCGGCCGCGTACCGACACGGCGGATTTCGAGGCTGCCGATACGACTTCATCGATTCCGGTCAGAAGCGGCGCCACGCCCGTATAGAAACGCCGGCCTTCGTCGGTCAGGGACACGACGCGGGTGGTTCGATCGAGCAATTGCACGCCCACGCGTGCCTCCAGGCGCGAAACCGCGCGGCTGACGCCTGAGCGAGACAGGCCAAGCGCGTCCGCCGCGCGGGCGAAGCTTCCGCCCTCGACGATCGCCGCGAGCACGCCGACATTGGAAATGATACGGCCGTCAAAGGTCATGGGATCACCGTTGCGTATAGATCACCAATCTTATGACATAATGGCACTCACAGCAACCTTCGGTTCGGAGCTATCGACTGCACGCGGGCACCCCCGCGCAGACCAGCCGAAACGAATGAGAGCACCATCATGTACGCAATTACTGGCATCACCGGAAAAGTCGGCGGCGAACTCGCCAAGTCCCTTCTCGCCCAGGGGCGCCCGGTGAGAGCGGTGGTCCGGGACGCGAAGAAGGGCGAGGCGTGGGCCAAACTCGGCTGCGAAATTGCTCTTGCCGAGATGGAGGATGCGACAGCTCTCGCAAAGGCCTTCACCGGCGCCACCGCCGCTTTCATTTTGCCTCCGTCAGACTTCGACCCCGAGCCCGGTTATCCGGAGGCCCGGCGTGTCATCGACAGTGTCGTGCGTGCATTGAAAACTGCCGCGCCGTCTCGTGTGCTGTGCCTGTCGACGATCGGCGCCGATGCCACACAGGATAATCTGCTCTCGCAGCGCACGATGATGGAGGAGGCGCTCAAGCCGCTCGGGATGGCTCTGACAATCCTGCGGCCGGGTTGGTTCATCGAAAACGCGCTCTGGGATGTGCCAACGGCCCGGGACTCCGGCTTGATCTACAGCTTCCTCCAACCGGTGGAGAAAGAGTTTCCTATGGTTGCCACGCGGGACGTGGGGCGCGTCGCTGCTGAGCTCATTCAGGAAAGTCACAGCGGCATCCGGATTGTCGAGCTGGAGGGACCTCGCCGCGTTTCGCCGAACGATCTCGCGGATTCATTCGGCCGTGCGCTCGGCAAGCCTGTCCGGGTCGAAATTGTAACGCGCGACGGCTGGGAGACGCTGTTTCGTTCCCAGGGCATGAAAAATCCGCTGCCGCGCATCCGCATGCTGGATGGCTTCAACGAAGGTTGGATTGAGTTTGGGGATCGCGGAGCGACGTCGATCAAGGGACGCATCGACGTCGATGCGGTGGTGGCCGGGCTCATCTAGGACGCAGAAGCGAATGCTTCCTGCAAGTGCCAAAGGGGGGAGCCGGGCGGTGCGTGCGCGCCGCCCGGCTTGATCCTGCGAACTACAACGTCATCTGCATCGGTTCGGCGAAGAAGCGGAAGCCGTCGCCGGCCTTGGCGACATGGCCGTAGCCTGGCCAGGCGAAGTGATAGGACATCACCGGGGTCTTGTTGGCCGCCAGCATGGTGAGGAGCTTGACCCGCGACTCCGCCGCCTGCTTGGGATCGGTGTCGTAAGAGAATTCCATCCGCGGACGTTCGAGCAGCAGCACCGGATGGTGCGAGAGGTCGCCGAGGAAGGCAAACGACTGGCCGGCGGAACTGATCATGAAGATGGTATGGCCGACGGTATGGCCGGGCGCCGCGATCGCCTGCACGCCGGGCAGGAATTCCTGTCCGTCCTTATAGAACACGATTCGGTCGCGGACGGGCATCAGGTTCTTGCGGGCGTGAACGACGAAGTCCTTGACCGCACTCCCGAGCTTGCCTTCGTCGGTCCAGAAGTCGAAATCGCTCTGGGCGATATAGATCTGGGCGTTCGGAAACAGCGGCTTGTCGTTGGCGTCCACGATGCCGCCGATGTGGTCGATATGGGCATGCGAGCACACCACCGCGTCGATGTCCTCCGGCTTGATGCCTGCCTCCGCCATGCTCTTCTGCTGCCGGCCGGTGGTGGCACCGAACATCTTGGAGGTCCCCATGCCGGTATCAAACAGGATGAGCTTGTCGCCGGTGTTCACGATCGGCGAGTTCTGCTCGAGCACGACATTGTCCGGCGATAGGAAATTGTCCGCCAGCATCTTCTTCAACTCTTCCTTCGGAACGCCGGTGAAAGTCCCGGTGGGATCGCCGAGCGGCAGCGGCCCGTCGGAGACAATTGTGACTTCGGCATCGCCGACAATGAAACGGTGCCAGTAGGGAGTCTGGGTGCCAAGTTTGGGAGCACGCGCAAGCGCGCTGCTGCCGAGCATTGTGCTGGCGCCAAGGCCTACACCAAGGCCTGCACCAAGCGCGAGCAGGGATCGACGTGAGACATCGAGTGTCATTCGCTTCCTCCACTTTTGAATTTTTATCCGCGCGATTGTGCGCGCGTGATGTTCCGGCCTGGGGCCGGCAACAGAATGCTGCGCCGGTTCAGCCAAGCTAGCAAGTGGAACTAAAACAACTAAGGATTGTGTCGCGATTGTGTCTGCTGGCTGCGCGATGCGGAGTCTGAAAGTGGTGCCCGGACATTGTGGCGTCGCCAGGCGTCGCGAGTCATGCAGCTTCGCTCGCGAACGACGCCATGATCGCAGAATGCCAGTGTTTTGCCCGACGCGTCAAAGAGTTCAATCGGCGGGCGCAAAAACCGTCATGAGAACAACCCTCAGGCTACTGTGCATGGGGTTGTTTTCGCGCTTTTGTTTGGGAGGCGGGTTGGGGCCGGCTCCAGCCTCATCCACCGCAGACGATTACGCCGTACCAGCCCAACCCGCGATAGGTCTCGTAACCGGGTGTGGCGTGGAAGGCGACCAGCGTGCCGATGCGGTCCTGATAGAAGCCGGAGGGCTGACCGTTAAGCGACAGCGCGATGCGCTCGCTCAGGATGCCCTGGCCGTCGGAGGCTGCGATGACGCGGAAATTCGAATCGACCAGTAGCACGCGCGCCTTGTCCTGGTCGCCGACGCGGATGCCTTGCACGATGGCGCGGGCCTGCGGCTCCCAGTCGAAATGGATGGCGAGCACGCCGATCGGCGCGCCATTGGCCTGGCCGCCGGTGCGCACACTGGCGCAATAGGTCGCGACCTGCGCGTTGCCGAGCAGCGGCTGGTTCTCGACGTCGCCGGCGACATAGTCGTCGCCGGAGCGCAGGCCCTTGGCCTCGCGAAACCATTTGGTGTGGGCGACGTTCTGGCCGACGACGCGAAATCGGTCGGCGCGGCCGTTGGCGATGACGTTGCCGTCGAGGTCGCAGAGCCAGAGGTCGAGATAGACGGTGTAGGCGCCGAGGATGACGCCGAGCCGCTCCGAGGCATAGGTCACAGCAGCCGGAGCGGGCGAGGCCGCGCAATCGACCACGGCGGAATCGGTCGCCCACCAGCGCACGTCGCAGGTGCGCTCATAGAGGTTGCGGTCGATCAGCTCGATGGCGTTGAGGGACAGGTCCATCATGCGCTCGCCGCGCGAACGCTGGCTCATGCGCTCGATCGAGGAGACGAGATCGCCGGTGCGTTTGGTGAGCTGCGTTTCGAGCTCGCGTGCGATGGTCTCGACCTGCTGGCCGACGCCGCGCACCTCCTGCGCCACCACCGCAAAACCCGCGCCTTGGGCGCCGGCGCGCGAGCTTTCGATCAGCGCGTTCAGCGCCAGCATCTTCATCTGGTTGGTGATCTGCTGGATCGACTTGGTCTTATCGACGGCGATCTGGTTGACCTCCGCGGTGAGGCGGTTGATCAGCGCGGTGATATCGGAATCATCGTCGGCGAGTTCGGTGGTTCCGTTCGCGATCGGCTTGGCTTTGAGACCCAGCGCAGCAGACATCGGGTAACTTCCCTTGGCAATGAGGCCTGATCTGCAACGAACCCGGAACAACCAATCACAGATCGAATACGACTCTTTTTCGAGGATTCCACCTAACGCCTGCTTAATTTGCTGTTCGGCGGAATGCCCAAATGATAGTCACTCCAGCCAGGACGGCGGCCATCCACTGCTTTGTACGGCCTGGCCGTTGCAAATGTCCGTGGTTTCCCGGCCAATCCCCTTTCAGCAGTGACCGGACATCCGTGATCGCCCGGGTCCCGAGTTCCCAACAGTCAGCCTCTCGTCATGACGCCGCCCGCCACCGCCTTGCCCGTCGAAGCGCCCCAGGCCTTCCTGGGTGTGGCGCGTTCGCTCACCGACAAGCTCTGGCGCGACCGGCTCGACGCGCGCGGCGCGGCCAAGGCGCTCGCCATCGTGCAGCGTCATCAATTGCCCGAATTGCTGGCACGGGTGCTGGCCGGCCGCGGTGTCGATATCGATGCGGTCGCCGACTTCCTCGATCCGACCATCCGCAAGCTCCTGCCGGACCCGTACACGGTGACGGAGATGGAGGCTGCCGCAAAGCGGATCGCCGATGCCGCTGTGAAAGGCGAGACAGTCGCGATCTTCGGCGACTACGACGTCGACGGCGCGACCTCTGCGGCGCTGCTGGCCTGGCATTTGCGCCATTGCGGGCTCGATCCGCTGATTCACATTCCTGACCGGATCTTTGAGGGCTACGGCCCGAACGTCGAGGCAGTTCGTGGGCTGGCCGCGAAGGGCGCCACGCTGCTCGTCACCGTCGATTGCGGCACGACCAGCATCGAGCCGCTGGCTGAGGCGAAACGGCTCGGCCAGTCCGTGGTTGTGATCGACCATCATCAGGCCGGCACGGACCTTCCGGAGGTCGACGCGCTGGTCAATCCGAACCGGCTCGACGATCTCTCCGGCCTCGGCCATCTCGCTGCCGTTGGCCTCGTGCTGGTGACGCTGGTCGCGGTCAATCGCGAGCTGCGTCAGCGCGGCTTCTGGACCTCCGAGATGCCCGAGCCCGATCTGCTCGGCATGCTGCATCACGTCGCGCTCGGCACGGTTGCGGATGTGGCGCCGCTCATCGGCCTCAACCGCGCCTTCGTGGCGAAGGGGCTGATCGCGATGCGCCGGCGCGATCATGTCGGCCACACCGCGCTGATGGACGTGGCGCGGCTCAACGGCCCGCCGGAGGCTTGGCATCTCGGCTTCATGCTGGGGCCGCGCATCAATGCCGGGGGCCGCATCGGCCGCGCTGATCTCGGCGTGCGGCTGCTCCTGGAAGGCGATAGCACCGAGGCCGCACGGATCGCCGCCGAGCTCGACCGCCTCAACAGCGAGCGCCGTGTCATCGAGCAGGCGGCCGAAGCGCAGGCCGAAGCCGAGGCGCTTGCCTCGATCGGACTCGAAGACAAGATTGGCGTGATCGTCACGGCTTCGGAAGGCTGGCATCCCGGTGTGGTCGGCCTCGTCGCCTCGCGGCTGAAGGAGAAGTTTTCGCGGCCCGCCTTTGCGATCGCGCTGGAGCCCGGCGGCATCGGCACCGGCTCGGGCCGCTCGATCGCCGGCGTCGATCTCGGCAAGGCGGTGCGGCAGGCGGTGGCGGACGGCATCCTGCTGAAGGGCGGCGGGCACGCGATGGCTGCGGGCGTCACGCTGCGGAAGGAAAAGCTCGCCGAATTCCGCGCCTATCTCGAAAATGCGCTCGCGCGCGACGTCGCGGAGGCTCGGCATGTCAACGAGCTCTATATCGATGGCGCGGTGTCTGCGCGGGCGGTCACGACGGAGCTTGCGACCACGCTCAACCGTGCCGGTCCCTTCGGCAGCGGCAATCCGGAAGCCGTGCTGGCGCTGCCGGCGCATCAGCTCGTCTATGCCGACGAGGTCGGACAGGCGCACTTGCGGCTGCGGTTCAAGTCGGGCGACGGCGCGATCGTCAACGGCATCGCGTTTCGCTCGGTTGGCCAAAAACTCGGCAATGCGCTGGTCGCCAATCGCGGCCAGCAGCTGCATGTCGCGGGATCATTGTCGGTCGATCGCTACCAGGGTGCCGAGCGCGTGCAGTTTCGCGTCATCGACGTCGCGCTACCGGACCAGGGGCCATCCGTGATTAGATAACGGCCGCAAACAACAAACCTCAAACAACAAAAAAGGGAGTGAACATGGCAGGGCAGGTTGAGGGTAAAGTCGCGCTGGTCACAGGCGGCGCGTCGGGCATTGGCGAAGCCATCGTCGAGCTGTTTGCGCGCGAGGGCGCGACCGTCATCGCCACCGACATCGACGAGCTACGCGGCCCCGAACTCGCCAAGCGCGTCACCAAGGCCGGCGGCAAGGCGATCTTTTTGGAGCAGGATGTCACTAGTGAGGAGCGCTGGATCGAGATCGTCGCTGAAGTTGCAAAGCGCTATGGTCGGCTCGACACCATGGTCTCCAATGCCGGCATCGGCATTGCCGTGCCCTCGATTGTCGACATGACGCTGGGCGATTGGCGCAAGCAGAACGCGATCAATCTCGATGGCGTGTTTCTCTCGGTGAAGCATTGCCTGCCCTTGATGCGCAAGACTGGCGGCGGCTCGATCGTCATGATGTCCTCGCTGGCAGGCCTGCGCGGCGCACCGGGGCTGTCGGCGTATTCGGCGACCAAGGGCGGCGTGCGGCTGTTCGCGAAATCGATCGCGATGGAGTGTGCAGCGGCCTCCGACGGCATCCGTGTCAATTCCGTGCATCCCGGCATCATCGACACGCCGATCTGGGGAAAGATCCCGACGGGTGCGACCGGCAACCAGGGCAATGCGCCGATCGATCCCGAGGAGCGGGCCAAGGTGGCAACGCCGCTCGGTCGCGCGGGCCAGGCCGTGGAGATCGCGTCGGGTGTGCTGTATCTGGCGTCAGATGCCTCGCGCTACGTCACCGGCACCGAGCTCGTCGTCGACGGCGGCATGAACGCCGGCGGCGTGCCGCGGCGGGCGTGAACTAGCCCGCAAGACGCGAAGGGCAGGGTGGCGCCCGCAGGGGCTGACGCGCAGGCGTCGTCCCTGTAAAAGCGCGGGCAACTCCCTACCGACAGAGGTTTTCTTCGCTATGGCGCACGGCCTTCACGCTTCCTCATCCGCAACCGAGCCGGTCCGCTCGAACCGGCCGGACCTCGCCACCGATGCGATCCGCAGCGCGCGCGAGGATCTCGCCGCCTGCTTCCGCATGGCGGCGCGCAACGGCTTTGAGGAGGGCATCTGCAACCATTTCTCGGCCGTGGTGCCCGGTCATGACGATCTCTTTCTGGTCAACCCCTACGGCTACGCCTTCCGCGAGCTGACCGCGTCAAAACTCCTGATCTGCGACTTCCACGGCCATGTGCTCGACGGCGAGGGCGAGCCCGAGGCGACTGCGTTCTACATCCACGCCGAGATGCACAAGCGTCTGCCGCGCGCGAAGGTCGCTTTCCACACGCACATGCCATACGCCACCGCGCTGTCGATGACCGAGGGCGATCCCCTGATCTGGGCCGGCCAGACCGCGCTGAAGTTCTATGGCCGCACGGTGGTTGATCGCGACTATAACGGTCTTGCACTCGACAACCGCGAAGGCGCGCGCATTGCGTCCGCCGTGGGCGATGCCGACATCGTCTTCATGAAGCATCACGGCGTGATGGTGCTGGCCCCGACCATCGCGGAGGCCTGGGACGATCTCTACTATCTCGAGCGCGCCGCCGAGGTGCAGGTGTTGGCGATGTCGACGGGACGGAAAGTGCTGCCGGTCGATCCCGCCATTGCGGCCGAAACCTACAGGCAGATGCGCGAGGGCGATTCCGAATCCGCGCGGCTGCATCTCGCGGCGATCCGACGGCAGCTCGATGCGGAGGAGCCGCAGTACCGGCACTGAGCCGGGCTACGAGCCCTGCCGTAGCTTGGCCAACACCTTCAGCCCGCCATAGCCATCGGCCGGCATGATCCCGGCGCGCTGCTGAAAATCCTTGATCGCCTTCATGGTGTCGTTGCCGACGCGGCCGTCGGTGCCGCCGGTGTCGAAACCGGCTTTGGTCAGCCGCGTCTGCATCTCCTGCACCTCGGCGAGCGTGAGCACGCGTTCGGAGCCGGGGAAGGGCTGAATGAAGGGCGGTGCCCCCAGGCAGCGGTCGCCGAGATGGCAGATCGCCAGCGCATAGTTCATCGAGGGATTGTAGCTCTTCACCGCGTTGAAATTCGGTCCGAGCAGGAAGGTTGGCCCGCCCGCAATCGGTGTCCACATCTGCGCAGACGCGTTCGGCTGCGGAAACGGCTGGCCATCGGCGCGGGTGATGCCAGCCGATTGCCAGGCGGCATAGGTGCGGCTGCCGCTCATATCGCCGGACGCGCGTACCTCATAGCCCCAATGCTCACCGCGGCGCCACTTGCCGCGATTGACGAGATACTTTGCCGTTGAGCCCAGCGCGTCGTCGGGCTTGCCGAACGGTGATACTTTGCCGTCGCCGTCATAGTCGATGCCGACATTGAGCCAGACCTCAGGCATCCATTGCGAATGCCCCATTGCGCCGGCCCAGGAGCCCTGCATCTCCTCCGGTGTGCTCCAGCCCTTGTCGACGATGCGCAGCGCGTTGATCAGCTCGGTCTCCCAATAGGCTTTTCGCCGCGGCTCGTTCCAGGCGAGTGCGGCCAGCGAGGGAAACACCGGCGTCATGTGGTTCTGCTGCACCAGCGGATCGCCGTAAGCCGACTCCACGCCCCACAGCGCCAGCAGCGTGCCGCGCTCGACTCCGAAATCACGTTCGATGCGCGCGAGCAACGCCTCGTTGTTCTTCAGCGCGATCTTGCCGTTGATGATGCGCCAGTCGGAGACGCGGCGGTTGATGTATTGCCAGACCTGTTCGTGGAATTCCGGCTGGTTGCGCATCTGCTTGAACACGCTCATGTCCGGCTCGACCCGCGCCATCGCGCGCTGCCATGTCGCGGCCGAAATGCCCTTGGCCATCGCGCGGGCGCGAAAACTCTCGCGCCACTCGTCGAAGCCGGGCGGCGAAGCCAGAAGGTGCGTTGGGAGTGTCAGCAGGGCGGCTACGCCGAGCGTCGATTGGAGGAGGGCGCGGCGCGTGCGGTTGGCCAAGGAATCAGCTTGTTTCATCGGCGCATTGTAGCGGGAAAGATGGCTCCTGTGAGTCGGTTCCTGGAACAGGAGGAACAGGCTTTCGACGTTACGCTCCCAGGAACAAAGTGTCGCACTCCCGCATTCCCTCAGCACCACATTGGAGGAGGATGAGATGAGGAAGTATCTGTTTGCCGCTGCCATGGTCACGGCCATCGCGGCCCCCGCGTTCGCAGATGAAGTCGGCGTTCACGTCGGTCCGGTCGGCGCAGGCGTGACGGTCGGCCAGGCCCCTGAATACCGCGATCGCGATCGTGACCGCACCACGGTCATCAAGGAGCGCGCGCCCGCCGATCGCACCACGGTGATCAAGAAGGAAGATGAATACGGCAATCGCAGCAAGACTGTGATTCATCACGACAACGACTAACGGAGCAGCGCCCCGGCCGAGCGCCGGGGCCCGCTTTCTTCAGCGAGATTTCGGGGCGGAATGAAGATACGCGTGCATGCAGAAAGCCACGTCGTCGAGCTTGACGATGGATCGCGCTGGCAGATTTTCGCTGGCGATCTTGCAACGACGCTGAGCTGGAAGCCTGAGACGGATTTGCACCTGGAGCCGAGCGGCGATCGGGTGAGTTCGCATGCGCTGGTGAATGCTACAGATCAAAGCCGTGTGCGAGTGATCGCGGCAGGTGAGACCTGGCCCGCTGGCGAAGTTAATGAAGTGTTGAAGAGCGGATAGGGCGCACGCGGGCGTCAACATCTCAAATTTCGAGGGTGCCGCTTTACGGTCGGTTTGTTCCTGTCTGTGCAGAATGCGCGCATGCGGGAGCTGTTCGACATCATTCGTGCCAATCCCTGGCCGTTCGGCGCAGGGCTGTTTGTCGTGATCATGATGATCGTCGCGGAGAATTTCGGCCGCGGTATTCAGGGTGGCGGCGACATCGGCTTCGGCGACTTCTCGGATGCCGATGGCGGTGATGGAGGCGGCGGTGACGGAGGAGGCGACTAGGCCTCGTCCGTCCATGGTTCGCCTCAAGCCGCGCCCATCGTGAGCACCGTGCGGCAGGCATTATCGTCTGCGAGCCAGGCCTCTGCGACGTTCGACAGCGGCACAGCTTGTGTTGCGATCTTGAATCCAGCCATTGGCGTTGCGCGTAACAGGTCGCCCACAGCATGGACGAGGCGGTCGAGCGGGATGCTGCCGATGCCGCTACCCATCAGCTCGATGGCCGATGAGCGGAGCACGGCGCTCGGCAGCGTGATGTCGCCGCCGCTGATCGAACCGATCTGAACGTACCTGATTGGCACCGCCTCGGGGCCCGCTTTGGCTGCGGCGATCAGCACGCGCTCTGCGCTTTTGCCCCAGAGATAGTCGACGACGACGTCCACGCCTTCGGCGAATTGGTCCCTCAGCCTGCGCTCGAGTGCTGCGTCATCGTCGGTGAGGGCGATCGTCACATCGGCACCAAGATCCGCCAGTTCGCGCAGCGCCTCCGCATTGCGACCGGTCGCGATCACCTTTCGCGCGCCCATGTGCTTGGCGATCTGCACGGCAAGGCGGCCCGAGGTGCCGGTGGCGCCATTGATGAGCACCGTCTCGCCGGCCTTGAGCCGCGCGCGCTCGGTGTAGGCTGCCCAGGACGACATGCCGGGATTTGCGATCGCGGCTGCGGTGACGTCGTCGATGCCGTCGGGCAGGGCGATGCAATGCAGGGCCGGCACCACAGCCTGCTCGGCCATGCTGCCATAGGGCGCGCGCGGCAGTACGAAATAGACGCGAGCCCCGTCATCGCGACGGCCCACACCGTCGACGCCGGCGATGAAGGGAAACCGGCCGCTTGAGCTGTAATGCGCGCCCGCGGCGCGGCTCTTGGTGACCTGGCTGATCGCGGCGGCCCTGACGTGGATGCGGCTCTCCCCCGTGACGAGCTCGGGTTCCGTGAAATCTCCGTAGACGGGGGATTGGCCTGCGGCGTGGACGATGGCTGCTTTCATGATCGGGTTCCTTGTCGGCGCTCTAGATGCGTGTATTATGCACATATCTAGTTTGGAGCCGCCGATGCCGTCAAGAAAGAATGTGCAAAATACACATATTAGTGACCGTCTGCGAGTGCTGCACGGGGCGCTGCTCGATATCGTCGGCGCGATGAACCGGCCGCAGCGCGACGAAATGCTGATCAAGGAGGCGGGCATCCGGCTCGACCGTGCGCTGTTCCCGTTGCTGGTCGGCATTGAGCGGTTCGGACCGATCGGCATCGTCGATCTCGCCGACCGCGTTGGGCGCGACTACACCACCGTCAGTCGGCAGGTCGCCAAGCTCGAAAGCCTCGGCCTCGCGGAGCGCCGCGAGCACCCCACGGATCGCCGCGTGCGCGAGGCCGTCATCACGGCAAAGGGTAAGGCAATGACTGATCTCGTCGATGCCGCGCGCGAACGGATCGGCCGCGCCATCTTCGCGACATGGGATGCCGCCGAGATCAACGATCTCGTCCGACTGACGCGCAAGTTCGCCGATGCGATGAAAGACTGAGCGGGACCCCGCGTCTATTCCTCGTCCTGCAACTCGATCGCGACGTCGGCCAGCCAGCGGCGGATGGTGGCCTCGGCCTTGGCATCAAGTCCGCCGGCCAGACGCTTCTCCAGCGCGATGACACGCTCCCGGCACGCCTTCAGCAACGTCGCGCCGCGCTGCGTCAGCGTCCATTGCTGGATGCGGCCGTGGACGGGATGGGGCGTCATCTCAATTGCACCATCGCGTTCGAGGTTGCGAATGATGACCCCGACGGTCTGCGGCGTCAGGAAGGTGAGGCGGGCGACGTCGGCGCCGGACAGTCCCGGGTAGGCGTTCAGCATGGTCAGCACGGCGAATTGCGGCGACGTCACGCCGAGATCGGCGAGCGTTCGTTCCATCTTCAGCCTGACGGCCGCGTGGGCCTGGCGCAGGAGATAGCCGAGATAGCCTTGCTCGCCGCGCTTGCCTTCGCCGGCGGCGGGCACGTGCGCCGCAGCGTCCGCCCTGGGCGCTTTCTGCGCCGGTTGCGATTTCGTGATGCCAGCCGACTTGCGCGTCATATAAGTGCTCTTATAATATATAAGCATTCTTATAATAGCATGAGGTGAACGGCAATGTCACACGCCCGCAGCGAATACGAGGATTTCAAGAAGATTGCGCCCGATGCGTATGATCTGGTGCTCGCGCTGGGCCAGGTTGCGGCCAAGGCCGGCCTCGACAAGCAGCTTTTGGAACTCGTCAAGCTGCGGGCTTCGCAGATCAACGGCTGTGCCTTTTGCGTTCAGCATCACATCCTGCTCTCGGAGCGCATCGGCGTGCCCGTGGACAAGCTCAATCTGGTTGCGGTCTGGCGCGAGGCGCCGATCTTTTCGGCGCGGGAGCGGGCGACGCTGGCCTGGGCCGAAGCGCTGACCTTCCTGCCCGACGGCGTCAGCGACGAGGTCCATGCGGAAGCTGCCCGCGAATTCTCGGAGACCGAGTTGATGTACCTGACATCCGCAATTGCCTCGATCAACGTCTGGAACCGCTTTGGCGCGGCGTATCGCTGGACGCCGGCGAAGCGCCCCGTCGCGGCAGCGAACGCCGCGGCATCCTGATTGCAACAAGGAGAGTTGTCATGACTGTTATGGGTTTGGCCACCATGCAGCGCCCGGCGCCATCGCGTTCGGTGACGTTGGCTGTTGTCGGCGGGCTCGCCTGCGCGCTTGCGATCGGCAAGGTACTGCCAGTCACAATGGACACCGTATCTGGCGCATTCGCACCGCTCTGCGCCGCCGCCGCCGAGAGCTCGCCACTCGACAAGGTGGAGCCGATCGGCTCCTACGCGCTGCCCAACGTGCCGGGCAAGCGCGTCACCATCGTGCGCGTGTTTTATGGCCCCGGAGGGTTCTCAAGGCCGCATCGCCACGCGGGCTCGGTGACGGCCTATGTCACCAAGGGCGAGATCCGCTCCCAGCTCGGCGGCGGCCCGATCGAGACGTTTGGGGTTGGCCAATCCTTCTTCGAACCGCCGGGCGCGACGCATCTGGTCTCGGCCAATGCGAGCACGACTGAGCCGGCCGAATTGATCGCGGTGTTCGTGGCGGACGAGGGCGCACAGCTCACGACGTATCTGGAGTAACCTGTAGCCCGGATGGAGCGAAGCGCAATCCGGGACCGCCGCGAGTGCGCGCGAGGACCCCGGATTACGCTTCGCTCCATCCGGGCTACTATTCCATTACCCTCCGTAAGACGCTGGATCAGGATTGTCGGACGGGTGCTCGAAGGACTTTTTCAGCGAGGCCGGCAGCGGGACGTGGAAGTTCAGGCCGCGCGGCGGCACCGGCTCCATGAACCATTTGTTGTAGATCTGCTCGATCTCCGCGCTCTTGTAGAGCTTGGCGGTCGCCCGATCGACCACCGTCTTGAACGGTACATCGTCCTTGCGCAGCATGATGCCGTAAGGCTCCGGATCGGAAAAAGCGCCGGTGCTGATGGCGTAGAGCGACGGATCCTTCGAGGAGGCGACCATGGCCGCAAGCTGGATGTCGTCCATGACGAAGGCCACAGCGCGGTCGGTCTCGACCATCAAGAATGCCTCGGGAACGTCCTTGGCGTTCATGACGGTGATGCCGAGCGAGCGTGCAGCGTTGGCCTTGTTGAGCTGGGTGATGTTGGTGGTGCCCGAGACCGAGACGACGGCCTTGCCCTTGAGGTCATCGACCTGGTCGAGCTTTAGCGCCTTCTTGGACACGAAGCGGCTCGCCGTGAGGAAGTGGGTGTTGGTGAACCACACCTGCTTCTGGCGGTCGGCATTGTTGGTCGTCGAGCCGCATTCGAGGTCGATGGTCCCGTTCGCCATCAGCGGAATACGGGTGGACGAAGTGACGATGTTTTGACTGACCTCGAGCTTGTCCAGCTTGAGCTCGGTTTTGATCTCGTCGACGATCTTCATGCAGATGTCGACGGCGTAGCCCACGATCTTCTGCTTTTCGTCGATATAGCTGAAGGGCACGGCACTGTCGCGTATCCCCAGCGTGATCGCGCCGGTCTCCTTGATCTTCTTCAGCGTGCCGCTCAATTCCTGTGCATGTGCCGGCACGGCGAAAGCGACGGCCAGAACGGCCGCCGTGGTGAGAAAACGCATGTGCTTCCCTTCGTTTTGCTTCGATGCAACGCTTACGAAGGCAAGGATGGACGCTGGGTTTCGCCTTGCCTGCCCGGAACCAAGCAATTCTGAGGCCAAAGAGGGCACGGAGAATGCCGAGCCTACCGACCAACAGGCTTGGATTTCAGTTCTCCTCGCTGCTCGACCCCTCACGCTGGTCGGGTTTGACCACATCTTCGGGCAGCGCATGTGCGACGGGCTGCGCAGTGCCGGCGATCTCCGGGCCGATCTCGCGGCCGCGGGCGCGGATCAGGCGTTCGTAGGCCGATACCAGCGTCACGTAAGGACTGACCCAGATCCAGCCGTCGCGGGTGAACACCTGGACGTCGAAATGCAGGTGCATGGACGTGCCGGCGGGATGGTCGAGATAGTTCGAGACCACGCCGATCTTCTCGCCCTCAGCCACGATGCGGCCGTTGAGCAGGCCGTCGGCGTTCATGGTCTGCGGATTCATGTGCATGTAGCGGAAGCGGACGTGCTCGGTGCGGCTGTTGATCTCGAGCGTCGCGGCCTGGTCCTTGGAGGCGCGGATCACGATGGCGTCGCGCACGGCGACCACGCCGCGCTGCTTGGGATCGCAGGGGTCGCGGCCGTCGCTTTGCGGCGGACAGTCGGCCGCGCGGATGTCCTCGCCCTGATGGCCGTAGCCGCCGCCGCATTGCCAGACTTCAAAACTGCGGGACTCGCAGAAATTGTCGCGCCAGGGATAGGCGGTCGGGCCCTCGTTCTTGTCGCGCTTGGCGTAGGATTGCGAATGCACAAAGGCCGGCGCCTTCTCAAGCGGAAAGCGGATCTGCGCATAGGCCATCACGTCGGGATGGCCGCCCTGCTTGCGATAGCCGGTGTTGGGGATGATGTCGCCGCTCGGCCGGTAACTGAAATCCACCGATCGCTCCATGGGGCGATCGGTGATGTCGGAGGCAACATCCATCAGCGGCCGCATGCGCTGGCCGCCGGCAACGTGCAGGGCCTTCAGGAAGCGCTCGGCGACGGGGTAAGCTTCCTTACAGGCGAGCCGCCGCGGTTTTGCGACGCTGTCCAGGCACTGGATGGCCACGACATAGGCGACGCCGAAGCGTGAGAAGGCGTAGCGCACATAACCTTCGCGAATGAACCTGCGCAGGTCCGGATAGATTGCCGTGAGCGGCTTGACCGGCTCGCCCTTGCCGCCGGCGGGATCCGCGATGTCGTAGACGAGCGCCGATCCCGTGATCTGTACTTCGACCGGCTTCGCAAAAGTTCGCGACGGCATGCCGTCGCCGGCGCCCGGCTCAAACGAGAAGCTCGCGCTGTAGCCGGCCGGGCCGGCGTCGAACATGTCGACGGGGTTGAAATCGGCCTGGTAGCGCGACAGCGACAGGCTCGATGGCGTGCCGTTGCGTTGGGCCTCCAGATACGCGGCGGTATCGAAAGGCAGCAGCACGGGGACAGCGCTACGCGCGATGCCGGTGAAGAATTGCGAGGAGACCGCGTTGAGCTGCACCAGTGCCGGCATCGCGCGCGGATCGTAGCGCGGCACCGAACGGCGGGGCACGAAGATGAAATCGCCCGCGACCTGGGGGCGGCTGTTGATCTCAGTGCGGAGCTGGTCGAGTGCTGCCCGCCAATCGACGCGCAGGGCCGTGAGCGAGGGGCTGCGGAATTCATCCGCAGCCAACGGGCTGGCGAGGAGAAGCGAAAGCGACGCCAGGGCTTGCGAGACGAAGCGGAAACTTGTCCTACCCACTGTCTCGCCCCCCGGCGGCCACCTGTGCTGATTCCTCGCTTAGTCCTTGGCGCGCTCGGAGTAGGAGCCGTCTTCGGTCATCACCACGATGCGGGTGCCGACCGCGATGTGCGGCGGAACAGTGGTGCGCAAGCCGTTGGAGAGAATCGCGGGCTTGTAGGAGGAGGAGGCGGTCTGGCCCTTGGTCACGGGCTCGGTCTCGACCACTTCCAGCGTCACGCGCTGTGGCAACGCGATCGACACCACGTTGACGTCGTGCGTCGACAGCTTGACCGTCATACTCTCCTGGAGATAGGCGGCCGAGTCGCCGATGACGTCCTTGGAGACCTGGACCTGATCATAGGTTTCCGGGTTCATGAAGTGGTAGCCGTCACCATCTTCATACAGGAAGGTGAAGTTGCGCTCTTCGATCGTGGCCTTCTCGACCTGGTCGGTGGTCTTGTAGCGCTCGGAGATCTTTACCCCGTCCGAGATTCGGCGCATTTCGATCTGGCTGACCGGGGTGCCCTTGCCGGGATGGATGTTTTCAGCGGTCACGACGACATATAGCTTGCCGTCTTGCTCGATCACGTTGCCCTTGCGAATAGAACTGGCGATGACTCTCAAAGCGAAATTTCCTGCTTGCTTGGCCCGGCACCGGCCAGGACGTGGTCGAATTGATGGGGGACCTGGGGCCTCAAATCAGACCTCGGCGCCCGTTTCGGGCCGCAACATACGCATTTTGTCGTTGAATGCCAGCATTTTGCTGGCCTGCGGGGCGGTTGCCTGATGGCTGGGGACAAGCTGATTTCGCCATTCTGGTCCCCCTCGCGGCACCTCGACCGGCGACCGTTCCTCCAGGCAAGAGGGGCCATCACCGGGGCTCTACGGGGTTTTTTCGCCGAACAGGGCTTCGCCGAGGTCGAAACCTCCGTTCTCCAGGTCTCCCCGGGCAACGAGACCCATCTGCATGCCCCGCGTACCCTGATCATGCGGCCCGACGGCAGTAGTGCCAGGCGCTACCTGCGGACCTCCCCGGAATTCGCCTGCAAGAAGCTGCTGGCGGCCGGTGAGCCCCGAATCTTCGAGTTCGCCCGGGTGTTCCGCGACCGCGAGCGGGGCGACCTGCATCTGCCCGAATTCACCATGCTGGAATGGTACCGGGCCAGCGCGCCCTACGACGCCATCATGGCCGATTGCGTCGTCGTGATCGCCCGGGCGGCCCAAGTGACCGGGATCGGAACCTTTTCCTTCCGCGGCCGGACCGCTGATCCCTTTGCCGAGCCGGAGCTGCTCACCGTCGCCGGCGCCTTCGAGCGGTACGCCGGAATCGACCTGCTTGCCACCATTTCGGGCAGCGAGGGCGACCGTGCGGCGCTCGCCCGGGCCGCCGCCGGCAAGGTCCGCGTGGCCGAGGACGACAATTGGTCGGACATCTTCAGCAAGGTTCTGGTCGAGCATGTCGAGCCGCATCTGGGGCAGGGCCGTTTGACCATTCTGTTCGAATACCCATCTCCAGAGGCGGCGCTGGCGCGTGCAAAGGCGGACGATCCGCGAGTCGCGGAGCGTTTCGAGGTCTATGCCTGCGGCGTCGAGCTTGCTAACGGCTTTGGCGAATTGACCGACGCCGAAGAGCAACGGCGGCGCTTCATGGAGTCGATGGCGGAGAAGCAGCGCCGCTACGGTGAGGCCTATCCGCTGGACGAGGATTTCCTGGCCGCGGTCGCCGCAATGCCGGAGGCGAGCGGCGTCGCGCTCGGCTTCGACCGGCTGGTCATGCTGGCGAGCGGCGCAACACGAATTGATCAGGTGGTGTGGACGCCGCCTGTAGATGAAACGTTAAGCGAGACATGACGAAGACCAACCTTGCACGCACATTGCGCGAGCCGGCCGAGCTCGTGGCCGAGCATTTTGCACCCATCGAAGCGCTGCCGGCGCTGGAACGCGTTGCCGCGCGCTATGCGGTCGCGATCACGCCGGCGTTGGTCGAGCTGATCGACACATCCGATCCCGATGATCCCATCGCCCGCCAATTTGTTCCGACCGCCGCGGAGCTGGAAGTGCAGCCGGGCGAGAATGCCGATCCGATCGGCGATCACTCGCACTCGCCGGTGCCGGGCATCGTGCATCGCTATCCCGATCGCGTGCTGTTCAAGCTCGTTCACGTCTGCGCGGTCTATTGCCGCTTCTGCTTCCGTCGCGAGATGGTCGGTCCCGGCAAGGAGAACGCGCTGTCTGACAGCGCGTATCGCGCGGCGATCGACTATATCCGCACGCATAGCGAGATCTGGGAAGTGATCCTGACCGGCGGCGATCCGCTGATGCTGTCGCCGCGGCGCATGAGCGAGATCATGGCTGATCTCGCAGCCATCGATCACGTCAAGATCATCCGCCTTCACACCCGCGTGCCCGTGGCGGACCCTGCTCGTATCAGCGACGAGATGGTCGCGGCGCTGAAGGTCGAGGGCGCGACCACCTGGGTCGCGCTGCATGCCAACCATGCGCGCGAGCTGACCGGGCCAGCGCGCGCTGCCTGCGCGCGGCTGGTCGATGCCGGAATTCCTATGGTGAGCCAGTCCGTGCTTTTGCGCGGCGTCAATGACGACGTCACGGCTCTGTCGGATTTGATGCGAGCTTTCGTCGAATGCCGGATCAAGCCCTACTATTTGCATCACGGCGATCTCGCGCCTGGCACGGCGCATTTGCGCACCACGCTCGCGGCAGGGCAGGAATTGATGCGACAGTTGCGCGGACGGGTGTCAGGACTATGTCAGCCTGACTATGTCATCGATATTCCCGGCGGCGCCGGCAAGTCGCCGGTCGGGCCGAATTATGTGTTGGCGGTGCAAAATACCGCAGCAGATGCGGGTGATGCGGACTCGGAAACGCGCTATCGTATCGTGGATTATTGCGGCGACGTTCATCTCTATCCGCCCGAGACCTGAGCGGTGACGAAGAGGACGGCGGTTTGAGGAGTGGAGGAAGGACATGAAGAAGATCGTCGTGGCTGTGTCGCTCGTGGTCTTGCTCGGCGGCGCGGCAGTCGCGCAGACCGGCACCAAGGGATCGACATCCGGCGGAGCCTCGTCCGGCTCATTGCCGCCGGCGCCGGTCGGCCATCGCCAGCCGCGGGCCGGTGACGTGCCGAGCGAGAAGAATTTGAGCGACCCGAACAATCCCGTAAACAAGGAAGACGCGGCGCTCGACAAGAAGATCAAGAGCATTTGCCGCGGCTGCTAACCACGGTGGCGGGCAGGGCGCGAACAGCATCGCCCCGCCCGCGTTCGCCGATCTAGGCGGAGCGCTCGCGCAGCCCGGCGCGCTTGGCGTTGCGCCGGATCTCGACGGCGTCGGCGAGCTGCTCGAGTACCGTTGCCGTGGTCGCCCAGTCGATGCAGCCGTCGGTGATGCTCTGGCCGTAGGTCAACGGCTTGCCCGGCACCACGTCTTGCCTGCCGGCGACGAGATTGCTCTCGATCATCACGCCCATGATGCGGTCCTCGCCGCCTGAAATCTGGCTGGCGATGTCGGCCGTGACCAGCGGCTGGTTCTCCGGCTTCTTGCTCGAATTGGCGTGGCTTGCATCCACCATCACAAGCGGCGCGACGCCGGATTTCGCCAGCTCGTTGCAGGCCGCCGCGACGCTTGCCGCGTCGTAGTTCGGCCTGCTGCCGCCACGCAGGATGATGTGGCAGTCCTCATTGCCCGCGGTCGAGGCGATCGCCGAGCGGCCGCGCTTGGTCACTGCCATGAAATGGTGCGGATGCGAGGCGGACTTCACGGCGTCCGCTGCAATGCGCACATTGCCATCGGTGCCGTTCTTGAAGCCGACCGGGCAGGACAGCCCGGAGGCCAGCTCGCGATGGATCTGGCTCTCAGTCGTGCGCGCACCGATCGCCGCCCAGGACACGAGGTCGGCGATGTATTGCGGCGTCGTCATGTCGAGAAATTCTGCCCCGGCGGGCAGGCCGAGATTGTTGATGGCCGACAGCACGTTGCGCGCGAGGCGCAGGCCCTTGTTGATGTCGAAGCTGCCGTCGAGATCGGGATCGTTGATCAGGCCCTTCCAGCCGACGGTGGTGCGCGGCTTCTCGAAATAGACCCGCATCACGATCTCAAGCTGGTCAGCGAGGTCTTCGCGCAAGCCGGCGAGGCGCTCGGCATACTCAAGCGCGGCCTTGGGGTCATGCACCGAGCACGGGCCGACCACGACCAGAAGCCGGTCGTCCTGGCCATTGAGGATGGCATGGATGGCGTTGCGCGACGCCATCACCACACGCGTTGCGGTGAGCGTGCGCGGGACCTCCCGCATCACCTCTTCAGGTGTGTTCAGCTCTTTCAGTTCGCGGATACGAAGATCGTCGGTCGTGCTCAGCACGGCGGGCTCCTGTTTGTTGAGAACCTGCCGGCCAATAAAAAAGCCGCCAGGTCTGGCGGCTGTTCGGACGTTTGCTGCAATGTGTCAGATTGAGCGCGATCCTCCTGCCGCCAGCGAGCTGTCGTAGCTAAAGTACCAATAGCTGGTGGCGACGGTGATCATGCAGCGTCATATAGCGTCCCATTGGCGGGTTGTCACCCCCCAAAACAGCACTGGGCGCGGCGAGGCGCCTCAACTGTTGCTGTTGCGTGCCGCCAAGGCCATGCCGATCAGGGTGGCGCCGCCGAACAAAAGGTTGATGCCGACGAGGACGCCGATGGCCCATTCCGCCGTGCTCGGCAGTCCGGTGATCACCATGAACGAGATCGCGATGTCGACAAGGCCCGAGATCAGCAGCCACGACCAGCGGCCGCTGAGCTCGCGGCGGTGCTCCAGCGCATACATGATGGTGGCGACGCCCTCGGCGAGGAAATAGGCGCCGAGCACGATGGTCAGCGTCAGCACGGCCTGCATCGGCCGCGCCAGCAGCAGCATGCCGGCAAACACGGCCAGCGCAGCCGAAATCAGCGACCACCAGAAACCTGGCGTGCTGCGCGCCCAATAGGTCACGATCAGTCCGCCGATGCCGCTGATCAGAAACATCCAGCCGAGGAAGATCGTGATCGCAAGGCTCGCGAGCGGCGGCAGGATCAGCGCGGCAATGCCGAGAACGGCGAGCAGAATGCCTTCGAACAGAAAGGCCTTCCAATGCGCCTTCACCGTCTGGCTCATGGCGGATTGCAGCCGTGTAAAATCCTCGGGCGATGTCATGGTGGCCTCTCACGTCGCGGGAAGCGGATGCGGCTCAATCTAGTATGCGCGCACCGCGCTTACCATCCCGCGGCTCAACCGCCACCGTGCGCTGACGAAAAACCTTCCCCGCTGGTGCGGATGCGGTTGCGACCGAGAACGTAGATCGCGGTTGTGACGATCAGAAGCGCGATGCCGAGCAGGATCGAGGTGAGGCCGATCGGGATCAGCGCCAGCGTCAAATTGCGCTCGGGATTGATGAGCCAGTGATGGATCGAGGTCAGCACGAAGGCGAGACCGAGGAAGCCGACGCCGCCGCCGGCCAGCAGCAGCGCCCACATCCGGCGCAACTGGCTGAGCCGCTCCCGCGCGATGTCGGTCCGCGGCGCATGATGGCGCGCGACGCGCCGCACCAGCCGGATGGCGAAGGCGATTGAGCTGAAGCCGATCAGGAGGCTGGCGGCGCCCAGCCACATCCGCAAGCTGGGATCGAGATCCGGCATGCGCTGAAGCGTGAGCAGCGGGAAGTCGAAGGCCGAATGCAGGGCGAGCGGGCCCGCCAACATCAGCAGCCGGCTGGAGAGACGGGCCCAGTCGCGGTGATGGCGGTTCGCACCCAGCGCCGTGCCGGCACGTGCGATCGTGAGATAAGCGCCGGCGATGATGCCGAGTGCGCCGTGGAACGGCACGGTGAGCACGCTGCGCAGGGCCGCGAGCGACCGCCACATCTCGGCATGCTGCACCAGGTAAGCGAGGTTCTCGTAGGCCGCGAAGCCAAGGCCGACAGCGGCGCCATAGACCACCGTGTCCATCGGATTGGCGAAGGTCCGCCGCTTGGTCGAGGAGACCAGGACGATAGCGATCACCTTCACGGCTTCCTCGGGCAGCGCGACCCCGAAGATCGAATGCATGGCGAGCTCCGCCCACGGATTGTCGGGCGCGGCAACCATCCTGGCGAAAGGAGCGCGGGCGAGACCCAGCAGCGAAATGCTGGCCGCGCCGAGCAGGAACGCGGTCCAGACCTGGGTCGGCGGGCCCGGGCGTTCCTCGGCGGCGATGACAAGCCACAGCATCAGCAGCGCCGGGGCGATGGCGGCCGTTCCGATGACGGTGGGTAACGCTTCAATCAGGTACATCGGCGTCGAAAATAGGTTTCCTTGGCCAGCTTATCCACTTCAACCAATGCGACCATGTGTCATGCGCTTGCTGTCGCGTCGCTTAACAACCGCGACAGATTCCGTTCATCCGCGCGGTGACCAGCGCATCCTCGGCACTCTGCGATCCCACGGACTTCTCGGGGTCGGTCTGCGACTTCGCCGTAGCGGCCCGTTTCGGTGCCGTTGCGGCGGCAAGGGGCGGGGTCGCCTTGTCATAGCAGGCGAGCCGCGTCGCGGGCTCGGCAATCGTCCGGCATTCCGGGGTCTGGGCCAACGCGGCTCCGCTCATCGCCGAGGTCAGAAGTATGAGCGTAATCAACCGCATGAATGAACCTGTTCGATATCAACGGCAACAACCGCGTGCCCATAGCAGGTCGCGATTGGTGAGTTAGATCAAAGGAATATGAAGGTTTCTTCGATTCACGATGCACGTGTCCTTGCCGCAAGTCCAGAGGCGGAGTTGCCGATGCCCCGACAACGCGCGGGCCCGCGCATTGGCCTAGTCACGCATCGTTGTCCGCCGGCGGGGCGTTGGCGCGCGACGCCGGGCGCGGGCCTGTTCCAGCTCCCAGAAGGCGCGGATCAGGCATGAGCCCAGGCAGAAGGCGATCACCAGCAACAGGAAGGTTTGGTCGGCAGCGGCGAGATGGGTCATGCCGCTGATCAAGCAACCGGCGTGCCACGCGTTCCCGCGCTGTTCTGCGCTTGGCGCAATCGCTTCTTACGCGAGACGCTGGTTGCTGCGGCTCGAATCGGCCCGGCCGCCGGCCCGCGGGATATAGCTCTCAATGGGTCGTGAAGGGCGGCCGGGCATCGGGCGCGACGTCGAAGGCGCCGAGATGGAATTCCTCGCCTGCGGCCGCGTCATTCGGCACAGCATGCTGCCCGAGTAACGTGAACGCCGCCTGCGGGTATTGCTGCCAGATCGCGAGGTCGCCGGCGGTGATGGTGAGCCAGCCGAACGTGTACATGTAGCGTCCGGGCTCGGTGACCCGGCCGACCCTGTCCCAAGTAATCTTATCGACTCTGATCTTATCGACTGCCATTCGGTCCCCCGATCGCAAGTCTGCAAATGAAGTCTGGCACAAGGCGCAGACCTTAAAAAGCTGATCCCGCAATGGGGCCGCGATAGGGCAGCGATGCGGAGGCAAGGCGGCCTCAGGCCGGTTGCGGCACCGCCGAGCGCACGATCAGGCGGACGAGGTCGTCCCGCTGCAGCTTTTCGGCAAATTTGACCGCAAAGCCGTTGGCAAATTTCCGGATGACGCGCCCGACGCAGGCGCCGACCGCGAGCGGCGTTCCGATCGGAGGGTCGTATTCGCAGGATATCGCGACCCCGGCCGTGGAGACGTCAATGATGAAGCAGGGGTGGCTGCCGCCGTCGGCGAGCGTTAGGAACGTATGCGAGGCCTGCGGCACGAACCGCGCGTCGCGGCGGAGATCTTCGATGCTGGCGTCCTTCTGCTTTTTCTCGAGCCAGGTCAGCTTTTCCGACATCCAGGCGCGGCGCGCACGGGTCATGTCGAGCTCCATCAGGAAGCCCGATTTCAGCGTCGCGCTGATCGTGCACTCGAACTCGCCAAAGTCCTGAAAATAGGAGGTCACGCGTTCGCCGACCTTGCCGACGACCGGCACGTCCACGATCATGCGGAACGGCGAGACGCGCTTGGTCCGG
Organism: Bradyrhizobium sp. LTSP857; assembly: GCF_000938285.1. Taxonomy (NCBI): domain Bacteria; kingdom Pseudomonadati; phylum Pseudomonadota; class Alphaproteobacteria; order Hyphomicrobiales; family Nitrobacteraceae; genus Bradyrhizobium; species Bradyrhizobium sp. LTSP857. The sequence continues at coordinate 10,754 of NZ_JYMS01000007.1, read as the reverse complement.
CAGGCGAAGGTGCGGAGCTTGCCCTCGCAATCGTACCAGCGATGCAGCGAATAGCTGCCGCTCACCGTGACGTCCACTGCACGCTGCCTGAGGAATTCGGAGACGGACATGAGCGCCGATCGTGTTTTGGATTGTTTCCGCAATTCCACGGTAGCGATCAAATTCTAAGCAAATGACACCCGCATTCAGGAGCAGGGGTAAATTTCCGGTAAATGCGATGATCGATAGTAACCTGAGGCAGGTGCCTTCGCGAGATGCACGCTCTCTGGTCGCATCACTGCAAGCGACGGCTCGTCGCTTAGCCGTCCCTGCAATTGTCGATGACGCCGTCAGCGCGGCGGATGTCGTCGAGCGTCCAGTTGCCGAGCAGCGTGATGACCGCTTCGCGGCGGTACTGATGGCGTTCACGCCTGGAGGTCTGGCCGTAGTCGATGCCGTCCTGTCGTGCCAGCGCGCGCGACACGATCGCGATCTGTCGCAACTGCTGCGGCTCCAAACGGCTCATTTGTCACCGCGCATGCCGGCACCCTGCGCTTTTCGGCCAGGCCGGACTTTCGAGAATCGGTTCGTTCGAGGCTAGCGGTAGCGGCTTACGGAGACCTGACAGCGCATTGGTTGGGTGCGCTGAACGATCGCTCAAAGACCCGCGAGCCATCGCGTGATGGTGGACGTCGAATAGTCGAAGAGGATCAGGGGAGCGAGGAGGCCAAGGCCGACGAGGAGCTGGATCGGTGTCCATACCAGGCTGTCCGGCCTGATCCTCAGCCCGAACCACGGCAGAACGCGCCGCATGATCACGGACGCGATGGCTTCGACGCTGGCGAGCATGAGGGCGGTAGCGCCGATGAAGGACCACGACCCGTTCGGGGGCATCCATGGCATCAGCCAGACCGGCGCGGAGGCTTTCCAGGACGCGAGCAGCGTTCCCCATCCGAACCAGGATACGAAGCATCTGACGAGATCGGGGCCGATCGCGTCTGGCTCGAACCGGATGCCTGCCTTGCGCAGCACCCATTCGACGAACGCGCCGTCGGTGAGGAAGAAAAAGGCGCCGAGATAGAGCGGGAAGCGCGATTGGAAGACGAGCCCGATGAGTCCGAACAGGATCATGCGGGCGATGAAGTGGGCCACATATTCCTTGGCGCCTTTGTCTGACGGTTCCGCGGCGACCGACGATGTCGCGGCCTGGGGCTGCGGCGCGGATCGGGCGCGTGCCATGTGATCCAGCATCCTGGCGCGTCGTTCCGGCGGATGGTGTGTCGTGTGGCGCAGCCAGGGCGGCGCCACCGGCATGGTCGGTGGGGCGCCGGACTGGCCGTCCGAGGTGGATTCCCGCTGCTCCATGGGGCTGTCGTCTTTCAACATCCGTGACGCCGTCGCGCCAGCCACGGCCTCTAGGTCCCGCGCGTCGCGGTTCCCCTTCGGACGTTTGTCGGAGGCGAGGGTGAGGGAGGTTCATGCCGGGGCGGTGGATTTTGCGGGGAGACCCGGCCTCCCTCCGCATCCCGCTTCGCGAGGATGCAGAATTTACTTGCGGGCCCAAAGCCTCTATCCAATTTTTGGAGATCAGGACGACCGTGGTTCAGAAACTCGAATTCCTGCCGAAACTTGAGTCATTGCGTGGCCTCGCCGCGGTCTCTGTGGTCGGCTATCACGCATTCGGGCAGTTCACGGACACATACGTCACGGGCATGGCGCCGGTGGTGCTCTTCTTCGTGTTGAGCGGCTTCGTGCTGGCGCGGTCGCTGGACCGGAACGACAACATCGTCGCATTCCTGCGCCACCGGCTTTTCCGGCTGTTTCCAGCAGCGATTGCGACTGTGTTGCTGTTGACCGTGCTCTATGAGGGGTTCGGCTTTCATCTCGGCTTCGAGCCGGATTTTTCGCCACTCAACGTCGCATTGAACGCCCTGATGATCAAACATGACATCAACGGGCCGATGTGGTCGATGACTGTGGAGTGTTTCGCGACGCCGGTCATCATTCTGAGCTTTCTGGCCGGCCGGCAATTTGGCCCGCGCTCGCTGATCCCGTTGATCGTTATTCTGTTCGGACTTTCGTTTGTCGGTCCATATGCGCATTTGCTTGGAGGCTACGCCAACCTTGCGCCACTTCATGCCTTCGTGCTTGGCGTGGCGCTTCACTTCTCGGGACGCGGCCTCGTGGAAGCCATCGGCCGCCGGCAGATAATGGTGGCCGCCGTAGCCTGCGCAGTGTTCCTCTATTGCGGTCTGCAAAAGCAAACCGCTCCGATCATCTTGCTCGAAGCGTGTTCATCCGGTCTGCTCGTCGCGCTGATCGCGTTTGGAGCGCCGCAGCGCGGCTTCCGTTTCCTGGATCAGCCGGTGATCAGCTTCTACGGCCGGATATCCTACAGCTTCTATCTCCTCCACATGATCGGCTTGAGCATTGCGGTCCGCATCTGCACCATCGACGGCTGGCCCATGCTGTCGATCCTGTTGAGCATTGTTCTCGGCGTGCTGTTGACCACGCCGATGGCGTGGATGTCCTGGCGGTTCATCGAAAGGCCGTTCATCGCGATCGGCAAAAAATGGCGCGATCGGCGACGTGAGGTTTTGACGACGACCTGAAGAATTCGACAGCGCCGTCTTGGGGGCCTAGCGCCAGCCGCGCTCGACCAGCAGCACGCAGATGATCAGCACGAGCGTGACCGCGGCCGTCGCAAGCCGCGCCGTCCAGCTCAGGCCGCGCCCGACCCACCACAGCAGTGCGCAATACATCAGCACCGGGACGACGAGATCGAGCCGCAGCAGATCCGGTGGCATGAGAGGCTAGCGCCGGACCGCGGCGTCGACGCTGATCGAGCCGCCGATCTTCACGCAGGTCCCGGTCGCCTCGACCCAGGAGAAGCCGCGGCCATAGGAGGCGCAGGAGTTGGCCTTCGCGGACCCGGAGGTGCCCTTCAACGGCAGCGTCTTGCCGCCCTGCGGCGGCTCGGCGGGAGGCAGGCGCAAGGTCTCGGCCGTTGCCGCGGTTGTCGCTGCGATGGAGACGAGAAGGAGGACGGTGGCGCGCATCCGCGCTTTGTAGCCCGGACCCGCGTCAGGCGCCATCCGGGGCCGCCTCAGAGGAACTTGATGCCGGCCGATTTACCGCGGCGCCAGATCACCTGGCAGCTCCGCCCGGTCCGCGCATCCCGCGAGAAGGCCATCCGGATCACGCCGGGAAGCTGGGTCGCATCCTCGTCCGTCGTGATCTTCGCGCCCGTGCTCGAGATATCCTGGACCAGGCAATGCCGCGCCGCGAATCCACCCTCGAGGGTGATCCAGGCATGCCGCGACAGCAGTTTGCGGGCTGCGCGCTTCTTGGGCTGTGGCATTGGCTTAAAATCTCCCGCTCCAGCGCTATCTCAGGGAACCCTAAGAAACGGTTGAAATCGGCTCCCGAATGATCCCGGGGCGGCTGTCCACCGGGGAGCGAAAAGACCGATCCGAACGGCTTGCCGACCGGCCCAAAGGCCACTATACGTTTGCCCGCCGTGGCCGCCCGGCACGACTCGTGCGGCCGGCGGTCGTGCCGCGAAAAGCGGCGGGGCCTTGCGTTAGCTCCCTTCGTCTATCGGTTAGGACGCCACCCTTTCACGGTGGAGAGAGCGGTTCGATTCCGCTAGGGAGCGCCACCTTATCAGTAGCTGCCGCAACAATGCTTGAATTTCTGCCCTGACCCGCAGGGACAGGGATCGTTGCGGCCGACCTTGCTCTGCCCGAAAGCCAGCCGGTTGAGGATCTTCTTGTTCTGCTCGAGGATCGCGCCCTGCACGTCGAGCTTGAGCAGGAACGGCGGCTTGAGCGACAATTCCTCGACCAACGTATCAAGCCTCGTCGCCGGCACCTTGACCTTGCTCTTGGTCAGGTCGTTGACCCGCGACCAGTAGATGTCGCCCGCAGGCCGGACCGATGACCAGTAGGGATGCACCGACTCCGTGATCTCGATCTCGCCTTCATGGTCGGTGACGGCGCAGATGCGATAGTGGCCGCCAAGCGCTTCCTTGATCGCCTTGAGGGAGGCCTCATAGATCCGGTTGGCGTCGACGTTCAGCGGCACTGCACCGCTGAGGCAGGCGAGATGGTTGAGCACGAAATGCCCATCGGCGCAGCCGAGGTCGATGACGGACCCGTAGCGCACACCCTTCTCGAACAAATTTTGCAGCGTCGCGCTGAAATCGCCTGCCTGCATGACATCAATCCGAACAATGCGGAATTGATCAGTAACATGCGATCGGCGACGCGATCAATTCGGCATTGTGGTGCCGGCGCTGGTCCAACAAGACAAAAAAAGTCGAAAACAACCCCATGCACAGTAGCCGTCAAGTGCGGCCGTGACGCGTGATGCTTGCGCGGTTGAAGCTAATCATCCCGATCCCAGCGCAGCTTAGGCCGCGCCACCGCTCACGACATCGGCGGTGCGACAAACTGTGCAAATCCGGGACGCTTGCCGAGCTCGGCGAGCCAGCGCGTCAAATGCGGCTGCGCCGGCCGGGTGATGCCCTCGACGCCGAGCCAGCGCCGCGCATAGGCGCCGATCGCAATATCGGCGAGCGTGAACTGGTCGCCCTCCATGTAGCGGCGCGAGCTCAGCAGCCGATCGGCGACCGCCCAGACCTCGGCGGCGGCATCGGCATCCTTCTGCACCTGGATCATATCGCGCTCGGCGGGTGCCGTGCGCACGATGCCCCAAAACACCGGGCGGTCGACCGGCTGCACCATCGACAGCGTCCAGTCGAGCCAGCGGTCGACGCCGGCGCGCAGCCTCACTGCCTCCGGATAGATCGGCGTGCCGCGCCCATGCGCGAGGCAGAGATAGCGCATGATGGAGTTGGACTCCCACAGCACGAAGTCGCCCTCGACCAAGGTGGGGATCCGCGCATTGGGGTTCATCGCGAGATAGTCGGCCTCGCGGGTCTTGCCGTAACTCATGCCGGCGTCGATGCGCTCATAGGAGAGGCCAAGCTCGGTGAGGCACCACAGCACCTTCTGCACGTTGACCGAGTTGGCGCGGCCCCAGATCGTCAGCTGTGTGTCCGGCATAAAATCCTCCCGCGCGTTTTTCGGTGTCGTAGCCCGGATGGAGCGAAGCGCAATCCGGGGTGCTTCGGCTGCGGCGGCCGGTCCCGGATTACGCTTCGCTCCAGCCGGGCGACAAGGCCACCGTGCGCGGGTGATAGCGGAATTTTGCGAGAGCGGCGACCGCGATTGCCGCCAGCCTCTCATGCAAAAAGCTCCGCCTGCATGCAAAAAGCTCCGCCTGAGGCGGAGCTTTCATTGCAAGCGCAGGTCAGGCGATCAGTGGCCGAAGAACAGCCACAGCAGAATGATCACCGGGATCGGCACGCCGACCATCCACAACAAAAGACCTCGTCCCATTTGCGTCCTCCTCTAATCGCATTGTCGAGGAGTGAACGCGCGCGGCGAGGGCTTTGTTCCTACGGAAAAGCCCTTACCAGTGGCCGGTATTCGGCATCGACGACCACGGCTCGGCCGGCGCCTTCGGCTCGCCCTTCTGGAGCAGCTCGATCGAGTGCAGATCGGGCGAGCGGACGAAGGCCATGCTGCCGTCGCGCGGCGGCCGGTTGATGGTGACGCCCGCCTTCATCAGCTGCGCGCAGGTGGCGTAGATGTCGTCGACCTCATAGGCGAGATGGCCGAAGAAGCGGTCCTCGCCATACTTCTCCTCGTCCCAATTGTAGGTGAGCTCGACCAGCGGCGCGCCGCGCGTCTGCGGCTGCTTCTTCAGCGCGTCGAGATCGTCGGCCGAGCACAGGAAGACGAGCGTAAAACGCCCCTTGTCGTTCTCGATCCGCCGCACCTCCTTCAGTCCCAGCGCATCCTGATAAAACTTCAGCGCGACATCGAGATTGCGCACGCGCAGCATGGTGTGGAGGTATCGCATGGTTGTTGCTCCCTTGAATGGATGGAGGGTTTTTGGTTTCGGGCGGGGGCGATGAATAGCAGCAAAATGCGACAAGGGGCAGGGGGCGGGTGCACGTGCGCGTGAGGGAGGAAAGGCCGATTGAAGTAAGCCAGCCAAGGGTGGACCGAAGCCGCAGAGCGGCGGTGAATGAATCTTATACATTCCTACCGTCGCGCTGTTGTCAGCTTGTGGCATATCGCCAACATTTCACGTAAAGATTGTGCCTCTGGGGGAGGCAATGGCGACTGAGAATCAGGAAAAGGAAGCGGCTTACGTTCGCGACCACTGGGACGCGCAGGGCAAGTTGGTCGGGTATCTCATCACGGCCCACGGTGCCGTTTTGGTCGGATGTCTGGCGGCTCTTCGCGACTATCCCTCGACCCCGCTGTTTACCGGCATTGGGCTCTGATCGAGCTGTCAGCATATGGCCAGTTGCTAGGAGGACTTTCTTTCGGGTTAGTCACTGTCCTCCGCTCACTCAAGGTCAAAAGCGCGCGGGGCACCACGAAGAGCGAGACGAAGTCGCTCTTCGTGACGTATGTCGTCTTTTTCTTCGCATCGGTGTTTCTGTTCATAGGCGAGCTTATCGCCGTAGCTACGCGCTTGGCTCACCTCTAGTGGGCGGCGCACCACTACGGTGACGGTCCATGACAGTCACCGTAACTGTAAGCATTAGGAATGCCCGGCTCGTCTGGCGAGCAGGACCAACCAGCCGATCCAGCTCAGCAAGCCGAAAGCTGTGCCGGTAAAGGCCAAAACACGCGAGGTGCGACTTTCGAGGAGCTTGTCGATGCGGTTTGCGAGAGACCGACCTGCGGTTTTGAGTTTGCCGCGGAGTGCGAGGTCTATCACGTGACGGAAAAAGTGAACCTTCGTGTTGGTCGATTCATTCATCCGAATGAATTCACGCCGGCTGAAGCACTCGGCCTCTTCCTTTCCTTCGAGGAAGCCCTTTGGCATGTCGCCCTGCAGCAACATGAGGTTTTGAAGTTGCTTGTGAGGCGCGTAGTTTCGGCCGTAGCGCTCCCGCAGGATATCATTCAAATTCAGCCTGACCTCAACAGGGATGTTTGGGGCGTCCAGGCCGGTTAGCTTTCGATATCGGTGCTCAAGGTGTTCAAAGCCGAACAGTTGGCCTCGCATATTCCAATGTATCCAGTTCATTAGGCGGCGGTCACGTGCGAACTTGTAAAACCTCGAAAGTAGGTCCATCTCGATCTCGTCGAGATTGGCGTCAATATCGTCCTTTCGGATATTCAGAAGGTCGGCTGACAAGTGAAAAGCGAAGCTCTGGGTCTGCGCGGTAGGGTAGTGCATGACCACGATTGACGTGATCCGGGGAGAATGGCCTTCAAGGTTTTCATCGAACAGCATTTCCGACGAGTAGTGTATGATGAAATACTGCGCCGGATTTTTCCGGATTGCCTTGAAAAATGACCTTGCGTCCATTGAAATCCCTGCCGCCCGCTAGGGCATGGAATTGAAAATGACTCAAATTCCGCCAGCGCTGATAGGCACGACAGCGCCGATTCTGGACACACACTATACCCACGCTGAACTCAATGCTCTGTTTATGCAGGCGGGGTTTCCCGGGGATCCGCCCGAAGGAAACAAGACCCAGAAATGCCTCTCTTGGTTGCGGCGCGCAAATGCAGAATGTACTGATCCGCTTGGTCTATTTGGTGCGTTGATTGCGGAGGTGATGGATGCCGAGCCGACGCCCTGGCGGTTGGAGCAGTATGCGAAAGATGGGGATGCCCGGGAGAGGATCAAAACGGTCCTCGAAAAGGAGCAGTTAGGCTATCAGCGCGGCGGCTATATCATCGGAGCGCATCTAAAAGGCCCGTCTAAGTCCTTGGGCGAACGGCTCAAGGCAGGCGGCCTGGCTGCGGTAGACCTCGAATACCAACGGGCCTACAACTCGATAGGCTTAGACCCTGGCGCTGCCGTCACAGCAGCCTGCGCGATCGTCGAGGCCGTCTGTAAACACTACCTCGAAACGGAAAAGATTCCACTTCCCAACAAGCAGACCATTGCGCCGCTGTGGACCGAGGTCGCCAAGAACCTTGGCCTTTCTCCAGGCCAGATGGCTGACGATGATCTCAAGCAGATCTTGTCAGTTCTATTTAGTATCGCGGCTGGGGTGGGCGCTCTACGTACCCATGAGGGTTCAGCGCACGGTCATGGGAATAAAACTTACAAAATTGAAGCCAGACATGCACGCCTCGCTGTCCACGCCGCGCATACGATGACTCTATTTATTCTGGAGACGTGGGAGGCCCGCGGTAAGCATCCGGCGAAGACCGCGCGCGGGTCATTTTCGGCTCAGGCGGCTTGATCAACGTTCCGGATGGCAGAGCGCCAATTCCATGGCAGCAGTTCGTCGAGCCTTTGGACGGGATGCTCGGCGATGCGCGCCAGAACGTCGGCGAGCCAGGCTTGCGGATCGACGTCGTTCATCTTGGCGGTGACGATCAGGCTGTACATCACCGCCGCCCGCTCGCCGCCGCGATCCGAGCCGCAGAACAACCACGACTTCCGACCTAAAGCGATGCCGCGCACGCCACGCTCCGCCGCATTGTTGGACAGGCAGATGCGGCCGTCATCGAGGAAGCGGGTAAATGCGCTCCAGCGCTTGAGCATGTAGTCCATGGCCTTGGCGACATCGTTGCTGCGCGAGAGCTTGGCGCGTTGTGTGCGCATCCAGGCTTCCAGATCGGCCACGAGCGGCGCGCTGAGTTCCCGGCGAACTGCCTGGCGCCTTTCGGCGCTCTGACCGTTGATGGTCCGCTCGATCTCGAACAGGGCGTCGATCCGGCGGACTGTTTCCAGCGCCAGCGGCGAGATCACTGCCGGCCTCTTGCCCTGAGCCTTGCGACGCGCATTCTCGGCCAGATCAGCCATCACGAAGAACGGCCGCCGGGCATGGACCCAGCACGCGGCTTCCAGGATCGGACCTGCGTTGCGGCCCGGTTCGTAAAGCCTGCCATAGCCGCCATAGGCATCGGCCTGGAAGATTCCGCTGTAGTTGGCCAAGTGAGCCTGGGGATGCTCGCCGGCCCGATCGCGCGAGTAATAGAACACCGCGCCCGGCGGGGCCTGCCCTCCAAAAGGCTTGTCGTCGCGCACATAGACCCAGATCCGGCCGGTGTCGGTCTTGCCTTTGGCCAGGACCGGAACCGTGGTGTCGTCCCCGTGCAATCGCTCGGCGCTCAGTACGTAGGCCTCGAGGCGCTTGAACAAAGGTGCCAGCGCCGCGGTGCAGCCGCCGACCTGGTCGGCCAGGGTCGACAGACTGATCGGCACGCCCTCCTTGGCATAGCGCTCCGCTTGCCGGTTCAGCGGCTGATGTTGACCAAACTTCTCGAACAGCACCATCGCCAGCAGGCTTGGCCCCGCCCAGCCGCGGGCAAGCACATGGAACGGCGCCGGAGCCTGGCTGATCTTCTCGCAATCACGGCAAGTAAACTTCTCGCGGACGTGCTGGATCACTTTCCAGGATTTCGGGATCACCTCCAGCGTCTCGGTGATGTCCTCGCCGAGCTTGGACAGCCGCGCGCCGCCACAGCAGGCGCACGCCACAGGTCCCGGCACGATCACCCGCTCGCGAGGTAGATGCTCCGGGAACGGCTGGCGTGACGGCCGCTTGCGCGTGAACGACGCCACCTTCGTGGTTTTGGCCGCGGCCATTTCGGCGGCGAGTTCGTCCTCCGTCGCCGAACTCTCCAGCTCCTCCAGCGTCAGTTCAAGCTGATCCAATAGCCGCGCGGTACGCTCCGAGCGCGGACCATGGCGGTCGCGGTTGAGTTTCTCGATCTGCAGCTTCAGATGGGCGATCAACGCCTGGTCGTCGGACTGCCGGGCACGGGCGGCCGCAGCCTCCGCCCGAGCAACGATCAATGCCGCTTGCAGCGTTTCGATGTCGTCTGGCAGCGATTCAAGGCCGTCACCCATGGCCCCGATGGAATCACAAAAGAGGCGATTTGAGGCGTCTTTTCTTCCGCACCTCAGAACTTTTTTGAGCCTATCCTGCGCTCTGTGGCCGCCACGTGTGCTGCGGATTGCGCCAGTCGATCGCCTCCAGCAGATAACTCATCTGCGCCGCGCTCAGCCCCACCACACCGCCCACCGTCGCCGGCCAGACAAAACGGCCACGGTCCAACCGCTTCGCGTAGAGCGACAATCCAATTCCATCGTGCCACAAGGCCTTGATCAGCGAACCGCCGCGTCCGCGGAACACGAAGACATCTCCGGCGAACGGATCGCGACCAAGGCTTTCCTGCACCAATAATGACAAACCCTGCATGCCCTTGCGCATGTCAGTGTAGCCGGTCGCAATCCAGATGCGTGCGCTCGAAGAGACTGGGATCATCGACGCTCCAGAACCTGCAGCACCCGCGCCAGGGCGGCCGCATCGACGCCCGCATCGACAATCACCCGACGATCCCGGCCAACGACGATCACCATCTGCCCGCTCGTCGCTGTGGCAGCAACCGCCGGCTCGACCTCAGCGGCAAGGACGACCCGCGCAAAGCCGGATTGCTCGCTTTGAGGGCTGATCGGCTCGGGACCGAACGAGCGCCGCCATGTCATCAGCAACGAACGTGATATGCCATGGCGTCTTGCTGTCGACGATATCGCGCGCGGCGCTTGAAAGCTTTCGGTCACGATCCGCAGCTTTTCGTCATCCGACCAGCGTCGCCGGCGACCAGTCTCGACCACCTCAAGCCGTTCAAGCTGAGTACTGCGCTTATGGCTGTCCATAAGGACTGTTACGCACCAATTGGACTAATCCAACAAGGCGGCCCTCGCCGGAGGGAGAC